>NZ_CP170198.1:1177500-1822500 GCF_042434915.1 Aquimarina rhodophyticola
CAGAAATATATAGATACAGATAATGGTGCCAGTCGAGATGAGAGTCTTACTTATTTTAACCCTCAGACGAGAAGCGAAGTGAATTTGAGTTCTACTACGTTACCAACAGATCGTTTGTTATTATCACCTCGCTTAGGATTTAATTACGATGTTTTAGGTGATAAAACACTACAGCTGCGAGGAGGTACAGGTATTTTTACTGGACGTTTACCTTTTGTATGGATAGGAAATCAAGTGAGTGGAGCAGACGATGGTTTTTTTCAGTTGGTAGATCCAAATTTTCAATTTCCTCAAGTATGGAGATCTAGTTTTGGTACAGACTATAAACTAAAAAATGGCATAATTTTAACCGGAGATTTTTCGTATACTGAAGATATTAACGCAGCCCACGTACAAAATTGGGGGTTGAGAACTCCTACTGATAGATTACAGGGTGTTGACAATCGACTAATTTATGGAGATGCCGATAGGGGTGTGAATAACGCATACGTCTTGACCAATTCAAGCAAAGGAAGAGTGATAAGTGCTTCTTTTAAAGCAGCAAAAAACTTTAAAAATAATTTATATGCAAGCGTTGCCTATAGTTATTTGGACTCTAAAGATGTGAACTCGATTGAAGCAGAAATTACTGGAGATGCCTTTGCGTTTAATCCAGCCTTGGGTAACGTAAACAATGATGTGTTGGCTAATTCTAAATATGGAGATCGTCATCGTATTATTGCGGTAGCTTCTAAAAAATGGAGCTATGGTGATGGTAAATATGCAACAACTATTTCGGGATTTGCTGAGTTTGCTGAAGGTGGTCGTTTTAATTATACTTATGCAGGTGATATAAATAAGGATGCTACCCCGACTTTTTTAGCCTCTACAGTTAATGATCTAATCTATATTCCTACTGCATCTGAAGTTCAACAAATGAACTTTAGTGGTCCTGGACAAGCAGCAGCTTTTGAACAATACATTAGACAAGATGAGTATTTAAGTGATAATCGTGGTGAGTATGCAGAGCGTTATGCTGCGTTAGCTCCGTGGAGAAACAAAATCGATTTTAAGTTTTTACAAGATTTCAATATCAACCTAGGAGAACGTACCAATACAATTCAATTGAGCGTAGATATTCTTAATGTAGGTAATATGATCAACTCTGATTGGGGATTAGTACAACAGCCTAACAATGTCCAAATTTTGGGAGTTACTGTAGATGAAGCTAATCAACCAACTTATACTTTTGATCCTAACTTAACTGAAACTTTTGGATATGATGCTTCGCTACAATCTAGATGGCAAGCGCAAGTAGGATTAAGATATATTTTCTAAAAACATTTAACTAAAGTGTGGATTAAAATCCGTTCCCAATACTTTGGGAACGGATTTTTAACTGAAATGAGTAAAAGTAGTATCATGAAGTATACAAGATTAACAAAAGAACAATTAGAAGAATTACATCCAGAATTTATAAATTTTCTGGCTACACAATCTATTACTGCAGAGGAGTGGAAAGAAATTAAAACAAACCGTCCTGAAGTTGCTGAAGAAGAGATTGATGTTTTTAGTGATTTGGTATGGGAAGGGGTGTTGGAAAAAGCAACGTTCTTAGAACATTTTTCAAAAGATCAAATACATCTTTTTAAATTGTTACCTAATGAAATGCGATTAATTGCTATAAAAGTTGAAAATAACACTATAGACATAACTACACAAGAAGGCTATGATTGGCTTCGACAAAATTTATTAGATGACAGTGTACTGTTTTATAATGCAACTAAGTCCTATAGCGAAGATAAAAACTTGGATAAATTTAAGATCATTCAGCAAGGTGCATCTATAACAAAAGGTGATTTGTATCGCTATTTCGAAAAAATAATGGATCATAAAAATAATGACTAAGCAAAGTGCTTAGTAGATAATTAGGGATAATTACCATTTTAGACTATAAATTTATATCTTCGGCAAAACCGAAAATTAAGTAAGATCGCACTATGAAAAAATTGGCACTGCATTGGCAAATATTAATTGGAATGGTAGCAGGAGTAATCTCTGCAATAATTTTATCAAAATTTAGTTGGGGAGCAGATTTTATTGGTGATTGGATAAAACCTTTTGGAACCATATTTATAAATGCACTCAAACTTATAGCTGTACCGTTAATTTTAGCTTCCTTAATTAAAGGGGTTTCCGATTTAAAAGATATTTCTAAACTTTCCAAGATGGGTGGAAGAACGATCGGAACCTATATCATAACAACCATTATAGCGGTTAGTATAGGATTATTGGTCGTTAATGTTGTAAAACCAGGAAGTGCTATTACCGAAGAAACAAGAACAGAACTAATAGAAAGTTATAAAGGTGACGCAGATAGCAAGATTGCAGATGCTCAAAAACAAAAAAACGCAGGACCTTTACAAGCGTTAGTAGATCTGGTACCTAGTAACATTTTTAATGCAGCAGGAGATAATCGTAATATGTTACAAGTTATTTTCTTTGCCATATTTTTTGGTATTGGACTAATTTTAATTCCCGAAGAACGTTCAAAACCCGTAAAAGCATTTTTTGATGGATTTAATGAAGTGATTCTTAAGCTAATTGATTTAATAATGTTGGTTGCACCCTACGGTGTATTTGCGTTGCTGGCTGCCTTGGTTGTTGAATCACCAAGTACCGACCTTTTTGCTGCGCTAGCCATGTATGCGTTTTGTGTTGTTTTAGGCCTTCTTATCATGATTGGTGTATATATTTTGATTGTTTGGATATTTACAAAGCGTTCTCCTTTATTCTTTATTAATGGTATTTCGCCTGCTCAACTCTTGGCGTTTTCTACAAGTTCAAGTGCGGCGACTTTACCAGTAACCATGGAGCGAGTAGAGGAACACTTAGGTGTAGAGAAAGAAGTGACCAGTTTTGTATTGCCTATTGGAGCTACTATTAATATGGACGGAACAAGTTTGTACCAAGCAGTAGCGGCAGTTTTTATTGCACAGGCTTTTGGTATGGATCTAAGTTTAGGTGCACAATTAGGAATAATAGCGACAGCAACGCTGGCTTCTATTGGATCTGCAGCGGTTCCTGGAGCTGGTATGGTAATGCTTGTTATTGTATTGGCTCAAGCAGGTATTCCTGAAGCTGGGTTAGCTTTAATCTTTGCAGTCGATAGACCTTTGGATATGTGTAGAACTACAGTAAACGTCACAGGAGATGCTGCAGTTTCTATGATCGTAGCAAAAAGTGTTGATAAATTAGGGCATCCTAAAGTGAAAAACTGGGACGATACTTACAAACGTGATTAGTTATAATTTTATGTCTTATAGAATATGAAGATGCTGTAAGATTTCCGAAAATGACATTACTATAGTTTTGAGGAATAATCCTTCATTAAAAGGGGCTTTTACCCCTTACACAGTTGTAATATTGATAATATATTTGAATAACACAAATCAAAAATCAATATAAGGCGTATGAAACGATTATTGCTACCAATCGCTTTACTATCATTTGCAGTTATTTGCTTAAGTATAGTACACTTAAATAATATTAGAAAATTAGATAAGGAATCTAACGAGCTAAGAGAGAAACAATTTCAACTTGATCAAGATCTCTTTATAGAATCAGAGAGTGAGGAGGAGACTAATGCCAAATGAAGAGTTAATGATTCGCTTATGCCTGATCAATAAATAAACTTTTTAATTCTGGAGTAGGGATCTGGCAATTATCTTTTTTGCCAAACCAGCGATATCTATTTTTTGCAACGATATCGTATATCCAATCTCTAAATTGTTTTGGAAATATCAAAAATATCGATAATACTGAATAGATACCACTTAGATGTTTTGCAATTTCTAAAGCTGCGGTGGATTTATGATAATAAGCGATATTAGGTTCCACTAATATAATAGAATCTAATTTGGAAGTATCCAAATTTCTTTCTTTTAGAAATTCTTGTCCTATTTTACTTTGCAATGAAGCATATCTAAAAACCTTTTTTTTGTCATGAGCAATTACAAAGTTTATAGCGCTGTTGCAGAGATTACAAACACCATCAAATAGAATCAATTTGGTTCCAGCAGGTATAGCTATATTCATAGTTTAGTATCTAGCTTATTGTATTTTTAATAATTAGCGATATTCAGGATTTTCAAAATTCCATCGCGTGCCATCATCCCATGCTGTACGCGAATTTCCATATTTCGGGTAGCCATCGGCGGTTTTTAATAATTTTGCCAAGTGCATTAAATTATAAGACATAAAGGTAGTGTTTCGGTTCGTAAATTCGTTGTTTTTTGCTCCCGATTCCTTATCCAAATAACTAGGACCTGGACCTACTTCACCTATCCAACCACTATCTGCTTGTGGTGGGATACTATATCCTATGTGTTGTAAAGAATACAAAATGCCCATAGCACAATGTTTAACACCATCTTCATTTCCAGTAATTATACAGCCTCCAACCTTCCCATAGTAAATATATTGACCTTTACTATTTTTTTGCCCACTCATGCCATACAAACGTTCAATAATTTTTGTACAAACAGAAGAGCGTTCACCCAACCATATTGGAGTACCTAATAGTAAGATATCGGCTGCCATTACTTTTTCAAATAATTGAGGCCAAGCATCAACCTCCGCACCCTCCTTGGTCATATCTGGTAATACCCCATAAGGGATATCGTAGTCAACAGCGCGTATAGTCTCTACATTTACACCTTCTTTTTCCAATATAGTTTTTGATACATCTAGTAAACCTTGCGTATGGCTTTGTCTAGGGGATTTTTTGAGTGTACAGTTGATATACAAGGCTCTTAGTTCAGAAAAATCTATAGGCTCCATAATTCTTTTTTTAAAGTTATGAAAATTTATAGGTATGTATAAGAGGATCTTTAATTTTAGTTAATTCTTAACGTTACTGTAGAATCACTGAATTTATTACTTCTTGGGTTGAAATTTGTAAGTTTTTAGGCAATACATTATCCTTAGGTAAAACTGCTAGATATCTATCATTGTTTGAGTCATAGACTTGCTTAAAGATCGGTTCGGTTAAATGTAGTATATCGCAAATTTCTTTGATTAAATCAAAATGATAATACAAGTCAATGCTTCCTAAATGAAAAATTCCTTTTTTATTTCTATTAATTATATAATGAATTTGTTGTGTTAATTTTGATATAGAGGTAGCATTCAAAATAACATTAGGAAAAATTTCTATAGGTGCGCGTAGGCTATGTAAAGTTTTTATTTCTTGAATTCTTGGAGTATTAGCTCCAAATACCATAGGTACGCGTGCAATTACATATTTATGGGCTGGGAGTCGCATCAATGCGTTTTCTATCTTTATTTTAAATCGCCCATAGACGCTATCACTTAGCGTTTTATCATATTCATAAGAAGGGTAGTTACTAAATGCGTCAAATACGTTGGCACTCGAAAAAAAGATTAATTTACTTGGATGGGTTTTTATCCAATTAATAATGCGTTGATGTGCATCTAACTGAGTGTTAAAATTACCTCTTGTAGTCGATACAATATACGTTGGTTGTAAATTGTCTAGAAGAATTGTTATATCTTCTAATTCCATATCATATTGAAAAAATTTAGTATTTTTTTCTAATATAGCATTATCCGTTCGATACGTTGCATAGGTATCAAAATAGGAATTAAGCTCTTTGTAGAGGGCATTTCCAATAAATCCACTACCTCCTATAATTAAAATCTTTTTCAAATACGCTGTAGTTTAAAATAATTAAGTTTCAGAATTGACATAATGACAACGCTGAAACTTAACAATATTATAAAAATAACCAAACTATTTAACCTTTATAAAAAGGTAATTTAGTTACAGTAGCCGGAATAGCTTTTTTCCGAATTTGAATAAAAATTTTGCTATCGGGTTTAGCAAATGCTACAGGAACATAACCTAGGCCAATACCAACTCCAAGTGAAGGAGACATGGTTCCAGAGGTTACTACACCAATTTTTTCACCTGATTCATTTACAATCTCATAGTCATGACGCGGAATTCCTTTTTGATCTAATGTAAAACCGACAAGTTTACGCGATGGACCTTCTTCTTTTTCTTTTGCAATAGCTTCAGAATTGATAAAGTCTTTATTAAATTTCGTGATCCAGCCTAAACCTGCTTCGATAGGCGAGGTAGTATCATTAATATCATTACCATATAAGCAATATCCCATCTCTAAACGCAGAGTATCACGTGCAGCCAATCCTATCGGTTTGATGCCAAAAGATGCACCAGCGTCTAGTACCTTGTGCCATACTTGTTCTACTTCAGAATTTTTGCAATAAATCTCAAAGCCACCACTACCTGTATATCCTGTCGCCGAAATAATTACATTAGGAATACCTGCAAATTCAGCTACTTCAAAGGTGTAAAACTTCATCGCCAAAAGATCGATCGAGGTAAGACTTTGCATTGCTTTTGCTGCTTTAGGCCCTTGAATAGCTAACAGAGAATACTCATCAGACAAATCTCTAATTTCTGCATTCATGGTGTTATGCTTAGTAATCCAATCCCAGTCCTTTTGAATATTTGAGGCATTTACAACCAATAAAAATTTTTCATCCTCTAATCTATATACGATTAAGTCATCTATAATCCCTCCAGATTCATTTGGAAAGCAACTATATTGTGCTTTGCCATTAACAAGTTTTGAAGCATCATTGGTTGTAACTTTTTGAATTAATGCTAATGCATTGGGTCCACTTATCAAAAATTCACCCATATGGGAAACATCGAATACTCCTACGCTTGTTCTTACGGTCTCATGCTCTACAGTTACTCCCTCGTATGAAACGGGCATATTGTATCCCGCAAAGGGAACTATTTTTGCACCTAGTGCTTGATGAATGGCTGTTAAGGCAGTATTTTTCATTTGGTCATCGTTTAAATCAAATTGATGCCGAAAGTAAAAAACTTTACTATCCTTTGCAATCCTTTTATGCCTTATAATGTTATACTCTTCATAAATACTACTACCATTTTATGGTGTTTATACTATATTCGATCCTTAGAAATTTTTATATCTATCTAGTTTTATGAAAAGTAACTTTAAAAAACCAGTCTCTATAGTAGTTTATAGTGTAGCATTTCTGTTAATTACGTATTTTTTGATAGGAGTTTTTATAGAATATAAAATCGAGAATACATTGAATGGGATGCGTAGTGAAGGAATTCAAATTAATTATAAAGCTCTACATATCGAACCATTATTTGGAAATATCTCTTTTAATAACCTAGAATTTGTGGATCAAAAACAGTTAAAATGTACTATTGAGCATCTATACATTAAAGATGTTAGTTTCTGGAAATTGATAAAAAATAAAGAAGTATTTATTAAAGAGGTTACTATCGAGAATAGTAAACTACATATTGAGGCCACAAAAAAGCAAAAAAATACAGCCAAAAAGGATAAAAAAGAGTCATTTACTTTGAATATCAATAAATTAGATATAGTAAATTCGTATATTGTACTAGAGCAAGATTCCTTACAAAAAGAATCAAATACTAGTATTGATATATCAAAAATGTCAATTTTTCGATTTGCTACAAACGCTTCGTTGCTATCCCAATCAATACCGTTTACGTATAATAGTTATAAGGGGGAAATTAGAAATTTTAAAACCACGATAGATCCCTACCATCAATTGATCATGCATTCTTTTGATTTTAATGAAAAAAATTGGCTTGTACAAGAACTACGAATTATACCATTATTCTCCAAAGAGGTGTTTATAAATACTATCAAATATGAACGAGATTACATGCGATTAAACAAGTGTAGTATCACAATACATGCACCAAAAATTGAAGAAATTAGAAACAAAATAATCTTTAGTAGTGCATTGATAGCACTTGATAAAATTGATTTTGATATTTACCGAGATAAAAAACTTCCAGATGATATGTCGGTTAAACCAATGTATAGCGAACTTTTACGTAAATTGAATATACTTATAGCAGTTGACTCTATTAGTATTAAAGCAGATCAAATAAGTTATGCCGAACTTTTGGAGAATACAACTCAACCAGGTAAAATATCATTTAATGATTTAAGAATAGGTGTAAGTGAGATCAATACATTAAAAACCGCTGTTCAAAATACTGTAGAGATACATATTGAAAGTAAGTTTATGAATCAAGCACCAGTTACTATCGATTGGGCATTTGACATTAATAGTCTGTCGGATTCTTTCAACATACGTGGGGCAGTTAAAAATGTGGAGGCTTCATCAATGAATGCTTTTATAAAGCCCACTTTAAATATAGAAGCAAATGGTCGTTTGGACGCTTTATACTTCGATTTTAGTGGTAATAAAGACGCAGCACTAGGCAGTACCGCAATGTCATATAATACATTTGACGTAAATATTCTAAAAGAGGATGGGCAACATAAGAAATCTGTTCTTACTTTGTTATCAAATCTAATTATCGATCGTAAAGAGGATAAAGGCATTGTTAACCAGAAAGATATAAATGTAGTACGGGATAAAACAAAATCCTTTTGGAATTATTTCTGGATTTGTATCAAAAATGGACTAATTCAAACCGTCCTATAATTATGAGTTACTAGTGTTAAAAAGGATGTTTTTAAAATAAATACTGTTACTTTGACTTTAAAAAATAGAAACATGATTAAATTAAAAGCATGGATTTCTGCAGCTAGATTACGAACGTTGCCCTTATCTATTTCAGGAATTATTGTTGGCGCTTCACTTTTCAATGAAAATTATTTAAATTCTATATCATATACAGGAGCTACTATTGAAAATGAAATCCCGCATTTTTTTACTACTGTCATTTTCTGGTTAGCAATTGGTACAACACTCGGATTGCAAATATTATCGAATTTTGCTAATGACTATGGGGATGGTGTCAAGGGAACAGATAATGAAGATAGGGTAGGACCTTTACGTGCTATACAAAGTGGTATTTTGTCTACAGCAGAAATGAAAATTGGTATTATTTGTACCTCTTTAATCACATTGGCGCTGGCCTTGTTGCTTATTTATACGGCCTTTGGAAAAGAGAATTTTTTATACTCTATAATATTTTTCCTTTTAGGTCTCTTAGCAATAACAGCAGCTATAAAATATACAGTGGGTAATGTTGCCTACGGATATAGAGGCTTAGGAGATGTCTTTGTCTTTATTTTTTTTGGATTAGTAAGCGTTGTTGGTACTTTTTTCTTATTCTCAAAGGCAATATCCATTGAAGTTTTTTTACCAGCTATTGCAATAGGATTGTTAAGTACAGCGGTCCTTAATTTAAATAATATGCGAGATTATTTTGGAGATAAAAAAGCAGGAAAGAATACATTTGTAGTAAAAGTAGGGCTTTCTAATGCAAAAAAATATCATTATTTATTAATTCTTGTTGCTTTATTAAGTTTAACCCTCCATTTCTTTTTGACAATCACTAATAGTCGTGAAGCTTTATTTTTTTTAGCTTTCATTCCCTTATTAGTTCATATTTTTAAAGTGTATAAAATTGAAAATACAATGATATTAGATCCAGAATTAAAAAAAGTAGCTTTGTCTACATTTTTTGTGGCAATACTATTTTCTTTAGGACAAATTTTATAATTTTCAAATAAAAAAAAACTTATGAAAATTACTTTTTACGGTCAGAATAGTTTGTTATTAGAAATTGATGATTGCCGAGTTTTGGTAGATCCATTTATTTCAGGAAACCCTTTATCAAAAGATAAAATTGATATCGATACTATTAAAGCAGATTATATATTATTAACCCATGCACATGAGGATCATATTCTAGATGCTGAAGCTATTGCAAAAAACAACGATGCAGTAATTGTATCTAATTATGAAATAGCTATGCATTACCAGCAAAAAGGTATCGAAGTTCACCCAATGAATCATGGAGGCGCTTGGGAGTTCGAATTTGGAAAAGTAAAATACGTGAATGCATTGCATACGAGTAGCTTTCCCGATGGAAGCTACGGGGGACAACCTGGAGGATTTGTTATACAAGGAGAGCACAAAAGTATTTATATTGCTGGAGACACAGCGCTCACCATGGATATGAAACTTATTCCTTTGTTTACAAAATTAGATTTAGCCATTTTACCCATAGGGGATAATTTTACCATGGGTATCGACGATGCCATACTTGCTAGTGACTTTGTTGCATGTGATAAAGTATTAGGGGTACATTATGATACTTTTGGATATATCGAAATTAACCATGAAGAGGCTAAACGAAAATTTTTTGAAAACAATAAAGATTTAATGTTGTTGGATATTGGAGAAAGTATTACAGTGTAGATGGTAGCAACCTATAAAAAATACATTCTTGATTTTAAAAGACCTAGTGGTACCTCACGAGGTGTTTTACGTACCAAAGAAACATGGTTTTTAATTTTAACGAAAGACGGAAATACAGGGATTGGTGAATGCGGAGTTTTAAGAACGTTAAGTATAGATGATCGTCCCGATTATGAGGATAAATTAAAATGGGTCTGTGCTAATATTTCTCTTGGTAAAAAAAAGTTATGGGAGGCATTACTAGCGTACCCAAGTATTCAATTTGGTATAGAAATGGCATTTAAATCGTTAGAAAGTACACAACCATTTCTTTTGTTTCCTTCAAAATTTACCAAACACCAAGATCCTATTCCCATAAATGGTCTAATTTGGATGGGGGATAAATCTTTTATGAAAAATCAGATTAAAGAAAAATTAGAACAAGGGTTTACGTGTATTAAATTAAAAATCGGAGCAATAGATTTTGAAAATGAACTAGCACTTCTTAGATATATAAGAAAACACTACTCATCAGATACTATCGAGATTCGAGTTGACGCAAATGGTGCTTTTGATCCTAGTAAAGCACAAAAGCAACTCGAACAATTATCTCAATTTGATTTGCACAGTATAGAACAACCTATTAAAGCGGGGCAATTAGAAAGTATGTATGATTTATGTAAAAACTCCCCACTCCCCATAGCTTTGGATGAAGAGTTGATAGGTATATTTACTTTAGAAGAAAAACGGAATCTTCTTAATAGTATTCAACCACAATATATAATCTTAAAACCAAGTTTGATAGGTGGTTTTAGAGGTACTCAGGAATGGATAGATTTGGCCAATCAATTGAAAATTGATTGGTGGATAACAAGTGCTTTAGAAAGTAATATCGGACTTAATGCTATTGCACAATATACGTATACGTTACAAAGTAAGCTTCCGCAAGGATTAGGTACTGGAGCATTATACACTAATAACTTTAAAGCTCCATTAACAGTAACTCAAGGAAAATTATATTACAATACCCAAGTTAAATGGGAGGTATCATATTTAAATAACTAAGAACATGTTTATACAACAAGCTTTCAGAGGGAAGAATGAGATTTGGCGATATATTATAGGTTTGGTTGTCATAGTATTAGGTTGGCAAGTATTTGGGGTACTACCTCTCTTTATTGTAGCATTTATAACATCAGGTGATATAAATTCATTTTTGAGTGCTGCAGAAAATTCTTTTATGAGTTTGGGAATTGATACTAATTTTTTATTGGCCCTAATGATTTTTAGTTTTGTAGTAGGATTAGGAGCTTTATATCTTAGCGTAACGGCAATACATCATAAAAAAATTATTGATGTAACGACTACACGATCTACAGTAGATTGGAGTAGAATCAAATTTTCTTTTCTATTAGTACTAATTGTTAATGTTTTATTTTTCGGTATTAGTTACGTGCTAGAGCCAGAAATTTTTATTCTAAATTTTGAGGTAGTGCCGTTTCTAATTTTATTAATTATTGCCCTAGTACTACTACCACTTCAAACTAGCTTTGAGGAATACCTTTTTAGAGGATATCTTATGCAATGGTTTGGATTACTTGCCAAAAATAGGTGGGTACCCTTACTGGTAACTTCTATTATATTTGGATTACTTCATGGAGCGAATCCAGAAGTTGCAAAACTAGGTAATGTGATGATGATTTTTTATATTGGTACAGGTTTGCTCCTTGGGGTACTTACCCTTATGGACGAGGGGATGGAACTTGCATTGGGTTTTCATGCAGCCAATAATATTGTAGCAGCCGTTCTTGTTACTACTAATTGGAGTGTTTTTCAAACCAATGCTATATTTTTGGATATTTCAGAACCTTCTGGAGGTATTGATATTGTATTACCTGTGCTTATCGTATATCCTATCTACTTATTAATTTTTGCAAAAAAATACGGATGGACTAATTGGAAAGAGCGATTAACAGGAAAAGTTGTTCCCCCAAAACAAAATAAGAGTATCGAAATTTAAAAAACATTTGATGCATTTTTAACATACTTATCATGATTATAACTGAAATTTGAATATGCAAGAGCCAGAACTAACGATAGCATATCCGATTCACGAAGCTTTTGAGTTAAACAAACAAAAGCTAGATAAATATGGGGTTAAACAAGTTGCTATAACGTTAATAGATACTGGAGAACCATATGAACAAGAAATAGGATATTTTTTATTAGAATGGTTAGATGGTAAAGAATATATAACCGTAAGAACTTCGGGGTCAACAGGTAAACCGAAGGTTTTGAAAGTGCTCAAAAAGCACATGGTTAACAGTGCAAAAGCGACCGGGGATTTTTTTAAACTCGATGCTCAAACACACGCATTACTTTGTCTACCTGTAAATTATATCGCTGGTAAGATGATGCTTGTTCGTGCCATGATCTTAGGATGGAAAATAGATTGTATTCCGCCCAAAAGTAATCCTCTTGATACTATCTATAAACACTACGATTTTTGTGCAATGATTCCGTTGCAGTTGGATAATTCAATCAATAGATTGCATTTAATTAAAAAATTAATTGTAGGCGGGGGTGCGATTCGTGAACGTCTAAAAGCCCTAGTACAATCCTGTGACACAAAAATTTATGAAACTTACGGTATGACAGAGACCGTATCACATATAGCTGCGCGTCGTATCAATGGTAAAAAAAAGAGAAAAAAAACCTGTTTTTCAAAACATTACCCAATATAACAATTGGTACAGATACCAGAGATTGTCTTATTATCAATGCACCATTATTACATGAAAAAACAATCATAACGAATGATGTGGTATTTTTAAAATCATATAAAAAGTTTCTCTGGAAAGGGAGATTTGATAATGTTGTGAATAGTGGAGGTATCAAATTGTTTCCAGAGACAATTGAGGTTAAGTTACAGCAACTCATTTCCCATCGTTTTTTTTTAATTGGAATACCCGATGATAGTTTGGGAGAAAAACTTATTATGATTATTGAAGCTAATTACTCCAAAGATTTAATAAGTTCAATTAACGAAGGTCTTGCTAATATTACCACACTAACTCGTTATGAAATTCCAAAAGAGATTTATTGCCTTACTCAATTTGTCGAAACCGCAACAGGTAAAGTGCAGCGCAACCAAACGTTACAACTTATACAAAATGGTGAACGAATTTAAGGTTAACCTACATATTTTAATAATCACTATATTTTACACTTAATTAGTAAAACTATCAATAATGAAATATCTTTTTATCTTTTTCTATCTAATAAGTTTTTCTGCAGTTTCTCAAATAATGAGTGAACGTGATCGTGCTAATGTAAAAGATCAAATTTTAAAAAAGCGACTGGATAGTCTATTACCGCAATTAATGGACGAGACAGATATAGATATGTGGGTACTTATTGCTAGAGAGTACAATGAGGATCCGGTACTCAAAACAATGCTGCCATCAACGTGGTTGCATGCTAGAAGGAGAACTATGTTGGTTTTTTACCGAGATAGTAGTAATAATGTTTTTACTAAACAGGCTATAGCTCGTTATGATATAGGAAACCATATAGAAGCAGTATGGGATAAAGAAGTTCAGCCAGATCAGTGGTTGGCATTAACTGCACTAATAGAAGATAAGAAACCAAATAAAATTGGGATTAACATTTCAAATGATTTTAACATTGCTGATGGCTTAGTTAAAACAGATTATGATTTGCTCATGAAAAATTTACCAACATCTTATAAAAATAAAGTTGTTTCTGCTGAAAAACTTGCGGTACGTTGGATCGAAACTCGAATACCTGAGGAAATGGAAATTTATAAAGAGTTAGTAGCCATTACACATGATATAATCGCAGAAGCTTTTAGCATAAAAGTAATTAAACCCGAACTCACTACAACCGATGATGTGGTATGGTGGTTACGACAAAAAGTAACTGATATGGGGTTAGAAACTTGGTTTCATCCTACGGTAGATATTCAAAGAAAGAGTAGTGCGCTTCTTTCAGAGAAAAAAGCATTTTCCAGTCGTCAAGATAAAACTATTATTCAGCCAGGGGATTTAATACATTGCGATTTTGGAATTACCTATTTAGGACTTAATACAGACTGCCAACAACATGGTTATATACTACAAAATAATGAAAGTGAAATACCTGATTATTTAAACAACGTGTTTACAAATGGAAACAAAGTTCAAGATCATTTGACAAATAACTTTGTCAAAAATAACACAGGAAATCAAATACTTTTAAAATCTATAAGTGATTCAAAATCAGATAACTTAAGACCTTCTATTTACACACATCCTTTAGGTATGTATGGACACTCTGCAGGTCCAGCAATTGGTATGTGGGATGCACAAGACGGAGTAAAGGGCACGGGTGATTATCCTCTATTTGTAAACACTGTTTATGCAATAGAACTTAACACAACGGTAACTGTTCCTGAATGGAATAAGGATATTAGAATAATGCTAGAAGAAGTTGGGTTTTGGGGAGTAGATGGTTTTAGATATGTTAACGGTAGACAAACAAAACTTATCTCAATCCCCAAACGCAACTAATTTTCTGCAAAAATATTAGACTTGTATCACTCCTAAATTGAAAGGTTTTTCGATAGGAGCGTGGTCTGCTGCTTCAATTCCCATACTAATCCATTTTCTGGTGTCTAATGGATCAATAATACCATCTGTCCAGATACGCGCCGCTGCATAGTAGGGTGAAGTTTGCTTATCATACCTTGCTTTTATTTTATCAAACATTGCTTTCTCATCTTCTTCAGTAATTGTTTGTCCCTTACTTTTTAACGAAGCAGTTTCAATCTGAAGTAATACTTTTGCCGCCTGTGAACCTCCCATAACAGCAAGTTCTGCACTTGGCCAAGCACAAATTAATCGTGGATCATATGCTTTACCACACATAGCGTAATTACCAGCGCCATAAGAGTTTCCGATAACTACAGTAAACTTAGGTACTACGCTATTACTTACAGCATTTACCATTTTAGCTCCATCTTTTATGATACCGCCATGCTCACTCTTACTACCTACCATGAAGCCTGTAACATCTTGTAAAAACACTAAGGGAATTTTCTTTTGATTACAATTAGCTATAAATCGAGTGGCTTTGTCTGCAGAGTCCGAATAAATCACCCCACCAAACTGCATTTCACCTTTTTTGGTCTTTACAATTTTACGTTGATTGGCAACAATTCCCACTGCCCAGCCATCAATTCTGGCATATCCAGTCACAATGGTTTGACCATAACCAGCTTTATATTCTTCAAAATCAGAATCATCGACCAACCTAGCGATAATCTCCATCATATCATAAGGTTCATTGCGCGCTTTAGGTAGAATTCCATATATATCTTCTTGTTTTTCTTTAGGTAAAAGTGATTTGACTCTGTTGTAACCAGCCTTATTATAATCACCTATTTTGGACATTATGTTTTTAATAGTATCTAGCGCGTCCTTATCGTCTTTTGATTTATAATCGGTTACACCAGAGATTTCGCAATGAGTAGTAGCTCCGCCTAAGGTTTCGTTGTCAATAGTCTCACCAATAGCAGCCTTAACTAAATAACTACCTGCCAAAAAGATACTACCTGTTTTATCCACAATAAGCGCCTCGTCACTCATAATGGGTAAATAGGCGCCTCCAGCAACGCAGCTTCCCATAACTGCAGATATTTGAGTGATTCCCATACTACTCATTACAGCATTGTTTCGAAATATGCGACCAAAGTGTTCTTTATCTGGAAAGATTTCATCTTGAAGGGGTAGGTATACCCCAGCACTATCGACTAGATAAATAATTGGAAGTTTGTTTTCTATAGCTATTTCTTGTGCTCTTAGATTTTTTTTTCCAGTTATAGGAAACCAAGCTCCCGCCTTAACGGTTGCGTCATTGGCAACCACTATACACTGTTTACCACGTACATATCCTATTTTGATGACTACGCCTCCCGAAGGACAACCCCCATGCTCTTCATACATATCATCTCCCGCAAAGGCAGCTATCTCAATCGCATCTCGGTCATCATCCAAAAGATATGAAATCCGTTCGCGAGCTGTCATTTTACCTTTGCTATGCAGTTTTTCAATACGTTTTTCACCACCACCAAGTTTAACTTTAGCTAACCTGTGTTTCAAATCTGAAAGGAGTAATTTATTATGATCTTCGTTTTTATTAAATTTTATATCCATAATGTGCAATATGTTTGCACGAAAATACAAAAAAGCAGCATTTTGAAAATGATTTCTTATAAAATTACACGTTATTTTACGATTTGTTTAATTTAATACTCCCATTCTTAATAAAGAATAAAGATTAGTTGATTCACTAGATTTAGTTGTCAATAAAAAATGATCTTAACATCCTAAGATTCAATATTTAAATATGAAAATTATCTGATGATCTCTTTAAAGCACCTTATTTTGACGATAAAATGTCGATATTTGTATTTCAAGTTGATAATGTTTGAATAATACTATTTAATAAAATAAAATACTATTTATGGGAATGAATAAAAATACTGTTTTGGCCTGGGCTACTTTTATTATGATACTTGTTGGTTTAGCACTAATTGCTTTAGGCGCATTTAGATATCGTGATGTTTCAGGATATGGCTTTGCGGCTGTAGGCGTAGGTTTTTTTGCCATAGCATGGGTTTTTAATGCTTTAAAAGGTAGAGTATAATACTGTTAATAAATAGTATTATAGGACCAATTGACAGATAAATAAATTTATAACAATACAGCGCCATGCACTAGCATGGTATTTTTTAATTAATAATAAACACACATCAATGTCAGACGATAAGAAAGTTATCTTTTCTATGTCTGGAGTTACCAAAACGTACAAAAGTGCAAATACTCCAGTGCTTAAGAATATTCATTTAAGTTTTTTCTACGGAGCAAAAATTGGTATTCTGGGACTTAATGGCTCAGGTAAATCTACATTATTGAAAATAATTGCAGGAATTGATAAGAATTTTCAAGGAGATGTAGTTTTTTCACCAGGATATGCTGTGGGTTACTTAGAGCAGGAACCTCAATTAGATCCAGAAAAAACAGTGCTAGAAATCGTTAAAGAGGGCGCTGCAGAAACGGTTGCTATTTTAGATGAGTACAATAAGATTAATGATATGTTTGGCTTACCAGAGGTATATGAAGATGCGGATAAGATGCAAGAGCTTATGGATAAACAAGCTAAGCTACAGGATCAAATTGATGCAAGTAATGCTTGGGAGCTTGATACTAAGCTTGAAATTGCAATGGATGCCCTGCGTACTCCAGAACCAGATAAAAAAATAGGTGTCTTATCTGGAGGAGAAAAACGTCGTGTAGCCCTTTGTAGATTACTTTTACAAGAGCCAGAGATTCTTTTACTAGATGAGCCAACAAACCATTTGGATGCAGAATCAGTACATTGGTTAGAACATCATTTACAACAGTACAAAGGAACTGTAATTGCCGTAACACATGATCGTTATTTTTTAGATAACGTTGCGGGATGGATTCTTGAACTGGATAGAGGTGAAGGTATCCCATGGAAGGGTAATTATTCTTCATGGTTGGATCAAAAGTCAAAGCGCCTTGCACAAGAGCAAAAACAAGCAAGCAAAAGACAAAAAACCTTAGAACGAGAGTTGGAGTGGGCGAGAATGGCACCAAAAGGGCGCCAAGCCAAACAAAAAGCTCGTTTAAGCAATTATGATAAATTACTAAGTCAAGATCAAAAACAAGTTGACGAAAAGTTAGAAATTTATATCCCTAACGGTCCAAGATTAGGAACTAACGTAATTGAGGCCAAAGGGGTAAGTAAAGCTTTTGGAGATAAGCTACTGTATGAAGATCTTAATTTTAATTTACCACAAGCAGGAATTGTAGGTGTTATTGGTCCTAATGGAGCTGGTAAAACAACTATTTTTAAGATGATCATGGGTGAGGAACAACCCGATAAAGGTGAATTCAACGTTGGAGAGACAGCCA
This sequence comes from Aquimarina rhodophyticola, assembly GCF_042434915.1. Taxonomy (GTDB): domain Bacteria; phylum Bacteroidota; class Bacteroidia; order Flavobacteriales; family Flavobacteriaceae; genus Aquimarina. Next base: position 1,195,776 of record NZ_CP170198.1, read on the forward strand.
AAATTGCATATGTTGACCAAAGTCATTCTAACATTGAAGCAGATAAAACCATTTGGCAAAATTTTAGTGATGAGCAGGAACTCATTATGATGGGAGGACGTCAAGTAAACTCTCGAGCATATTTAAGTAGGTTTAATTTCAGCGGAAGCGAACAAAACAAAAAAGTATCAACCTTATCTGGTGGTGAACGCAACCGTTTGCATTTAGCAATGACCCTAAAGGAAGAAGGCAACGTTTTGCTTCTGGATGAACCGACCAACGATCTAGATGTAAATACATTAAGAGCCTTAGAAGAAGGGCTTGAAAATTTTGCGGGTTGTGCGGTAGTTATCTCGCATGATCGATGGTTTTTGGATCGAATCTGTACCCATATTTTGGCATTTGAAGGGGATTCACAAGTGTATTTCTTTGAAGGTAGTTTTTCTGATTATGAGGAGAATAAGAAAAAACGTTTGGGTGGAGATCTTATGCCAAAACGAATCAAATACAAAAAACTAGTACGGTAGTATGTCGTTTGAAACAATCAAAGTTATTGCATTTGATGCAGATGACACCCTATGGATTAATGAGCCCCTGTTTAGAAAAGCAGAAGATGAGTTTTGTAACCTTTTGCAAACCTATTTAACCAAAGAAGAAGCAAATAAACTATTATATGAGGTAGAAATGAAAAATTTACCATTGTATGGCTATGGTATTAAACCATTTACACTATCACTTATAGAAGCAGCTATAGAGATAGGGGGAACAAAAACTTCTATTGCCCTTATACAAGGACTTATTGCTAAAGGAAAAGAAATGCTAGCAGAACCGGTAGAATTAATTGACGGTATCGAAGATACTTTAAAGCGTTTACATGGCGACTATAAACTAGTAATGGCTACCAAGGGTGATTTGTTAGATCAAGAGAGAAAACTTATAAAATCGGGCTTAGAATCCTATTTTCATCATATTGAGGTCGTTTCAGATAAAACAGAAAAACACTATCACAAATTAGTTAAGCATCTAGATATTGCTCCTTCAGAATTTTTGATGATTGGTAATTCGTTAAAATCAGATATAATACCTGTGTTAAATATAGGTGCTCACGCGATCCATATACCATTTCATACTACTTGGATACATGAAATGGTAGATACCGATGTTGAGCATCCCAATTTTAGAAGTTTAACCAAAGCTATCGAACTTTTTGACTTTTTATGAATAGAAACCTCTTAGATATTGAGCATTGGAATCGAAAGGAACACTATGAATTCTTTTCCTCATTTGACGAGCCTTTTTTTGGAATAGTTACCGAAGTAGATTATACTATAGGGTATAAGATTGCTAAAGAAATGGATACCTCACAGTTTTTGTACTATCTATTTTGTTCTTTAAAAGCCGTTAATGATACCGAAGCATTTAGATATCGTATAGATAATGGTAAGTTGTATGAATATAATCAAATTCATGCCTCTTCAACCATCGGAAGAGATGATCACACCTTCGGATTTTCCTTTATTGAATTCTGTGCAGACTTTAAAAAATTTGAACGTAAAGCAAATCATGAAATCGAAGAGGTAAAAAACAGTAAGGGTTTACGATTTAATGAAGATGCCAAACGATTGGATACAATTCATTATTCATCTATTCCTTGGTATAATATTTCTGGTTTAACACATGCTAGAAACTACTCACATAAGGATAGTATACCCAAAATTTCATTCGGAAAATATAGAAAAGAAGGCACCAAAACTATATTGCCTGTAGCTGTATATGTTCATCATGGGTTAATGGATGGATATCACATAGGCGTTTATCTTGATAAATTCCAAATGACACTAAATAAACCTAATATATCTGATTTGTAATTGATTATGATCTTTAATTAATGTAAAGGTTTAATGATATACACAATAGTATACAATGTAAAAAGCAGCTATTTTTGTAAAATAGCTGCTTTTTTTTGATTATTTCTATATTATTTCAATAGGACATTTCTACGATTTTCTCGACATCTGAAGGTGCAAGTTTACCATGCTCCCCAATACCAGTCCAGCCTCGATCTGTAAAACGGTTAGCAATTGTTTTTGCAGTATTTTTATAATCTTCAGTATAGGCTGATAGTTTTGTCTTTATTCCAAGAGAATGGAAAAATTCTTCTGTTTTTTGGATTGCAATTTTTGCTTTTTCATCGATAGACCCCTCGGTTACATTCCAAACACGAGTAGCATATTGTGCTAATTTTTCTTTTTTACTTTCAAAATTATACGTGTAATGACTCGAAGAAATTATCGCTAATGTTCTGGCGTGGTCTATACCATATAAAGCGGTCAACTCATGTCCCATTGCATGAACTGCCCAATCTGTAGGTACTCCTTTTTGAATCAATCCGTTCAACGCCATCGTACAACTCCACATAAAATTAGCTGCGGCTGTATAATCAGATGGATCTTTTAGAATTTTTGGAGCGATTGCTATGAGAGTTTGTAAGATGCTCTCGGCAAATCGATCTTGTAATTGAGCATCTACAGGATACGTAACATACTGTTCTAATACATGTGTAAAGGCATCTGCTAATCCATTTGCAATCTGTCGTTCTGGAATTGACTGTACAACTTGTGGATCAAGAATAGAAAATACAGGAAAAAGACCAGGGCCTCCCATACCAAGTTTTTCTTGAGTTTCCTCGCGAGTAATAACAGATCCAGAGTTCATTTCAGAACCTGTAGCTGGTAATGTTAAAACGGTTCCAAAAGGTAATCCTTCTGTGATTGGTTTTTTATTAGTGAGAAGCTCCCAAGGTTCTTGACCTTCATAATACGCCGCTCCTGACAAAAATTTTGTGCCATCAATAACAGATCCCCCGCCCACGGCTAATAAAAAGGTAATCTCATTCTTTTTGATGACATCTAAGGCATCCAATAGCACCTTGTACTCGGGGTTAGGGGGAATTCCACCAAACTCCATTACCGTATGTGAACTCAAAGCATTTTTAACCTGCTCATAAATTCCGTTTTTTTTGATGCTTCCTCCACCATAGAGTAGAAGTATTTTAGCATCTTTAGGAAGTTCATCCTTTAATTTGCTTATTTGATTCTTGCCAAATAAGATTTTAGTTGGATTTTTAAATTCAAAATTTTTCATAGTTATTGTTTATTTTATTTCTGTTTTAATACTATCCCATGCGATATTAAATGCATCTTGAAGTGCTCCGTCAGTTATGGTATAGAGATTTCTTTGTTGAGAGGTTATTAAAAATGACATAGGGTATAATGTAAAGGCGTATAGGAGGTAGGGATCAATATTTTTGATGTGCCCCTCAGTCTTACCACGATCCCATACATCTAATAAAATTTTTAAATGTTTTAATGCTTCTTCTCGTGTAGGGTTTTCAACCATAGGAGAGCTGTCACATTGAGTTAAGAAAGCTGATTCTTGCGGAAATTGCATACGATATCTGGCGATATTAAACCAAATTTTTTTAAAACAACTTTTAACCGGTTCAGTTGGGCTATATTCTTTAAAAGCATACAAGCTTAATTTCTCTTTGATGGTTAGGTAAAGCTGATTAACTAAATCCTGTTTGTTTTCAAAATAAATATAAATTGTCGCTGGTGAAACCTGTGCTAATTTAGCAATTTTTGACATTGGTGCAGCATGGAAACCGTTGTCGTTGATGAGTGACAAAGTTGCTGTTAATAAAGCTTCTCGTTTTCCGGGATCTTTTTTTCTACGAGTCATGTTTACAATATGTGCTGTCAAATGTTTTAAATTTAAAACAAAAATACAACCATAAATGAACGTTCATTCACTTTTAACAGGATTTTGACATTGGCTTGTTTAAGTAAAGAGTTGGTAAGTTTAATTTTCTTGCTGTTTCTCTTTGAGAATTTCGGTAAATGCGCGCTCTAATTCACTCTGGGTAGCTGGTGGTAATGCCTGCGCATATGATGAAGCTGATTCGAGACTAAGGGTTGTAAAAAGCGGAAAATGATCAGATCCTACGTGATCACCTATAACAACTTTTTTAACCCTAAAAGCCGCACCTGTAAATATATGATCGAGTGGCCATCTCAATAGATAACTGTTAGCGTTATAGGTGTTAAAAAGTCCACGACCTTTTCTCATGTCTAGTAATCCACTTACACGTTGAAACAAAGTGGTCGTTTCAGACCATGCTACATCATTAAAATCCCCAAGAACAATTACTGGATATTTAGAATTGCGTGCAAGTTTTGCGGTTTTCATCATCTCTGCATCACGGTCAACAGATGATGGGTTATGTTGTGGTACGGGAGGTGCTGGATGAATAGCATAAACCTGAATTGTGTCTTTGGAAGGCAGTATAATTTTGGTATGAATTGACGGTATAGTATCTTCGATCAGATATTGTATTGTAGATTCGACTAACTCAAATTTTGAGTACATAATCATACCATAAGTGTTTTCCAAAGGTATTTCGATTTTATAGGGATATGTAATTGTAAGTTTCGTGCTAAGTTGTTTTTTCCATGTACTATTGGTTTCAGTCAATAGTACCAGATCGGCGTTGAATTGCTCGATATTATCTATTACCTTTGTTGTTTCCTTGTTGTCTTGAAGCACATTAGCTGCATAAATACTTAGTAGTTTGGCGTCATTTGTAGTAGTTAATACCTCAAAAGGAGCAAAGTTAGTATAGGGGTATATTTTAGAGGCTTGAAAAATGAAACAGATACATAAGATACTCATAAAAATATAATCTGTAATTTTTTTGGTATTAAAAATTAATAGATAGGAAAGCGTAGCAAGTAGTGTCAAAAAAGTTAATTGTATATGTGGAAAGTCAAAGGAGCGAACCCACCAAAAGTCAACAGCAATAAATGGAAAAATGGTCAAAATAACCGCAAGAAGGCCAAAACCTCTTAAAAATAATTTAAATTTCATAGGGTAGTTAATGTAGAGATATGCTAAGGTTGTATTATTTTGTTGAATATAATTGAGTAGTAGTTACACGTGATGCTTCAAAAGTCTTAAATAAAAAACCTTTGTACGCTCTAATATAGCATAGATTCATGTTATCTTGATCGATCCATAATTTAACCGTATAACTGTAGCCGCTATCTGCGTTATAAATAGTACCATCAGAAAGAACGCCATCGTTAAATTTTAAATTTTCTAAGATGTCAATTCCCACGAGTTCTCTATTTCTTAAATTGCTATCTGGATTCTTATTATCGAGACCGTTATGATTTGAGATCGGATGTTCTGCCCGTTTAACAATTTTACCATGAAACACTTCTCCCTTTTGGTAAATGTGGATAATAGAGCCACCTTCAATTTTCCAATCACCTAAATAAGATTCTGGTTGTATTGAAGAAGAACCTAAAAATAACATTAAACACCCTAACACAATCTTGTATGTCATATAACAATAGTAACAATAAAGAGGTAAGGTAAGTAAATTATATTTAACCGTTAAAATGGATGATTAACAAATGTTTTTAAAACATACTAATTGAGTACTCTAATAGTAAAAAAGGAAAATGAGTTAACCTTCCTTTTTAATTAGTCTATATATTTTAAGTTTACGATTCGTTTCTTTCTAAATTTGTTTTGCGATCTGCGCCTTGACTGTGTAATTTATTTTCTTCATCATTGAGTCCCAAAGGACCATTCCCTTTTTTTGCCTCGTTCCTTCCTGGGATATCTAAATCTTCTCCAGTAAAATCGACAGCATCCTTACGGTGCAGTAAATTTATGTCATCGCCTCCATCTTTACGGATTCCTGCATCCTTTTGTTCCAAAATATCCATATCATGTTTGGTGATTTCAGGATTGTAAGGTAGGTTTTTCGTTGTTTTTGTGTCTTTTTTCATAAAAATTATCGTTTTTATTAAAGATAATTTTCTTTTATGAACCCTTGGCAGGCGTTAACGAGATCTAAACTAAAGATTAACGATTATTAAGAAAATATTTAATCGATGATGTCGCGAATGTCGACCCCCATATAATCAGCAATCTTTTTAATACGTGCAAAATCTTTGGCTAAATCCTTCTGTTTAACCACATAATCACCCGCTTGTGGACTAACTCCCAAAGTTTTGGATATGCCATATACCGTTTTAGTGCCTTTACTTTTTTTTAAAAGCCTCTTTAATTTTTTATTAACCATAAGACAAAACTACATAATAAAACAAAACATTCAAATAAATTTTTATTAAAAAAATATTTGAATAATAAAAATTTACTTGTATATTCGTTTTGAACAAATCATAAATCCTTGAGCAATGAAATTCCTACTATCGATAACCTTTGTTATTATTTTTTCGGCAAATAATTTTGCTAATTCTTTTAGCCTCACTAACAATGAGAATGATAAAAAAACCGGGGAAAGAGAAACTAAAACTAGTAACAAGAGATCAAAAAACTTTCACACTATAAAGCGTTGGAAGATTACAATAACTTATACCAATGGGGATAAACTTGTGAAAAGTATTTCGGTGAAAGGAAAGACTAAGCTAAGTGCTATGGAAAAAGCTTTTTTGGAAGCAGAGAATTATCTGAAACATTTAGATAATGTCGATAGCTATAGTGTTACACCGTTAGCAAATAACGAGTTTGTACTTTTGGCAGAAAAATAAAGTATATACATTTAATAGTTAAAGCGAAAGTTTTCGATAAACTTTCGCTTTTTTATTTTTTACTATTATTTACTATACATTTTATGGAGTAACATTATGCACTTTGATTTCAATATGTAGTCATTAGCTAAAATCCTTAGTAGAAAAGAAATGTTGAAACATTTTTTTTAATATTTTTTTTGTACTTTAGTTATGTAAAATTCTTAAAACCAAAATATTATGAAAAATTCTCTAAAACGTATTAAAGGATTAAAAAAAATAGACAAAACCAGTCAAGCCATGTTAATAGGAGGGGGTAGACAATTTAATAACTGTGTATCTGATTGCTATAGTCTTTATTTTGCCGATAGCTCTAGTAATGCTTGTGCTGTTCCAGATAATAATGGGGGAGTATGCTATGGAACCGTGCAAAACAATCAATGCTGCATTTAAACCTATTCTAAGATTTAAAATAAAAAATTAAAATCATCATAGTTGATATAAATATATATTGTCTATGATGATTTTTTTTACTCCATATTCTTTAGAGCATTGCTATCCAGTTGTTGCTTTATTCTTATATTCTTAACGTACGTTAGTAAGTGTGTTAAACTTAAACTAAAGTGTGAATTTCTTCTTTATTCACGGCAGAATTCGGCTATTTTGAATAAAAAAATAATTATGAGTACAATTAAGGCGTATGGAGCAGAATCCAAGGATAGTGATCTCAAATCAATGACTATTGAGCGAAGAGATACTAAAAATAATGATGTAAAAATAAAAATCACGTATTGTGGTGTTTGTCATAGTGATATACATACTGTACAGAATGATTGGGGTAACGCAAAGTATCCTGTAGTTCCTGGTCATGAAATTATAGGAAGAGTTGTAGAGGTAGGTTCTGATGTCAAAAATTTTAAAGTCGATGATTTGGTAGGAGTAGGGTGTATGGTAGACTCATGTCAAGATTGTAGCGCTTGTAATGAAGATCTAGAGCAATTTTGTGAAAAAGGTATGATTGGCACCTATAATGGCAAAGATAAACATCTAGGGGGTCATACTTTTGGTGGTTATTCTGAGATGATTGTAGTAGATCAACATTTTGTATTACGCATTCCTGAAAATTTAGATGAAAAAGCAGTAGCTCCACTTCTATGTGCTGGGATTACAACTTTTTCTCCTCTCAATCATTGGAACGTAAAGAAGGGTGATAAAGTGGGGGTTATAGGACTAGGAGGCTTAGGTCATATGGGGATTAAATTTGCACACGCTATGGGTGCAAAAGTTGTGATGATAACAACATCACCAGGAAAAGAAAAAGATGCCAAAAGATTGGGTGCAAATGAAGTTCTTATTTCAAAAAATGAGGATGAAATGAATAAACATACTAACTCTTTTGACTTTTTATTAAATACGGTACCAGTAAAACATGATATAAATCCGTATTTACAGCTACTCAAACGAGATGCAACTATGGTCATGGTAGGAGCAATCGAACCTTTGGAGCCAATGCATAGTGGTAATTTGGTTATGGGACGTAAAAGAGTTGCTGGATCTCTTATAGGCGGTATAAAAGAAACACAAGAAATGCTTGATTTTTGCGGCGAACACTCAATTACCAGTGATGTAGAAATTATTACTATAGATACAATCAATGAAGCGTATGATCGTGTTAAGAATTCAGACGTAAAGTATCGATTTGTAATCGATATGAAATCAATAAATATATAAAGTATATTAAGATATACTTTATATATTAAATTAACTTACTAAGGATAATATTATGTACTTAAACATCTTTTTTTTAAAAGGTGTTTTTTGTTGGTTTGAATGCTAATGATTCGTAAAATATCATGTGAATTTTCACATATATAGGCCGGTAGATTGAACAATTTATAATGCATAGTTAAAGAAAGGATAAGCTTTCTTAATAACTCTTTTAATGAATAACTAATTATTAATTTAGAGTGTTTATTATTAAGTACTGTTCTAAGGTACTGTATATAATACGAAAATAAATTGCACTAATGTCCTTATATCTAAGGATCAAAAATGAAAAAGAGTATGGAAACAGAAACATTAACTAAAGGATTTGAAACTATCAATCCTGCCAATGAACAAGAAATTAAACACTATTCATATATGTCAGATGATGATATGAACAATGCCATTCATAAATGTCACGAAGCATTTTTGAAATGGCGACATGTATCACTAGAGGATAGAGGAGTTATTATTAAAAGAATAGGAGAGGTACTACAAAAGTATCGTTCTCAATTTGCACAACTTATGACCGAGGAAATGGGTAAGTTAGTAAAGCAAGGTGGGCAAGAAATAGATCTATGTTCTTCAATATGTGATTATACTGCTACGCAAGGAGCAAAAGAACTTCAAGATGAAACAAGAACATTGCCAAATGGTGGAAAAGGTATCATAACACATTCTCCAATAGGTGTTATTTACGGAATTCAACCTTGGAATTTTCCCGCATATCAAGCAGTTCGCTATACGATCGCTAATTTAATGGCTGGCAATGGTGTAATTTTGAAACATGCTGCTAACGTAACAGGATCAGCGTTACTGCTTCAAAAGATTTACGAGGAGGCAGGGCTTCCAAAAAATTTATTTACCGTTTTAATTATTGATCACGATCAATCGAATAAGGTAATTGAGCACAAATTAGTGCGCGGAGTAACCTTAACTGGTAGTGCGGGGGCTGGTGAGATCATAGGAGAAAAAGCTGGTAAGGCTCTTAAGAAAACAGTTTTAGAGTTAGGAAGTAATGACGCTTACATCGTACTAGACGATGCTGATATAGAACATGCAGTAAAGACTTGTGTTAAGGGTCGAATTTATAACAATGGTGAAACTTGCGTAGCGGCAAAGCGATTTATCGTAGTGGATAAAGTGTATGATGCTTTTAAAACATCATTTGTCGAAAAGATGAAAGCTGTAAAAGCGGGCGATCCTACTCTTGAGGATTCAGACTTAGGACCTATGGCGAGAAAGGATTTACTTGAAAAACTACATGATCAAGTACAAGAAAGTGTTGATAAGGGTGCCGAAATACTAACAGGAGGCCAATTGCAAAGTGGTAAAGGATACTATTATCCTGCTACTGTATTGGGCAATGTTAAACCAGGGCAGCCGGCATATGACGACGAATTATTTGGACCAGTAGCCTCCTTAATACACGCCAAAGATAACGAAGATGCTATGAGAATTGCAAACGATAGCCGTTTTGGTCTTGGTGGTGGCATATTTTCTAAAGATGAAAAAAAAGCAATCGATTTAGCTAAAAATCATTTTGATACGGGCATGGTTTTTATCAATTCTTTCGGCTTGGCACAGCCAAATATGCCTTTTGGCGGTGTTAAAGATTCTGGATTTGGTCGCGAGCATGGAGGTTTCGGAATCAAAGAGTTTACTAACACAAAAGCAATAATGTCAATAAACTCATAGGCTGTAATTCAAAGCGTTAAAAAATTTCATAATAAACATTCGATTGCTAAGCAGTCGAATGTTTATTTTTTTAATCTTATCTCCTTGAGGTTTTTACAAAATAAATCCAACTAATAGTCAAAACAAATAATAGTAGGAGGTACCAAGTATTTAGTAACAGATCAACATAATGGATGGCTCCATCAGCAAAACTTAAAATCATTAGCACTTGTGCTCCATAGGGCAAAATACCCTGAATAATACAAGCAAAAATATCTAGTATTGATGCACTTTGTCTAGGATCCAATTTAAACTCATCATTAATTGTTTTGGCAATAGGTCCTGTGATGATAATTGATACGGTATTATTGGCTATGGCTGCATTTACGGTTCCGACCAGTGCCGCAATTCCAAATTGGGCAGATCTCTTAGTAGTTATAAAGTTTGCTACCTTTCTAAGTATATAATTAATTCCTCCATTTAACGTTACCAATGCTGCAAGTCCACCTGTTAACATAGATAACAAAAATATTTCGGTCATACTAGTGAATCCTTGGTAACTAATCTTAGTAAATTCAAGAATACTAAAATCTTGATGTAGTAAGCCTATCACTCCTGTAAAAAGTATACCAAAAAATAACACAATAAATACATTAACACCTATTATTGAAAGTATTATAACTAATAAATAAGGAGTTATTTTTAACATGGAATAGGATTCACCAGCAATCACGGTCGTATTGGTTATGGATAACCCTTGAAAAAATAGTATCGCTACAGTTATGATAGCAGCAGGTAATGCTATTTTAATATTTTGTTTAAATTTATCACTCATTTTACACCCAAGAGATTGAGTAGCAGCAATAGTCGTATCCGAAATTATAGATAAATTATCTCCAAACATAGCTCCGCCTAGTAAAGAACCACACAAAATGGATAAAGAAACCCCACTTTTGTCTGCTATACTTACAACAATTGGAGCCAGAGCAACAATAGCACCAACAGAGGTACCGGTAGAAATAGAAAGAAAGGATGCAATTATAAATATACCCAAGTAAATATATTCAATAGCAATATAGGTAAGACCTAAATTAACAATGTCATCTACACTACCCGTGGCCTTGGTAACCGTTGCAAAAGCGCCAGCAAGCAAATATATAATGCACATTGTCATAATTTTATCATCCCCACATCCTTTCAAAAATGTAGCTATTTTAAGCGAAGTTTGTTGTTTAAAAAGTAAAAATGCAGCTAGTAATCCTATAAATACTGCAATAGGCGAGGGCAATGCATAAAAATCATTTTGATAGATGCCTACGCCCAAAAAAGTGAAAACAAAAATAAATAAGGGTAGCAATGCTTTAAAACTACCAACGTTGTGAACAGGTTGTATCATTAAATTAGTTTTAAAGAAAATAAAAGAAGGAAAAACACAAAGAGAGAAGATGCTATTAACATTTTTTCCAATCAAATTGGCTTATCGATAGTAGCACCTTGCTCGTTATTGCAGGTTGCTATCTCCTTTTGAGATTCTTGATAATTAAGGCGCGAAAGTATAAAAAAATATGATAATAGCAACTCTCGTTTTGTAAAATTAGATTTAATTTTACAAAAGCCTAGATGCATCCTTAATTCAGTATTGATTTCAAAATACTATTAGTTGAAGCTTCTTTTTAAAATGATTTCAAATTATTTCACCTTTCATTGCTAAAAACAAGTAGGTTACCATAAAAAAAGTGTAGTTTCGCGCCTGCATTAAAAATACCTGATTATGAAGCGAATAAAAGAGTACAAAAAATTATTTACGGTTGAGAATGAAATTGATTTAAAAGAACTAAAAAAGTCGTACCGAGCACTGGTTAAAGAATGGCATCCAGATAAATTTTTGGACGGAGATCCTCAAAAAGAAGCTGCCGAGGTGAAAAGTCGTCAAATTATTGATGGGTATCATTTTTTGGTTAGTATTGCGCCAGAAACTATAGCTGCGAATCTTGAAGCTTATAAGATAACTACCACTGTTGCTGGTATTGCTGATTACCAGCATAAAGGAATGGTTTTGGAAATAACTTTTCTTGATGGAACCACCTATGAATATTTTGGTGTTACTAAAGCATTATATATCAAAATGGTGAATTCTGATAAGTTAAACCGTTTTGCTAAACGAAATATTTTTAATTCTTACTTGTACCGAAAGTCAAAAAAGACGCTTCAGGAAGCTTAAAATAAGTCGGTAACGCCAATCCGTTACGCTAACAATCCACTACAGTACATATACTTGTTTAAATTCCAGTCATGACAAAACAATTTTCAGCCTTAGGTATTAATTCGTCGCTTCAGAAAGGGTTAAGTGATCAACAAATTACCATTCCGACAGACATTCAAAAACAATCAATTCCTGTTATACTTAATAAAACAGAAGATTTTGTTGGACTAGCCAAAACAGGAACTGGTAAGACCTTGGCCTTTGGTTTACCTATTTTACAATTGATAGATCCCAATGTAGCTACGATACAAGCTATTATTATTGTACCTACACGCGAATTGGGACAACAAATTTATTCTAATATAGAAACCTTTGGCAAACATATGCCCATGGTATCAATCGTTTCTATTTGTGGGGGTACGCCGATAAAACCTCAAATAGAACGTTTAAAGCAACCTACCCACATTGTGGTTGCAACGCCTGGACGTTTGGTAGATTTAATTAATAGGAAAGCGATCGTTCTTAAAGATGCTTCATACTTGATATTAGATGAAGCCGATGAGATGGTAACCTCGTTAAAAGAGAGTTTAGACGAAATAGTTAAAGAGCTTCCTAAGAAAAGAAGAACCTTATTATTTACTGCAACCATGCCAGGAGCGATCAAGCAGCTTATTCAAAATTATATGACTAAGCATGTTATACAGGTCGCATCTGAGATGGAGACCAAAGGTCACCAAGGGATAACGCACCAATATGTTGTTGTCGAACCTATAGAAAAGCTTAATGTTTTAATGCACTTTTTAACAAGTCAAGGAGGCAAAAGAGGTATAATTTTTTGTAAAACTAAAGCGGCAGTTAATAAACTAGCCAAAAATCTAGCGATTAATAAATTTTCGTCAGGTGCACTACACGGTAGTTTATCACAACCTATTCGTGATCGTATTATGGATCAGTTTAGACAAGGTCATATCCAAATTTTGGTGGCTACCGATTTGGCAGCTAGAGGTATCGATGTCAAAGAGATAGGATATGTCGTAAACTATCACTTGCCAGATGTTTATGAGGTTTATGTACACCGAAGTGGTCGTACTGCAAGAGCAGGTGCCAAAGGTTTGTCTTTGACTGTAATCCAAGAGGAAGAAGTAGAGGCGATTCAAGATTTTGAGAATGAGTTAGGTATCTCTTTTCAAGCATATAAAAAAGCAAAACCCGAAGAGCTGGCAGAGAATAACACCTTGCTTTGGGCGAAAAAGATATTCAAAACAAAACCTAATCGTGAAGTTTCTGCTACGTTCAAAGAAAAAATCCACACAGTTTTTCATCATCTTACCAAAGAAGAGTTAGTTGATAAAATTTTAGCGAATTATTTAGATCAACATTCAGAGATTCTACCTAAATTAGAAAAATTACCTGTCAAAAATAAGCGTAAATCGTAGTCAATTAAAAAGAATATGTCTAGTACCAAACGATCTCAAGCAGATATACTTCAAAAGTTAAATATTCAGCAGTTAAATCCAATGCAAGAAGAGGCTATTGCGGTTATCAAAAAAAATAACAATGTGATACTACTTTCTCCCACGGGAACTGGTAAAACTTTAGCTTTTTTATTACCTACCATAGAGTTATTAGATCCCGGTTGTGATGCAATACAGGTACTTATTTTGGTACCTTCTCGAGAACTAGCGATACAAATAGAACAGGTAGTGAGAGAAATGGGGTCTGGTTACAAAGTAAATGCTGTGTATGGAGGACGATCAGCCTCAAAAGATAAAATCGAATTAAAGCACGCGCCAGCCATATTAGTTGGTACACCAGGTAGAGTTGCCGATCATTTAAGACAAGAGCGTTTTGCTACAGCGCACATACAAACATTGATTTTGGATGAGTTTGACAAATCTTTGGAGGTTGGTTTTGAGGTTGAAATGAAAAATATCATACACGAGCTACCCAATATTTCTAAGCGTATTTTAACCTCGGCAACGCAGGGAGTCTCGATTCCTTCTTTTGTAAATTTGGATACGCCCATAACGGTCGATTATCTAAAAGTAGGAGTGTCAAAACTTACGTTTAAAACCGTAAGTTCACCAAGCAAGGACAAACTAGATAGTTTATTAGCAATTTTGCAGCATACAGGTAGTCAGCCAGGAATAATTTTCTGTAATTTTAAGGATAGTATTCAGGATGTAAGTGCTTTTTTAAAGCGACATAAAATTAGCCATGGTACGTTTCATGGAGATATGGAACAAAAGGACAGAGAACGTGCATTAATAAAATTTAGAAACGGAACGCATCAAATTTTACTAGCGACCGATTTGGCGGCACGTGGTATCGATATTCCAGAACTTAAATTTATAATTCATTATCAATTGCCTTATTCTAAAGAAGAGTTTACACATCGTAATGGGAGAACTGCAAGAATAAATGCAAAAGGGACAGCATATATTTTAAAATGGGAAGAAGAAACACTGCGGGATTTTATACCAGACGCCGAGGAGGCCGATATACGTAAACAGCAAACCCGAAAATCACAATACTGGCAAACACTTTTTATTTCTGGGGGTCGAAAAGATAAAATATCAAAGGGCGATATCGCTGGCTTATTTTTTAAACAAGGTAAGTTAACCAAGGATCAATTAGGAGTAATTGAGTTAAAACAAGATTGTACATTTGTGGCTGTACCCATAACCATGGCCGATCAACTGATCACTCAATTAAACAATACCCGTCTTAAAAAGAAAAAAGTGCGCATTACCGCCATTTAATTTTCTTTATGATAAGAGGGTTGTGAGAAACAATTCTTCATTTGTTTTATTAAGATAATTGTACTATACTGCAATCAATCGCAACCTTATTTTATAAGCTGTGATCAAAAAAGTATTAATTATAGTATAACCAAGTTTAGATTATTATTACAGTTATGCTTTGATTGATAGTTTTTTACATACAAGTATATATTAACTAATAGTGTCCTAAAAAGATGAAAGTATTTACTATTGAAGAAATCCACGCCATTGTTGGCGGAAAGTTAATCGGATCAACCGCTCAAAAAATTACAGGTTTAGAACAATTAAAAAATGCCGACAACAACCAATTAACCTTTATAGGATCCAGTAAGTACGGCAAATTATGGCCAGATTCTAAAGCATGTGCTGCAATTGTAAATGAATCGATCAAGGTGGAACCTGGTAACGATCGCGCTTTAATTTTGGTAAAAAATGCAGATCTAGCAATGGCGAAACTTTTGGAAACCTTTAAGCCAGCTACACCATCATTTGCTATCGATATTCACCCTACGGCAACTATTGATGCTTCGGTAGTAATGGGAAAAGGATGTAAAATTGGTGCAGGATGCTATGTAGGCAAAAATGTAGTTTTGGGTGATGGAGTGACATTATATCCTAATGTTTCGGTTTTTGATGCTACCAAGATAGGGGATCATACGGTCGTATGGTCAAGCACTGTAATTCGTGAGCGTTCTATAATAGGAAGTCACTGCATCTTTCATACCAATGTAAGTATTGGAGCCGATGGATTTGGATATCGGCCTAGTGACGATGGTCGTGGACTCGTTAAGATTGAGCATATAGGTAATGTGGTGATAGGAAATGGTGTAGAGATTGGAGCTAACTCCTGTGTAGACCGAGCAAAATTTAGTTCAACCATTATTGGAGATGGTTGTAAAATAGATAATTTAGTACAGATTGCACACAACTGTATTTTGGGACGTTCTTGTATCATGGCTGGACACAGTGGACTAGCAGGTTCGGTAACATTAGGTGATGGGGTGATCATTGGGGGTAGTGCCTCTATTAAGGATCATACAACCATCCATTCTGGAGCTACGGTAGGTGCTGGATCTGGTGTGATGGGTGACGTGGCAGCAGGAGCAACCGTACTTGGATATCCCGCAACCGAGGCTAGAAACATGCTTAAACAGTGGTCGGCACTGCGCAAACTAGTAAAAGCATAGATATTAGCGCTAGTACGTTTGTATCGTAAGCACAATGCTAGTAAAGTAACAAAACTTTACTAGCATTGTTTGTTTATAATCGTCATTAACTCGCTTTCATTTCACCTTGAAACCCACTATGCTTACTATTACCACTAGATTTTTTTTGCGTATCAATTTTGTTTAACCCTTGCTACCACTGCTTGGAAAGTTACCGCACTTGTCAGGAAGCTTTCCCGGAGGTGGGAAACGTTGCCGCACTTGTCAGGAAGCTTTCCCGGAGGTGGGAAATGTTGCCGCACTTGTCAGGAAGCTTTCCCGGAGATGGGAAACGTTGCCGCACTTGTCAGGAAGCTTTCCCGGAGGTGGGAAATGTTGCCGCACTTGTCAGGAAGCTTTCCCGGAGGTGGGAAATGTTGCCGCACTTGTCAGGAAGCTTTCCCGGAGATGGGAAATGATGCCGCACTTGTCAGGAAGGTTTCCCGATGGTGGGAAATGTTGCCGCCCGTGTCTTAAAGGTTTTAGAATCTGTTGGATCATTAAGTAGTTTATATATAATAAATTATGTAGTTTAGTACTAATAAAACCCACTACCAACCCCACTTAGTATCCCAAGGGTAGTATTTGTAAAAGAGAAATATCGTTACCATAGATATCTATATAATATTGTTGCCAGTAATGCGAAAAAACAGAAACCTATGAAACCAATAACATTCGAATTTTTAGAGAAACCATCGGAAAGTGATTTTAACTATTCCGTTATCGAATATGATAATGTATTGAATTTAAGTGTAGATAAAACCACAAAATTACCTGCAATTGATTCTCTGAATATGGAAACAGAAACATTTACAAAAACTGGTGGAGAAGCATCGGACTCTGATGCTGATTTTCGAATGGATACTGCTACTCGAACATATACTGAAATGTAAGCTACAGATAGCGATGCAAATATTCATAGTTTAATTCAGCTTATGGGAACATCGACACTTACGGAATCTTCTGAAGCTGTGGATTCTGATGAAGATATCAAATGATTCTAATTATTACACATAAACAAGACTATACAGTCGATTTTGTAGTTAATAAATTAAACAAAAAAGGAATCCAATACAAAAGACTTAATTGCGAAGATTTAATAAACAAAAATTATTGTTTTAATTTTAATAATGATTTTTCTTTCTCATTTGATGGCATAAATAAGTTCAAGTCTGTTTGGTTCAGACGAACTAAATTCCCAGAAATAAACGACTTAAAACAAGAAGAGAAACATTACATTCTTACCGAATATGATTCGCTTCTTAAGAATATTTTTGCAACCATAGATGCAAATTGGTTAAGTGAGCCTAAATTTGTTTACAACGCTGAAAATAAAGCTCTTCAACTAAAAGTTGCAAAGAAAATTGGTTTTAATATTCCTCAAACAATCATAACCAACGAAAAAGAAAAAATCAAAGAGTTTTACAATAAAAACAACAAAGACATTATTATTAAACCATTAGCTCATACAAGGATTAATTACAATAATGATGTTGCTTTTATTTTTACTAATTCAGTTAGTCAAAAACTAATAGATTCAATTGATGGTTTTGATATCAATCCTAGTATTTTTCAAGAAAACATTAAGAAAGAATACGAAATTCGTGTAACAGTAATTGACAAAAAAGTTTTTGCATCTTCTGTTTATTCACAATCGAATGAAAACACAAAGAATGATTGGAGAAAAGAAAAACTTGATTTTAATATCGTTGAAATCCCGAAAGATATTGCAGACAAATGCGTCACACTTTTACAAGAGTTAAATCTTAAATTTGGTGCAATTGACTTAATCAAAACACCAAAAGATGAATATGTGTTTTTAGAAATAAATCCAAACGGACAATGGGCTTGGATTGAAATGCAGACTGGACAAGAAATGTCCGATGAAATAATCAAATTTTTAGAAAATGACAAAACTTAAATTACTCTTTCAGTCATTTGGACTTTTCAAAAAATTGGAGTTCCAAAAACCATATAATTACGACATAAACGATTATACTAATTCAAAAGAAAGAAAATTAGAATTACATAAGGCATATTTAAAAGAGATTGAAAATGAAGAAAACAACAGATTAAATGTAATTGAAAATAAAACTTCACAATTAATCGCTCAAACTGGACTAATATTCTCTTTATTAAGCTTGTTTATTCCGTTCATCATTGACAAGGTTTTAGATTTCAACCTTTACCTTAAAATTCTATTTATAGTTGTTTTGGCTCTTGCCTATTTATTCTACATTCTTACAATAAATAATGCGCTGAAAAATTTTAATGTTAAAAACTTCATTTACGGTAAGAATTCACCAAAATCAGTTTTAATTAAACAAGATGTAAGTGTCAAAAAATTTCTAAAAATGGAGATAAAAGACTCTCTTTTTACAATAAACAATAACATTTTCATTACCAATGTAAAAGCTACAAATCTCATAACAGCTTATAATTCATTTAGGTTTGGAAATATATTCACATCAATATTAGTAGTGTTTTTATGTGCCTCATTATTATTTATTAGTTCTAAAACAGAAGAAATTAAAATAGAAAACCCAATTGAAATAAAACAATTTAAAGAGTATATTGAGACATTAAAAGAACAGAATCTGATTTTAAAAGAGCAGTTAAAAACGGAAAAGAAAGACACTCTTGCGAAAAACACTACTGGCAACAAAGTATCCTATGAAAAGCACTAGCCTAGTTCCTTAAAATTAATATTTATTTTTTAAGTATGTCATAATTGTTAATGATTAGCTATTGAAATAACTTGCTCGGCATCCTATATGTGATCCATTGTTTGATATGGTGGTCACCAGTATCTGTATGATTATACGTTATAAACTACTGGACATAGAAAAGTATGCTCGCTTAAAGACACGCTCAAAAGCGCAATAAAGAACGCTATCGGTAAGCCGAATAAGCGAAAAGTTCACGTAAGGTTTGATGCAGTGGGGTACTGATAGTTTTAGAAAAGTTATATCTTTAATAGATACAAATAGGAGTAGCGCTATGAAGTGTATGCTACTGTGAATGCTAAAAAATTGAAATTGTGAAAATTGAAATAAATTCTATATGGATTGACCTAAATGAAGAACTTTATATGTTTATTTTAGGAAAAATAAAAGATGAACAAATATCAAAAGACATCCTTCAAGAGGTTTTTCTCAAAATCCAAACTAAAATTCATCAGCTAAAGCATACTTCAAAACTGACATCTTGGGTGTACCAAATTACAAGAAATACCATTGTGGATTATTTTAGACAAGTAAGTGACAAAAATATATCAATAACTGATATAGATATTCCAGAAACAGAAGATCATAATTTTGAGTACACCGATTTGACTAATTGTATTAATAAAAAATTAGAAAACCTTTCTTCCCAACATAAAGAAGCAATAATTTTAACCTCCTTCAAGGATTATACACAAAAAGAATTAGCTTATCACCTAAATATATCCTACTCTGGAACCAAGTCTAGAGTGCAAAAAGCTAGAGAAATTTTAAAAGGAAACATTCTGGACTGTCCAAATGTTGAATCCGATAATACAGGGAAACTTCTAGATTTTGAAAATGATGCAAAATAATTACGTCTTTTTATAGCTAATACCGTCTATTAGACATAACATATAAAAATATAAGAAATGGACAATTCAAAATTAGTTACAGTGCAAATCTTAAATGCTTTTGCAGTTGATGGAAAAGGGGGTAATCCAGCAGGTGTTGTATTAAATGCAGACAAGTTTTCTAATTCAGAGAAGTTAGAAATCTCAAAAAAAGTAGGTTTATCAGAAACTGCTTTTGTATCCAAATCAGAAACCGAGGATTTTAAACTAGATTTCTTTACACCTACAAAACAAATCGCACATTGTGGTCACGCCACAGTAGCTACATTTTCGTTCTTAAAACAAATAGGCGCGTTAAAAAATGATAATTCTACTAAAGAAACAATAGATGGGAAACGGAGAATAGAGATGATTGGAGATATAGCATTTATGGAACAATTAGCTCCAAAGTATATTGATGTAAGTCACAAAGAAAGTGTAATTCTACAATCATTGAGATTAAAGAGAACCGACTTGATTCCAAATGCTCCAATTCAATTAGTAAACACTGGAAATTCCTTCGTAATCGTTCCTGTTAAAAGCAAAGAGATTTTAAAAAAAATCATTCCAGATTTTGACTTGATAAAAGAAATCAGTGATGAATTCGATTTAATTGGTTACTATGTGTTTTCTACCGATACAGAATACGACGCTACTACAAGAATGTTTGGTCCTCGTTATGGAATTTTAGAGGAATCGGGAACAGGCATGGCGGCTGGACCACTTGCGTGTTATTTATTTGATATTTTAAAAATCAAGAAAAAAAGTTTTAACATTCAACAAGGAAAATATATGAAAGAACCTTCTCCAAGTTTAATTATACTTAAATTACGAATTGATAACGAAAAAATAAAGGATTTAATGGCTGGTGGGAAAGGAATACTAAATAAACAATTAGAGATTAAAATAAATATCTAAAATCATGAAAATTAAATTTTAAACCGTTGCATAAAAAACATTATAAAAATAAACTGCCCTTTAAGGGCAGTTTATTTTTTGACTATCTAACAAGTATCTATTTTCCTCTTTATAATATCTATGTTTACATACCTCTAGATATTGGTACAATCACTATTTATCATTCTTACTTTGAAACGAATAGCGAATTTTTGATAAATATTCAATGCAATTTTTCAACTATCAATTATAACTGTTTTATACTGTTTCAGAGGGCGTTGCATCGGTTGCGGACGATTTCGTTCTATTTCAGAGGGTGTTGCATCAGTTGCGGACGATTTCGTTCTGTTTCAGAGGGCGTTGCATCGGTTGCGGATGGTTTCGTTCTGTTTCAGAGGGCGTTGCATCGGTTGCGGACGGTTTCGTTCTGTTTCAGAGGGTGTTGCATTGGTTGCGGACGATTTCGTTCTGTATCAGAGGGCGTTACATCGGTTGCGGACGGTTTCGTTCTATTTCAGAGAGCGTTACATCGGTTGCGGACGATTTCGTTCTGTTTCAGAGTGTGTTGCATCGGTTGCGGATGGTTTCGTTCTGTTTCAGAGTGTGTTGCATTGGTTGCTGATGGTTTTGTGCCGTTTCAGAGTACGTTGCATCGGTTGTGCTATCATATCCTTCAGAATTTTTTTGAATTCAATAAAAAATACCTAATTCCACCACTGGTCGTTCAGTAGCTAAGACCTATCCTTTTTTGTACATCATATAAATTTTGCTTCCGCCAAATAATACAAAGATAAAATAGGAATATTATAACATTTACGTACGTTTTTTTATAAAAACATTGGGAATGCTCAAGGGTTTATAATGTTTACTTTAGAAGCTCCATTAGCTCCAAATAAAAGTTATCAGTATTGATACATTTTATTAAAATTTATAACCAAAAAATTAACAATCACACATTTCAAATTATGGAAGAAAAAGCTAAAAAAGGAACTCAAAAAATTGAAGATTTAAAAACGTATCAAAAAGAAGTAAAAGACACAGCTTTAACGACAAACCAAGGGTTAAAAGTAAATGATACTAACAATTCTCTAAAATCTGGAGAACGGGGTTCGACCTTGTTAGAGGACTTCTTACTACGAGAAAAGATTCATAGTTTTGATCATGAAAGAATTCCAGAACGAATAGTGCATGCAAGAGGGAGTGCAGCACATGGATACTTTGAGCTATATGAGAGTATCGAAACCTATACCAAAGCAGGTATTTTTACAGATACGACTAGAAAAACCCCAGTTTTTGTAAGATTCTCTACAGTTGCAGGTTCCAAAGGATCTCCAGATCTGGCTCGGGATGTACGAGGATTTGCTGTAAAATTTTATACAAAAGAGGGAACATGGGATTTGGTAGGTAATAATATGCCCATCTTTTTTATACAGGATGCTATGAAATTTCCAGATCTGATCCATTCGGTAAAACCAGAACCTAATAAAGAAATTCCGCAAGCAGCCTCTGCCCACGATACCTTTTACGATTTTGTATCATTAACCACAGAAACATTGCACAATCATATCTGGGCAATGAGTGATCGAGCTATACCTAGAAGCTATCGAATGATGGAGGGCTTTGGTATACACACTTTTAGACTTATTAATAAAGAAGGAAAGTCCCATTTTGTTAAATTTCATTGGAAGCCTAAACTTGGCGTGCACTCGGTTACTTGGGATGAAGCTGTTAAAATTAATGGTGCAGATTCTGATTTTCATCGTAGAGACCTTTGGGATGCTATTGAAGCAGGCGAATATCCAGAGTGGGAGCTAGGTTTACAAATCATTCCTCAAGAGGATGAACACAAATTTGATTTTGATTTACTAGATCCAACAAAACTGATTCCCGAAGAGATGGTACCGGTAAAAATTGTGGGTAAAATGGTACTTAATAAAAATCCAGAAAACTTTTTTGCCGAAACAGAGCAAGTTGCTTTTTTACCAGGCCATGTTGTTCCTGGCATTGATTTTACAAATGACCCATTGTTACAAGGTCGCTTGTTTTCATACCGGGATACACAGCTATCAAGACTAGGCAGCATCAATTTTGATCAAATACCGATCAACCGACCGATCGTTGAGACTCACAACAATCAAAGAGATGGACATATGCAGATGGCAATTCCGAAAGGTCAGACAGCGTATTTTCCAAACTCATTAAGTGGTGGTTGTCCGTATTTATCAACGATAGCAGAGGGAGGTTTTGATTCGTATGAGGAACGAATAGATGCCAAAAAAATTCGAACTCGCAGTGAGAGTTTTAGTGACCATTTTTCACAGCCAGCCTTATTTTATAGAAGTCTAGCCTCATGGGAAAAAGAGCATGTTGCCAATGCATATACTTTTGAACTGGGTAAATGTACACATAAACATATACAGCAGCGAATGCTTTGGTTAATCCAACAAATCGACGAAGAGCTGGCAAAAAAGGTAGCTGATGGTTTAGGTATTGATATACCCAAAACAATCGATAAACCAATAAATCAAGCAATTGGAGCAGATGCCGATGTAGAGAAACATCAACCCGGACCCAAAAAGATATATTTGGATAGTTCGCCAGCGCTTAGTCAAGCAAATACCAAGTTTGATAGTATAGCAACACGACAAATTGCGATCCTAGCAGCAGATGGTTTTGATATGACTGCATATAAAAAGGTAAAGGATATGTTGGATACGCATGGTGCTGTACCCAAAATTATTGCACCAACTGGAGGAACCATCCACTGTGATCAAAATATGGAACACAAAGTAGACGCATCCATTATGACCACAGAAAGTGTATTGTTTGATGCGGTATATATTGCAGGAGGTAGCAAATCTGTTGATAAACTCTTACAAAACTCAAAGTATATCAAGTTTATCAATGAGGCGTTTAAACATTGCAAAGCAATTGCTGCAGACCAAGAAGGAGAAAAGCTAATTGATGCATCGTTTGTAAGTAATTATAAAAATGACAACGCTGTTTTGATTAACGAAGATCCAAAGGTTTTCAAAAAAGCGATCGCTAATCATAGAAATTGGGAGCGTATGACAGTAACCGATGAAGTTCCTGTATAATCTATTTAATATATAAAAGACTTCCAGAAGTTAGTATTCGTAATGATTTCTGGAAGTTATAAGGTTAATTCCTATAAAACAAAGTAGTAAATAAAATAGTTTAGCTATGAGTAGAGCATTTGTTAAAGAAGATGATCAAGAGGAAGTACCAATAGTGCCACCCAGAGCTCATTTACCAGAAGGTTTTGTAAATTACGTAACGCCTTTGGGGTTAAAATTACTCAATGAAGAAAAGCAAGATATTATAGCCAGAAAATCAACAGTACCTATTGATAATGATAAAGAAAGGCGGTTGACGCTCACAATACTAGATGGTAGATTACAGCTTTTAAATAATCGAATTGCTACAGCAAAGGTTGTACGACCAGAAAAGCAATTAAGCAAAGATTCGGTACGTTTTGGAGCACATGTCACTTTAAAAAATAATGAGACAAATCAAGTTGAAAATTTTCAGATCGTAGGTGTAGACGAAGCAGATATTAGTCAGGGCAAGATTGCTTTTACATCACCAATGGCAAGAATCTTACTAAATAAACATATTGGCGATACCGCTACCTTAATTCTTACAAAAGGAAGTATTGTATATGAATTAATTGATATATCCTATCCCGACTACACTGTAAAAAATGTTTAAGAGTCTCTGTAAATAAGGTTGTTAGTGTGTGTAAAATCTTTAGTATCGTATAAAATATTTGATTTCAAAAAAAATACTAAATTTACATCCTTAAAACACCAACGACATGAATAAAATATTAGTAGTACTAACATTGATTTTAACCGCTAGCTTTACAACTTTAGGAAATAATCAAATAGAAGAAGTAACCGTAACATATAACGGACAGTCTGATAAAGCATATTATTTTACAAATAAAGAGACTGGTAAGGTTATGGAAATAACTTTTGTAAGCAAACAAGCAATCTCGAAGTATGATTTGAGCGCCAAAGAAAACATTGGGAAAGCTTTTGTAATTACGTATGAAAAAGACCAAATCGAAGTTACTAGTACAGACACGCCTACTGATGCAGAGGTAAAGCAGTATAAGCATCGTCTTATATTAACAGATATCAAAGCGGTAGAATAAAAAAATCGTTTAATAGTATATAAAAACCTGATCCTATTTTGATCAGGTTTTTTAATTTATAGGAAAAGGTTTTTAATGTTTACAATGTTGCTATTCAAATTCTTTGGTCCATTGTTGTATACTACGCACTAATAAACCACTTGTAGTAGCCATTAATGCTAAAATTAATATCTCAGATACATTCGAAGTTTCATATATAATCGCTGTGATAAAGTGATATATATTAAATACTCCCAAAAGTATTGCCCAAATTAAAGACGTTTGCTTAAACCAATTTTTAGAAATTTCTAATGTAGTAAGGCAAAATACCATGGCAATACCTTCAAATAAAATTCTATACAAATGATGTTCAAGAGGGACATCACCAGTAGCACCTTCAATCATTAAACTTTCATTATAATAAACCCCAAAGAGTCCATAGATATGGTGTAGAATAAAGCCTACACTAATAATTAACCAGTATATTGAAATTTTTGTTCTCATAAATTTAATCCTTTTTGTATAGTTGTTAATTTGAGTAGAAGAATTTTTGGCTTTTAATTCTTGGTAATAAATCGTCTTAAGATTGTTATGATCAACTTTGGGTACTGGGCGCTTCAATTTAGAATAAATAAATAATGCGATTAACGATAGTATGATCCATAATACATCGATGATTAGAACATCATAATTTTTTTCAAGTATCGTTCTCCAAAGCCAATTGCCAGAAACCATACCATTAACGATGGGAATTATAAGCCCCATAAGCCCCCCTGATAGAAGCGAGTACCTGTTTGTATAATAATTATCTCTTTTGAATCTGAAAAATAGGGTAAGTAATAACCATCCTACAAAGAAAACTATATATAAAAGCGTCATACGCGAGGCAACCAAACTACTTGGTATCAATTTGGAAACTATAAATGTCAATGCAGTGATGGGAAACATACTTAGACAAATTGCCATATATATATGTCCAACTTTTCGGTTATATAGTTTTTGAGCAATAGGAATTTTCTTTTTGTTTCTGGCTTCTAACCAAATAAGTACTCCAGTGATAATAACAAAGCAGGTAATAAGAGCCATCAAAAAGTAAAGTGCTTTTAACCAAATACCCCCATAATCTCCAAAATGTAATCGTTTGATAGCAATCTCAACAGCTTCAACATAGTCGTTATCATAAGGATTTTTTATGGATTCAATTGAATTTGATGCCAAGTCATATACAACCCGACCATATCCAACAAACTTTTCATCAACTCCCAGTAGACCATCCACCTGCAATTTCATAGAGACGTCTCCATAGTTACGAATATATATTTGGTTTACTTCAAAATTATCCCACAGTGTCGTGGCTTTTTTCATAAAATCATTGATATTCAACACTGTATCAGCCTTGGTTTCTATAGGGTAGGTTTTACTCATAGGCCGTAGGTCTTCTAACAATTGTTTCTGATCATTGTCGTAGATAAAATTAGCAGGAAGTAATACCAAGGTTGATAAACATAGAAAGCAACTGGTAACAGCAAAAACAAGCTGAAATGGTATTCCGAGTACGCCAAGTGCTGTATGCGCATCTGTCCATATGGTTTTAAGTTTTGACGTTGGTCTGAAAAGATTAAAATTAGAAATTATTTTTTTCCAATGAATAACGATACCGGTTATAATTGCAAATAAGAAGAAAAACGCAACAAAGCCAGCAATATAAATTCCGACCGTAGGTATTTGATGAAAAAAATGTAGTCTATATAATAATTCACCTAGACTGTAAAATCCATAGTAAGGAGTAATCGCATAGCTATCTTGATTAACAAAAAAATAGGTGGGTTTATCCGTTGGTGTAGTGATTGCAGAATCTTGTGATGCACTTAAAATTACATAAGTTTCTTTTTTTGCATCTGGAGGAATGATCCGAATGTCACGTCCATAAAGTTCATAGCCATCATCGCTGATCGTTTTTACCAACTTTTCATAATCAATAGCATCTGCAGTAAGAGTAGTAGTTGTAGTTCCTTTTTCCCAAGCTGTAATCTCATCTTTAACCAACGCAAAGGCACCTGCAAAAAACATGATATATAAAGCAACACTAATTACAATGCCACTAACGGTATGTGTGTGAAAAAATACATTATAGGTACGCTTACTCATCGTCTACACAAATTAAAATTTTAATAAATAAACCAAAATACTACCCAGAAATATGAGAAGTATATAAAGTATTAAAACACTCCAACCATTCTTAAATAGAAATGGAACAATACATAATAACATCCATAATAAAAAAATACTATACATTGAAGTAGCAATTACTATGGGTTGGGGGAGTATATATGCCAAAATGATATGCACAAGAGAAGATACTATGTAACCACCGATAATACCCGCTGTTAACTTAGCAAAACGCTGGGCATTTGATTGTGTTAAATATTTTTGATTTGCAGGCATAGTTGGTTAAAATAAATTAATTATAAAAAGTAATAACAAGAGAAACAATACGTGTTTAAAAGTAAAGATGTGTAATGGCGTCAGTACTATAAAAAGGCTCCAAATTGTCATTAATGAAAGTGTTACAAAAAATACACCTGCACCAAACCCTATGGTTAACACAGCTACCACTACACTAATTATAAGTACTGTAAAACCAATAAATTTTGAAAATTTAGAATGATGCTGAAGCCAAATGTGCAACCTGTTTGAGGATAAAACTTTAATACGTTCTGAGCTTGCATATAACAAATAGCAACTTAAAGCTACACAGTAAAGGGTTAATAGCATAGTATTTATTTTAAAGAAACTATCTCGATCCTTTTTTAAAGAACCGATAGTGACTAAGGTGTGATTTAAAATTTATAGGTAAAATTGGCTAATAAAGTTCGAGGTTGTTGAGGAGTCAACGTTGTCCATCCTTTAAAATAGCTTTCATTTAATACATTATTAAGTTTAAGACCAATACGGTATTTTGAAGCTTGATAAAATACGCTACTGTTCATAATAGTATAGCTAGGGAGCGTAAATGTATCCCCAGAACCATATTCCATAATAGTATTTTCACTAGCTCCATTAAAACCTACACCAACTCCAAAACCATCAAGCCTGCCATTTTGAAATTCATAATTAGCCCATATGTTATAAAGTGTTTCTGCACCGGCTTCTACTGGTCGTGTATTTTGAAGACTTGGATTATCCGTTTTTATAATTTCAGATTCATTATTACTAAAACCTCCTTTAATATTTAATCCACTGATAGGATTAGTACTAATTTCGATTTCGAAACCTTTACTTTCGATTTCTCCATCTTGAATTCTGTTGAATGGAGCATTGGGATCAATCATTACTTTATTAGAAACTTTAATGTCGTAATAACTCAAGGTAGCCTTAAATCGATTATCAAAAAGATTTGCTTTAATACCAAACTCAAGTTGGTTTGCCTGTTCTGGTTCAAAGGTTTTTAAGGTTTGAGGTCCTGCTGATGGATCTCCAACTAGATCAGGTGCTACATTAGTAAAACCATTTTGATAGTTTGCAAAAATGGATAGTTTCTCTAGTATTGGTTGATATAGTAATCCAAATTTTGGAGATACTGCGGTTTGCTCAAAATTATCTTCACTACTAATAATATCCCCTTCATTTTCAAAGTGATCAAAACGCACACTTGCCATGGCAGTAAGCGTTGGTAAAATAGAAATAACATCAGAGATATAAGCACTGTATGTACTCGCTTTGGTTTTAAAATTATTGATAGGTTGGTTGCTTAAGGAAGCTAAAACACCTGCTTCGGTAAGAGGAAAAGGGACTACTTCTTCTTCGGGGGTTATAGGATTATCATTAGTAATAACTCCGTTTGGTTGAATATTTCCATAAAAAGCAAATGCAGTACTGTTATCCACCGAGGTAGTATGATAATAATCCAAGCCTGCTACAATTCGATTACGTAAATTAAATAGTTTAAAGTCTCCAATAAAATTTTGTTGTACATCTGTAGTATGTGTTTTCCCATTTTCCTTATTTATAAATCTGGTAAAAGTGTTAGGAGCGAGAATTCCATATTCGTATAAATAAGAATAATAACCCGTAGAAGATGTATTACTTCTAGAAACAATTGTTTGAGATCTCCAAGCATCAGAAAGCTTATAATCCATTTCAATTCGGTAATTTGAAGAAGGATTTTTTAAGGTCAGATCATTAGATGTAAATGATAACTTAGTATTGTAACCCAGTTCTTCAACATTTGTAGATGCTGCAGGTGCTGCTCTGTTAAAAAACAGGGACACAGGATTTGTTTGTTCGGCTTGTGTGATTTCGGCATAAACCGAAAAGGATAAATTATTAGTAACACGATAGGATAGGGAAGGAGCTACGAAAAATGATTTTCTAAAACCTGCATCTTGAAAGCTATCCTCGGTATGATACGCTGTATTTAGTCTAAAATAAATGTCATTATTTGTATCCAAAGCAGTATTAAAGTCCCCAGATAATATTGTTAATCCGTAAGAACCAGTAGTAAGAGCTATTTCACCCCCAAACCCTTTGTATGGTTTTTTGGTTACTGTATTGATAAGACCACCATAAGAGGTAACAGAACTACCAAACAATGTTGCCGACGGACCTTTAATAACTTCAATACGTTCAATATTTGCAGCATTTATCGTTCCATTAGTTAAACCAGGCATTCCATTTACAAGTTGTGGCTGTACATTAAAGCCTCTAATAGTATAATAGCCAGATCCATCACCACCACGGCCAGTAGCACTCCATAATTTGTCAACTCCTACTGCATTTTTGAGTGCATCATCAAAGGTTGTAACCAATTGAGCAACAAGTAAATCTGAAGGTATGGTAGTATAAACCTGTGTATTTTCAAGATCTTTTAATGGCAGTTTTGCGACATAGGCAGTTTCTTTACGTGAAAACTTATTTCTTCGTGTAGCGTTTAAAATTACTTCATCTAAAATTTCATTACCTTCATAGAGTATGATTGTTCCTAGGTTAGTACTATCGTTTGCAGCTATGGAAACTTGAATTTCCTTAGTTTTAAAACCTATATAAGATACTTGCACAGTATAGTTACCAAGAGAAAGATTAGCTATTCTAAAATTACCATCGTTATCAGTTTGAGTACCAATAGTACCTTTTTTAATAATAACATTAACACCAGTTAGCGGCTGATTATCCAAATCTGTAACTTTTCCAATTAACTGATTAGTTTGTGTGAAGCCTTGCAATACTCCAAAAACTAAAAGAAAACACGTAAGTATTATTTTCATTATCCTTATTTAGATTTATTTAATATAGGGTTGTTATTCGCTGCCAAAAATAAAACAGCTAATCTTATAAAACAACTTTAAGTAGATTAAATCTAAATAAGAATAGTAATTTTAGTATCATTTATGTGTCGAATATCTATATACAACGCCTAAAAAGATAGATTATCATTTAAAGGAAGGTTGATGTTATCTAGTACGTTAACATGAATCACTATAAAATCCGCACAAATATTGTTAAACAACTAATTATACTACAACTACATTATAATTTAACGCTAATTAATAACTTGTAGATTCTCGTTGTATAAGTTTTGTAGTGAGCTCTATAGTTTTGGGTGTGTAGGTCTTATTCTTTTTTCTTGAATTGATTTCTTTATATAAACGTTTGAACGCTGTCTTTCCCATTTCGAATCCTGGTTGATCGATGGTGGTAAGTGACGGAGTTATTGCAGAAGACATAAACCAATTACTAAAGCCTACAATCGCAATTTCGTCAGGGATCTTAATTCCCAATCTATTAAATTCTGAAATGGCTCCTACAGCTACCAAATCAGTATTGATAAAAACACCATCTACATTAGTATGATCTTTTAGTAATTTTGATGCATTATTTTTACCTTCTTCAAAGCTCTTATCGCCACATTCACATATATATACCAAAGAAGGATCATATAGCATATTATTGTCTTCTAATGCTTTTTTATACCCTAAAAATCTATCGATAGAATTTTGTGGTAATAGAGGCCCCCTAAAATGGGCTATTCGTTTGCAACCGGTATCTATAAGGTGTTGTGTTGCCATATAAGCAGCATTGATATCATTGATAACAACTTTAGAACATTGCACTAACTTTGCAATTTTGTCAAACATGACCAAAGGTTTTTCTTGCGCTATAATTTCGTTTAAATGATTAAAATTAGCAGTCCCGTTGGCAAGAGAAATTAAAATCCCGTCCACTCGCTGACTCATTAAAAGATCGATTTGTTTTTTTTCTAACTCGTAACTCTCGTTGGATTGTAAAATAATTACTAAATAGCCTTTTTTTTCGGCTTGTGAAACAATCCCTTTAATGACACTTGAAAAAAAGTGATGAACTATTTCTGGAATGATCAACCCAATTGTTTTAGACTCTTTTGTTCTAAGGTTTACAGCAAAAGTATTGGGTTTATAGTTTAATATTTTTGCGTATTCTCTTACTAATCTTTTTGTTTTCTTGCTAACATCTGGATAATCTTTTAAAGCTTTCGATACGGTAGTTACAGAAATATTTAAATGTTCTGCAATTTGTTTAAGAGTGACAGGTTTCATCGATGGATACTTTTATATAGTAAATTTAGAAAGAAAAAATTAAAACGAAAACGTTTTCGATATAAACGAAAACGTTTTCGTTGAAATATTCTCATTTTATAAACATTCATTTTACTAATTTGATTAAAAATTCAACATAGTTTTAACAATCACACTTTAAAAATCATGATGAAACTAACAAAATTTAAGCTTGCTTGGTTGCTTCCGGTTTTCCTTTACGCATCGACTTTGGTAGCACAATCAACTATTTCTGGTCATATTAAAGATCAAAATAATACCCCCCTCATTGGAGTAAATGTTTATTTGGAAGGTACTAACAATGGTGCTATGACTGATACCGAGGGGAACTATATGATAGACAATGTAGTCGATGGAGAGTATCTTTTAAAAGCCACCTACATGGGATTTAAACCGTATGAGAGGCAATTGGTAATGCAAGGTGAACCTGTTACGCTAAGTTTTCAAATGGAAGAAGATTTAGAGTCTTTGGATGAAATCATTCTTACGGGAGTTGTGAATCCGAGTTCCAAAATTGAATCTAGTATTTCACTAACGAGTTTAAAAGCAAAGAATATTTCGCAAACCGTACCACGTTCTACGGCAGAAATTTTTAGAACAATTCCTGGGATACGGTCAGAATCTTCTGGTGGTGAAGGTAATGCAAATATTGCAGTAAGAGGTGTACCTATTTCATCGGGGGGATCTAAATATGTACAACTACAAGAAGATGGCTTACCGGTCCTACTTTTTGGAGATATTTCTTTTGGTACCGCAGATATATTTTCAAGATTTGATTATAACGTATCAAGAATTGAAGCAATTCGAGGTGGCTCTGCATCGACACTTACTTCAAATGCTCCTGGAGGTGTTCTAAATATTATTAGTAAAACAGGAAAAAAACAAGGTGGGGCGATAGGTACAACCATTGGATTAGATTATGATACTTTTAGAACTGATTTTGACTATGGTACAACCATTGGAAATGATTTGTATGTACATCTGGGAGGATTTTACAGAGTAGGCGAGGGAATAAGAAGTACCGGTTTTACTGCAAATAATGGAGGTCAATTTAAAATAAGTTTGCTTAAGGAATTCGAAAATGGTTATGTACGTGTTTATTCTAAGTATTTAAATGATAGAACCGCTGCATTTTTACCAATGCCATTACAAGTGACAGGCACTAATAGTGACCCAGATTGGGACAATGCTCCAAATTTTGATGCTACAAATGGATCTTTGCATACAACAAATTTAACCCAGACTGTAGGTTTGGGAGCAGATGGTGAATTAAGAAGAGGTAACGTGACCGATGGAATGCATCCAATATCAACATCTTTAGGGTTTGAAGCTTCTTTTGAACTGGCTAATCAGTGGAAAATTAAGAATAATGGTCGTTTTTCACTTAACAAAGGTAGTTTTGTGTCTCCTTTTCCGTCCGAAATTGGAACGGCTTCGGCTATAGCTACTTCCTTCGCACCTGATGCTCAATTACAATTTACAGATGGTACAGCGGTCAATGCAAACAGCCTTGTAGCAAGAATTCACATGTTTGATGTAACTTTAAATAACTTCAATAATTTTGTAAACGATTTCAAATTATCAAAATCTTTTGAGACTATTAACGTAACACTTGGATATTTTAAAGCTATTCAAAATATTTCTATGTCATGGTTATGGAACTCATATTTACAAGAAGTCAATGATGATAACGCAAGGTTAATTAATGTAATTGATGGCACCAATACTAATCTAAGTCAAAATGGGCTTTATGCATACGGAACGCCTTTTTGGGGTAATTGCTGTAACAGAAATTATGATACTCAATATAATGTCTCGGCACCCTATGCTAATCTCACGATTGAAATAGCAGATGCATTTACAATTGATGCAAGTGCCAGATATGATTTAGGAAGAGTAGATGGATCTTTTGCAGGTACAGTACAAACTCAATTTGATATAAACAATGATGGTATAATCTCTCAACCAGAACAGAGTGTATCGGCAATTGATAATGCCAACTCCACGGCTGTTAATTACGAATATGATTACTTTTCTTATTCTTTAGGTTTAAATTATAAAATAAATAAAAGACAATCCTTATTTACTAGAATTAGTAAAGGTGCATCTGCCAAAGCCGATCGCATATTATTTGCAGATTTAAATTATCAAGATGGCGAGGCTATAAATTCTTTAGATTTTATAGAGCAATTAGAGGCTGGATACAAAAGAGGTTTTAATAATGGTGCCTTGTATGCCACTATTTTTCACGCAAAAACTTCAGAAGAGGGTGGTTTTGAGGCCACCTCTAATAGTATCATCGAGAATGATTATAAATCTTATGGAATTGAATTAGAAGGATTCTATACTATTTCCAATGTTAATCTTAGAGGTGCTGTTACCTATACGAAAGCCGAAATAGATTCTGGAGATAATGAAGGTAACACGCCACGAAGACAGCCCGATCTCATCTATAATTTTATCCCTTCCTATAATTTTGGTAAAGAAAAACAAAACGCTATAGGAATCAATTTTGTTGGACAAACAAAAGCATATGCGCAAGATTCTAACGAATTGATTATGCCAGGTTTTGTGATGATTAATGGATTCGCAAATATTGGGATTACGAAATCTTTAAATGCAAATATATCGGTTAATAATATTTTTGATACAATTGGTATTACAGAGGTCGAAGAGGGTAGTATTGTAGAAAACCAAACTAATTATGTAAGAGCAAGACCTTTGCCAGGTCGGTCTATGACGCTAGGCTTACAATATAAATTTTAGCAAAAATTCCACGTCATTTTTTAAAAAATCGCTGGTATGTATAAGTTGGGGTTTCAAATTATCATTTTACCAGTAAGTAGTAGATTAGATAGTTTGGATGAACAATCCATTATATAGCTAGTAAAGTCTGAAATCAAAAATTTAAAACCATCTAAATGAACAAAAAAATAAAATTAAGTTTTTGGAACATTTGGAATATGAACATTGGTTTTTTTGGAATCCAATATAGTTTTGGTTTGCAACAGAGTGCTGTGAACCCTATTTACGATTTTTTAGGCGCCGCTCCAGATGAAATTCCATTACTCAACTTGGCAGGTCCTGTTACGGGTTTACTTGTACAACCAATTATAGGCGCCTTAAGTGATAAAACATGGCATCCCAAATTTGGACGTCGTAAACCCTATTTTTTTATAGGAGCTTTGTTATGCAGTCTTTGTTTACTTGCTTTTCCATTTAGTAGTTCATTATGGATGGCAGCAGGTTTATTGTGGATTTTGGATGCAGGAAATAATACAGCTATGGAGCCTTATAGAGCTTTTGTTGTTGATAAGCTAGACGAAGAACAACAGCCACTAGGATTTCAAATGCAAAGTTTTTTTACGGGTTTGGGTCAAACTTTGGCAAATGTATCACTCTTTATCTTTCCTTTAATTTTTATTGGAAAAACTGGAGCATTGCCTACTTGGGTATACGCTTCCTTCTTTTTAGGAGCAGTTTGTTCTATAGGTTCAATTTTATGGACATTAAAAACAACTTCAGAAATACCACCCACAAAGAAAGAATTAGCTCTTTTAAAGTCTAAAGATGAAAGTTTTTTTCAACCTTTACTTGAAATATTCTATGCTATTGCAGACATGCCAAAAGTTATGTGGCAATTAGCATTAGTATATCTTTTTCAGTGGTATGCTCTTTTTTGCTATTGGCAAAATTCATCTAAGAGTATTGCACTGTCTGTATGGGATGCTACACCCAAAAGCGATCCAGACCTCTATGAGTTAGCTGTAAGTTGGACGGGGCTGGTTAATGGGTGGTATAATATTGTTACATTTCTCACTGCATTTGCATTAGCAGGTTTAGCAAAAATGTATAATGCAAAAAGTGTTCATTTTGCATGCCTACTTCTGGCAGCTTTGGGATTTTTAGCATTTCCAAATATTCATGATAAATATATATTATTTATTGCAATCACAGGGTTTGGTATTGGTTGGGCAAGTATGATGGGCATACCATATTTAATGGTAGTTGCTGCTATTCCAAAAGAGCGTTATGGTGTTTATATGGGCATCATCAACATGATGATTGTTATTCCCATGATTATACAAAATATTTCGTTCGGATATATCTTAAAGAATTTTTTGAATAATGATCCTCGCAATGCTATAACTTTTGCAGGGATTCTTTTAGTACTAAGTGCTATTTGTACTTTATTTATAAAATCGAAAAAAACAACATAGTACATATGATGAACTCTATTTCTTATAAGAAGGCATTGGAACTACTTCAAAACGTTTCTACACCTCATGGTTTTTTGGCAAGTTCTGAAGATACTGCAAATTATCAAAGAATTTGGGCGCGGGATGGTGTTATCTGTGGACTTGCATCACTTTTGGATGGTGATTTACAGCTCATAAATACTTTTAAAAATACCTTATTAACGTTGGCGAATTATCAGCATCCGCTTGGCCACATTCCGTCCAATGTTTTTTTTAGTGAGAAACAGAAAACAGAACTTAGTTATGGAGGTTTGGCAGGTCGCGTAGATACTATTTCGTGGTTTATTATTGGAGTATGTAATTATAGTGCTATACAAAAAGATGCATCTTTTTTAGAACAGATGCTACCCCATATCGAAAAAGGCTTACAATTGTTAGAAGCTTGGGAATTTAATAACAATCATCTTGTATACGTTCCTAGATCTGGTAACTGGGCAGATGAATATATAACTGAAGGACATACTTTTTATGACCAAGTACTACGAATATGGGCATTACGATGTGTACAATCGTTACGACCCTCCAATAAATTAGAAGATAAAATAGCACATATTACAGCCATAGTTGATGGAAATTATAAATCAGGAAACTTTAAAACACCCTATCATCCCAAGGCATATACTACTTTAACTAATTCTAATTATTGGGCGGCTTCTATAAATCCATCAGGATATCAAACGATGTATGATGCCTTTGGCAATTCACTCGCTTTGTTATTAGACCTGGGAACTAATGAGTTTCAAAGTAAAGTCATAGCATATTCAGAAAAGTTAAGAGAAAGTTTAGCTATGAAGCTACTTCCAGCATTTTGGGATCCCATTACTGAAAAATGTGAAGAATGGAAATTATTGGTAGGCAATTGCAAATATGAATTTAGAAATTATCCATATGAGTTTCATAATGGTGGTACTTGGCAAATGGTAAACGGATTTTATGGTATTGGAGTATTTAAATACAAGCCTGAAATATCTAAAGAAGTTCTTGTTCATATAAGCCGATTAAATTCGGAACAATCGTATGGGTTTTACGAGAATTTTCATACGATTACCCAAAAAGCGATAGGGACCAAATATTGCAGTTGGAGCGCTGCTGCAGAAATAATATTAACACAATATAGTAACGGTAAAAAATTTTTGATTTGAATTTAACTAACATCATAGATATAATTTGTATTGGCGAGACTTTAATAGATTTTATTGGTCATCAAAAGGGGGTACAATTGAATAATACAAAAGATTATCATAGATATTTAGGCGGATCCCCTACAAATGTAGCAATGAATCTAGCTCGATTGGGTTTAAAACCTGCACTAATAGCATCTGTCGGAAATGATGGTTTTGGTGACTATATTTTTCAACGGGTTGGGGAGGCTAGAGTGAGTGCACAATATATCAAGCGAAACAATCAGTTGCCTACGAGTACTGTTTTCGTATCTAGATCTACTGGAACACCTGATTTCATAGCCTATCGTGCAGCAGATTCTTTGATTACCGAAGATCAAGTTCCCGTAGAGATATTATCTCATGCACAAGTATATCATACTACTTGTTTTGCATTAAGCAAACAACCAGCGCGCAATACTATTTTAAATAAAGCTAAAGAAGCTTATGATTTGGGATGTAAGCTTAGCATTGATTTAAATTATTCAGAAAAAATTTGGAAAGAAACCGATGAAGCAATTAAAGTTATTAAGAAATATTGTTCATACAATCCTTTAGTCAAACTAAGCAAAGATGATATGAACCGTTTGTTTGGTTATAAAATTAGTATAAATGAGGTATTTGATTTTTTTCATAAAAATGGTGTTGATATTGTATGCCTTACGCTGGGAGAAGAAGGTGTGATTCTTTCTCAGAAAGGTAAACCCAAAATTAGTAAACCAGCGATAAAAATCGCTGAAGTAGTCGATACAACAGGAGCTGGTGATGCATTTTGGAGTGGATTTTTATTTGCTTACATAAAAAGGCAACCGATAGAGAAATGCTTAATAACAGCACTCAAACTTGCTGCATTAAAATTGCAAAACGTTGGTCGCTTACCCGATAGTATAAAAAGTATAGCGCAACTATTAGCGTATAAGTAGTCATGCTAAGTATTATTATAACCCATACTATTATACTATACTAGTAGGAAGTTATATATATAAATTTACCGACGATACTTAAGAAAGATCTAGATCAATTTTTAAAATAAAACTCTTTAAAAATCAGATTAATAGTGATATTGCTATGTAAGTTCGAAGTATTAACGTATCTTTGCAAAATTCTTACCAGTATAGGTTAAAACATTTTAAAGACACGAATGGCAAAATCGCAACAAACATTTAATAAAATTGAAAAAGAAAAAAAGCGTTTAAAAAAACGTGAAGAAAAGGCAAAGAAAATGTTAGCCCGCAAGGCCGAAGCAAAAGAAAACGGGAAAAAAGGTATTGAATTTGCTTATGTAGATCATAACGGAAATTTGACAGACACACCTCCAGATCCTTCAAAAAAAATTAAGGTTGATGTGGAGAGTATTGAAATTAATATTCCTAAAACTTTAGAAGGTGACCGGGAAAAGATAGATCCTGTAAGAAAGGGATCTGTTTCCTTTTTTGATCCTTCAAAAGGATTTGGATTTATTATAGATTCAGAAAATCAAGAAAAATACTTTACTCATGTGAGTGGGTTGATTGACGAGATCAGTGAAAATGATAAAGTAACCTTTGAACTTGAAAAAGGAATGAAGGGAATGAACGCAGTTAAAGTTACTTTGCAGAAGTAATAGTTAGAGGATACTTTAATAAAGAAGATTTTTCACTCAATAGTAACCCCATTTACAATAATAAAATAGTATAAATTTAATTACATTATAATGAGTAAAGGAACAGTAAAATTTTTCAACGAAACCAAAGGTTTCGGTTTTATCACCGAAGAAGGTGTTGAAAAAGACCATTTTGTACACATTTCTGGATTGATTGATGAAATCCGTGAAGGCGATGAAGTATCTTTTGATCTTAAAGAAGGAAACAAAGGATTAAACGCAGTAAATGTTAAAGCTATTTAATAATAGACTTTAATAGTAGATAAAAAGAGGCTATCTTATCGATAGCCTCTTTTTTTTTAGTATACGAATATAATATATGACAATGAAATACTAACCAATTCTTAAAATTAAAATAGCCTTTTGCTAACCTGTACAATCCTTTTCTTGTTCTCAACTAAAAGATACTATTGGAATTAGCCAATTATAAACCTTTTTTATCATAAAAAATACTTCGTATTGATAAGGATCTAGACCTTTATAGCTATTATCCATAGGAGCACTTACTTGGTTAAGTAACCAATCCCATAACTATTTCAACCCATTTTATTTTACGTTTATATACTAAATAGGTACGGCAATCCACCTAATAATTGCGCCTACAAATTTATTTCTATCAACGTTGTAGTTTCTTAGCATCTTTACCTTATAACTATTTATAATGATAGGCTAGCGTAATTTTATAGTTGTTGGTGGAATCCGAAAAACCAAATTTCAAATAGCGTAGGAAACCAAAATTAATCTAATAATATAACTGTAAAAAATCAAAAACTTGTAGGAGGATGGAGTCCGTACCATCAGTTAACAGATCTAGATCAATCGATTTTCAATGAAGCTTTAAACGGTTTTGTGGGAGTAAGTTACTCTCCAAGCTCAGTTTCAACTTAAGTTGTAGCAGGAACAAACTACCGTTTTAAATGTTCTGCTTACCTACCTTCAAATAAGGAAGAAACTTGGGATGCAATAGTTGAAATTTTTCAGCCATTAGACGGAAAACCACATATTACTGGCGTTACTAGAATCTAATTTTATACGATCCTTTGCATGGCCTTATTATTCTTAATTCACAGAATAATAAGGCTTTCTATAAACTATACGATAGATATGTGATGGTAGAAAAAGTAACTGTAATACTTAATATGGCAATATAAAAAAGCTAAGACGACTTACGTTTCTAATAGCATACACTTTATAAATATATGCCTTGTTACTTAGTAAATTGTCTGTTATAGACAGTCTCTTTAGTGTACATTAAGCAAACCCATGGTAATAAAGACTACCTTAGATAATTTTAACTAATATTATCTCCTTTCAACTTAATTTCATTTATTATATTTACTATTAATAGTCTATAAAATGTTCTAATTGTAATGATCGATAAATTTAATATACAAAATATTTTTACTAAAGAATTACCAGCAGATCCCATTACAGAGAATAGCAGAAGACAAGTACTAGAAGCGTGTTTCTCATATGTAACTCCTAAAAAAACATCTAATCCAACGATACTTCACACTTCTATAGAGATGCTCAATCTACTAGGTATTGATATTGCTGATGCACAAACGGATGATTTTTTAAAAATTTTTACAGGGAATACAATCTTACCAAACACTCGTCCCTATGCAATGTGCTACGGTGGACATCAATTTGGCAACTGGGCTGGTCAATTAGGTGATGGCCGCGCAATCAATTTAGCAGAGGTGCATCACAATGATAAAACATGGACAATACAATTAAAAGGTGCAGGAGAAACACCCTATTCAAGAACTGCCGATGGCTTAGCAGTTTTGCGATCATCAATTCGAGAATATCTTTGTAGTGAAGCGATGTTTCATTTAGGCATACCTACTACCAGAGCTTTATCATTAGCACTTACAGGAGATAAGGTATTAAGAGATGTAATGTACAATGGTAATGCCGCTTATGAAAAAGGAGCTATTGTATGTAGAGTTGCAGCATCTTTTTTACGTTTTGGTAGCTATGAGATATTTGCCTCACGTCAAGACACCAATACCTTACAAACTCTAGTAGACTATACTATAAAACATCATTATCCACATTTGGGTACCCCATCTAAAGGAGTATATCTCAATTTCTTTCAAGAAGTTGTTAATAAGAGCTTATTAATGGTATTACATTGGCAACGTGTGGGGTTTGTACACGGAGTTATAAATACAGATAATATGTCAATACTCGGACTTACCATAGATTATGGTCCCTATGGTTGGTTAGAAGGCTATGATCTCGGCTGGACTCCTAATACTACTGATAGGCAGAATAGACGATATCGCTATGGTACACAACCAGATTTAGTACTTTGGAATCTCTATAAGTTAGCCAATGCTCTGTATCCTTTAATTCAAGAAGTTGAACCGCTAGAAGCCATTTTAAAACAATATGATCTCGATTTTGAAAAGAACTACTTATCTATGATGAAATCAAAAATTGGTTTATCTGAACCAAATGAGAACGATGTACAATTAATAGCAGAACTAGAAACCGTACTTCAACGCTCAGAGACCGATATGACGATATTCTTCAGAAAATTATCCAACCTAACAAAAGAAAATGCAAGGAATGGATTAAAAATTGTTTTTGAAGCTTTTTATCAACCAAATGAAATTAGAGAAAAAATTAAGACAGAGTGGGAGCTATGGTTTGTTGCTTATCACAAAAGATTACAACAGGAAAAACTAAATGATGAAGAACGCAAAAAAGTTATGAATGCCGTTAATCCAAAGTATGTACTACGCAATTATATGGCGCAATTAGCTATTGATGAAGCAGATCAAGGAAACTACGATATGATTGATGAATTATTTCAATTACTAAAGAAACCATACGATGAACAATTTGAAAAGGAGAAATGGTTTGCTAAACGTCCCGAATGGGCAAGAAATAAGGTTGGTTGTTCAATGCTTTCCTGTAGTTCTTAAATAGAAGGAATAATAAAATACTCCAATTAATAGTAATAACTCGAGTGCTATTAAGAATATAAAATTAGTCCTACACCAAGTATGATTCCAAATAAAGGAAGTAGTTTTTTACGTTTATTTTTTTCTTTAAAAATTAAACCTCCTATGACAACTGCAATTAATATCTGACTTCGCTTTATAGCAGAAAGCAACATAATTAATGCTTCGGGATCTTGTAATGCTCTAAAATAAAAATAATCTGCCAATTGTAACAATATACCTACGGCAGGAATTGTCCATCGCCATTTAAAGAGTTTCCGTTTTTCGGCATAAGGAAAAAATGTGATTGATAAAACTAGTAATAGTAAAACTAGCGTATATAAGCAAAACCAAAATTGTAATGTTTGGGGATTAAGTCCTAAACTTTGAATTAAAAACTTATCATATAAGCCACTAGTTGCTCCCAAAAATGTTGCTGCGATAATTGCAAAAATCCATTTATTAGTTTTGAAGTTTATTCCTTCTTTTTTACCAATATTAGCATATAACAGCACAGAAAGAATAATTAAAAAAAAACCAATCCACTGTAATCCTTTTGGCTCTTCTTTATAAATAAGTATAGCACCAAGAAATGTAAAAAAAGGACCTGCAGAGCGTATAGGTGTAACGATTGTAATAGGTAAGTGCTTTAAAGCTTGATATGCCAAAATCCAAGAAGCAGTCATTAGCATTGCTTTTATTAAAATATAACCATGTGATGACCAAGGAAGAGGAGAAATAAAAAGGGTAAGATTTTTACTATACTCGGGAGCGTAAATTGAAGCGATATATAAAGGTAGAAGAACTAAAAAACCTGCTCCAATAGTTCCCAATAGTACTGGTAGTACATCATTTTTACGTACTGCATCCTTTTTACAAAGATTGTGTAAACCCAAAAAAAGTGCTGCCAAAAGGCCTAAATACATCCACATCGCGCGAAGATAGTTTTTTAGCTTTTTTTGATCCTAAAAATTGAGTAAAAAATGTGAATCAAGGTAAACTTATAGATAATTATACATTACCTGTACTCATTAAGTAAAGTTGCATCATCTATGTACACTTTTTCAAAAATTTAAGAATAAAGTGACTAAATAAAGTACCTTTTGCTAATAAAATAGAAACTATGCTGTGTTCAGATTAATAAATCCTAACTTCGCCGCAATTATTAAACAAATAATACAATTTTATGAGTACAGTAAAACCTAATGATACTGTTAAGGTACATTATACAGGAAAACTAAACAATGGAAACGTATTTGATAGTTCTTTGGAGAGAGAGCCATTAGAGGTGCAATTGGGAAAAGGAAGTTTGATTCCTGGGTTCGAGAAAGGATTAGTTGATATGGCTGTAAATGAGAAAAAAACCATTACAATTACAAAAGATGAAGCATATGGAGCGGTTAGAGAAGATCTTTTTCATAAAGTTCCCAAAGCAGAACTACCTCAAGATATTAAGCCAGAAGTTGGGATGGGATTAGTGGGTTCTAATGCAGAAGGAGGCCAACAACAGTTTAAAATTGCCGAAGTTAAAGATGATCACATAGTGATCGATGCAAATCATCCGTTGGCAGGTGAAGACTTAACTTTTGAGCTCGAAGTACTTTCAATTAATTAAACTATAATTGCTTTTATATAGTTATTAAATGCCTAATGAGTTTATTAGGCATTTTTTTTTAATAAATACTACGTTCTTAATCATAGCTGGTTAACCAAAAGTACAAGTATTTACGTCAAAATAAGTATTAATTTGTGGGATTACCGTAATAGATTCAGTGTGTATTTTTATAAGTTAGCACCTTAATTAAACTACATTTTAAACCCCAAATTATGAATCAAAAAATCTTTTTAAAAAGCAAAATTTTAGGCTTACTAATTTTTGTTTTCTACACATCAAGCTTTAGCTTAAACGCACAAAATTATTGTCAAAGTTCCCCCGTCGATGTTCATGGTAGTCTTAGTGTTCTCGGTAACAAAATTGTTGATCAAAATAATGAGTCTGTAAGTTTTGCAGGCAACAGTTTTTTCTGGTCTAACTCGGGATGGGGTGCCGAAAAATACTACAATGCAGATGTAGTAAATTGGCTAGCAAATGATTGGAATAGTATGCTAGTGCGTGCCGCCATGGGAGTCGAGGATAACGGAGGTTATCTTGGTAATCCTGTCGAAAACAAGAATAGAGTAAAAGCGGTAGTAGATGCTGCTATTGCAAAAGGTATGTATGTTATTATCGATTGGCACTCACATCATGCAGAGGACAACCCGCAAGCGGCAATAGATTTCTTTAAAGAGATGGCGCAGACCTATGGTGACAATCCTCACGTAATTTATGAAATTTATAATGAGCCTTTACAGGTATCTTGGTCTAATACAATAAAACCCTATGCAACAGCAGTTATTTCTGCAATTAGAGCTATAGATCCTGATAACTTAATAATTGTAGGTACTCCAACTTGGTCGCAGGATGTAGACGTAGCCTCTATGGATCCAATCAATGGTGATAATATAGCATATACGTTACACTTTTATGCTGCTACCCACAAAGAAAATTTAAGGAGAAAAGCGCAAACAGCCCTTGATAATGGGATCGCACTTATGGTAACAGAGTGGGGAAGTGTACAGGCAAATGGTTCGGGTGCTGTGGATTATAACTCTACAGATGAATGGATGCG
Organism: Aquimarina rhodophyticola; assembly: GCF_042434915.1. Taxonomy (GTDB): domain Bacteria; phylum Bacteroidota; class Bacteroidia; order Flavobacteriales; family Flavobacteriaceae; genus Aquimarina. The sequence continues at coordinate 1,239,917 of NZ_CP170198.1, forward strand.
TTTTCTTAGCGAAAATGATATTACACATGCAAATTGGTCAATAACTGATAAAAATGAAGGGTCTGCTGTTTTGATACCTGGAGCATCCTCATCAGGCGGTTGGTCTGATAGTATGCTTACAGATTCGGGTAAAAAGGTTAAAGAAATTGTTCAAAATTGGAAACAATACTGTGATGATAATGGCTCTTCAAATAATTTACCCAATGTTTCGATTACTTCACCTGCTTCAGACAGTAACTTACCTACTAATACACTAGTAACTATAACAGCCACCGCTAATGATTCTGACGGATCAATAACTAGTGTAGAATTTTTTGTGGATGGACAATCCATTGGTATTGATACTTCAAGTCCTTATTCTTTGGATTGGACGCCTACATTAGCAGCACAGTACGAGTTAACTGCAGTTGCAAAAGATAATGAAAATGGTGTAAGAACCTCTGCATCAGTACAAGTAACGGTCGCAGATATTTCTGAAGGAATTGATTGTTCTACTATAGAAATTTGGAATGCGCAAGCGGTATATCCAACCGCAGGAATGTTGGTAGTTCATAAAAATAAAGTATACAGAAATAATTGGTATACAAGCAATCAAAATCCAGATACAAACTCTGGACAATGGCAAGTTTGGTCTTTTGTTGAAGCATGTGCAAATACTTTATTAGAACAAACAAACGTATCAAATGATAAAGGGGATCCTCAACAAAAAGTATATGTATCTCCCAATCCGTCTGCAGCAGAATTTAAAGTAGATTTTGCTTCACAAGCAACAGAGGGAATAATCGAAGTATTTACTCTTACTGGAGAATTACTTTTCAAAAAAGTTATAAAGCAAGATGAAAAAACCAGCTTTACATTAGCTAACTATAATGATGGTATGTACGTTCTAAAGTTAATATCTGCAACGGGAACGATCACAAAAGTTATAGTGAAGAAATCTATTTAATCATAACAAACAATAGCGTACTAATGTTTGTGATCTAAAATAAGATAAGAGTTGCTATTATTTATAATCAATTTCTTTTCTTAAACGCTACGTATATTATATTATAAAATCCTATTGCGGTCTAAGCTGTAATAGGATTTTTTTATCTAAGCACTCGATAAACCCTATTTCTTTATTTATAATACTATAAAAAAACATCACTAATTAAGAGCCACTTTAAAATAATCAAATAGGATTAAAGCCGTTTTTTAAACAATATGATCTACTTATTAGTGCATGTATGATAATGTATAAGTTCTATTGTGTCACATCGCTATAAGAATATTACTTCAACTTTTTAGACATGTTGTCTTGTTTTGACATACTAAAATCTATTTTCATTTAGAAACAATTGATTTCTAATAAAATAGACATATAGCCTGACTGTTAGATCAGTACTTCTCATCTTCGGTTCTTTTTAATTTTTTTAATGATGTATATTCTTCTTATTTTAAAAATAGAACGTTATTAATAAACCCTAATAAATCTCTTGGCACGACCTTTGCTCTAGTAATTGTAATATAAATTTAATTACATTATAATGAGTAAAGGAACAGTAAAATTTTTCAATGAGTCTAAAGGATTTGGATTTATCACTGAAGAAGGAGTTGAAAAAGATCACTTTGTACACATTTCTGGATTAGTTGACGAAGTACGTGAAGGCGACGAAGTTGAATTTGATCTTCAAGAAGGTAACAAAGGCTTAAATGCAGTAAACGTAAAAGTTATCTAATACATATCTTCAAGTTTTACAAAAGTCCGTCTATTTATTTAGATGGACTTTTTTTATACAGTTTAAGTTGCAGCAGTCCTTTATTTGATACTATAAGTTTACATATAAACTATTATTCAGTTCTCACGCTTGGGATTCTTATCTTAGCCGAAACTCTTCGTATCAATAATTGATAGCCTTAACGTTTATATAAAATATGCCTCAAGATTCTAACAAAAAACAAACTACAGAACAACTCTCTTTAGAAGAAATAGATACCTGTATATCCATATTAGAACACCTCTTAACTAATACTAATCAATTATTTGATCTTCCTAAAGAAAAAAGAGAGGCCTTGTTAAAAGCTTCAGGAATGCTCTCTAGACCTACTAGAGAAGAATTTTCACGTCGTCGAAAAGATGCCAAAAAAGCTACAAAGCGAAAAATGGTGGCTAGAGATAGATCAGCGCGAAAAAAAACTGGAATCAGAACTGCTCGTGAAACAACTTTATTTGAAGCTCCTAGATTATTAATGCCTACAGAACTTGCCAGTAAAGAATTAGAAGTTTTAGAGTCACCAAGAAACTGTTATGTTTGTAAGTCGGTTTTTACAAAATTGCATCACTTTTATGATACTATGTGCACTACTTGTGGTGATTTAAATTATGGGAAACGTTTTCAAACAACAGATTTAAAAAATCAAGTAGCGGTAGTTACTGGATCAAGATTAAAAATAGGATACCATATCACGCTAATGTTACTTCGTTCTGGAGCTACGGTTATAGCCACTACACGCTTTCCTGCTGATGCTGCAATTCGTTTTTCCAAAGAAGAGGATTATATAGATTGGAAAGAACGTTTGCATATTCATGGACTTGACTTACGCCACATACCAAGTGTAGAAATTTTCTGCAATTATATAGAGCAAACATACGATCGCTTGGATATTTTAATTAATAATGCAGCACAAACGGTAAGAAGGCCTTCTGGTTTTTATCTTCATTTATTGGAAAATGAAAAATTACCTATATCCAAATTGCCAAAATTAGCACAACCCTTATTAATAAATCATAGTAAATGTTTACAGGAATTATCAGAAATTAGTACGAAAGTATCAAAAACGCATAAAAACAATATATTACCAATCTCCTGGCATGGACCAGAGCCTGGTATAGGATTACGCAACTCGGCAGCACTCTCTCAAATTCCATATAGTTTTGATGCCGCATTACAATCTTCTGAAGTTTTTCCTGTTGGACAATTGGATGAAGATTTACAACAAATAGATCTTAGAGAAACCAATAGCTGGCGTTTAAAATTAGGAGAAATCGAAACCACAGAAATGGTCGAAGTACAATTAGTAAATGCCGTGGCTCCTTTTGTTTTATGTAATCGTTTGGCTACGTTGATGATGAAAGAAAATACTGAAAAAAAACATATCATTAATGTCTCTGCTATGGAAGGAAAGTTTCATCGATTTAAAAAAGAAGATAGACATCCACATACCAATATGGCAAAAGCAGCGTTGAATATGCTTACGCATACAGCTGCTGGAACCTTTGCTAAATCTGGTATTTATATGAATGCAGTAGATACAGGTTGGGTTACCGATGAAGATCCTATAGCATTATCTAAAAGGAAAATAGAAGTTCATGATTTTCAGCCACCCTTAGATATTGTAGATGGTGCAGCAAGAGTTATGGATCCCTTAATAGACGGAATCAATACTGGTAAACATTGGTCTGGTAAATTTTTAAAGGATTACTTTCCTATTGACTGGTAATACGCCTATTACTTTGATGCATGTATTCTTAGTTTAATTTTTATAATGTTTTAAAGGAATGTACGTATAGGATTCTTATCATCCATTTAAGTCTGAAAAGGCGTTATCAAATTTACTTAAAACTATGGCGTTGCTCTTTGGTAGAGGATGCTTTGAGTAGTTCGTTAAATTTACGAATAATATTAAAATCATTTGTAATTTCATTAGATACAGCAACACCGTAAATACCTATTTCTAATAAACTTAATACATCGTTAGTAGTTATGTTTCCATTTGCAATAATTGGAATTTTAGTTTTTAAAACATCTACAATGGTATTATAAGCATTTAAGTCTAAGGTTTCCGGTAACCGATCCTCAAGAATTATATCGTCATAAGGACCCAAACTAATATAATCAACCTTTTGATTAAGTAGTAGCTTACAATCTTGCAAATTATGTGCAGCCCCACCAAGTATTTGCCAATTATATATATGATTTCTAATGGTGGTTGGACTTATTTCTTTATTTCTCAAAAATACGCCATCAGCTTTAATAGCTTTTGCAACTTTATAATGATCAGTTATAAGTAAACGTGTTTGAAAATGAGCAGTAATCTCTCTAGCTTCGTTAGCTATTTTCAAAAATTTTTTATCCGATATATTATTGATAGCCAATTGTATCCATTCAAACCCAAAGGTGCAAGCTTTCTGAATGTTTTTCAGATGTTCATTGGGCGTATCACCCTTTGATATATAATGTAATTTTGGTAGTAACATACTCGTTAATAGCTAAGAGTTAAAATGACTTTACAATCGGTTTTAATAGAATTGTGATTACATAGAAATTGTTTTGGAATATTCCATAAAACTCGACTCAAACCGTTTCAATTTTTCTGGAATGGATTCAAAATAAAGAACAAATTGACATTTAGCAATGCTTTGAGTAATTGATAATAGGGTAGTATATGCCAAATTATCAACTAGGAATGCCGCATCATCAACACTAAAAATTTTTAACTGTGCGGTATTGACGCCATTGAGTAAAAACAACTTTTTAATAGCTTTTGGTGTTGAAATAAGAATGTCAACACCTTCAAAAATTTCAGATTTTTGAAGATCTACATGTAATTTTTCATGTGCTACATAAACTCGCAAGGAAGTATGCTTAGTGTATGTTAAGAACGTTTCATGTAAAGCTAATGCTTTATCTGAATCTTCGACAAGTACTATTGCTCTTGGAGCGTTACCTACAGCTTCACATTTAAGTTTCTGCAGGGTTGTAACAATCAGAGTAGTAGTTTTACCGCTATCTTTAGGTGCCGAACAATAGGTGTTAACGCCACTTTTAATAACAGGAATGCTTTTTTTTTGAAAAGACGAAGGTTGTGTAATATCTAAATACTCTAATTTTTCTTGGATATCGGAATGTAATTTTTTAAAAGGCATAAAAAGGATAGAGCTATCTGTTTGGCGTATTATTTATAATTCTTGCATACTAAAAAATGATATCATAGTTTTCTAACAAAACTTGTCTATATAAAATTAGTACGATACAAAGATACTATCTTGAAATTAAATAAGTCTAAGGTTAACCTATTTCTATCTTTTGCTTACATGTGTAAAGGATGAAATGAAATATGTACAAATTGAAACCAAGTATATACTAAAATTACTATTACGGTTATTTAATTTTCTACTTAATATACCTAAAGTATTACCGAAAGTTTATTTTAAAATGTACAAAATTGATATTAATATAATTAATTAGTTAAATTTCATAAATAAATTATGAACTCTTAAACTTTTTTTATAATCTTCAGAAGTGTATTATACATGTACATTTTTTTTAGAAAAAACATTTAACCTTAAAACCTCAAGAATGAAAGCTAAAAAAACATTCACAAAAAAATTTCTTTTCCTTTTATTAATTTCATTTATAACTACAGTTGCATCGTATGCACAGCAAGTTATTAATACAACCTTACAACACGATGGTAGAACCAGACAATACCGTTTGTATATTCCTCAAAGTTATGACGCTAGTAAACCTGCCCCTTTGATTTTAAATTATCATGGATTTACTAACAATATTAATACCCAGTACAATCAAAGTAACTTTCAGCAATTGGCAGAGGATAATCAGTTTATTTTTGTAACACCTCAAGGCTTAGGTGGACTTGCGGGATGGGCAATAAATAATAGTTTCGGCGGAAATGAAGATGATCTAGGTTTTTCTGATGCACTTATTGATAAAATTCAGAGTGAATACAATATTAATGAGAAACGAATTTATGCAACGGGATTCTCTAATGGAGGTTATTTTAGTTACAGAATGGCCTGTGAATTAAGTCCGAGAATTGCTGCTATTGCATCAGTAGCAGGAAGTATGACGGCTCGATGGATTGATAATGGTCAATGTAGACCCCAGCATCCAACCCCAATTTTACAGATAACAGGAACGAATGATAGAACCATTCCTATTGCTGGTGGAGGACTAGGAAAATCCATTCAAGATGTTATGGAGTATTGGGCAGCTTATAACAATGCTGATCTTACTCCTGATATAACCGACTTAGGTAGTGGATCAACGCGTTCTATTTGGGATAATGGAGACAACGGAGTTACAGTTGAATTTATCAAAGTAGGAGGTAAGGGTCACAGTTGGGTAGGTGGCAACGTGAGTACATCCAATGAAATATGGGAGTTCTTTTCGCGTTTTGATATTGATGGTGCTATTGATCCTACAACACCACCTCCAACCGATACCTGTACGGGTACTATTTCCTCATTTCCTTTCAGAGAAAGTTTTGAAAGTAATTTTGGTACTTGGAGTAATGCTACCTCAGATGATATAAACTTTACTAGAAATAGTGGAAGTACACCATCTAGCGCTACAGGACCCTCTAGTGCAGCCGATGGCAACACTTATATTTATGTAGAAGCTTCTGGAGAAGGTAGTGGTTTTCCTAATAAACGAGCTATTCTTAATTCGCCATGTCTTAATTTTAGAAATCTCAATTCTCCACGCCTAACATTTCAATATCATATGTATGGTACAACAATTAATAGCTTAACGGTTGAAGCGAGGACTGATAATAGTGGTAGTTGGAATCCAATATTTACTAGTAATGGAGATCAGGGAGACACTTGGAATTCGGCAAATGTAAATCTCTCTGCATATGCAGGTAACGACAGTGTTCAATTGCGTTTTAGTGCTGTGACAGGTTCAGGTACAAATGGATGGCAAAGTGATATTGCAATTGATGCGATTAGTATTCAGAATGGTTCTGGAAATCCTAATCCAGTGTGTGAATCTATCGATTTCAATGATTTTGCTATTTCGTCATTTGATACACAGGATACTGCAGGAGATTTCTCTATAGGTAATGGTGGAGCATCTCTATCCTTAACTAATAATACATGGAAGTATATTCCGGTAAACTACACTGTAACTTCGAGCACGGTTATCGAATTCGAATTTAGTAGTACATCGCAAGGAGAAATCCACGGAATTGGTTTTGAAGATGATAATACACTAACAGCAACTAGGTATTTTAAAGTACATGGTTCTCAAAATTATGGAGTAACTAATTATGATAACTATACATCTGGTACTGTTACCTATGTTATACCTGTAGGAGCATTCTACACAGGAAACATGGATAGAATAGTTTTTATAAATGATAATGATGCAGGCACAGGAAATACTTCGACTTTTTCAAATGTAAAGGTGTACGAAGGTTCGTGTGGAGCAGCGCAGTTATCGCAAAGGACTTTGGAGTTAGATCCAATAATTCCAAGTATTGGAAACGAAGACGAAGAGATTGCCTTGGCTTCATTGTGGCCAATACCAACAAACGATCAATTTTCAATACAAACAACTTTGAAAAGATCTGAAGAGGCATTTGTTAGTATTTATACCACATTTGGAAAGATGAAATACCAAGGAAAAATATCTTCAGGTATAACTAATTTTTCTGCCAATAGTTTGGCCCTACGCCCTGGAATATACATAGTTAGAATTCAATCTAAAGGAAATCAGGACATTGTAAAAAAACTAATAGTAAACTAACCAACACCTAAATATATTTATACAATAAAGATGCTCCAGTTTTTGTAAACTGGAGCATTCTTTATTTAGTATATAAAAATTGACTTATCAATATTTAGACAAGGTAGATTTTCAGAAGCTATGGAAAACAGTCAATAAAGCTATACTAAAAAACATTTACTTTACAATAGTTTCTCTTTTCTCAACTACATAAACACCCCAATCTGCAATAGACTTGATTACAGGAATAAGCGTTTTTCCAAAATCAGTGAGTGAATATTCAACTTTTAAAGGAGGCTTGGATGTATATACCTTTCTTTTAATAATTCCGTCCTCTTCTAATGTTTTTAACTGTAAGCTAAGTGTTCGTTCAGTAACTGTTGGCATTTCTTTTCTTAGTTCATTATATCGTAATGCTCCATCAATTAAATGAAATAAAATAACTGTTTTCCATTTTCCTCCAATTACCCCCATAGTCAAACTTGCGCAACAAGGGTATTCTTTTCCTTTAAACGTATACATACCAAACTAAAATTTAAAAATCAAACTATCACATGCAAACACAAAAGTAAGGATCTATAAGAATATATGCAACTATACTTTTTATAGTAATTTTAAAATGTTATAAGTTTTTGATTTACAGTTGTTTATTTTATAAATATATACTATCATTTTTGACCGTTATTGTAGATTAATATAACTATACTTAGCTTTGTTGCTATAAATTATATAGTATAATAAATACAATTAATAACGTTACCTAATGAATACACCTAATTTTGAAAAAAAAGATATTTTAAATGCTTTTAAATATCGACATGCAACCAAAGAGTTTGATGCTTCAAGATCGTTAACAAATGATCAGATACAGTTTATCTTAAAAACAGCGAATTTATCACCTAGTTCTTTTGGTTTTGAGCCATGGCATTTTATTGTGGTACAGGATAAAGAACTACGCGAGCTTTTAAAGCCTGTTGCTTGGGGAGCGCCATTGAAATTAGATACTGCTAGTCATTTCATCCTAGGATTAGCTATGAAAGCTCCTATGGTAAAGCACGATTCAGAATATATAAAATATATGATGAAAGATGTTAAACAAATGCCAGAAGATGTGATCGAGATGTATGCAAAATTTTACCGAGAGTTTCAAGAACGGGACTTTAACTTGGATACAGATAAGAAATTATTTGATTGGTCTTCAAAACAAACTTATATAGCTTTGGGTAACATGATGACGGCTGCAGCGTTAACTGGTATTGATTCGTGCCCCATTGAAGGTTTTCATCAAGAACAAGCAGAGACGTTGTTAAAAGAAAAGTTTGGTGTAGATACTGATAAATATGGTTTATCTTTTATGGCTGCTTTTGGTTACCGAAAAGCGGCTCCAGAATTTCCAAAATCAAGACGTGCTTTTGACGATATTATAACTTGGAAATAGCTAAAAATATATAAGCTAATTTCAAAAGAGATTGTTGGCTAATGTATAAGTATAAAATGTTAGCCAAAATTTATACCAATAATGAATCTCTAATTTTTATTGGTATACACAATGGGTTTATGGTAGTTTTACTATTAACAATAGAGAAAGCCACGTAGTACTGTGGCTTTCTCTATTTTACAAATTATAGGAATGATTGTACGACTTATCTTATAAACATACTCTTTAAAAAAACAAAATTTCAATTTTAATGCATAAACACATATTAATAACAGGAAGTACCGACGGCATTGGTAAGTTAACCGCTTTAGAGTTAGCAAAAGAGGGGCATTCAATTTATGTACATGGTAGAGATGAAGCCAAATTAAATGCGACTATCACAACATTAAAAAAAACCGCAAACAATCCAAATATTAAAGGATATGTAGCCGATTTTTCAGATTTAAACGCTGTTGGTAAAATGGCAAATCAAATAAAAAGAGATGTTCCTGCTTTAGACGTCTTAATTAATAATGCCGGAGTATTTAAAACTAAGAATACTTTGACCAAAAGCAGACTTGATTATAGATTTACGGTAAATTATTTAGCTCCTTATCACTTGACCAACGTTCTTCTTCCTAATTTAAAGAGCGCAAAAAGTCCCCGCATTCTTAATTTAAGTTCTGCTGCACAATCATCTATTATTTCAGGAGTGATGAATGGAGATGTTATAGCTCATGTCAATGAAGCATATGCACAAAGCAAGCTAGCATTGACAATGTGGAGTTTTAATTTAGCACAACAAGAAACAAGTATCATTGTTATCGCAGTGAACCCTGGCTCTTTATTAAATACAAAAATGGTTGCCGAAGCTTATGGGCACCATTGGTCACCAGCCAAAAAAGGCGCCGATATCCTATATTCATTAGCAATTGATACCAGACATGCTTCTTCCTCAGGTCGCTATTTTGATAATGATAAGGGATACTATGACGATGCGCATCCCGATGTTTACGATAAAGAAAAAAGAAAAGAGTTGCTAATTAAAACAGATAAACTACTGTCTGCTCTTGGATTTTCATAAAAAAAACTAAATTGCTTGTACATAAAGAAGTTATTCAATTTCTTTCAGAATTAAAATAACATTAATAAAAAATGGATAACTTACTAACGTTTTCAATAGCAGTATTTACAGCCTTTTTTGCTATAACCAATCCTATCTCAAATATGACAATTTTTTTGTCCCTGACAGATGGTGCAGATGCAAAAACTAAAAGAGATATAAATAAACGATCAAATTTGATTGCTTTTGCAATTGTAACTGTATTTGTGTTGTTAGGGAAATATATATTTGAGCTTTTTAATATTAGCATTCCGGCTTTTAAAATAACCGGAGGGATTCTTATTTTTTATATAGGTTTTGAAATGTTACAGTCCAAAAAATCTAATGTAAAAAATATTAAGAATGTACATATTGATGAAAATATTGCAGTATCACCTTTGGCGATTCCTATCTTGGCAGGTCCAGGAACTATAGTCACTGCTATGAATTTTGTATCAAAAGCCGAAGCAATTCATATTTTTTTGGTAATCATTATTTTCGGTTCTATGAGTTTGTTAACCTATTTCACCTTTAGATTAAGTGATTTAATTGTTAAAATAGTAGGGCATAATGTTATTTCTGTCATCGGTAAAATAATGGGATTAATTATTGCCATTATTGGTACAGGTATGGTTATTCAAGGCATAAAACTATCTTTTAATTTGATCACTCAAAGTTGAGTGTTATATCAACAATGGCTATATAAAATCTTTCAATTTATTTCGAAATTGCTCATACCATGAAAAAAATATTAATTCTCTTTTCGCATCCTAAATTTGAAAAGTCAAGAGTTAATCTATCATTAATTAACAAAATTAGAGACTTAGAGGGTGTTACTGTTCATGATTTATATGAGCAATACCCTCATTTTCATATTGATGTACCTTATGAAAAAGAATTATTGAAACAACATGATATTCTCATTTGGCATCATCCATTATATTGGTATAGCTGTCCACCATTGATGAAGCAATGGATTGATATGGTGTTAGAATTTAATTGGGCCTATGGTCCCGAAGGAACGGCATTACAAGGAAAAACCTGCCTAAATGTTATTACGACAGGAGGATCTAGAGAAGTTTATTGTTCAGAGGGATATAATAGTTTTACAATCACACAATTTTTAAGACCTTTTGAACAAACTGCAACACTTTGTGGTATGATTTACTATCCACCTTTTGCTGTTATGGGAACTCATAATCTAAGAGAGGATGCTTTATACACGTATACAAATATGTATGAGCAATTAATCAACTTATTACAAGATGGTTTATCTTTAAAAGATATCAAAACTGCATCATTTATTAATGATATTGAGCAAGTTAAAACTATATAATCTATGACCGGTAATATACTTTTTGAAGCTATTGTTTTTTTGGCAGGGGCGATAATTTGTGTTTCGATCGCTAAACGGTTAGGATTAAGTTCGGTGATTGGGTATTTGCTAGCAGGCGTTTTGATAGGACCGTATGTCTTAGGCTTTATTGGTGAAGAAGGAGAAGATATACTGCACTTTGCCGAGTTTGGGGTTGTAGTAATGCTATTTTTGATTGGTCTTGAAATTGAGCCTAAAAATTTCTGGAATATGCGGAAAACTATAGTAGGAATGGGAGGGATTCAAGTAGGGGGAACCATGTTATTTTCATATCTACTAATTATTGCGGTAGGCTTAGAGTGGAAAGTTGCACTGGTTATCTCTATGGCGATTGCCTTATCATCTACCGCTATTGCTATGCAAACTATTAAGGAAAAAGGAATGCTAGATACTACTTTTGGTACCGCTTCTTTTTCTATTTTATTATTTCAGGATATTATCGTAATTTTTATGTTAGGATTTATTCCTTTATTGGCAAATAATGAGCGTAGCGTTTCTGTCAACAATACAAGTGAACAAGCTAATTTATTAGAAAGCCTACCAATGGGTTTACAAACCTTGGCTATTATTTTATCTGTATTGTTAATTATCATCGCTGGGCGCTATCTTATTGTTCCCATGTTACGTAGGGTAGCCAAAACAGGTGTTAGAGAGTTACTTATTGCAGCTGCTTTATTAATAGTTTTTGCAATTTCTTTATTAATGGAATTTGTTGGAATTAGTCCAGCTCTGGGTGCATTTTTGGGCGGGGTAGTACTTTCAAATAGCGAATTTAAGCATGAACTAGAAAGTACACTGGAGCCTTTTAAAAATCTACTTTTGGGATTGTTTTTTATGGCTGTAGGAGCTTCTATCAATTTTATAGTTATTGCAAAAAGTCCTTTAACCATAGGAGGAATTTTATTAGCAATTATAATTTTGAAAGGATTGGTTTTATTTGTTACAGGACATATTTTTAAATTAAAATTAGATCAAAAATTACTTCTCACATTTAGTTTGGCTCAAATAGGAGAGTTTGCGTTTGTCTTATTATCCTTTGCCTTTGGACTTAATATTATGGAGCAAGAAGAAATGGATATTATGCTTGTTATTACAGCTCTATCCATGTCGCTTACCCCAATTATTACTATCTTTAATGAACGTGTTATTCTACCAAAAATAGGAACCAAAGAATCAATTAAAAGACCGATGGATCATATTGCCAAAGCTCAAAAGATCATACTCGTTGGTTTTGGTCATTTTGGTAGTACAATTGGACGCTTTTTACGATCACATGGAGTCGAAGCGACAATTTTGGATCATGATTCTAATCGCGTCGATTTTTTGAGAAAAATGGGTTTTGAAGTATACTACGGAGATGCTATGCGTGAAGATTTATTAGAATCTGCGGGTATTGCTGAAGCTAAAATTGTTATCTGTGCAACCAATAAAATTGAAGTTTCTAAAGCGATAAGCAACATAGTAAAAGAAAAATATCCTCATGTTGAGCTCATGATTCGAACTAAAAACAGATACGATGCATATGAGTTATTAAATCTCGGGCATCAAAATATTTATCGTGAATCCCTTGATACCTCATTGACACTAGCTAGGGATGTATTAAGTAAAATGGGTTTTAGAAAATATACCTTACAAAGACAGGTACAAAACTTTATTAAATACGATGAGGATAGCTTAAGACGATTAGCAAAAGATGCTAAACGTGATGGTGCCTACATATTTAATGCTAGAAAAGAACTCGAACAACAAGAAAAATTATTAAACGAAGATTTTAAGCGAGGTATTGTTGATTATGACACGCATTGGGATAGCGACTATATTAGAAAGGCTCTAGAAAAATAAACCAATGCTATAGAATCAACGTATGATAAAAAATAAAGTGGTTAAATTAATTAAGCTAATGATAGTAAGCATTGTATCTTTAATAGGAGTTGTAGGTTTGATAATAGTAGTATTTATGTACCTAAGTCCTCAATTTGGAGGTACACCATCCAAGGATGAGATTGCTCATTATAAAAAATCAGACAATTACAAGTCTGGTAATTTTGTAAATACAAATGCAATTAATCTGAATATGAGCTTTAAAGATATAAGTAAGATACTTATAAACTACTTTAAAAAACAACCCAATACAATACCGGTCAAACAGCTAACTGTAAACAAAATAGATTCTTTAAATTTGGTTAATTATAAAGGGGATTCCCGTCTTATTTGGTTCGGACATTCTACATTTTTATTACAGCTAAATAAAAAAACTATTCTGATAGACCCTATGTTTGGAGATGTTCCCGCACCACATAGCATATTAGGCACCAAACGTTTTAGTAATGAATTACCTATTGATGTAGAAAAACTGCCAAGAATTGATGCAGTGCTTATCTCTCATGATCATTATGACCATTTGGATTATGGTTCAATTCAAGGATTAAAGGATAAGGTTACTATGTTTTATGTACCTCTTGGTCTTGGAGTTCATTTAAAAAAATGGGGAATTGATAAAAAACGTATCATAGAACTTGATTGGTGGCAAGAAATTAAATTCGACGACTTAACCTTCATATGTACCCCAGCCCAACATTTTTCTGGAAGAGGTTTTACCGATAGAACCAAAACACTATGGAGTTCTTGGATTATACAGTCAGCAACAGAAAATATATTCTTTAGCGGAGACAGTGGTTATGCTCCCCATTTTAAAGAAATAGGCAACAAATATGGGCCTTTTGATTTCGCTATGATGGAATGCGGACAGTATAACGAGATGTGGCCAGATGTACACATGTTTCCAGAAGAAACCGTGCAAGCTGGATTGGATATAGGTGCAAAAAAATTGATACCAATTCACTGGGGAGCTTTTAAATTAGCCATGCATTCGTGGACAGATCCTGTTGAACGTATTACCCTAAAAGCGAAATCCGTAAACATGCCCATTGTTACGCCCAAAATAGGCGAAGTTATGCTCGTAAATGCTACAACACTACAAGCTACGATGTGGTGGAAATAACGGTCAAATCTCTCCATATTCTTGGTTGTTTGTGTATTATAAAAGCTTCATAACATTAACTATATAAGGAGTTAGATTTTATACTATAAACTGTCCCATCGACTACAAAAAAGGTCACAGAACACGCAACTTACCCTAGCAATAAATTCTAAAAAACAATCATATTCGATCACCCGTAATAATATGGCTAAGGTTCACAGCTGTATGTTGTTAATCTGTACAAATCCCAATACCCCTGCACTGTGATAACAGTTTTAATACAAGCCATAAACAAAATTTTACAGACATACAAAACTCTATAGTAGCTTTCACTTCTCATATATATTTTGATCTAAACAAGAAAATCAAATAGATTAAAATCACGACAACTCAAAAAGAGTTAACGATGATTCAACCTAAAGTGATTTTAAAATCTTATTAAGTACCACATATTTGAACATCTATTAATCAAATACTAATTTTCAAAACTATATAAATATGACACCTTCAGAAGTATTTTCACTTGTTGGTATGATTACCATTATGATGTGGATCTTGATGATCTTTTTACCTAAATGGAAATTAACAAGGGTATTGGTAGATTTCAAAATAATTCCCTTGATATTATCAACAATATATCTGCTTTATATCTTTCAAGCGATACAAATAGGAGGGATGATGGATTTTGGAAGCCTCTCCTCGGTAATGGAATTGTTTACAGAAGAAAACGCTGTATTAGCTGGCTGGATACATTATCTAGCTTTTGATCTTTTAATAGGTATCTGGATACTGAATCAAAACAAAAAATTTAGAATTTCTTCTTTATTAATCGCTCCTTGTTTACTCGCTACATTTATGTTTGGACCTATGGGCTTTCTACTTTTTATGATTATTAAAATAATAAAAAAACCTAAACATGAGATCTCTAAAACAACTAGTTAGAATTGTTAAAAATCAAAGCCCTATACTTTACTGGATTGCTATCATTCATTTTATCTTAGCCAGTATGTGTATAGTAGGTATCCTTATCGATGATAGAACATTGGCTGGGGTTAGTAACTGGATTAAACCGCTAAAGTTTTCAATTTCTATAGCTCTTTATATACTAACTGTTGGGTATTTAAGTACGTTGTATCCTTTTTCAAGACGTAAAAAAAATTGTATTAATAATTTAGTGTCTTGGACGTTATTATTAGAAATGGGCATAATTGTTTTCCAAGCCACGAGAGGTGTACAATCTCATTATAATGTATCGACTACTTTAGATTCGTTACTCTTTGCAGGTATGGGGATCTTAACAGGAATAAATGTATTGATTATGTTAGTTTTTATTGTAGAAACGATACGTTTAAAACTAAAAACTACAAAGTCTATACAAGTTGCAATTTTGATGGGTTGGATAATCGTTGTGGCAGGAAGCTGGATTGGTGGCCAAATGATTAGTCAAATGTCTCACAGTGTAGGGATTCTTGATGGCGGAGCTGGATTGCCGCTAGTTAATTGGAGTACAGTAGCTGGAGATCTTAGAGTAGCACACTTTTTTGGGTTGCATGGCATACAAATAATCCCGTTATTCGCATTATTGATAGCCAAAAAATGGAAAATTACACATAGGAGTCAGCTTATTGTCGTAACCACTTTTGGGTTGGTATATGCGGGATGGATTGGATTTATATTTTATCAGGCAAAACAAGGAATACCTTTAATAAGCATATAATCTATGTCATTTTTTAATAAAAAGAAACGTATACATTATTTAGGCTTTAATGATTTTTGGTTCTCTGTTGTTGGTATTCTTATCTTGAGTACAATTACAAATTATTTATTTAATGATCCTTCACAAAGGACCTCTATTGCACTTGTGGCAATTGGTTGGGGAGCTTCTTTATTTTTCACGATTTGCGATTGGTTTACAATACGACTAATCCTTATTTTTCTACGGAAAAAATATCCAGATTTCAAAGATGATATAAAACGTATTGTGCTTCTACTTTTGTCCATCGTCGGCGTCATACTATTTGTGGATTACGTAGGAGGTATTATATCTGCAAAATTTATTACTTTTTTAGGTTTCAGTTCTAAGCATACCATTAATTTTAAGGTACTGTTGCCTATTATTTTAATTACCTTTATGACCATGGCCGTTTATGAAGCTGTGTACTATTACGTAAGGCTCAAAAAATCAATTCGAGTTGAAGAGCAGACCAAACAAGCAATGATTCAAGCACAACTAGATACATTGAGAAATCAAGCTCAACCGCATTTTTTATTCAATAGTCTCAATACATTACGAGATATAATCGATCAGGATTCTAAAAAAGATGCCAAAGATTTTGTTGATAATTTATCTGGTGTTTATCGTTTTATACTAGAATCGGGTACTACAAATTTGATTACGCTTCGAGAAGAGTTAGCTTTTGCCAAAGCTTACATCCATATCCAGTTAGAAAGATTTGGACAGAATTTAATCGTTGATTGGCATATACCTGAAAGTAAGCTGTCAGCAATGATTATACCCATGAGCTTACAGCTTTTATTAGAGAACGCTATAAAACATAACATCGTTTCTAAAGCTAAACCACTAAGTATTAAAGTAACTGTTACAGCCGATAATTTGGTGGTGAGTAACAAAATTCAAGTGAAATCAACTCAAACACCTTCCACAAAAATTGGACTCATAAACATTACAAAAAGATACCAACTTATTGCCAATACTTCACCTATAATTACTACTGATGGAACATATTTTACAGTTTCGCTTCCCTTGTTAACTTCTCAAAATAATACCTATGAAATTAGTAATCATTGAAGATGAACCGCGTGCTGCCAATCAATTAAAAAATTTGTTACGAACAAGTATTTTTAATTTTGAAGTACTAACGATTATTGACTCCGTCGAAGAATCCATTGCCTGGTTCAACAAGCATCCTGCACCAGATTTAATATTTATGGATATACAATTAGCAGATGGTTTGAGTTTTGAAATCTTTCAGAAAACTGAAGTAACAGCACCTATTATTTTTACTACAGCTTTTGACCAATATGCCATTCAGGCGTTCAAAGTAAACAGTATTGATTATTTGTTAAAACCCATTACACAAAATGAGTTAGATACTGCGTTACGCAAATTTTCAAAATCTACGAATCCGACTCATCCTATAGCACCTAATATTTTAAAAGAGCTTTTGACTAGTATTCAAACCCCACAAAAACGCTCTGGAATATTAGTAAAAGAGGGGAGTGGTTTTGTACAAATACGAGTGTCAGAGCTTTTATATATGTACTCACAGGAGAGTATTACTTTTGGTATTACTCATGATAGACGCTATATCATAGATGAGACTATAGACCAATTATATAGCACCTTGGATTCAACCAAATTTTACAGGATTAATAGAGGGCAGGTTATATCAAAAATTGCAATTGAAAAAATAGAGCCGTATTTCAATCACCGTGTAAAATTAGTAGTTACAAATTCAAGAGATCAAGAGTTTATTGTAAGTAGACAAAAAACCAGTGCTTTCAAAACTTGGATGAATACCTAAAGTATTTATGACAGTTCAAGTAGTAATACCTACGTTTCAACATAAAGTAGTATCCTTGAACGAGACAAAAAACCATATTTGTGATGTATTATTAAAATCCTGAAACACCTTTAGGTAAAAAACAACATCATGAAACATATTCTCATTATTTGTCATCTATTAATTTGCATCCATGCATCTGCACAACAAACCGTTAGTATCACACAATGGCAAGAAGACCTTCGTTTTATTCAAAAAACTATACATAAGGATTATTCATTTCTGTTTGTTAAAACGACCAAACACGATTTTGATACTCAGGTTGATATGTTGTATAATAAAATTCCAGAGTTACAAGAGCATGAGATCCGGGTAGGCTTAGCGAGAATTATTTCACTATTTAAGTATGGTCATACACAAATTCCCTATGGTACAACGGCCAAGAGTGGTATTTTACCCATTAATCTGTATCAATTTGGAGACGATATCTATATTGAAGGAGTACATAAAAACTATCAAAAAGCTCTAGGAGCAAAAGTCTTGAAAATAGAAGATACCCCAATAAATAAAGCCATAGCATTGGTTTATCCAGTAGTTCCCGTAGAGAACGAAAACTACTTTAAAGCATATGGATTACGATTTCTACTATCCCCAGAAGTATTGCATGCACAACACATTACTAAAGTACTATCAAAAAATGTTACACTTACCTTAGAAAAAGAAGGAACGATATTTACACAAACATTTAAAACCATACCCAAGCAAGAAAAACCTAAATCCTTTAACGTTACCTTGCCTACAGCAGACTGGCTCACAGCGCGTGCAACTGATACTATACCCTTGTATTTAAAGTATCTAGGAGAAAAACTATATTATTTTGAGTATTTAGAAAATAATAAAACACTATATGTAAGGCAAAGCTCAGTATTCGATGCTACTAACGAATCATTACAACAGTTTTATAAGCGATTGTTTAAGTTTATAGACACGCATCCTATAGAAAAACTAGTATATGATGTACGTCTCAATGGTGGAGGTAACAATTATAACAACCTTCCATTTATAAAAGGAATACTTGCAAGACCTAGCATTAACAAAAAAGGCAGTTTCTATTTTATAATAGGTCGCGATACCTATTCTGCATGCCAAAATTTGACAAATGAAGTTACTCGCTATACAGAGGCTATTTTGGTTGGAGAACCGACATCGGAAAATGTAAATTTTTATGGAGATTCGAGAGCGGTCATACTACCAAATAGCAAAATTAAGGTATATCTATCATATATATGGTGGCAAGATATACCTGCTTTAGAGAATGCAAAATGGACAGCACCAAGTATCCCTGTTTCTATAAGTTTTGAGGACTATATAAATAACGAAGATCCTGTATTAGAAGCGGCCTTGACTTTTGACGCAAGTGATTTTGAACCGAAACCAATAGCCTATATTACTGATCTATATGTAACAGGACAAACAGAAAAATTAGCCGAAGAACTTCCTAAAATGGTACACGATCCCCGCTATGCTTTTTGTGATTTTGAAGCAGAACTAAATAAAAAAGGGAACTTATTATTACAAAGTGGTCGGGTGCCAGAGCTCAACGCTTCAATACAAGTATTTTCAATGATTATACAATTATATCCAAAATCTGCAAGCACCTATAAAAATTTGGGTCATGCATATGTAAAACTAGGTGATGTCTCACAAGCAAAAGTATTTTTAAACAAAGCTATTTCTTTGGATAGTCATGGCAATATAGCAAAGATCGCACAAGAATTATTATTAGAAATAGAAAAAAAATAATATGTAAATGATAACTTAAGTCCATTGTATAACACAATAAGACTTTACACTACATTTTGTTTAAAAAAGAATCGTATAAAAATAAGGGCTAAATTAAAATTTAGCCCTTATTTAGTTATAATTTACGAAGATTAAAGATTCCGAAAAAGCCTATTATAGACATAATAATAATGGTTGGAAACATCATAGGCAGCCAACTAGTCCTTCGTTTTGCACTATAGAATTTAGCATCATAATTTGTCCAATCTATTGATTGAACAGGTTTGTTATCAAAAATTTTATCATAAAAACCTTCGCGAAGACTTTTATGGAACTCAGTGAATGACGAGAATCGTCTAAATTAATTATAACAGATATTTTATCGAATATGTGATTTTAATTATAGCAAAAAGATTAGCTTTTATTTTGGTGTTGGCAAGCGATGGATAATTGTGTGTGAAATAAATTGCCAAAGCAATTTGATTTTATAAAACAATCGAGCGCATAGGTAGCCCAGCCGCATTAGCTCGCTAATAATCCCAAAGATTCTCAATCTTAAAAAGTATTCCCGTAAGGTACATTTTAAGAACGAATGATGTTCCCTGAGAATCGCGTATTCAAAATTTTATGCAGCATTAGCCAGTTTACGCGATTTATACGAGGTTACAAGCTCCTTAAATTATCCAAATCAACGCTGCGCGGGTTTAGTAGGTATAAGGTATTAGTATAAAGCTAAGATTAAATGGATTATTAGATAAAAGATTTAATAATAAAAGCTTATTCTAAGTTAAGCTATAAGCAGCTTCAACGCATCAATATAATTGATTCGGTAGGTGTTTTAATGCCACAAGTCGCTTGACATAATTGCAGATATAACGTCTTTAGACTTATATCGGTAGTAATTATGTCAAATATCGCCCAAAAGCGCTATTTCGCTAATTGTTGAAAAATGTACTATAATGTACTTGCGTTATGTCACTTTGCTTTGGTCAAAAGCAAAGTTTTCTTGTTCTACATTTTCTTTAAAAGTTTTCTAACGAAATGTTCCAATAAAAAAAGTAATGAAACACTTATTTCCCGAAAAGATCCCGATAGTTATCGGGAGAGAGTAGGGGAATGTGTGTGGAATGGGAATATCTCTAGATTTTCTTTTCTAAAATTGTGGGTTTCCTCAATAAATTAATAATACTTTTGTATATGTTACTACAAATAGTTTTGAATATACAATGGCAGCAGTTGAACAAATAAAAAGTTTAATTAAATCTTTTAGTGAAGGAGATGATTCTCGTTTCTATGCAACTGCTATGCAGATAGCTGCAGCAGAGGCTAGAAAAGGACGTCAAGCACTTGCGGAAGAATTAAAAAAAATAATTCAAGATTCAAAAAAATCAAAAATCAATGATGGTGCTTTAAAGCGCCTTCCCATAAATTCAGCTCAAAAGGAATTAAATGATTTATTAGAATTTACTAGACCAGATGACAAATTAAAAGATATGGTTTTGTCTATTAATTTGAAAAAGTCTATTCAAAGAATTTTAGACGAACAACTCCAAATAGAAAAATTAAGACAACATAATTTATTTCCTAGAAAAAAAATATTATTAACTGGCCCTCCTGGTTGTGGTAAGACAATGACAGCTAGAGTAATATCTAATGAATTAAGTATTCCTCTATTCGTAATACGACTTGACGGTTTAATAAGCAGGTACATGGGAGAATCAATAGCTAAACTTCGTTTAATTTTTGATACAATGAAAGAGTTTAGAGCTGTTTATTTATTTGATGAATTTGATAGTATTGGTACAACTAGAAATCAAGGTAATGAAGTTGGGGAAATAAAAAGAGTTCTTAATAGTTTTTTACTTCAAATCGAAAAAGATGATTCGAATAGTTTAATAATTGCCGCTACTAACATGCCTAAAAATTTGGATGAAGCATTATTCAGAAGATTTGATGATATTATAACTTACCCTTTACCAACAGAAGAACAAATATGTGAATATTACAAAAGGGAGCTTTTAAAAAGTGAATTAATAGACGACAATGTCTTAAAAAAGATTTCTAAAAAATCTATTGGACTAAACTTTTCTGATTTAGAAAAGATATGTCAAGATTTTTTAAAGAATATTATTGTCTATGGAAAGGAAAAATCTACTTTAGAATTTTTATTTGAAACTATTAATTCTAGAAAAAGACCTTTCTAATCGAGTATGTCCAACTTAGATCATATTTTTCTTAATGGAAATAATTCATCTCTGCCATATAGTACTTATGGCGGCGGGAAGTTTTATCATAAAGATGGTAGAGATAGGAGAGGACATGGAACAGGAATAAAAAGGTCTTTCCAATCTGCAGTTTATGATTTTACTGATGGTAATGAAGATTATAAGTTTGTATATATCGAATTTGAATCTGCAATAAATTTTGAGTTAGCTTTTGATAGTTTCGAAGATGCAGCAGGGAACTACAGACTTGCATCATGCAAAGCAGTGTTTAACGAAGATACTGATGGTAATAGTCAAGTTGTTTATAAGATTGCTGTCTACTTAAATAAAAAAGCTGTCTCAAATTTTTTAAATAAAGTAGAAAAATATTTAACTGAAGAAACTAAAACAGGTAAGCCTAAAAATCAAAATTTAATAGCGAATATTGAGAGTATTAGAGCTGCAACTTTAGAGAGTTTTTGGCAAGAACCTGAAATTGATTTTCCCACATCAAATGTAAGTGTGTGGTGGGAAGTTTGGTTCAGTGACTCCAATAGAGAGAATGTAAAAAAAACTCTAAATTCATTAGCTTCAGATACTCTTTTGACTAATAATAGAATTCTTGTTTTTCCAGAAAATATTGTTGGTTTAATTAAAGGTACTCCCGAAGAGTTATCAGAAAAATTATTATACATTGATAATTTATCTGAGATAAGAAAACCAATAGAAACAGCGGATTTTTTTCTAAATCTGGATAAGAATTGGGAAGGTAATTTTATAGATGATTTACGAAATAGAATTAATAATCAAATAGAACAAAATAATATTTCTGTTTGTCTATTAGATTCTGGAGTTAATCGAGTAAACCCACTTCTTGAAGATATAATACCAGAAGAAAATTTAGACTCAATAAATCCAGCTTGGACAAATTCTGATTCTTATAGACAAGGACATGGAACACCTATGGCAGGTCTTATTATTTATGGAGATTTAATTGATCCATTAGAGTCGAGTGATCAAATAAATGTAACTAACAATCTAGAAAGTATTAAAATTGTAGATCGTACAGCTAATGATCCAGATTTATATGGACAGATAACTTTAGAAGCAATTGCTATTGGAGAAATCATGAATCCTAATAATAAAAGAGTTGTATGTTTGGCTGTTACTTCTCCTGATAACAAATATCAAGGAAGACCTTCTTCTTGGTCTGCAGCTATTGATCAAAAATTGTTTGGGTCCTTAGAAGAAAGAAATAATAATACATTAGTATTAATTTCAAGTGGTAACTTATCTCTTGAGGATAGACTAAATTATCCTTTAGTTAATGATGATTTATCTATAGAAGATCCAGCTCAAGCCTTCAATGCTATAACTATAGGAGCGTATACAAATAAGGACAGGTTAGATCTAACAACTTATCCTGGTGCAGAATTATTGGCACAAAGGGGGCAAATGTCTCCTTGTAATACAACTTCTGTCAGCTGGAATAAAAAGTGGCCTAAAAAACCTGATGTTGTTTTTGAAGGAGGAAACGATGGGATATTTAATTCTGGAATACTTGATGATGAATCATTAAAATTACTATCTACTGGAGTAGGAGGAGTAGGTAGATCATGGCTAACAACTATGTCAGATACAAGTGCAGCTACAGCATTAGCTTCTAAATTTGCAGCTGAATTGTATCAAAAATACCCTAATTACAAACCTGAAACTATTAGAGCATTAATAATTCATTCGGCAGATTGGAATGATATTATGCTCAATAATAGAAATATAACTAGTTTTTCTGCAGAAGAAAAATCTAGACTATTAGAAAGAGTTGGATATGGGATTCCTAATCTTAATAAAGCAAAATATAGCGCTGAAAACTCTTTAAATATAATAGCAGAAAGGTTATTGAGGCCTTTTAAATATGAAGATAATCGAGTTAAGACTAATTTTTTTCATTTATTTGATTTACCGTGGCCAACAGATATTCTATCTGATTTAGCCGAGTTAGAGGTTAAATTAAAAGTCACTTTATCATATTTTATAGAACCAAATCCAGGAAATAAAAGATATGCAAGTGATCAATCATACAAATCACACGGTTTAAGGTTTAAAATGATTGATAGGAACGAAAGTCAAAGTGCATTTGAAGCTCGAGTAAGCAAAGCTATTAAAGATGGTCAGGATAATTATATAGCTGAAGGAAGTGAAAACTGGATACTAGGAAGTCAGGTAAGAGATAAAGGAAGTATTCATAAAGATATTTGGGTTGGTTCTGCCGCAGATTTGGCTCTAAGAAACAAATTGGCAGTTTTTCCAGTTGGAGGTTGGTGGAAAAGTAGAAAAAAACTTAATCGCTATGATTCTTCGGTTAGATATAGTTTAGTTATCTCTATTGAAACGGATGTTTCTGATATAGATATATATAACGATGTATTAAATCAAATTACAGTATCAATACCTATTGATAATTAATTATTATGTAAAATAGAACCTAAAAATTTAAAATTGGCCTCAGAAAACTTTGGAGAAAACAATAGGTAAAGGAGCGTTTATATTTTAGACGAGTTTATAAAATTAATTGACAGAATCAATTTTATAAAGCTGCGAGATGATGCGGCTGGATAATGATAGTACTTTTAATTAAACAAAACGTTGTAAATCACCAACACGCCAGCTCGCTCACAAAATCAAAAGTCTACTAGACTTTCAATTTTATGCCGTTTAAAATATACCGACTGAGCGCCAACGCCACAGGCTCGCTACTCACTAAAAATGTCTCCCAGACATTTTCTTAACGTTCGTCCGTGTTTCCAAAGTTTTGTGCAGCCTTGATTTTTTGTTTAGCTCACGCGATAATATTTTATTGGAGTTCGTGAATCTCTATTGAGATCTGGCTAGCGCCGAATCTCAATCTTCGATTTCTTTTTGTATCAAGATAAAAAGATATGCAAACCCTTAGCATGTCTAATCTGTGTTCTACAGTTAGCATGTGCATAGAAATTATCTCGTTAGAGTAATTTTATGCTTATGCGGAAACCTTCACGAGAACTGCGATAGCAATCTTGAGCTCATCTAAAATAATCCCAAAGATTCTTAATCTTTAAGATTATTCCGTTTAAGAACGAATGATGTTCCCTGAGAATCGCGTATTTAAAATTTTCTGCAGCATCAGCCAGTTTACGCGATCTATACGAGGCAACAAGCTCCTTAAAGTATCCAAATCAACGCTACGCGGGTTTAGTATGTATAAGGTATTAGTATAAAGCTAAGATTAAATCGATTGTTAGATAAAAGATTTTTATAATAAAAGTTTATTCATAGTTAAGCTATAAGCAGCTTCAACGCATCAATATAATTGATTCGGTCGTTGTATTAATGCCACAATTAGCTTGACATAATTACTACCGATATAAGTCTAAAGACGTTATATCTGCAATTATGTCAAATATCGCCCAAAAGCGCTATTTCGCTTATTGTTGCAAAATGTACTATAATGTTCTGCGTTATGTAACTTTGCTTTGGTAAAAGCGAATTTCTTTAACCCAATTTTCTTGATTTTTTTCTTTCCAAAAGTTTCTTTAAAAATGTAATGGAATACGCTTTGCCCGAAACGACGATAGGAGTGAAGTGGTAATGTGTATGGAATGAGAATATTCTTTCTAATTTTAAATCAATTGCGGAATTCCGTAAATAACTTCTTGTTAATTTTTTCTATCTTTGAGAGACAGCTTTTTGAGTTATAAATTTTCCCTAAACACTATCTCAAACTAATACTGTTTTATAGCTCTTGCACTATAAGACACAACTATTTATATATGAAAATTAAGAAGATTAAAATTGAAAATTATAGACTTTTAAAACAGTTTTCAATTGATTTAGAAGAGATAATGTCTTTAGTTATTGGAAAAAACAATACAGGAAAGACTTCGCTACTAACAGTTATAAATAGTTTTTTAAATGGTTCCGATAAAAGCAGGTTTTCGTTTGATGATTTCAATATCGATTTCAAAAATGAATTAAGAACCTTAATTGAAGACGATATACCACAACAAGAGAATTATAAGTCAGTCGGTATAAAGCTTAAGCTTTTTATCGAATACAATGAAGATGATAATTTAGCTAACCTTAGTAGAGTTATGATGGACTTAGACCCTGAAAATAAGTTTATTGCTTTAGGTTTTGAATATCATTTAACATACGATTCATTAGAGAAAATCAAGCAAAAGTATACTGAATTTCAAGCTAAAGAAGTAGTAAAACTTGGTGAGGACGAAAACTATAGACAGAGAGATATATTTTATTTTTTAAAAGTATATCAAGGAGAGTTCTTTAAATCTAGTCGAAAATCTATAGAGTACAATAGAATTGATGAAATTGAAAATGAAGATAATTTCATTGATTTAGATGTGGAAAAAATATCGACTAAAGATATTATAAACTTTAAATTTATTAGTGCTAAAAGAAGTGTTACAAATAAGGAGAATGATAAAACACTCTCAGGTCAAACATCAGAAATTTATAATGAAACAGAGAAAACGGATGAGCAAAACGAGAAAATAGAGCAATTTAAAGAAGAACTAATATCAACAGATTATGCTCTATCAGAAATTTATGAAACTCTATTCGAAGATGTTGTTGAAAAAGTTCGATTATTTGGAGGTATAAAAAGTGATGATTCCACCATTAAAATAGAATCTTCTTTACAACACAGAGAATTATTATCAGGAAACACAACAGTTATGTACAAACATAATGACACAACTTTACCTGAATATAATAATGGATTAGGATATATGAACTTGATTAGTATGATATTTCAAATTGAAATATTAATACAAGAATTTAAAAAGAGTAAAGATGAAAAGCCTGCTGATATAAACTTGTTATTTATTGAAGAACCTGAAGCACATACGCATCCTCAAATGCAGTACGTTTTTATTAAAAATATTAAGTCCTTACTTGACAAAGGAATAGTTCGAGAAGATGGTGATAATAGAAAACTGCAAACAGTAATAACAACTCATTCCTCACACATAGTTTCTGAAAGTAATTTTGATGATGTAAAGTATCTAAAAAAAGTAGATGAAAATAATGTAATTGCCAAAAACCTGATTGACCTTAAAAAAGAGTATGAAACTGATTCGCCACAGTATCAATTTTTGAAACAGTATTTAACAATAAGCAGAGCTGAAATATTCTTCGCCGATAAAGCCATTTTAATTGAAGGTGATACAGAAAGAATTTTGATTCCTACATTAATGAAAAAGCTAGATAAGGATGAAGAAAGACGTTTTATAGCTTTGGCACAGAAAGACCCGAAACTCCCTTTATCTTCTCAAAATATATCTATTATTGAGGTTGGAGCTTATTCACAGATTTTTGAAAAATTCATTGAGTTTATAGGAATAAAATCCTTAATAATAACTGATTTGGATTCAGTAGGTGACGATACCAAAAAGTGTCGAGTTGCTTTAGGTACTAATTATTCTAATGATGCTCTAAAATTATTTTTTAATAATGCTACTTTAAACGAACTGAAAGCATTTACAATTGATGATAAAAAGGTTTCAAAAAATGGAGAAGAATGGCAAGTCGACCCAAATGGCAACCTTTGCGTTGTTTATCAAACAATGGAAAATGGAGTAAATGCTAGAAGTTTTGAGGATGCATTTATTCAAATCAATAGAGAATTCATTAATGGAAAAAAAGAAGAATTTAAAGGATTGAAGAATAGAGCGTATTTTGATGTTGCAGAAAATGATTCTTATAAATTAGCAGAAGAATGTGTTAGAAAAAAAACACATTTTGCATTAGATATTTTATTCCATACTAACGAAGAATTTACTAATTGGGAAATCCCTATATACATTAAAGAAGGATTATTATGGCTGAAGTAGGAGAGGGAGACATCGAAGTGTTAGATGAATTTCAACAGATAATGAACCATATTGGAAATGGTAATAATTTCTTATTAAGTGGTGGAGCTGGTAGTGGAAAAACATATACTTTAGTTCAAGTTATTAAAAAATGCATTGAAGATTTTCCTACTTCAAAAGTTGCTTGTATGACATATACTAATGCAGCTGTGAAAGAAATTGAAGAAAGAGTAAATCATAAAAACTTAAATGTTACTACAATTCACGACTTCCTATGGGATAATATAAAGCATTTTCAAAAAGAACTAAAACAAAGTCTTGTTGTTTTGGCTAATGATGATTTAATTACCAGAATTAATATTTCAAGTGTTAATTTAGTTCCTAATGATTTTTTTGATGATTTAGAAAAAGGAATTCAATATAAAGAGTATTTACGCTTACAAGACGGTATAATATCTCACGATGAATTATTGATATTGGCTAATCACTTATTTAAAACATACCCAAAACTAAATGACATTCTAAAAGATAGATTTAAGTTCATTTTTGTAGATGAATATCAGGATACTAGCAAATTAGTAATAGAGATTTTTTTAGAGCATTTTGAATTAAGTGATAAGAAAAATATCGTTGGTTTTTTTGGAGATGCAATGCAATGTATTTATGATAACACAGTTGGAAATTTAGATGAATATAAAGGCGAAAATGATAATAAAGTTCGAGAAGTTAAAAAACAACAAAATAGAAGAAATCCAAAACTAGTTATTGATTTGGCTAATAGACTAAGAACGGATGGCTTGGTGCAAACTGAATCAAATGATGAAAATGCTCCAAATATGAATGAAGATGGCACCTTAAAGGCTGGAGATATTCGATTTTTATACTCTGATAATGAGAACATTCAAGAGGTAAAAGAACATCTTGGTTGGGATTTTAGTGATTCAAAAAACACAAAAGAACTTAATTTAACTCATAATCTAATTGCAGATAAAGCTGGAATTAGAAACTTAATGAATATCTATAATAGTGATGGTGTATTAAAATACAAAAATCGAGTTCGCAAATACATTAAAGATAATGGAATTGATGAAGATTTCTCTGCTATGACTTTTGGAGAAGTTTCAGATTTTTTAGTAGACGTAAACCCTACAAATAGTATGCAACGGTTTATCGATGATAATCCAGAATTATATAATGTCGCTAGGAATCAAAATTGGGATATTTTCTCAAAGATATATGTAGATAAAGACCAACTACTTGATGATAAGAAACAAAGTGAAGATGATGAAAACAAAAAAGGTTCAAAAAGAGATGCTTTAATTAGACATTTGTTTAAAATAGAAACTAATATTTTTCTCTATTCTAACAAACGTTATAATGAATTTTTGAGAGCTACAGATTATAGATTTAACATTCGAAGAATAGAAGACAAAAGGGTTTTAAAAGCAAGTATCGAATCATTAATTAATGTTGGAGAAAAAACTATTGAAGAAGTAATAAATGAAGCTAATGAAAATGGTGTTTGTTTAATTGATGATAAATTAGAAAGGTTTAAAATTGATAAAGAGTATTTGTTTAACAGAGTTAAAAATGTAAAATATAAGGAGTTCCAAAAATTATTTATTTACTTAGAAGGTTTTACTCCTTTTTCAACTCAACATAAAACTAAAGGAGCGGAATTTGATAATGTATTAGTGATTTTAGACAATGGAGGATGGAATAATTATAATTTTAAAAACCTTTTTTTAGTTGCAGGTTCTGAATCTGTACTAGAAAGGACTCAAAAACTATTCTATGTTTGTTGTACAAGGTCTAAAGAAAAATTAGCAATCTATTTTAATTCTCCTAGTGATGCTGTAATTGCTAAAGCTAAAGAATGGTTTGGAGAAGCTAATGTTATTCAATTATAGAAAATTCTATTAATATGAAAGAGAAAAACAAGATAGAGATTTTTATTAAAGCAGAGCTCAAAAATTTTGATTTAGAATTGATAACAAAACCTGATGGGAGGGAAGGAACTGATTTTTTAATTGGAGATTTCCAATTGTACCTACAGCCAATGAATTTGGATTCTACACAAAGAAGTATCAAAATATCTAAAGAGGCTTTAGGTGAACTTAAAGACGATTTATTTGTCGTTTTAGTATTGGTTATAAATAATGAACCTAGAGGATTTTATTTAATTCCATCGACAGATTTAATGCAGTCAGAAAATGATTTTTTTATAGACAATAATGTGAAATTAATGCCAAGTTTATCCAATTGGGAGATTAAAGTTTCTAGTAATACAATACCACAATTGAACAAGTATTCATTTCGAAATATGATTAACAAACTAAAATCTTAGTTTCATAATATTATGTAAAATAGAATTAGTGCGTTTTTACCCAGATGAAGCGATGGCAAAACGGCCTCAGAAAACTTTGGTTAAAACAATAGGCGAATGAGCGTGTATATTTTAGAGGTTTAGTAATACATAGTCTTAATAATAACAAGGTTTAAAGCGAGTTCATAGCAATCTTAACCAGTTCCAATGTTTTCTAAAATATAGCGATTGAGCCGTACATTGTTTCCAAGGGTTTGTGCAGCCTTGATTTTTTTGTTTCTTTTTGTATCAAGACAAAAAGATATGCAATATTTAAAAATGTTGAATAATTGCAGAATTTGAGCAAGTGTATAGAAATTATCTCGCAGAGTAATTTTATACTCTTGCGGAAACCTTTACGAGAATGTCGTAGAAAAAAATTTCGCAGGATTATTATCAAATACGCGAATTTTAAATGATTCTAAAAGGTTAGCTTTTTTTGGCGTTGGCAAGCGATTGATAATTGTGTTATAAATAAATTGCAATAAGCAATTTGATTTTATAAAAGCAATCGAGCGTTTGGTAGCGGCAATTTTACATAATGGCAAATTATAGCTACAAATGACTTTCCTTATAAATCTAAAATTCCAAATCCACGAGAATCGAGTATTTCAAATTTTAATGACCCAAGTACTGAATATCATAAATGATAAATACAGCTTCTGGGATATTTTACATAATATAGAATTATAGCTTACAAATAAACTTACAAGTTAATTAGCCATAATTTCTTTTAACATATTATCTGACGATATAAGTCTAAAGACGTTATATCTGATATTATGTGTAAATAGCCTGAAAAACGGCTATACAGAAATTATTATATATTTGTACTATAATTTATATTATGTAAAATAGAATCACAGAAGAAAAAGATTAACTTTTCTTCTTAGATACTTTTGCTTGATACAAGTCCTTTATGCATCTACTTCCTTATCCTTACCTTCCTGCTCCAAACTTAACTCTCCATTTTTAAGAATTTCGAATTTTTTTCCTTTAGCACGGTAACCAAAATTAGAAGATCTTCGGTACCTATCTTGAAAATCTGCGTGCGTTCTTTCTTTAGAGTTTTCCATATTACTATTATTATAAATGAACACTATAAGCTCTTGGTAATTTTGTAGATGTAGTTTGGTAAATGTTGTTCTCAAAATCTTGAGCCGATAAGCGTCTAAATTTTATTTTTGTGTGTATACTTCCTTCTTCTACTTTAAGCCCTGTATGTTGTGTCATGTGTGAAATGTTTTAATGTTTTATTCAAAATTATAGTTTCTCTACCTTTTAACGATCAACTTTATACATACCTTAACGCACTTTGTTAAAAACTGTATAACAACCTATTACCCATTATTTATTTAACTTTTAATTGTATAATGGACAATAATTTTATGAGTATACCGAGAGATAGCACTTCTTTTTATTTAACAATAATTTATCAGCTCTTAAGCGTTAAAATATAATTAAGAGCTCGCCTCAAACTTTATAAATATTCGATCTTAGCTTCAAAATATACATATGATTATTTGGGGTGGATTTATCGTTATTATCTTATTATTTTTGGCTCTGGATCTGGGAGTTTTTAACCGCAAAGCGCATATTATTAAGTCTAAAGAAGCTGCCATATGGACTTCCATTTGGGTATCTATTGCTTTAGCTTTTTCTGGAGTTATCTATTGGCTGTTTACTTCAGAAATGTTAGAGAATCCCACACAATTAACTCCGCAAGATGCTGTTATTCGCTATCTCACAGGCTATTTGATTGAACTATCCCTGAGTATTGATAACGTTTTTGTGATTGCGGTTATTTTTAGTGCTTTCAGTATTCCGCCACTATATCAACATCGTGTTTTATTTTGGGGAATTTTAGGAGCTATTGTTTTTAGAGCTCTTATGATTGTTTTTGGAGTAGCTCTTATCAATAAATTTGAATGGATCATTTATGTCTTCGGTGTATTTCTTTTATATACAGCATATAAAATGTACAAATCTGAGGATACGCAGTTCAACCCACGTAACATGTTTGTTTATAAACAACTGCGTAAAGTACTACCGGTAGTGAATGTAATACATGGCAATAAGTTTTTTGTTTATCGTATGGGTAAACGTATCGCCACTCCCCTTTTTATGGCGTTGATTGTCATTGAGTTTACCGATATCTTATTTGCTCTTGATAGTATTCCTGCCATACTTTCTATAACAGCAGATCCATTTATTGTCTTTAGTTCAAATATCTTAGCAATTCTCGGTTTGCGATCGATGTACTTTTTAATTTCTCGAATGCTCGAAAAGTTTAGGTACATTCATTATAGTTTGGTTGCTATTCTCGCTTTTGTTGGCATCAAAATGCTGGTATCTCACTATATTCATTTTCAAGAATGGATCTCTTTACTTTTTATTGCAGTCGCTTTAGGTGGAGGTGTAATTGCATCGATACTTCTACCTACCAATCACAAAGAAATTATCAAATAATTGCAATTATAACATTCTTATTAGAACTTTAGGAAATGGTTAACTGATATTGATCGACTATTCCTTTAAATTTAAAAAAATTACATATGGACGAAACCACCAAAACCTTATCAGATGCCTTAATCAATTTTTATAATGATCTAATCATACAATTGCCAGGTATTGGTATAGGTGTTTTGATTATAATTATTGGTGTAGTATTAGGCTCATGGATAGGTAGATTTGCAACCAATCGCATTTCTAACCGTACACATGATCCTTTAATGAGTCGATTTTTGGGACAAGCTATTAAATATTCGCTCATTGTCATAATGATTATGTTAGCCTTACGCGCCGCAGGATTAGGCGCTATAGCAACTGGTGTTCTTACAGCAGCAGGTGCCAGTGCAGTGGTGTTAGGCTTTGCTTTTAAGGATATTGGTGAAAATTTTATCTCAGGAATTATTTTAGCCTTTAACAGACCGTTTGATGTAAATGATACGGTCGAGATTGGATCTAATTTTGGAAAAGTAAAAGCTCTTGAGTTTCGTTATACCAAATTAAAAACTTTTGACGGAAAAGATGTATACATTCCTAATAGTGATGTACTAACCAAACCCGTTACCAACTATACCGAGGATGGTTTTTATAGATGGGATTTTATGATTGGAATCGCGTATGAAGACAATATCGAAGGTGCCAAAAAAACCGTGTTAGAAGCCTTACGAGAAGAACCTAATGTCATTGAAGATGCAGAGCATGAAAATTTTGTAATCATCGATGAACT
Organism: Aquimarina rhodophyticola; assembly: GCF_042434915.1. Lineage (GTDB taxonomy): Bacteria > Bacteroidota > Bacteroidia > Flavobacteriales > Flavobacteriaceae > Aquimarina. The sequence goes on from NZ_CP170198.1 coordinate 1,273,282, forward strand.
AGCCACTAGTACTGTCAACCTGAAGGTGTTTTTTTGGGTTGATACTAAGGATTTTAGACGTATGGCACTTATAACCAAAGGTAATGTGGTGCGTAATGTTAAAGAAGCACTTGAGGAGGCTGGTTATTACATGCCTGCCGATATTCAAGAACTTAAACTATATCGCGGAGAAGCTGATTTTCCGTTGCGTATCAATCGAGAAAAACTAGAAAACAAATAATATTAATTCTTAAAGTAAACTATGAAATTAAATTTTGAGTACCACGACGTGACAGCGAGCAAACGTCTCGAACAGTTAGCACAAGAAAAACTTGATAAACTTGAAAATAAATATGATTTTATTATTCGCGGAGACGTGTTTTTTAAAACCGAAAATACTTCTTCTGATGAAACAGGAATGATCTGTAGTATTCGTCTAAGTGCTCCAGGGCCTCGCTTATTTGCAGAATCAAATTCCAAGAATTTTGAAGCTGCATTGGCCGAAACTGTAAATGATTTACAGAGACAACTGTCAAAACGAAAAGAAAAGATGAACACTCATTAAAAATTTTGTGTATGAGCATGGCAACAATAGCAAAGAATGAACGACAATTGACTCTTTATTACTCATCTGCATCTAGTACAGGCAAACAAACAGCTGGATATGTAAAGGGATCAGACATGCCTATCAATTTGGTGGACATAACAAAGCAAAATCCAACGGGAACACATTGGGCTGATTTGGCAGCATTGGTAGGTAAGTCTATCGATCAATTAATAGATAAACAACATCCAGATATTAGCCAAGAAATTGAAAATGCAAATCTTGAACCTCATGATTGGCTCAAAATCATTGCAAAAACACCGCAGGTGATTAAAGATCCTATTGCTGTAAAAGGTGATCGCGCTCAACAGATTAATACGGCGACAGAGATTCTTACATTTTTTGATGTAGACTCTGCAGGTATAGAAAAAGAACCTGTTGGCAAAGAACCTTCTACTACTAGAACTACAAAAGACGAAAATTTTATCGAAGATTAGTTGAGTCAAATCTTATACTATTTAAAACGCCTATCATATAATTTTATGATAGGCGTTTTGTAAAACACCATAGCAGAACTGGCGTGTGTATTATATTTGACACAAAAATAATATGGTAGTGTGCTTTTTTTACAATTTGATTAAACTTGTGATGTTCTCTATTGGTTGTTTACACACCTTACCCCATTACTTTTATCATTTGCTATCAATCTAGAAAGATTTAATTTTAGATGCATGTTTGATCCTACAACATCTGATACCTTTTTTATATTTTATAGTAAAATAATATTTTTACCTATTTGTCTAATTAAGACAAAACAAAAAGTTCTGGTAATAATTCCTACATTCTTATGAATTTATAAGAGCTTCTAATTCCTGACGTTCCATAGATTTTCCATAAATTTTTTGTTCCGGATCCATAATATTAGTTTTATCAAGATCCCCTACATAAACAGCATCAAAACCAATATCTTCGATAAGAGTTCGCGCAACGTCTTTACTTTCTTGATCTTGTGCTGCATATGGGACTGCAAGTTTTTCTGAATTTCTAAATGCACGATCCTTTAAATGTTCTGCCTTAATTGTATTAAATGCTTTTGCTGTTTTGGCAGTATTAAATTTCATTGCTGTATATTCAGAAGCATTGCGATTGGATTCCCTCACCTTTTGTGCCATCGCTCCATCACGTTCGGGATACGGATTGGTAGCATCAATAATAACTTTAGTACCATATTCTCCCGCATACAGCTCAGATAACTGATCGATAGCTTTAAAAGGCATAGCTAATACATAAGCGTCTGCATTAGCTTCAAAAGCTTTTTCAACACTCATCGCTTGCGCGTTAGTTCCTGCTTCTTTTACCAAACTATCTAACTGCTCAGGGTGTCTAGAACTAAACAATACCTCATGTCCTGCTTTTGCCCAATGTTTTCCCAAATTTCCTCCTATATTTCCACTTCCGATTACGCCTATTTTCATTGTGATTATTTTTAATTAATACTATTCTACTATTGCTCAGTGTTCAACGTTTCTTGATTCGATGAATCTAACCCCTGCTCTTCCATAAAATCTCCGTTAAATGTAAACTCACGTTGCATATTACGTGTTCTTTCTGATTGCTTTTCCATTTTCCTCAAATCTTCGGGAAGATCATCTGGATTACCACCATAATATCCAATAGCGACCGCAGTTGCTACATGATAAGCATCGGGAAATTTAAATTCTTTTTTTGCTTCTTGATACTTAAGTCCAGCCATTTGGTGTACAGCAAGTCCCAAATGTTGTGCTTGTGCACACATGTTACCCATGTAAAGTCCTAAATCATGTAAAGCATGAAAGTTTTCTTTCCCTTCGGGTGTTGTTTTCTTATACGCGTTAATCAAAAGTACGGGAGCATTTCCTGCCCATGACTGATTAAAATCGTCTAGACAATTAAAAATTCGATTGTAAGTATCGCTTCCTTTAATGCCCCATATCGTACGCCATGGTTGCCAATTATAACAGCTTGGTGCCCAACGTCCTGCTTCAAAGAGACTTCGCAATTCGACTTCAGATACAGGCGTGTCGGCAAATACTCGTGGACTATGACGTTCACTTAGTATCGGAAGGATTTCAAATTTAGTTGCTGTGTTTTGTTCAGTTTCTTCTAGTGTTTTCATAGTTTTCTTTTTCTTGTACATTGGTGATACATACTACATACCTTATTATGTATCGTAATACGCTTCTTTTTATTTAAATGTAAGAAAATAGAAACCTTGAATTTTATAATTTAATAGACTTTAAGAAGCAGTTTTGTAAAGTTTTAACGATCCGACAATACTCTTCCAATAAATCTTGATATTATTTTTTACGCTTCTTGTAATCAAGTAGCCATGCACATGCAATATAAGATCCATGATGACTGATGCTGATAGGTATTCTTTTTTGTGAAGAGTGGTCTAAAAGCTGCGGAATTTGATATTCATTTTTAACAATAGAAAGTCGGGAAGTCTCCAAATTAAACGTTTTGGCAAGCACGTTCAAAAGAATTGTTTTATCAGTAGTATTAGAATAGTTAAGGATGGTGTATGCAATTTTTTCTACTTTATCAAATCTAGTAGCAGTACTATGAATTAAATTGTTATTTTGGGTGGTTATCACATCATATTGAGTCGTACCGATCGCAACCCACTTGGGATCACTAGTGTCCATACGTATTGGATTAAATACGGGAGCATGGTTGTGTAGACGTTGATGTGCTTTGTAAGCCGCCTCTTTTCTACTCCAACGTTTCCAAACTTCAACTTCTGGACATATTGCTTCAAAAATACGAAGTTGCTCCCTAGGTGAAAATAATTTATCTAACCAACCAGCTCGTTGCCAATTACTTTCTTTTTTGGCTGTAGTTAAATCAACCAAATCGTTGCCAATCACTTAGCAGCCAGTTTTGATTCAATTACATCTATAGAGGCTTGTACAGTTAGCATTTTTTCCATAGAATCATTATCTATTTCAATATCAAATTCGTCTTCAACATCCAAAGCAACATCTACAAGGTTGGCAGAATTAATCTCGAGATCTTTGATAAAATTAGTATCTTCATTAAGTTGTTCTAATCCTTTTGTATTCTGCACATAAGGAGTAACAATGGCTTTTAATTTTGAAAGTAACATTTCCTTTTCCATGGATGCTATTAATTAGTTAGTGGTCGTTATAGTTTTTAAAGATAATACAAGCATTGACATCACCAAAACCAAAGCTGGCTTTTGCAATAATTTGTGATTCTTGATAAAGGGTTTCTTTTGGAATTCTTGAAGTATCTACATAGTTTAGAATTTCTGGATGTGGCTGTAAACAGTTGATGTTTCCGAAAACGAAATTTTCTCTTAATTGTAGCACCGTCGCCACGCATTCTATACTACCTGAAGCAGCCAGACAGTGACCAGTCATACTTTTAAGCGAATTAATTAGCGGAAAATTTTTATCAGTTCGCTCTAATGCTTCACTCCAATTTTTAATCTCTTCTGGATCCTTAACGGTTGCTGTAAGATGTCCATTGATAGCATCTATTTGATCAGAGGTGATTGAAGCGTTTGCCATAGCCTCTTTAATACATCGTCGCACTGCTGTACTATTAGGAGCCGTCATACTCCCACCCTGCCGCTGTCCTCCACTATTGATAGCTCCGCCAAGTATTTCGGCATAAATAGTGGCGCCTCGCGCTAACGCATGATCTAGACTCTCGACCACCAATGCACCCGCACCACTCCCAGGGACAAAACCAGCAGCATCAACACTCATAGGCCTAGATGCCTCAATTGGAGTATCATTGTATTGATAGGGTAAAATTCTCATCGCATCAAATCCACCCCAAACATAGGGTCCGCTATCACTTGTACTGCCAGCCAGCATTACATCGGCTTTGTTATTTTGAATATGCTCAAACGCCATTAAAACTGCTTCGGTTCCTGTAGTACAAGCAGACGAATTAGTTGTGACCCGATTACCACATCCTAATTTACCACCCAAAAAAGCACTGATACCACTTGCCATGGTTTGAGTAACTGTGGTGCTTCCTAGTTTGCGAACCTTACCGTCATCAACTTTATAGATAGCTTCTCTAAACTTTTCGGTACCCAAAATTCCTGTACCAAATATCACCCCAGTATTCCATAGCGGTTCTATTGATTTTGTCAGCGGCAAACCTGCATCTTGCCAAGCATCTAAACCCGCAATAACTCCATATTCTAATCCGCTAGCTAATAATCCACGTAGCTCAATACTAGTGAAGTAATTAGTTAGATAATCATTCTTATATATCGGTAAACCAGCTACTTGACAAGAGAATTTCAAATCTGTTAACTGCTCTATTTTTTGCACTCCACTAATTCCCTTTTTAATTGCGTTCATAAAATTATCTATCGTCACTCCGTTGGGAGCTACGACACCTAATCCGGTTATTACTACACGTCTATTCATCTGTATTATTTACTTTAAACATACCAGCAAGCACTCCTTTTGCAATTAATGTGTCATTAGCATTGTACATTGCAACTTCGCACTGTAGTTTTCCGAAACGGAAATATTGTTTAGTACTTTTAACCCAAACAGTATCTGCTGGATATACTGGTCTATAAAAATTCATCTGGCTAGATGTAAAAGCGATCTGTAAAGTATCGGTATCAACTGTATCTGGTAACAATGTTATTCCGTACGCCACCAATCCAATTTGAGCCATACACTCGGTTAAAATAACTCCAGGAGTTACTGGATTATCTTTAAAATGACCTTTATAAAAGAATTCATCTTTTCTAAATGTATAATTTCCAATTATGCCTGTATCGTTAATCTCTGTAATAGCATCGACAAATAAGAATGGTCTGCTATAAGGTAATTTTTTAATTAAAATATTAGCGTTTGACATAATAAATTTTTAGTTACTGCAAATGTTCTCCGCCATTTACAGGAATAGTGCAACCATTAATCCAAGCTGCTTCATCTTTACACAATAAATAAACAACATTTGCTACATCTTCTGGAGTAGTAAGTCTATTATAAGGATTACGAGCAATACTATGTTTAATTAATGTTTCAGATCCTGGTATCATGCGTAATGATGCGGTATCAACAGCACCTGGCTGTAAACAATTCGCTTTTATACCATAGGGAGCAAATTCAAACGCAATACTACGCGTTATGGCTTCGAGTGTAACTTTTGCAGCAGAAACTGCTGCATACTGTCTCCAAGCTTTGGTATTACCTTCACTCGTAAAAGATAGAACTCTCGTATCTGATGCGAAAAGTTTTGCTTCAAAAATAGCTTTTACCCAATCATATAGACTAATTCCCATAGCGTGTATGGTCAACTTAAAATCATCGTTTTTAAGTTCATACTTCCCATCAACCATCGGTTTAAGATTGCCTTTGGCAACACTGTGTATCAGTGTCTTAATCCTGTTAGTTCTTATAGTTTTTTGAATTTCTAATATCGCCTTAATTCTTTTATCAGTATCCAAAAGATCTGTGTTGATTCCCAAACATTGTACTCCATACTTTCGAATACTTTCAAATTCTTTTTCTATGGCTTCCAACTCACTTTTTCGATTGCGGTAGATACAAATGATATGCATGCCATGTTGTGCGAGTTTATGAGCCGTAGCAAGACCGATACCCGAGCTTCCTCCTAAAATTAAGGCCCATTCATTTTTTTCTTTAAAATCTTTATACATATAAGAGCATTGTTTGATTTACATGATTTACCATTCTAATAAGACCCGCTGTGCGGTAAACCCAGGGCCAAAACTAAGCATAAGTCCTAATTCTCCAGACCTTTTGGGCACTTTCATAAAACGTTCTAATACATACAATACTGTAGCACTACTCATATTACCATACGCTCGTAAGACCTCTTTGGTATCATCAATATTTTTTCCTAATTCACCAAAAAGCTCTTCGACTGTTTGTACAATTTTTTTCCCTCCAGGATGAAAAATTAAATGATCAACATCCATAATATTTTTGGCATAATCTTCAAGAAAAGGAGTAATGATAGCAGGAAAATGCGATGCGATTTTTTCGGGTACAGCTTTATCCAAAACCATTTGTAATCCATTATTTGTAAGCTCAAAACCCATCATCTGCGTATCATCATAGAAATGATACATGGCACCGCCAAGAATTTTAGGTCCAGTAGCATCTAACTCTGACGATAATAATGTACAGGCAGCTCCATCTCCAAATATAGCGGCACTTACTATATTAGTCATGCTATAATCTTGATGCTGAAAAGTAGCGGTAGGAGCCTCGACTGCAATGACTGCAGCACGTTTCCCTGGATTAGATTTCAAAAAATTATTTGCGTATATAATACCCGAAACTCCAGCTACACACCCCATCTCTGTAACTGGTAAACGAATGATATCCTGTCGTAAGCCTAACGCATTAATAAGATACGCGTCTAGTGAGGGTATCATAATCCCAGTACAACTTACCGTTATAATATAATCCAAGGATTCTGGAGCCCACTGTTGCTTTTTTAATGCTTTTTGAAGTACATCGATACCTAACTTTTTAACTTCTCTGGTATACACCTGATTCTTTTGTTCAAATGAGGTAGCTGTAAACACATCTTCAATACTCATAATGCCATATCGTTTATCGACAGCTGCATTCTCAAAAATTTTAATGGCTTTACGCTTAAACCTTGATTCTTGACCATCTAACCATTGCGATACAAAAGGTAGAATTTGATCTGTTGTTCTTTGGTATGGAGGTAACGCGGTGGTTACGTTTGTTATTTTTACACTCAAATTATTCTATAATTAATGTAATTAGTATTTTAAAATCTTTTATCCTTTTATAAGAATCCATTGATATCTAAACGCCCAACACCACTTTATCTTATGGGTGACTTGATTTGTTTTGGCAGCATAGGTTTTCAAATCTTCCCTTTTAAATCCTCTTAATATCGAAATAGCGCCGTCCTTTTGGGCAATAGGGTTTTTGATTACAAACAAACATAGAATTTTAAACAAATAATATGCAATACGGCTACGGTGTAAATCATTTATAACCAAACCAATTCTAGAGCGATTGATAAATTTATTAACCAACTCGATAAGTTCGTTTTTCTTAAAGTGATGAAGCGTTAATGTACAAATTACTATATCACAATCCTGATCTTGGCTATCAAATTTAGCTAAAAAATCTTGTGTATAAAATTTGATTTCTGGATATTTTAAAGAGGATGATTTTGCAAAGTCAATAGTATGTGCATTACCATCAATTCCGATAAGATCAAAAACATATCCCTTTTTTTTACCTAAAATGGCTAATGCGCGCAAAATGTGGCCATCTCCACAACCCATATCAATAATTGTATAACGTTTTTGTTTTGGTTTTTCTTTAAGTAATGCTAACACACCATCAACCGTTATACTAATACCTCCTAACCAACTATTAATAATTGCTAGATCTTTTAAGGTTTTTCTTAATTCGGGACCCTGAAGATCAAAAGAGTCCATAATTTCTTCCTGAGTACTTCTATGTGTTGTATTTACTAGCATTCAATAGGTTTACCATGTGTTTGTTTAATTATTTTGGTGAGTGTCGAAGGAAATGAATTACCCAGGTAGTATCCTAATCTCTGTAAATAAGGATTTAACACTACCGATTGCAAAAGCGATCCCATAGCCAACCGATTTGAAAATTGTTTTTTCCATGCTCTTTTGTAGGACGATTCAATAGCACTTCTATCAAAGGTGTTATAAGTTGTATTTTCTATAAGCGTTTGACACAACAATTGAGCGCTTTGTATTGCCATAGCCATACCGTTACCGCACAATGGATGAATCATACCTGCTGCATCCCCTAGCATAAACATATGGTTATGAATAAGGCTTTTTCGCTCAAAATTAATTTGACTTATGGATAACGGTTTATCAAATAGACAGGTTGCTTGTAAAAAAAAATTATTGAGATGAGGATTAGCACATAAAACCTTATTTTGAAAATCATTGATGTTTTTATACTTTTTAAAACTATCGTAATGTGCCAAATAACAAACATTAATTGTGTTATCCTCTACTTTCGAAATACCACAATAGCCACCTTCAAAATTGTGTAAAGCCACCAAATCCTCAGGAAACTTACCAGCATAATGCGCTTTTACAGCAAGCCATGGTGAAGAATTCAACATAAAGGAACGTTGGAGTGTTTTATCCAATCCAGAACGTTTACCAAATGCACCGATAACAAAATTTGATAGTACTGTACCATTATCTTTAGTCTCTACCGAAAATTTATTCTGGTGATATAAAACATTAACTACTTGATCTTGTAAAACATGTATTCCCTTAGTTTTAGCCAAAATATACAAATGCTGATCTAGGTAATATCTACTTACGCCAAACCCACCTAAAGGTAGTTTGCTTTGTAAACGTTTTCCTTTTTGAGTTGTAATTTCTATGGTCTTTAAAGTAGTAGGTTTTAAATTATCAATTGTAATTCCTAATGATCTCCAGTAAGGTAGTATTTCATTAGAAATATATTCTCCACACACTTTATGAGTTGGATATTCATTTTTCTCGATAAGCACTACTTTAAATTTATGCGAAGCTAAATGAATCGCAGCGGTCAACCCTGCCAGTCCGCCACCAATAATTATAATCTCTTTTGTTTGATTCATTTGGATGAAGATACTGAATTTTAAGCATAAAAAATCCCGATTTTTACAATCGGGATTAAAATACTCCAAAATTTCCTTACTATTGTTTTACTTGCTCTTCTGCTTCTTTAATCATAGTCTCGTTAGCTACGATTCCTAATTCTACACGACGATTTTTTGATCGACCTTCGGCAGTTGAGTTATCGTACTTTGGTAACGTCTCACCGTGCCAAAGAGTTTTAAACCTACCTCGATCTACACCTTGTAAAATTAAATAACTTGTTACAGCATTGGCTCTATTTTTTGATAATGTCATATTATACGCATCATCACCAGTGCTATCTGTATGCCCTTCGACCAATAAATTAGTATTTGGATATTCTTTAAAGATCCCTACTAGTTTATCTAATGTAACTCTGGATTTAGCATTAATATTGTATTTATTCGTATCAAAATAAACACCACTATTTTCGTCAAAAACCACATCGATTCCTTCGCCAACACGAGTTACTTCGGCACCTGGAATTTCTTCTTCGATTTTTTGAGCTTGTTTATCCATTTGCTTTCCGATAACACCACCAGCTACACCACCAACAACACCACCAATAATTGCTCCTAGTACAGAGTTTTCTTTATTTCCGACATTATTACCAAGTACACCTCCTAGAATTGCTCCTCCAGCAGTACCAATTACAGCTCCTCTTTGTGTATTGTTAGTATTCTTGATACTCTCGCAACTTGTTAATAATGCAACTGCAGTTACAACAGTTACTATTTTTCTTATATAAATTTTCATCAATTATAATGTTTTTATTGTTGTAGTTTATTAAAATTCATTGTAATCACAAAAGGTTTCCCTTCTAAGCTCACAGTTTGAGTCCATGTCATCGTAGTTTCATCCAAACTTTCCAAAGTCATACGATATCCTTTATTATCGTTTGTACTCTTTTTCTTTTCATTAATCGGCTTAAACATAAAGCTATATACTCCGCTCTCGTCTGGTGTAGGTATTGTCCATCTAAAATTACGAGCGCCCATTTGCACACAAGCATCACGATTTACATCGTAGGTTCCTGTATTGTTATTAGGAATAAATCTCCAAGTTGATCCAGTTAGACACTCGGCTGATGCATCATCATATAAAGTAACTTCAAAAACACCTGATCTGCTGTACGAAATATTGTCAAGCGACCAAGAACCTTTAAGCGTCTTTTTTGCAGAGATGATAGTTCGCTTTGTAGGGCTACATGAGACCACTGCAAGGGTTACTAAAAGTAATAAAATGTTTTTCATAAATTTTGGTTAGTTAAATTCTTAAATAGTTACGGATACTTAAACGTATCCAAATCTTAATTAGTATGTGAATTATTTTCTAAAAAGTCTGCTTACAAGAGAAAGCACAAATAAAATTAGAAAAATGTAAAATAGTATCCTCGCAATACTTTCAGCTCCAGAAGCAATGCCTCCAAATCCTAAAACACCTGCGATGATTGCAATAATGATAAATATAATTGTCCAGCGTAACATAGTTGTATAATTAGTTTATACTACGAATATAGCACCATCTTAAAATCAAGGTATGTTTATTATAAAACATTAACGCTAATTTGTTAAGAAAACTTAATTTCTTTTCTCTTCTAGTATGGGTTTTAATTTGGGAACTCTCAATAATCCTATAATCCCGAACACAAAGAAAATTCCTAAAAAAATTACTGCGCTACGCATACTTCCTGTAATTAAATCCACTGTAGCGTATATACCCATACCTATTATTATCCCTATTTTCTCGGCTACATCATAAAAACTAAAATATGATGTAGTATCATCGGTAACAGGTAAATACTTTGAATATGTAGAGCGTGAGAGCGCTTGTATACCTCCCATAATTAAACCTACTACACCAGCAGTCACATAAAATTGAATTGAAGTTTCGACAAAATATGCATAAATACAAATAGCTACCCAGATAGCATTGAGCGCAATTAATGTACGAATATTCCCAAAGCGCTTAGAGCATCTAGAGGTTAACATGGCACCACCAACAGCTACAATCTGAATAATTAAAATACTCACTATTAAACCCATTGTTTTATTACTATCACTTCCCCAATCAATCTCTTGCTCTCCAAAGTATGTAGCAACTAGCATTACAGTTTGAACTGCCATACTATAAATAAAAAAAGCTATCAAATATCGTTTTAAAGGTAAATTAGAAGCGAGAGCTTTTCGTACCGAATTAAGTTCTCTAAACCCTTTGAAAAACACACTCCGATCCAAAACATTTCCTGTGTTTCCTTTGGGTAAATAATAGTATGAAAACTGACTAAAAATAATCCACCAAATACCCACCATAATAAAAGATAGTTTCATTGCCTCAATACGAGCAGCATCAGAATCTGCGGTCATTACCATTGCTAAATTTACTACTAATAACAACACACTACCTATGTAACCTAAAGAGTAGCCTTTTGCACTAATTCGATCTTGTTGTTCTAGATAAGCTATGTCTGGCAAATATGAATTATAAAATACAATACTACCCCAATATCCGACCAATGCTAGGATATAAAAGATCAAACTACTATATATGTGCTCTTTACTAAACCAAAAAAGTGCAATACACGAAAGAGCTCCCAAATAGTTAAAAAACTTCATAAAAGTTTTTTTGTTTCCAATATAATCTGCAATACCAGACAAAATTGGCGAAGTAATGGCAACAATCAAAAATCCAATTGCCGTAGCATAGGTTATTAAGGGAGTACTTCGTATAGAATATCCAAATATTGTTATCAACTCGTCTTTGAGAAATAGAGAACCATAAAAAATGGGAAAAACTGCGGATACAATAGTTAAACTGTAAACAGAATTGGCCCAATCATAAAACGCCCATGCATTGAGTAAGGTTTTATGTCCCTTTGGTAAAACTTTAGAATTCATTATATATAGTTAAAAAGCTGTTTTGATCATTCAAAACAGCTTCTAAAAATAGAAATAAATTTATAACTAATGCCTTTCTAACGTTTATTTAAAAGTGGTAACACCAAATTTACGTGCCTCGGCTTTTGCACCTGGGGCCCATGCAGTCAAGTTTGCAATACGTGTATCACTTGAAGGGTGGGTACTCATAAATTCTGGAGGCGACTGTCCACCACTATTAGCTTTCATTCTTCTCCATAAATCGGCAGCTTCTTCGGGATTATATCCAGCGATAGCCATTAATTGAAGTCCGATTTTATCAGCTTCAGTTTCATGACTTCGGCTAAAAGGTAACATTACACCAAACTGTGTACCTAATCCAAAAGCGGTACCTATAATTTGTTGCGTACTTTGACTTTTATTTTGAACTGCTACCGCAGTAGCAGCACCCGCTACTTGTTGGAGTTGTCCTGCGCTCATACGTTGCTGCCCATGATTAGCCAATGCATGTGCTACTTCATGACCCATTATTGCAGCAATCCCTGCTTCGGTCTTTGCTATAGGTAAAATACCCGTATAAAAAACAATTTTACCGCCAGGCATACACCAAGCATTAACAGCATCGTCCTGCACAAGGTTATATTCCCAATTGTAATCATCCAAATAGCCTGTATATCCATTAGCATTTAACCATCGTTCTGAAGCTTTTGATATTTTTTGTCCAATGCGGGTGATCATTTGTGCTTCAGTAGTCCCTTTGATTACTTTATTCTCACCTAAAAATTGGTCATATTGTTGAAATGCCATAGGGAAAATTTGAGAATTTGGCACAATGGCCAAGGTTTGCTTTCCTGTAAAGGGATTTGTAGCACAAGACATAAGTACTACTAAAGCTCCTAAGATTATTAATGTTTTTTTACTATTCATTTGAAATTTATTTTAACTGTACATTAATGTATACAACATATGAGCCTTAAGATTCGTGCAATAGTTATGATACATTATCTACATTTTGTTTGTTATTAGATGTTAAAATTACAAATTACCTAATAGCTGTTCAAAAATTTACGATGGCTTTAACGAAAATCATTTAGCAAATATTACACGTTATCTTTGTCCTGGATAGCGGAAGTTGGATTCGACGAGGATTCAATTATTGATTGTGCTCCAGATGGTTGTAATTCGACATCATCGGTAATTAACGCTTCTTCTTCTTGCATACGTAAGCGTTCTCGCTTTTTATCCCAAATCATACCCGCTGTCATAATAAGACTGGTTCCTATAATTACAAATAAAAGTATCCCTGGTTCAAACCCTGGAATACTAGCTTCTTCTGGAATGGCATAAAATAATAATACCGTTATCAAACCTCTGGGGGCTACAAAAACTTGCGGGCTAATATCGTTACCCATAAAAAGTCTCAACAAACCGTAACGAATAGCATAAATAGTTACAATTATAAGCAAACTAATTAACGTTACACGCAAACTTAATAAGGACGAAAGGGTAATCGTAATTCCAAAAATCACGAAGAAAAACGTGCGTACCACAAACGCTGTTTCAGCTGTAATTACATGTAATTCATGATATATAGATTTTGCTTTTTCAAAGTTGATAAACTCTTTCAATTTTCCTTGAAAAAACAATTTCATATTTGCGATAACCAATCCAAAGATTAAAATAATAATTAATGATGAAAGGTGCATTTTCTTACCTACAGCATATAATAATAGTAACACGCCTATCAGCAGAAATAATTTTACTTGACTTTTTATTTTCTGAAAAATCAATATGATACCGTAACTTGCTATAAGAGAAATCACTACGGTAAGTACTAGATTGAATACAAAACCTGTAACTCCAGCATTTTCTGTAGGATTAAGGCTTCCCGTCAAAAAGTAAAATAACATGATGCCTAAAATATCAGAAAATGTACTCTCGTAAATATGAAATTCTTTTTTGGCCTCTGTAAGACTTACGACCGAAGGAATTATAATTGCACTTGACAAAATTGATAAAGGGGTGGCATAGAGCCAAGCCGATTGCATTGTCATACCATCAACCAAACCATATAAAATTAACGCTGCCAAATAGGTCGATACAACTAATCCAATAAGTGCAATCGTTAGTGCTACCAAAATAGGACGTAACTTTTCACGTTTTAACTTAAGCTCTAAAGCAGCTTCTAATACAATCATTATCAGTCCTATAATCCCTAAAATTTCAAGAAATGGAAAAAAATCAAAAGGTTCTCCTTCAAACGATGCTAATAGATATTGTATAATAACGCCCAAAACAATAAGCATAAGTACCGCGGGTACATTTGTTTTTTTGGCTAAACCATTAAAAATAAATGATAGGATTATAATTATCGAGAAGCCTATGATCAAATTATAGGACGAGAAAATTTCCATGTGTAGGTTTTTAAATTAATTGACGATTTGGTGTGAAAAGATACTAAAATTATCCAAACCTCTCTCCTACTTCTGCTTTAGAATATAAAATTGATTATAGCATCATGGATCGTTTTAAATCTTTAAGATCAATATCGGTATCGATTAATTGAGTTACCACCTGCTCCCTAAATTCATCCAGATCATCATAATCAAAATACCTGGCCCACTTATAATTTTCTAATAGATTTTTTATTTGCTTGATTCGCTTACGAGTTTGGTCTGCTGTTCTAACAACAGCTATCCCATCGTATTCTGGATCATCTTTGTGATTATACTGTACTGTTTTAGTAGTAAAGTCAACAGATATATAGTAGGCGTCTGCTTCTTCGTCCATATTTATCCTAAAATCTTCCCAATCTGCATAACCAAGCCTTAAATCGTCTATCTCTGCAGGTAAATCAGACACCAGTCGCCATTGACAGCTTGCTGCGCGTCCCCAATGATTTGAAAGTCTGTAGACACCTTTTGTGGTGTAATAGTATGAACTTCCTGATTCACTACGATACTGAGGTTTTCTTCTAGCAATTTTCCATAAAGGCACTCCCTGAAAAACACAGTATGTACGATCAAAAAAGTTATTCCGAGTAAATTTAATTACTTTTTTGCTTTTTTGTTTTTCCAATATTTTAATTTATTTTTCCCATGACAAAGTAATCACAAATTATCTGAAAATTAAAATAGGATTGCATTGTTACCAGAACTTTATTTTTTGTAGTAAAGTACTAATTTTGGTATTAGAATTTGATTCTTCGATATTACCGATTAGCGTTCCTATAGGTGCAGTCCACGGTATCGCATCAAAGATAACCTTGAGTATTCCTACTAGAGGAATCGCTACCACCATACCAACTATACCCCATAAGGCTCCACCAAAAACTACTGCCAAAATGGTAAATAATGCGTTAAGTCCTACCTGATTGCCAATTATAAAAGGTTCTAAAATATAGCTTTCAATAAATTGAGCAATAGTAAATGTTATACCAACACCTATAACTACCGTTAAAGGATTGAGTCCTTGAGTAACCATACCTAAAACGATAGCTACTCCTGCACCCAAAATATTCCCTACATAAGGAATAACAGAAAGTATTGCAGCAAAGCACGCTAAAAATAGCGCATAATTTATACCTATTATTTGTAAACCTGTATAATAAATGATGGCAAGAATAACAATTAAAAACATTTTACCCACAAAGTATTGACGACAAACGACCGCTGTATTGTGCAATGCTTTTTTGACAGTCGGTTGATGATCTTCGGAAAAAAAATTGAGTATTGCATTATGAATATGATCTCTAAAAAATAGGAAGAAATAAATGTAAATTAAAATCAGAAAAAAAGAACCTACAACACCAAATAAAGGGTTCATCGTATCTGAAACCATTCTAGTAGAAATTGAAAAGCTTTGAGAATCTTTGTCCTCTTTAGGTTTCATAAATTCAACTAAACGATCAAGTTCTTTGAACTGAACACCTACCTTATCATCCAAATAGTCTTGAGCTGTATTAATTTTAGGAAGCATTTCAGTCTGTAAATTATTCCACTCACTAACAACACTTTTGACTCGTGTTGAGAAAACAAAAACCAATATACCAATAGCAATAACCAGAACGCTTAAGGATACGAGTGCCGAGATACCTGCCCCCCATTTACGATTACGAAGTATATTATACAACGGTAATAAGGACATAGCAAATAATCCCCCAAGAACCAACGGTGCAATATACTGTTGAGTGTGTATAAGGGCGAAGGTCATAAAATATACTCCCAATAGCGTGAGAATAATGACTAAAAATCTTCTAATAAAAGTATCAGACATTTGGGTTGGATTTGATTGTTCCAACTAAGATACAGTATGTTTAAAGGAGTAAAAATTGAAGGCCCAAGCTTTAACCTCTAATTAACAGGCATAATGTTCAAAAGTTATTGTTTTAACATTTAACTTGCCTCTACAATCCCCAAATAACTCCAATGATCATTCTCTCTCACAAATTTTGAATGCTCATCAATATTTTGAACTTGTCCATCTTCAAAAAAATAAGCTATAAAATGAACTTCACCATCTAGATCGGTTGCAGAGCCTCGTATCACTTGTAAAATCTCCAAACGAATCCATTGAACAGCTTTTGCCCAAGTAATAATTTTAAGCTTATCGTTTATCGGTCGTGTAGTAGTGTGATGACTTTGCATAAGATAATTACCGTTTGCCATTACAAAGGCAGTATATCTAGATCGCATTAAATCCTCTGCTGTAACGGCTCTGGCAATATTCGTGTGAATAGGGGCACAACATACATTATATGGTTGTTTTTTACCACACGGACAATTATTCATTAGTTGCTATATTTTCTTTTAGTACTTTGATTTTTTCTTTTAATAATTTTAAGCGTTCAATACGTTCAATCTTTTTTTGACGTACTTTATTCTTCTTGCGATCCATGAGTTTATCATGTTTGGCTTTATTTTTAGTATTTTTGGGTCTGCTAGTTTTAGCCATCTTGTTATACCTTCTTATTTATTCATTACAAAAGTAAACTTTTTGTACTACATCGCTAAATGAGGATTCAAGAGATTATGGCTACTGTTTATTTAATGTGTAATAAGGTAACTTTAGGTTTTGTTTAACGTGCATTTCTGGGTGGATAGTCTTATTTTTGCAGACTTTAAGCTTAGACGTAAGGTAGGGAATGTTTCTTATCAAAATTTCAAAGCTTCTTAACATAGACAAATTTAGTACGCAACTACTGCATGGCAATATTGATTTTTATTTTAGTTTTATGGTATATGGGATTGTTTTTTCAAACATTTTTCTTACACCGATATGCTGCACACCAAACATTTACAATGTCAAAAATGACTGAAAAACTATGTTTTATTTTGACTTGGGTTTTTCAGGGATCTAATTATTTAAGTGCTTATGGATATGGTGTCATGCATCGTATGCACCATGCTTATGTTGATACAGAAAAAGATCCTCATTCTCCCAAATATGATAGCAATCTATTTAGTATGATGTGGCGCACCAAATCTATATACCAAGATATCAATAATAAACGTATCGCATTGGATGCTAAGTTTACCATTAACGCTCCACAATGGAAGAGTTTTGATAAGTTTGCAAGTTCTAATGCTTCAAGAATCGCTTGGGGATTATTTTACACCGCTTTTTTCTATTTTTTTGCAACTGCTTGGTGGCAGTGGTTATTTTTGCCAATCGCTTTTTTTATGGCCCCTATTCATGGAGTGATTATTAATTGGTTTGGCCATATTGTAGGCTACACTAATTTTAAAATGAACAATACCTCAAAAAATCTATTCCCAATAGATTTTCTTATGATGGGTGAAAGCTACCATAATAATCATCACAAACATAGTAACAGGGCTAATTTTGGAGGCGTTCGTTGGCATGAGATTGATCCCACGTATTATATTATGTTGGTGTTACACAAATTGAGAATTATAAAATTAAAACCAAGCGCCATAACAAAGTAGAAAAAACACATTTCTTTAATTACGCTCATGGATTTTTAATATGCTCCTTTCCAACGACGTAGCACTTGTTCTATATCAGTTTTAACTTCGGATCTAATTTGCCTTTTCGCTTTTCCGTATCCAAATTGATCGTCATAATTGGTTTCAGTATGTCGAATGTGTGCTTCTACAGCTAGATCAATCATTTTGACATCAAATTCTTTGGCATCAGCTGTACGCCCTACCCTTCCACTATATTTTTGACATGCATGTTGTGCTATGAGGACTTCGCGACCTTGAGGACACGATGGATAACGTGCACGAATCTTCTTAGCAAAAGTAGCCACATATACGCTATCCTGTTGAGCTCTTAGTACAGCAGCTTTTTTATTCTTTGCTTCGCGAATAGCTGCATCCTCTATACATGATTGTTTAGCATTTTCTATAGCACTTTCTTGAACCAACTGTCCAGTGCGTTGAAAACGCTTACGACGAGCATTCCATTCATACACCACAGCACAACGATCTGAGAGTTTTTTTGATCGTCTTGTAAGTGCAGCATCTCCCGATGGCAAAAATGTGTATCCTACAAAAGCTGAACATGAGAAACAACTCCCCTTGTGATTTTCACTTTCTGCCACAAAGGAGTTTCCTTTGGGTATTCGTTTACCGCAGTTACTACAAGTAAGTTTCTCTTTTTTTGTAAGAAAAATGTTTTGAGATTCTGTTGCCAAAGGCTCTAATTTTAAGTAAGCGAAAATAAAAAATTATATTAGTTATTTACCTAATGAATACAAAACTTATCACTATGTAGGGAGCCTTAAATCTATTACTAAGTGAATTATGAAAATTCTTTAAATACTAAAATCCTTCAAAATTCGGATAATAATAAGGTGTAAAAGTACATACAAAAAGGTATGGAAAAGACGCTACATTTATAGTAATTAAAGAGATGATTAATTTTACGATATGGTTATTAATCACTAAAAACACACATCTCATCGAAAAAGGGAAAAAGCCCCTCTCAATTTATTTTTTTAATAAAATATTAACTTTATGTTTGTAGGATTAATATTAACCAATTTAAGTATACCTTATGAAGCGCTATTTCGTACTCATCTGCCTTATTTCTATTTTTTTTATTTCTAAAGCTCAAGAGTTACCTAGTGTAATTCCAGCTGCTCCAGGAATTTCTACTCTTAGTAAATTTGTAGATGTTCCTGTAGGTCATTTCACAGGTGTACCTCAAATATCAATTCCAATTACATCTGTTACTCAGGGAGAAATTTCTTTCCCAATAAATTTAAATTATCATGCATCTGGTATACGAGTAGATGAAATTGCTTCACCAGTCGGATTGGGTTGGTCCTTAAATGCGGGAGGTTTAGTATCTAGATCAGTTAGAGGAATTCCTGATGATGATATATCTGGTTATATTAATACTACAATAACGGTGCCTTATTTTATGTCTTTGCCTCAAAGTCAAATTAATAATTATTTTGATCAAGGTACAGGGGGTAGGTTAGATTTTGAATCCGATGTCTATACATTTATTTTACCTAATGGAACAAGTGGAAAGTTTTATTTTAATCAAAATGGAGATGTACTACAATCTTTAAACAATAGAGATATTACCATTGAATACGTTAAAGCATCTGGTAGAATTACTAAATGGAAAATTACTACTCCCGATGGCATGATATATCATTTAGGAGTATCAAAAGATGGGCTTAGAACTGCTAAAGATAGAACTACCACCACAGCTTTAACAAGAACTAATAATGTAACCCCTATTCCAGATACTCCAGAAGCTTTATCTAATTACGTAAGTACTTGGCGTCTAATAGATATCGAAAATACTAAAGGTGATAACTTAAAGTATGAATATGAGTCAAGGCAAACCAGTTTTTATAGTCTTGGAAATCAGCGAGAAATTTTGTGGCAGCTCAACAGCTCTACTGATAATTGTCAATATGGTATATCAAAAACCTATTTACACAATAGCATGAAAACCAATCAAATATCAGCTATTCGTTCTAAAAATTTTAATATTTTATTTAATTACAATTTGGATCGTCTCGATTTAAAAGGAGATAAGGCGCTCTCTGGTGTAAGAGTATTAGATGCTGCTGGTGGTGTGGTTGAGGAGTATAAACTTACACATGATTATTTTACCTCGACTCGATTATTGAGCGATTTACCTTATGGAGACCTAGAACAAAGACGAAAACGATTATATTTAAAAGAATTTATACAAATTAAGGGAGCAATAGAAGATCAAAAATATTCTTTCGATTACAATACGGATGATATTTTACCTGATCGTTTATCAATGGCCCAAGATTTTTGGGGGTACTACAATGGTCAATCTAACAGAGAATTAATACCTGAAATCAACTATTATCATGGTGCTTATGCTAATCCACATTTAGGTCAGGGAGGAATCATAATTACTAATCCTAATGGTGCAAATAGAAAAGTGAGTGAGCGTTATTCAAAAGCATGTATGCTAAGAAAAATTACTTATCCAACTAAAGGAAGTACAGAATACCTCATGGAGTCCAATAGAGTATTTGGTGACGAAGATTTCTTGGTAGCTACAAAAACTATTTCCAAAACCTTAGTTTCTACAAGTACAATAGGTGATTCTTCTCCAGTAATAGAAAAAGCTTTTGATGTAGATTCAGAGTCTACAGATTTTGCTACAAATAACGTTTTCGAATATAGATTAACAGTTTCTAGTGAGGAAGGCGATACTTATGAAGGGTGCTATGAATTAGGAGAACAATCTCTTGATTGTCCCATTGTTAGTATATACAAAAAATCAGGTCAATTCATGCAAGGTTTAAATAAGTCAAAAGGAAGTATTTATTTACCTGATGGGGACTATAAACTACAAATTAATAATGAATCAATCGGTTTTGGTACCCCGCGTTTTGTAACTATCCATATTTATGGATATGCACATGAAGCACAATCGA
The DNA here is from genome assembly GCF_042434915.1 of Aquimarina rhodophyticola. Taxonomy (GTDB): domain Bacteria; phylum Bacteroidota; class Bacteroidia; order Flavobacteriales; family Flavobacteriaceae; genus Aquimarina. Next base: position 1,294,269 of record NZ_CP170198.1, read on the forward strand.
AGCTTAATGCTCTTTTCGGCGGGATGCGGGTGCATACAATTATATCAAGAGATAATAATGATGTAGTCATTTCTAAACGGAAATTTGACTATAATAACTTTGACGACCCTAATAAAACTAGCGGTAAAGCATTGAACCCGCCTACATATGTTATGAAGGGTTTACAGGTTTGTGATCTTGCGCCTGGAGGGGATTCAGTTCAGGCATTTGCCAATCCTATTTTTTCGTTATCAAATGAAGCCTCTTATAGTGTAGGTTATACAAATGTAGCTGAATATTTTGAAGGTAAAGAGAATGGAAAAACCGAATACACGTTTTCTTTCGCAGCTCCTGGATATGGGATACAATCTACTGTACATAATTGTCCCTATAATTACCTACCTACTCCATGTGAAACGTACCCCAATACTCCTATTCACGATTTAAGTCATCGAAGAGGTTTGTTGTTAAAAAGAAAAGATTTTTCTTATGACAATAATGTTTTTAAACCTATCAAAGAAGTTGTCAATGTATATGATTTTGACAGGAATAGTCAGGAGAGTACGCTTAACTTAAGTTTAGGTTCTTTTCCTAGAATGTATAATGAATATACTAACTTAAGTGAAAAATTATTTTTAAAAAAAGAAACTGGCAGATCATATTATTACAACGCAGATCAAACCCACATAATTAGCACTGAAAAAGAATATTTTTATGAATCATACCCAAAGCATAGTCAGATAACTAAAATTGAAACTACAAATAGTAATGACAATAAAAAAATAACAAAAATTTACTATCCAGATGATGTGGAGACTATAACTTCTTTAGGTGAATCCATAATAACTCCTGAAGAGTTTTTTGCTATTCAACGATTAAAAAAAGAAGGAGTTGAAAGTCGAGTAGCACAATCTTTACAAACTGAAATTCTTTATAAAGGACTGCGCACTATCCAGCGTACAAATTTTAAAACCTGGCATAATAAATTTACTGCGCCTAAAAGCTTGGCAAGTTCAAAGAGTTTTAACCCTCTTGAGGCTAGAGTTTTGTATCATGACTATGATGATTACGGAAATCCTCTTGAAGTGTCAAAAGCTAATGGAAACCGTATTATTTATATCTGGGGTTATAATAATACCTATGTAATCGCGAAGATTGAGAATGCTACCTATGAAGGAATGCCGACAGAAGTAGTCAATTTGATCAATCAAATAATGTTAGCTACTAACACAGAGAATAGTCTAGCTAGTGAGATGCAGATAAGGGAACAATTTGATTCACTTAGAAATCATAATTATTTTGAAAACTCACAAGTAGTATCTTATACTTATGATCCTTTAGTGGGGGTAACCTCCATTGTAGATGCGTCAGGTGATTTGACAACTTATCATTATGATAACTTTAATCGATTAAAATATAGTAAAGACTCAGAAGGGAAGTTACTTACAAAAAATAAATATAAATATAAAAATAAATAGAGATGAGTATAAAATTTATATATTCTAGTATATGCTGTATTTTATTTAGTTTATCGGGTTTTTCGCAATTAGGAGGAGAACCCATTGATGGTCCAATACCCAAGTGGTATCGTGATTATGATGAAGATACTTGGGGAAGCTATAGCGATGTTAAGGAAAGTTACTACGTAATTAGTGGGTATGTGAGAAGAGGCGGAGATTGTGATGATACTAATCCTTCTATTTATCCTAGATATGGATATCATGATAAGGATGGAGATGGATTTGGCACTGGCTCTGCAGGGCTGATATGTGGATCAAATACAGGTTATGCTTTACAAAATGGAGATTGTAATGATAATGATGCCATGATTCATCCAAATACTATTTGGTATGCAGATGAGGATGGAGATGGATTCGGAACTTATACTGATACCTATCGTGGCTGTACAAGGCCTAATAGTTTTCCAATACGAGTACTTATTGCAGGAGATTGTGATGACTCGAACCTTGAATTACATCCTAATACAGTATGGTATAAAAACACAGATGGAGATAATTTCGCGAGTAGCACCAAGAAACAATGTAATAATCCGGGAGCTGGTTATTCTCTAATAGCTTTACCCTTAGGTGATTGTGATGATGAGATGCCTCAAATTCATCCCAATACAGTTTGGTATAAAGATACTGATAACGATGGCTTTGCTAGTAGTAGAAAAAAGCAATGTATAAAACCAGGTGCTGATTATACATTGAATACAATGCCTATGGGAGATTGTAAAGATGACGATCCAAGAATTAACCCTAATACCGTTTGGTATGCGGATAATGATGGTGACGGTTGGGGAGATCCAAATTCAAGTATTGTAGTTTGTATAGGGCCCGAGGGTTACGTTTTAAATAATAAGGATTATGATGATACAACCGATCTTATTACAAATATAGCTCCAAAGTATTATTATGACGATTCTGATGGGGATACCTATGGTGACCCTTCTATAAGTCAATATGTAAGTGAGTCACCAGAAAGGTATGTTTTAGATAATACCGATCGCTGTCCTGATGAATATGGTGAAAATCAAGGCTGTATTCTGATTCCTCAAGAAGTGAATTTTTCAGATGAAAACTATATATATACTGCGCAGTATCAAATACCTGTTACCACTGAATCTGATATTAAATACAACAAGGAGGTTATAGAGAGTATCACCTATTACGACGGGCTAGGCAGACCCAAGCAGCAAATCGCTATCCAAGGATCTCCAGAACACAAGGATATCGTAACGCACATTACGTATGATGCTTATGGTAGACAAGACAAACAGTACCTACCCTATGTTTCAAGCATTTTGCCAGGGAGCTATAAAACGGTGAATATCAATAGCAATATTAACAGCTATTACTTAAATACCTATCCCAAGGATTTTCTGGGTATTACGAATCCAACGGAAGTCAATGCCTATTCAGAAAGCATTTTTGAACCCTCACCACTCAACAGGGTCTTAGAACAAGGTGCTCCAGGAGCCGCCTGGAAAGCCAATGCTACCACTGATACCGATCACACCATCAAATTTGGTTGGGATACCAATACAGCAGCAGAAGTAGTTCGTTTTGATATAACCTTCGCAGATCCTACGAACACCGAAGTGCCCTCGCTTACCAAAGTCGGTGACTATAACGCCAATCAACTTTATAAAACAATCACCAAAGATGAAAACTGGACACCCACCGATGGACAGCTACATACCACAGAGGAATTTAAAGACAAGCAAGGAAAGGTGATTCTTAAACGAACCTTTAACAGCGCTACAAACGGTGTTGAAAAACTAGATACCTATTATGTGTATGATAGTTTTGATAATCTTACCTATGTTATTCCGCCCAAAGTCAATACAAGTGACGGGGTAGATGCAACAGAGTTATCCGAGCTTTGTTATCAATATCACTATGATTATAGAAACCGTCTTATCGAAAAGAAAATACCAGGTAAGGGCTGGGAGTATATTGTCTATAATAAACTAGATCAGCCAATTCTTACACAGGACACTTTGCTAAAACAAAAGGATCAATGGTTATTTACCAAATATGACGCTTTTGGCAGGGTTGCTTACACAGGTAAACTTACAATTCCTACTAAAACCCGAAAGCAAATCCAGATTGAAGCCAATGCCTTTGCTCAACACCTTTGGGTAAAGCCTGCAGCTCCAGCATTGATTGGAGGTACTACGCTTTATTATAACGATGGTGGGTACCCAAAAGTACAAAGTGGCGAAGTCCTGACCATAAATTACTACGATAATTATGACTTCTTAGGCGCTACTCCTGTAGCACCCTTTGCATCACCCGCGAGTGTGTATGAAGAACCGATAAGTAATCGCACGAAGACACTGGTCACAGGAAGCAGGGTAAAAGTTTTAGGAAAGGATAAGTGGACCACTACGGTGACTTATTATGATAAAAAAGCACGACCCATTTATATCGCCAGTCAGAATGAATATCTGGCGACTACCGATGTTATAAAAAACAAACTAGATTTTGTAGGAAAAGTATTAGAAACCAAGACCACCCATACCAAAGGTGATAATGCTGCTATAGTAACCATCGATACTTTTGAATACGATCATATGGGGAGACTGCTTAATCATAACCAACAACTCGATGGAGGTGCTATAGAACAAATTGCTCACAATACGTACGACCCGCTGGGGCAATTACAAAAGAAATATGTAGGTGGTGTGTATGACAGTCTGCAACCCGCAAAAGGCTTACAAGAAGTTGATTATCATTATAACATACGCGGCTGGCTTACTGGAATCAATGATGCTAATAGCTTAGGGAGTAAGCTCTTTGGTTTTGGAATTAATTACAATACTACAGAGACCAATCTGGGAGCCACGGCGCTTTATAACGGAAACATCAGCGAAACCCTTTGGCAAACGGCAAGTGATCAGACCCAGCGAGCTTATGGCTACCAGTATGATCCGCTAAACCGTATTACCGCAGCAAAAAGCTCTAGCGGTAACTATGATCTGAGCAATCTTACCTACGATAGTATGGGCAATATCAAAACACTAGATCGTACAGGTCACATAAATACGGACGCTACCCTTTTTGGAAAAATGGATAGTCTAAATTATCGTTATGATACAGGGAACAAGCTCCTAGCGGTTACCGATAATCGAAATAAAGCTTTTGGTTTTAAAGATGGTAGCAACACAGGAGATGATTATGCGTATGATCCCAATGGGAATATGATTAGCGATGCCAATAAAGGGATTACTAAGATCACTTATAATCATTTAAATTTACCTGACACCGTTACAGTAAATAGCACTACTCATACCGGAAATATTACGTATATTTACGATGCCACTGGGGCTAAACTAAAAAAGATTAGTACTGATGGGAGTTCTTTTACAACTGAATATGCGGGTAATTATATTTATGAAAATGGAGAGCTTAAATTCTTTAATCAACCCGAAGGCTATATCGAACCAAGTACGGTTAGTGGATATGATTATATTTATCAATACAAAGACCATTTAGGCAATATACGATTGTCCTATTTGGACAAAAATGCTGATGGTGATATTGATCTAATTCCTGGTTCTGCTGCTCATGAAATCATACAAGAAAAGCATTATTATCCTTTTGGACTTGAACTTAAATACGGTTCTGATCATCCGAACTCCTTGATTACTGGACGTAAACACGAATATGGATTTATTGGGGTTGAGGAAGTTAACGAACTTGATCTTGGATTGGTTGCAATGGACTGGAGGCATTACGATCCAGCTATTGGAAGGTTTGTAGGAATTGACGCTCTTTCAGAAAGTTATAACGATCATACACCATACCATTATTCGAAGAATAGTCCACTAATGTACAGCGATCCTACAGGATTGTTTACAGATGTTGTCAATGAGGATGACCCAAGCCAAGTAATTCATATTGAAGACGGATATGATTTTGAATGGGTTGTTGATGCAGCTACTTTTAATACTATACAAGAAGCAGGGGATATTCCAGACAACCTGAAATGGGATCGTACCAAAGCGTTTTGGAAACAAGTTTGGCAGGAGGTAACAACGTCAGATGGTAGCGCTTCAGATGAAGTAACCCAATTTATGATCACTGACGAGATAGAGGATGGTATTGAAACAATTGACCGATTATCAAATGGACAATATGCAGGAGCTGCGTTAACCTTATTTTTAAGAAAAGTTCAAAAAGGAAAAAAAGGGTATAATCTGATAAAAAAGCTGTTTAAAAGTGGTAAAAAAGGTAAAATGCCTACGCCTGACCTAAATCCTGACCAATTTAAAAGAGTTGGAGATACAAGAGTCCACAAAAAGACAGGTGCTATTTACAAAAAATCACATACTAGTCATGGTAATGTAGGTAATACGGGAGATCAATGGAAGGCTTATCCAAAAGGCACAACAGATTTTGGAAAAACTTCAAAAACAACGGGTACTCGAGTTACTATCGATGGAGATGGAAAAGTAATAGGAAATTAAATTTTTAGAAAATGTATTTTGAAGATATTTATAATAAAGTAGCGCCCTTATGGAAAAAGGAATTCTCCTTGGAAGGGATCGAAGAAACGGAAACTTATATTCAAGATATAAGGCAGGAGCATAATAGGGTTGAAGATATTATTGACTTTACTGAAAAAGAAAAATATACGGAATGGGAAGGTATGCTTGCATTTACTATGTATCAGACATTGACAGCTTTTTCAATAGACAAATGGAAAAAAGAAAAAGTAAAGTCCATTAACATAAATGATATATCGATAACTCTATTCGAAAAATATTTTAAAGAAAATATGGAACCCGAGGATGAGTTCGAAGGTAATGAGGAATACTTAAAACAATATAAAGGTTTTAGGAATCCACCTTCAGATATTACAAGTCAATAATAAAAGGCCACCCTTGGGTGGTTTTTTTATGCGTAAGCCTTTTTAGTTTTAAAGTCACGTAGTGCCATATCAATCATATTGTAGAGAAAGTTCTTATTATCTTCTGAAAGTTCGGAGATACGTTCTAGTCGTTCGATAGCTTGCTTATCAAGTTGCAGTTTACTTTTGCCAATCAAATAATCGACAGAAATCTCTAAGGCGTCTGCAATTTTTACCACTACATCAATAGAAGGTTTAATATCACCTCGTTCATATCTTCCTACCACATCACCAGAAGTATCGATCATCTTGCCCAAAGCAGCCTGAGAAAGTTTTTTCTTCTTACGTAGTAGCATCATATTATCTCCAAAATCCATAATGATAAGTATTGAAAATGATTGTAAAATCAGTGTTTTGGCAAAAATAGATGATTTATAAGTCATAAACAATAATGAAAAGGCTTGTTTATATAAGATTGATAATGTAGCTTTGTGAATGATAAGTCTTAAAAAACTTTTTAAAAATATTTTTCCACGATGCTTAACACTACCAATCCAAACAATTACGAGTATATCACAAAACACTTAGAAATATCTATTCTTGGCGGTATCAAACTGAATCATTTAGAAGCATTACGGGTTACATTAGGTATCAGCAAAATAAAATCTGAAACCAAACTAAGGCACAATGTAGATTTATATAACGATAACCAAGTAGAAAAACTTGTAAGAAAAGTTGCTGAACGTATAGAGGTAGGCACAAGCGTAGTACGCAGAACCTTACAGGAGCTGACCAATGAACTGGAACAATACAGATTAAGCCAGTTAGATAATGATGAATCAGAAATCACTATCAAAGAGTTATCTACAGCAGAGGAAAAATCAGCTATCAAGTTCTTAAAATCAACTGATCTACTCACCAAAACCAATAAACTCATAGGCGAAAGCGGTGTAATAGGCGAAGAAACCAACCGATTGTTAATGTACCTGATCTTTACCAGCCGTAAAAGCTACAATCCATTGCATTGTATCAGTCTAGGGAGTTCCGGAGCAGGAAAGACACATTTACAATCCAAAGTAGCCGAACTCGTACCCGATCACGAAAAAGTAGAGATCACCGTACTATCAGAAAACGCCTTTTACTACTTCAATAGAACGGAATTACGCAACAAACTCATACTTATAGAAGATCTGGACGGTGCAGAAAGTGTACTCTATCCATTACGTGAATTACAATCCAAACGAAGAATAACAAAAACAGTTGTACACAAAGACAGAAAAGGCAATACCAAAACGATACATTTAACTGTAGAAGGCCCTGTAAGCGTTGCAGGCTGTACCACACAAGAATCTATTTATGAAGATAACAGCAATAGAAGCTTTTTACTGTATATCGATGAATCTAGCGAACAGGACAAGAAAATAATGTACTATCAGAGACTTATCAGCGCAGGGAAAGTAAATGTAGATGCAGAACTTAAAGCAAAATCCTTTTTACAAAACGTGCAAATGTTGTTACAACCTGTTAAAGTAATCAATCCGTATGCAGAGTTTTTAGAGTTGCCACAATCCGTATTTAAACCAAGAAGGACAAATACCCACTATTTACAATTTATAGAAGCCATTACCTTTTACAAACAGTATCAACGTGAAAAGCAGTACGATCAAAATACTGGTGAAGAATATATCGAAACCACGATCGAAGATATAGAAGAAGCCAATGAAATTATAAAAGAAGTTTTACTACGTAAAAGTGATACGATTAACGGTGCTTGTAGAGATCATTTAGAGCGGTTAAAATCCTACTTAAAAGAAAATACCCAAACAACTTTTACCAATGCTGAAATACGCAGAAACTTACGGGTAAAAGAAACCACTCTACGAAGATATAACAAACAGTTACTTGAAGAAGGTTATATAAAACGTATCAAAAAGGCTAAAACCAAAAGCTATTGCTTCGAGGTTATTGATTTACAAGAATATGATAAGTTAAAAGACCAAATTGATAAAGCATTACAAAACTGCATAGTGCAAATCGAACCCGCCAGTTCGCCACTTCCTCGCCACTCCCCAAAAGGCGATACTAAAAACAAGAAAGCTAGTTAGTTACAAAAACTCGCCACAGAAATCTAAAAAAGACATACCGATGAAAAAATTAAAGCTACAAAATGATAGTTACAGGATGTTTATATCCAATTTTAAAGAATGGTTGGACATACTAGGCTATGCAGAAACCACAGTCTATAACTTGCCAAACCATTTACAAGAGTTCTTTTACTGGCTCGAATCTCACGGACATACCGATATTAATACAATTACCGCAAAACACATCAAAGATTACTATGAAGAACTCAAACAACGCGCCAATGATAGAAGGTATGGAGCATTGAGCAAATCCTATCTAAACAAACACCAACAAGCCTTAAAGAAGTTCAAAGAATACTTGCAAAACCATAATCATAAAGGGATCAGCATACACCTTAAATCAGAATCCTACCCCATAGAAGAAAAGATGAATATCCTTACCCAATCCGAAATAAAAGAGATGTTCTTGGCAACCTCTTACAGTAACAAGCGTAAATGTATCAGGTTACGGGATAAAGCAATACTGACCATATTCTACAGTTGTGGGTTGCGCAGAAATGAAGCCATACACCTAGATATAAAAGACGTGTTTTTTGATAAAGAACGGATCTACGTACGTAAAGGAAAGAATTATAAAGAAAGGTTCGTACCACTTAACAAATGTAATCTACGAATCTTGGAAGATTATATCTATGAAAGTCGCCCAGAGTTTAAAAACCATACTGAAAACGAAGCATTGTTTATGAGCATCCACGGCAAGCGATTGGACGGAATGAGTTTTGCCAACCGTTTAAAAGCAATCGTTACAGCTACCGAAAATAATAAAATCATAGAAAAACAAATTACTCTTCATACCCTACGCCACTCTATTGCCACCCACTTACTGCAAAGAGATGTGCCATTAGAAAGTATTAAACATTTTTTAGGGCATAGCAGTTTAGAATCCACACAAATTTATACGCACATCCTAAAAACAATAGAAAATGAATTATGACGATTACCTCAAAAAAGAAGGGTATACAGAAAAGACCATCTGTACCAAAGATATCGAACGGCAAAACTTTACAAAATGGTGTAAGCGGCAATCCACTACACCTGTACAAATAGATTACAAAACCTGTTTAAAATATATCAAGCACCTGACCAGAAAAGGAAACAGTAAAAGGACGATCAACCATAAACTGGGAAGCCTGAAAACCTACTTCAATTACTTGATAAGCGAAGCATATAGGATGGATAATCCCATTGAAACCGTTGTAGTCCGAGGTGCAAGAAGGAATATTAACCACAACCTGCTCGAGTCGGAAGAACTGGAAGACCTGTACTACAGTTTTGAAACCGAAAAAGCCCGTAACCAATACTTAAAATACCGCTTGAAACGCGATAAAATAATTATCGGCTTGCTCGTTTACCAAGGGTTAAGTACTTCAGACCTTGGAAGCCTAAAACTGGAACATTTACGACTCTCTAAAGGGAAACTCTATGTACCAAGCAGAAATCGCAGCAATGCTAGGGAACTGGAATTAAAACCCTGGCAAATAATGGAACTAATGGAATATATAAATGAGATAAGGGAAAAACTTTTAAAACAAAACAACATCCAGAATGATCAATTAATCTTGCATGCTATGGTGTCCAACCTTGTCAGTGCTACTGTGAGAAAACTTAAAAAAATTAATCATAAGGTAGAAAGCATCCATCAAATCCGTGCTTCAGTAATTACCAATTGGTTGGGGCAATACAACCTTAGAAAAGTACAATACTTAGCAGGTCACCGCTATATCAGTTCTACCGAAAGATATTTACAAGATGATTTGGAAAACTTGCACGAAATCGTCAATAACTATCATCCTATATCCTAAAAACATGTAGGATAGGAATCAAAAAACTAATAATATTAATATAAAAACTATCTTTGTTATGAATGTAAAAATGATGATTATGGGAGCATTAGAGCTAAAGGATGAGCTTCATAAGTTTGTAGATATTGGAGATCCTCAGTTTTTAGAAGTTATGTATAAGGCTGCTAAAGATTATATGGAACAAAAACGTAAGGATAGAATGATTGCAGAAGGAGAAGAAGATATCAAAGAAGGTAGGACACATAGCTTAAAAGAAGCAAGAAAAATTATTAATAATTGGGACGTAAAATAAAACCAGTTGAACTTACTACTCGTGCTATAAACGATTTAGGAAAGTTTAAAGAATTCTACTACAAAAGTTACGGAGCAAAAAAGACAGAAGAAATTATTGATATCATTTTTGAGCGCATGGAAATGCTAGAAAATCCTGATATTGATTTATCAAAAATTGGTTCTATCGATGATGAGTTCTCTCATTTAAAACGTGAATATCGCAAACTCATTGAACATCATTGTAAAATTACTTACCGAGTTGGAAAATCAAAAATTTATGTAGTCCGTATTTTTGACACTCGTCAAAACCCTAAGAAAAATAAGTAAAAAAAATAAGGTGTCTCCCTCCGGTCGGCATTTAGTAGCACAGGCTACTCCGCTATCGCTGTGAGTGCCTGTTGGCTGTCAATGGTCTCGGGGCATCCCTTTCTAGGGCAATAATTTATTATTCTGTAAAAAGCTCCATAAAAATTATTCCCTCAGCCGCCTAGATGCCCCTCGTCGTGTTCCCGGTCTTTTTTGTGTCACGATTATTAAAGGCAATAATACGCGCCACAAAAAACTCCTACACACTTCATTGGCTCCATCGCTCTGGTCGCAGCCTAGCCGGTTTTATTTTAAAGGAATTATTTTATCAAATGAAAAATAAAAACCGGTTGGCACATCCCTTCACCACGCTTGGGCGTGGCTCTCGGTCTGTGTCGGCTGCTCCGTTCCGCTTAGCTGTCGCCTAGAGCGCTCAAACGCCGCAGGGCTTCCTCCATAGGCGGACAGGTTTATCAGCAGTGCGTGTTACACTGAGTTTATCGAAGCGCACTCAATCGCCGTTCAGGCTAGCATTTATCTTAAAGCTGAAGGTCAGCCGCATTATCCTACGTACTTCAACTTTAAGCTAAATGAATTTTACACTTCTAAAGTGGAATAGCGGAAAGGTTAAAGCTGTGGACTGTTCCGCTTTAGAAGTGCTAGCCAAAGTGGCGATTGAACGCCCGCGCAAACTTGCTCAAAAAACACTCAAAATGCCCCCAAACCCGTCTAAATCACGTTTAATAGCACTTTTATACTGTTCAATATTAGAATATTACCCTTAAAAAATCGTGTCTTAAAAGTCAAATCTTACATTCCGAATGTAAAAGCGTTGGTGCGCCTGAGGCGGGTTGGCTGGAGCCGTTGGCCAGGGAGTATTGTACATAATACTTGTTATAATTACACCCGCAACAAAACACTGCAGAAGGCTATCGATTAAGGGAAGCTATTATAACTCGTATTATGTACCATACCGAGGAAAAGGAAGCAGCAGCAAGACAGGGATTTATTGCCTTAGCAATAATCTGGGTTGCTGCTGCGTGGCTTTTAGGGAGTATTTAGTACTTTAGCATAGCAGAATGATGATAGAAAGAACGTTCTTTTTTAAAAAATGTAAGCTGTTCTTGGAGTAGAACCGAGGGAAAGTGCGCCAATGTTAAAAAAAATGCATAAACGTCTATCCCTTTGGACTTGAACTTAAATACGGTTCTGATCATCCGAACTCCTTGATTACTGGACGTAAACACGAATATGGATTTATTGGGGTTGAGGAAGTTAACGAACTTGATCTTGGATTGGTTGCAATGGACTGGAGGCATTACGATCCAGCTATTGGAAGGTTTGTAGGAATTGACGCTCTTTCAGAAAGTTATAACGATCATACACCATACCATTATTCGAAGAATAGTCCACTAATGTACAGCGATCCTACAGGATTGTTTACAGATGTTGTCAATGAGGATGACCCAAGCCAAGTAATTCATATTGAAGACGGATATGATTTTGAATGGGTTGTTGATGCAGCTACTTTTAATACTATACAAGAAGCAGGGGATATTCCAGACAACCTGAAATGGGATCGTACCAAAGCGTTTTGGAAACAAGTTTGGCAGGAGGTAACAACGTCAGATGGTAGCGCTTCAGATGAAGTAACCCAATTTATGATCACTGACGAGATAGAGGATGGTATTGAAACAATTGACCGATTATCAAATGGACAATATGCAGGAGCTGCGTTAACCTTATTTTTAAGAAAAGTTCAAAAAGGAAAAAAAGGGTATAATCTGATAAAAAAGCTGTTTAAAAGTGGTAAAAAAGGTAAAATGCCTACGCCTGACCTAAATCCTGACCAATTTAAAAGAGTTGGAGATACAAGAGTCCACAAAAAGACAGGTGCTATTTACAAAAAATCACATACTAGTCATGGTAATGTAGGTAATACGGGAGATCAATGGAAGGCTTATCCAAAAGGCACAACAGATTTTGGAAAAACTTCAAAAACAACGGGTACTCGAGTTACTATCGATGGAGATGGAAAAGTAATAGGAAATTAAATTTTTAGAAAATGTATTTTGAAGATATTTATAATAAAGTAGCGCCCTTATGGAAAAAGGAATTCTCCTTGGAAGGGATCGAAGAAACGGAAACTTATATTCAAGATATAAGGCAGGAGCATAATAGGGTTGAAGATATTATTGACTTTACTGAAAAAGAAAAATATACGGAATGGGAAGGTATGCTTGCATTTACTATGTATCAGACATTGACAGCTTTTTCAATAGACAAATGGAAAAAAGAAAAAGTAAAGTCCATTAACATAAATGATATATCGATAACTCTATTCGAAAAATATTTTAAAGAAAATATGGAACCCGAGGATGAGTTCGAAGGTAATGAGGAATACTTAAAACAATATAAAGGTTTTAGGAATCCACCTTCAGATATTACAAGTCAATAATAAAAGGCCACCCTTGGGTGGTTTTTTTATGCGTAAGCCTTTTTAGTTTTAAAGTCACGTAGTGCCATATCAATCATATTGTAGAGAAAGTTCTTATTATCTTCTGAAAGTTCGGAGATACGTTCTAGTCGTTCGATAGCTTGCTTATCAAGTTGCAGTTTACTTTTGCCAATCAAATAATCGACAGAAATCTCTAAGGCGTCTGCAATTTTTACCACTACATCAATAGAAGGTTTAATATCACCTCGTTCATATCTTCCTACCACATCACCAGAAGTATCGATCATCTTGCCCAAAGCAGCCTGAGAAAGTTTTTTCTTCTTACGTAGTAGCATCATATTATCTCCAAAATCCATAATGATAAGTATTGAAAATGATTGTAAAATCAGTGTTTTGGCAAAAATAGATGATTTATAAGTCATAAACAATAATGAAAAGGCTTGTTTATATAAGATTGATAATGTAGCTTTGTGAATGATAAGTCTTAAAAAACTTTTTAAAAATATTTTTCCACGATGCTTAACACTACCAATCCAAACAATTACGAGTATATCACAAAACACTTAGAAATATCTATTCTTGGCGGTATCAAACTGAATCATTTAGAAGCATTACGGGTTACATTAGGTATCAGCAAAATAAAATCTGAAACCAAACTAAGGCACAATGTAGATTTATATAACGATAACCAAGTAGAAAAACTTGTAAGAAAAGTTGCTGAACGTATAGAGGTAGGCACAAGCGTAGTACGCAGAACCTTACAGGAGCTGACCAATGAACTGGAACAATACAGATTAAGCCAGTTAGATAATGATGAATCAGAAATCACTATCAAAGAGTTATCTACAGCAGAGGAAAAATCAGCTATCAAGTTCTTAAAATCAACTGATCTACTCACCAAAACCAATAAACTCATAGGCGAAAGCGGTGTAATAGGCGAAGAAACCAACCGATTGTTAATGTACCTGATCTTTACCAGCCGTAAAAGCTACAATCCATTGCATTGTATCAGTCTAGGGAGTTCCGGAGCAGGAAAGACACATTTACAATCCAAAGTAGCCGAACTCGTACCCGATCACGAAAAAGTAGAGATCACCGTACTATCAGAAAACGCCTTTTACTACTTCAATAGAACGGAATTACGCAACAAACTCATACTTATAGAAGATCTGGACGGTGCAGAAAGTGTACTCTATCCATTACGTGAATTACAATCCAAACGAAGAATAACAAAAACAGTTGTACACAAAGACAGAAAAGGCAATACCAAAACGATACATTTAACTGTAGAAGGCCCTGTAAGCGTTGCAGGCTGTACCACACAAGAATCTATTTATGAAGATAACAGCAATAGAAGCTTTTTACTGTATATCGATGAATCTAGCGAACAGGACAAGAAAATAATGTACTATCAGAGACTTATCAGCGCAGGGAAAGTAAATGTAGATGCAGAACTTAAAGCAAAATCCTTTTTACAAAACGTGCAAATGTTGTTACAACCTGTTAAAGTAATCAATCCGTATGCAGAGTTTTTAGAGTTGCCACAATCCGTATTTAAACCAAGAAGGACAAATACCCACTATTTACAATTTATAGAAGCCATTACCTTTTACAAACAGTATCAACGTGAAAAGCAGTACGATCAAAATACTGGTGAAGAATATATCGAAACCACGATCGAAGATATAGAAGAAGCCAATGAAATTATAAAAGAAGTTTTACTACGTAAAAGTGATACGATTAACGGTGCTTGTAGAGATCATTTAGAGCGGTTAAAATCCTACTTAAAAGAAAATACCCAAACAACTTTTACCAATGCTGAAATACGCAGAAACTTACGGGTAAAAGAAACCACTCTACGAAGATATAACAAACAGTTACTTGAAGAAGGTTATATAAAACGTATCAAAAAGGCTAAAACCAAAAGCTATTGCTTCGAGGTTATTGATTTACAAGAATATGATAAGTTAAAAGACCAAATTGATAAAGCATTACAAAACTGCATAGTGCAAATCGAACCCGCCAGTTCGCCACTTCCTCGCCACTCCCCAAAAGGCGATACTAAAAACAAGAAAGCTAGTTAGTTACAAAAACTCGCCACAGAAATCTAAAAAAGACATACCGATGAAAAAATTAAAGCTACAAAATGATAGTTACAGGATGTTTATATCCAATTTTAAAGAATGGTTGGACATACTAGGCTATGCAGAAACCACAGTCTATAACTTGCCAAACCATTTACAAGAGTTCTTTTACTGGCTCGAATCTCACGGACATACCGATATTAATACAATTACCGCAAAACACATCAAAGATTACTATGAAGAACTCAAACAACGCGCCAATGATAGAAGGTATGGAGCATTGAGCAAATCCTATCTAAACAAACACCAACAAGCCTTAAAGAAGTTCAAAGAATACTTGCAAAACCATAATCATAAAGGGATCAGCATACACCTTAAATCAGAATCCTACCCCATAGAAGAAAAGATGAATATCCTTACCCAATCCGAAATAAAAGAGATGTTCTTGGCAACCTCTTACAGTAACAAGCGTAAATGTATCAGGTTACGGGATAAAGCAATACTGACCATATTCTACAGTTGTGGGTTGCGCAGAAATGAAGCCATACACCTAGATATAAAAGACGTGTTTTTTGATAAAGAACGGATCTACGTACGTAAAGGAAAGAATTATAAAGAAAGGTTCGTACCACTTAACAAATGTAATCTACGAATCTTGGAAGATTATATCTATGAAAGTCGCCCAGAGTTTAAAAACCATACTGAAAACGAAGCATTGTTTATGAGCATCCACGGCAAGCGATTGGACGGAATGAGTTTTGCCAACCGTTTAAAAGCAATCGTTACAGCTACCGAAAATAATAAAATCATAGAAAAACAAATTACTCTTCATACCCTACGCCACTCTATTGCCACCCACTTACTGCAAAGAGATGTGCCATTAGAAAGTATTAAACATTTTTTAGGGCATAGCAGTTTAGAATCCACACAAATTTATACGCACATCCTAAAAACAATAGAAAATGAATTATGACGATTACCTCAAAAAAGAAGGGTATACAGAAAAGACCATCTGTACCAAAGATATCGAACGGCAAAACTTTACAAAATGGTGTAAGCGGCAATCCACTACACCTGTACAAATAGATTACAAAACCTGTTTAAAATATATCAAGCACCTGACCAGAAAAGGAAACAGTAAAAGGACGATCAACCATAAACTGGGAAGCCTGAAAACCTACTTCAATTACTTGATAAGCGAAGCATATAGGATGGATAATCCCATTGAAACCGTTGTAGTCCGAGGTGCAAGAAGGAATATTAACCACAACCTGCTCGAGTCGGAAGAACTGGAAGACCTGTACTACAGTTTTGAAACCGAAAAAGCCCGTAACCAATACTTAAAATACCGCTTGAAACGCGATAAAATAATTATCGGCTTGCTCGTTTACCAAGGGTTAAGTACTTCAGACCTTGGAAGCCTAAAACTGGAACATTTACGACTCTCTAAAGGGAAACTCTATGTACCAAGCAGAAATCGCAGCAATGCTAGGGAACTGGAATTAAAACCCTGGCAAATAATGGAACTAATGGAATATATAAATGAGATAAGGGAAAAACTTTTAAAACAAAACAACATCCAGAATGATCAATTAATCTTGCATGCTATGGTGTCCAACCTTGTCAGTGCTACTGTGAGAAAACTTAAAAAAATTAATCATAAGGTAGAAAGCATCCATCAAATCCGTGCTTCAGTAATTACCAATTGGTTGGGGCAATACAACCTTAGAAAAGTACAATACTTAGCAGGTCACCGCTATATCAGTTCTACCGAAAGATATTTACAAGATGATTTGGAAAACTTGCACGAAATCGTCAATAACTATCATCCTATATCCTAAAAACATGTAGGATAGGAATCAAAAAACTAATAATATTAATATAAAAACTATCTTTGTTATGAATGTAAAAATGATGATTATGGGAGCATTAGAGCTAAAGGATGAGCTTCATAAGTTTGTAGATATTGGAGATCCTCAGTTTTTAGAAGTTATGTATAAGGCTGCTAAAGATTATATGGAACAAAAACGTAAGGATAGAATGATTGCAGAAGGAGAAGAAGATATCAAAGAAGGTAGGACACATAGCTTAAAAGAAGCAAGAAAAATTATTAATAATTGGGACGTAAAATAAAACCAGTTGAACTTACTACTCGTGCTATAAACGATTTAGGAAAGTTTAAAGAATTCTACTACAAAAGTTACGGAGCAAAAAAGACAGAAGAAATTATTGATATCATTTTTGAGCGCATGGAAATGCTAGAAAATCCTGATATTGATTTATCAAAAATTGGTTCTATCGATGATGAGTTCTCTCATTTAAAACGTGAATATCGCAAACTCATTGAACATCATTGTAAAATTACTTACCGAGTTGGAAAATCAAAAATTTATGTAGTCCGTATTTTTGACACTCGTCAAAACCCTAAGAAAAATAAGTAAAAAAAATAAGGTGTCTCCCTCCGGTCGGCATTTAGTAGCACAGGCTACTCCGCTATCGCTGTGAGTGCCTGTTGGCTGTCAATGGTCTCGGGGCATCCCTTTCTAGGGCAATAATTTATTATTCTGTAAAAAGCTCCATAAAAATTATTCCCTCAGCCGCCTAGATGCCCCTCGTCGTGTTCCCGGTCTTTTTTGTGTCACGATTATTAAAGGCAATAATACGCGCCACAAAAAACTCCTACACACTTCATTGGCTCCATCGCTCTGGTCGCAGCCTAGCCGGTTTTATTTTAAAGGAATTATTTTATCAAATGAAAAATAAAAACCGGTTGGCACATCCCTTCACCACGCTTGGGCGTGGCTCTCGGTCTGTGTCGGCTGCTCCGTTCCGCTTAGCTGTCGCCTAGAGCGCTCAAACGCCGCAGGGCTTCCTCCATAGGCGGACAGGTTTATCAGCAGTGCGTGTTACACTGAGTTTATCGAAGCGCACTCAATCGCCGTTCAGGCTAGCATTTATCTTAAAGCTGAAGGTCAGCCGCATTATCCTACGTACTTCAACTTTAAGCTAAATGAATTTTACACTTCTAAAGTGGAATAGCGGAAAGGTTAAAGCTGTGGACTGTTCCGCTTTAGAAGTGCTAGCCAAAGTGGCGATTGAACGCCCGCGCAAACTTGCTCAAAAAACACTCAAAATGCCCCCAAACCCGTCTAAATCACGTTTAATAGCACTTTTATACTGTTCAATATTAGAATATTACCCTTAAAAAATCGTGTCTTAAAAGTCAAATCTTACATTCCGAATGTAAAAGCGTTGGTGCGCCTGAGGCGGGTTGGCTGGAGCCGTTGGCCAGGGAGTATTGTACATAATACTTGTTATAATTACACCCGCAACAAAACACTGCAGAAGGCTATCGATTAAGGGAAGCTATTATAACTCGTATTATGTACCATACCGAGGAAAAGGAAGCAGCAGCAAGACAGGGATTTATTGCCTTAGCAATAATCTGGGTTGCTGCTGCGTGGCTTTTAGGGAGTATTTAGTACTTTAGCATAGCAGAATGATGATAGAAAGAACGTTCTTTTTTAAAAAATGTAAGCTGTTCTTGGAGTAGAACCGAGGGAAAGTGCGCCAATGTTAAAAAAAATGCATAAACGTCTATCCCTTTGGAATGCAAATTAACTACGGAGTAAATCACCCAAGCTCTGCAATAAGTGGAATTCCACATAGGTATGGATTTAACGGGAAGGAAGAACAAATGGAACTTGGTTTAGGATGGTTGGATTTTGGAGCAAGAAATTATGATGCAACTTTAGGACGTTGGATGAATCCTGACCCATTAGCTGATTTAAGATATGAACTTACACCATACAATTATGTTCAAAATAGTCCTATGTTTAAAATTGACCCAGACGGTCTTACTGATTATACATTAAATAAAAAGACAGGAGCAGTTACACAAGTTGGTGAGGCAAATGATGAACCTGACAGAATCCTTCAAACTTATACACGTAAGAGTAAAAGAGGAGAAGTTAAGTACAAGAAAAATGGAGAAGCTAAAGTCGCAATAGGCGGTATAGAAAAAGGGATTTTAAGTGATGGTCAAAATTTTAAAACAGATGATACCGTTATTGAAACAGGAGGCGAAGGGCAAGCAAGTGTAGATGGAGTTAAATCTTTTACATTACAGCTATCAGAATATGTTGGAAAGGAGCTTAAAGGATTCTCGTATTCATCTGATGGTTCTGGAGACGTTTCAGATATTGTATTGGGAAAATATAATAATAATGATCGTACGAAATCCTCTGCTAGTGTTATTGGATTAGTAAAAAAATATGGTCTTGATGGTTATTCTGATAATAACATAGTGCAACAATTTCACACTCATCCCGATGGCAAATTAGGGGCGACTCAATCTGCACCTGGTCAATCACAAGATATTAAAAATTTGCAAAATGCTAAGCCAAAAATATCTAACGCAACTTTTATTATATTGTATAGAATTAATGGTCAGAAAAAACCAGCAGAATACGATTACACTCATGAATATAGACCTAAAAAATAAATGAATTAAAAATGAAGGAACTATTAATTATTTCTCTAGTATTTAGTTTTTCAATATGTAGTCTTTATTCTCAGAATAAAACTATTAAAGGAAGGGTGATTTCTGAGGATTTTGAAACATTACCAGGAGTGTCAATTATGATTAAAGATACGGTTAAAGTTGGCAGGACAGATATAAAGGGTTTTTTTCAAGTAGATATTCCTCTTTCCGAGGAAAGAATACAATTTAGTTTTCTTGGACTTGAATCAACAACAATAGAGCTTAAAGAAAAATGTAATAAGGTTGATGTTGTAATGATGTATTCATATACATATGACTTTATAACTTTAAAACGAGCTGATAAGAAGAGAAAAAAAAGACATAAAAAACTTCCTAAGATTCATAAACAAGCTTTCGAGAAAGGTATATTTGAAACTAAATGCGCATGTTATAATCGCACGTTTGAATCTTTTTATCTACAAGAAAATTAAAATAATACAAGCCACAACGAAAGTTGTGGTTTTTTTATGCGTAAGCTTTTTTAGTTTTAGTATCACGAATAAAGGCATCAATAATTTTAATAACCGTAGATTTATCATCTTCATTTAATCGTTGTATCTCTTTCATACGATTAAGCATATCCCCCGCTCGTCCTAGTATGCGCTACCGCAAGTTTGCAACTTGTGGCGTCAAAGATTGGCGTGTACGAGTAAGAAATAAATGCTAAGAACCAGTTACATTGCTTTGTAGCTGGTTTTTTGTTTTATAGAATAGATTGTATTTTACGTTTGGCAATAAAAGCATCAATAACTGAGAAGATATGCTCTTTATCTTCTTGCTCAAGCTTAGTGACTTCCAAAATACGTTGTCTTGTAACTTTAACCATCTGCACGTCAACTTTACCGGTTAAGTAATCTAAAGAAACATCAAGGATATCAGCCCTCTGCTACCAGCTAGAGTGATCGCTACCGCAAGTTTGTAACTTGTGGTATCAAGAATTAGTGTGTACGACTAAGAAATAAATGTTAAGAATCAGTTACTTTACTTTAAGGCTGGTTTTTTACAATTTGTAATCTTGCAAATCTCGCTCTACATTTTAATACCACAGCTATAATTTAACTACTATACAGTTCATTTGGATTGATAATTAGTCTGTTTTTAACAGAATATATACGATACCATCACAGATATTGTAAAATAAATTTGGATGTATTACGGAAAAACCGTAGTTTGGTTACTCCGAATCTATAAAAATTAAAGCTTATGCAAAAGACTACTCTTATTGAAAACTTCAATTCAAAAAACTTAACCGAAAAATATTTTGATATATGGAATCATGGTCAACATCTATTTACTGTAAATGATTGCAATAGAGACTTTCAATATAGCATCTTTTATATCAAAGGTTTATTTGCCGAAGTTATTTATAATAAATTAGATGGCAACATACTATTTATCAATAGTTTTAGCGATAAAAATAAATTAAAATTTTATTTAGATACTGATTTTTCCTAACATCTTTTTTTGCCCTTAATTCCATTGCAAACGAAATGCTTTTTGCAATGTTTTAGCCTGCGCCCGCGGTACACCTGCTTGTTGAGCATAGTGTTTAAAATTACCTACCACTTCAACGATTTCTTGTATCGCTTCGCGGCTTTTTTTATAACTAATTTTACTTCCTACAGCCATTAAATCATTTAATGAGAATTCTCCCCTCTTACCATTTATAGTCATCTGATGTGCACTGGTCCATATACCTGTAGGGTTATAGGAATATGTAATATCATAGGCGGGTGCTAGTTTCCAAGTCCCTTCTTTATTCATCAAAAATGAAATGTTTTTCGTATGATCATCCTGATTACGAGCCATAACATTAAGTAGCATTCTTTTATACAATTCAATTGCATCTGTATGGGGTAAATTTAATCGACGCATAACCTCAAACGCATTTTCATAAGAATAAACACCGGGTGCCTTATAATCAAAATGTGCAAGTGAGCATAGGGTTTGCATATGAATTTTTTCTCCATCATCACCTCTATCAAAACGTTTGGTCATAAAATGTGCACGATTGTGCTCTTCAAATAATTGAGAAGTATTCATAGTTATGCCGCAGTCAAGCGCCATTAAATAATATGCATATTCAATACGACCATAACCTTGGGGATCCCCGAGGGATACATCATTAACTCCATCAAATTTGAATAAATAATGTTCGAATCCTTTTGGTACCTCAGTTTGCCCAGATCTTATTTCGTTGGTAGTTGCGTTGTATGCTATTATAGCCTTAGCACGCTGTCCTCCTGCCGATGTACCCACCTTAATTAATTCATTAAGATCTTCGGTTTCTGTCATGGTCATTGACAATTGCTCTCTCGAACTTAGAACTTTCTGTGCTAATGTCACCAATTTATCAACTTCAAGTACACTCGCTTTTTTTGCACCTACCATTTTTGATGGTTGAAACTCTAAAGCTCCCATACCTCGAGTTCCAATGTAACATAAACGATCCAAAGGGGTAAATTGTGCTTTGGGTATGTTGTTAAGCATCAACCATTGATCAATTAAGCGATTCCCAAAATCATCTGGAAGTACATCTGACAGCATGCCCGGTAATCCTTTAAAAGTTTCTTCGTTAAGTCTCGGAAAAGTGTATATCCTATTTGTAGAATTTTTAAGAGGCATAAACAACGGAGACACATCCCAAGATGTGGATTCTATAAAATCTGGAAAAAACTCGAAGGCTGCATAGTTGCGTTTGGGATTCCAACTTAAAGCACCCACTTCTTTATTCCACAAAGAAATTTTAATTACGTCTACCATGAAGAGGTTTTTGTATCATCTGATGAGTTACCTGAAGCTCGCTCTCGTTCTTTGCCCTTTAACTTTAATAATTCTATGGGGCTTATACCAGGGTCGGGTAAAAAACTTTCTAATGCATTTAATTCACCAAATCCGCGCAATAATTGTATAAATGTAAGCATGGTGGTAGACTTACCTGCTTCAAAATTTTTTACGGTCTGCGTATGTACTCCTGCCCTATTGGCTAAAGTTTCTTGAGTCATATTAAGATTAAGTCGCTTTCGTTTGACACGTTGTGTAAGCTCATAAAGTACCTGCTCATCGGTAAGCATATTCAATTCCATACTGCATAATTTTGATTACCCCTAAAGTACTAATTTACTACATTATTTCAATAATAAAGCAAATTATCTACTAAATTAAGTATACTTTAATATACATTATAGGTACATAGAATTTCTACGTATATATTAATATACCTTAAATATTATTTTGATTTATAAAAAATATTAAGAATAAGTCCAGTAATTATCATACCAATACCCACCATACTACTTATAGAATATTGATCTCCAAACCATAGAACTCCTGCTAGCATAGTACTAATAACTTCGATATATTTTAGTGATACAATCTTGTTGGTCTTTTGAGACTGAAAAGCTTTGGTCATAAATAACTGACCAAAATATCCAAAAACACCAAGACTTAATAGTAGCAACCATTCTATACCTATGGGAGTGGTCCAATAAAAAATGCTAAAACTGCTACCTACAAGAAAAGAGATCCACATAAAATAATTAACTATTACTACAGGATGATCACTATGGCCAATTTTATTTATAATAATATACACCAAACTACTGGCTATTGCAGAACACAATATTAAAGTAAGTCCTATCAAATTGATGTTCGAATCAAAACCTTTAATAACTATCACTCCTGCAAAAGCCAGTATTATAAACAACCACTGTATAGGTGCGATGCGTTCCCGTAACATTAGTACAGCTAATAATGTTGCAAATATAGGAGCGGTATAGCGCAATGAAACTGCCGTTCCAATAGGTAGATAAGGCACAGCTAGAAAAAATAACCCCATAGAACTAACACCTGCCAGTCCTCTTAAAAATAATAATTTGTGTTTGTTGCCTACAATATTTATTTTTTTATAGTGTAGATAGGTCATTGTAAATATTAAGGATCCAAAGGAACGAAACATAATCAATTGTGCAGCACTAAAATGAACTAGATGCTTAATAAAAAGATTCATTAGTGTAAAAGAGATTGCACTAATTATCATAAAATATACTGCTTGTTTCATTTGGATAAAGATACGGCTTACAACTATTTTATAACGTCGAAATAAGGAATACAGTACTATTTATAGCTTACGATATTGATAGCTATGGCGGTGCACTCAAACATTGATATATAAAAAATTGAGATTTACTAGAGATACTATTGTTATCTTTTGTTTCGTTTTAATATATTCACGGCACAATTAATGCTCTAAAAACTACAATGAAATTCTCGATTTATATATTTTTTTGCACCATAATGGTGAGTTATGGTCAACGTTATCGACTTACCGACCCTATTCTTAAAGAAGCGGTTTCTTATGCTACAATTTCTTTTGGTAATGGAAATGGAATGTTTGCTGATGCAAAAGGCTTTTTTAACTTTTCGCCAGACCGTTATAAAGATATCGATACTTTATATATTACCGCAGTTGGCTATAAAGATAAAATTGTAGCCACACGTACTATGCCACCTATTATGATCATGGAACAAGATGTAGCGCAACTACAGGAAGTGTATTTGACGGGTGAAAGAAAAAGAAAATACAAGGTTAAAAAAATTGCTTCAAAAGTGCACTCTGATTATTTTAAGTGTTGGCTCCCTACGGTTGAGTCAGAAATTGGGGTATACTTTTCAAAACCGTCAAATGTTCCAGTTAAAATAGCATCCGTTTCTCTTCCGGTAAAAATGGAAGCTTCTAGAAGTTCTTCAGGTAAAGTACAGTCGTTCTCCACATTATTTAAAATGCAATTTTATAGTAGTGTGAATGGAGCTCCTGGACCACGCCTTATGTATGAGGATATTATTTTTAGAATTACTGAAAAAGATAAAGCTAATTTTGAACTTGATATTTCCAAGTATAATGTATACGTCCCTGCTGAAGGTATCTTTGTCTCTATACAAGTACTGGGGTATACAGACTCTAAAGGAAATCTTCAAGATACTCGTAAATATCATGAAGTTGAGACTCCTAAAGGATTTGTAAAGATTTCTACTACCTTTAGACCTTTGCTACCTTTTACAGAAAAAATTGATGGATATCGTACGTATACAAGAAGAATTTTTTACAAAAACAGGACTTGGCAACGTTTTGACACCGAATATACCAAAGGAAATTCTTTAATACAGCGGGGTCTTACAAATTATGGCATGGGTGTTCGTTTCCATATTTTTGAAAAACAATAGTTAATCCATTAAAGAACGTTGTGTATTGTATTGCAATGCCGCAAACTTTTCTGTACGTTGACTAGTTGGATGTGTGGCAAAATTGACAGCCTCGGTTATTGTCATAAAATAATGATATCTACCTAACTGATCTGTAAAACCCGAGCGTTTTAAAAAATCACGTACAGGACCTATCGCTCCAGTTATCAATAATTGTATATCACTACTTGACAAGTAATGGTAAATGTCGTATAAAACATGTAATCCAGTACTGTCAATATCATGCATGTTAGTCATATCCAAAATAAAATACTTAGGCTTGATTTGACGTTGGCTTAGAACATTCAAAACAATTTCCTTAAAATATACTGTGTTGCCAAAAAATAATTGATTATCAAACCTTAAAATTGCATAGCTTTCATGTTTTGATGCTTCAGGAAAACGTTTGTGGTTTCTATAGTATTCAGTTTCAGGAATGTTCACTAATTCTGCTACATGCGGTCTAGAACTATAATAGATCATAAAAATAAATGATACTAATACTCCAATAAGCACACCTATTTCTATACTTAGCAATAGCGTACTTAAAAATGTAGTTAGCATGATTAAAAATTCTCTTCGTCTTACCTTTAATAAAATAGCAGCTCCTTTAATATCGATCAACCCAATAACCGAGACTACTATAATTGCGGCTAACACACTTTTGGGTATAAAAAAGAAGAATGGAGTTAAGAACAGTAACGAACCTATTATCAACCCGACGGTAATCAATGAGGCAATGGTTGTTTTGGCTCCTTGTTCATTGTTAATCGCAGATCTACTATAACTACCCGAAGATGGAACAGCCAAAAAGAATGCACCAATAACCTTGGAAATACCCAAAGCAAGCAACTCTTGATTCGCACGTACTGTATGGTCTCTGCTCTTCATCTCAAAAGATTTTGCAATACCAATGCTTCCTATAAATCCTATAAGTGTAACCGTAAAAACGGTTGGTAAAAGGCTTATAATAGTTTGATAATCAAAATTTGGCATCACAAAGGAAGGTAAACCCGTGGGAACCTCGCCTATAACAGCTACACCTTTTCTATCTAGATTTAAACCATATGTAACCAAACCTCCCAAAACAAGTACGATCAATGCTCCTGGAAACGATTTTTTCCATCGTTTAAGTATTACCATACTTATACATGCCAGCAAAAATATGAGTAAGGTATAGAGATTACTTTCTTTTACATGCCTAACCAAATGTAGTATTACCTCATAACTTTGACTATATCTTGGCATCGTTAACCCAAAGGCGGCTTTAACTTGTGATACAATTATTATTAATGCTGCGGCAGAGATAAAGCCTGAGATAACTGGTTGTGAAATTAGATTGGTAAGAAACCCCATTTTAAAGATACTCATTAATACTTGTAAAATTCCGATTAAAAGCCCAGTCAGAATGACTAAGTTGATAAAAGAGTCTGAAAAAGGAACTGCTATCTGACTAATACCGCTCATTATTAAAATAGCAGTTATTGCTACTGGACCAATGCTTAACTGTCTTGAAGTTCCTAACAGTGCGTAAACTATTAAAGGAATTACGCACGTATATAATCCATAAATGGGAGGAACTCCCATAAGTAATGCATACGCGATTGCTTGAGGAATCAAAACGACGCCTACAGTAATCCCCGCAATTAAATCTGCTTTAAAGATGTTAAATCGATAGGCTTTTAAAGTATCGATTATTGGAATAAAATGACTTATTGTTTTAATATGCGATATAATTTAATTCTATATAAAACTACAACAGATAGCCATGATAACCCAAGTGTTTTTCTTATTAATTGAATTTTACCTAATCTTTTGCATATTTTTGAAGCAAATACATTGTTATAATGCAAGAATATTACATGTTAGGCCTTTTATTAATTGTCGGTTGTATCGCTGGTATTATTAATACCCTAGCAGGTGGCGGCTCTCTCTTAACATTACCCATACTTATTTTTATGGGGTTACCCCCTGCAATTGCAAATGGTACCAATCGCATAGGTATTTTAATTCAGGGTGTAACTACAGTGGCAGGATTTAGAAGTAAAGGCATTCGTACTCCAGATTTTGGTATTTATATGGGACTGTCTGCACTAATTGGATCTGTACTCGGCGCTAAGATTGCGATTGATATAAAAGGAGAAACGTTTAATAAGATCTTGGCTGTAATAATGGTTGTAGTTGTTTTATTTATGGTTTTTAAACCCAAAAAACTAGGATTAGAAACAGTTGAAAGAATTACGGGAAAATACTTTTGGTGGTCGCTCTTGGCTTTCTTTTTTATTGGTATTTATGGAGGGTTTATACAAGCAGGAATAGGGATTTTTATCTTATTAGTACTTTCATCAATTAATCAAATCAATCTAGTAAAGTCAAATGCTATAAAAAGTCTTGTTGTAGCTATCTATACTCTTGCTGCCTTATTGGTTTTTATTCTTAACGATCAAATCAACTTTTTGTACGGAATTATTCTTGCGGTAGGAAACGCAACAGGTGGTTGGTTTGCAAGCCGATGGTCTGTAAAAAAAGGAGATGGTATGGTTAAAACTTTTTTGATAATTATGGTAATCGCAATGGCAGGTAAATTACTTTGGGATAGTTAATATTCCTTTAATATTTTTTTGGAGATTGCCAGATAACTTATCTTGATCCCTAAAAATTAAGTATTATGAAAATCAATTACAAATATTACTTTACAGCTTTGATCGTGTTTGTAGTAGCATGTAAAGAAAATCCAAAAACAACATCTACAAAAAGTAATGAATCTACAGCGACTTCTTCAGAATTACAGCTTTCTGATAGTTATGAAGATTTAGTGGATGAGAATATGGCTTCCTTTAAACTTACCCCTATTTCACATGCTACAGCAGTTGTTCAATTTGAAGATAAGACAATTTATATTGATCCTACAGGGGGAAAAGATGCTTTTAAAAATGCTCCTTTACCAGATTTAATATTAATTACTGATATTCATGGAGATCATATGAATATCGAAACTTTAAAGAGTCTAGATCTAAGCAAAGCCAAAATGATTGTTCCTCAAGCCGTAGCCGAAAAACTACCTGCAGAATATACAGATCAATTATTACTATTAGCAAATGGTGAAACAAAAGATGTGATGGGTATATCTATTGAGGCCATACCTATGTACAATTTGAGAAAAGAGGCTTTAAAGTTTCATGAAAAAGGAAGAGGTAACGGGTATGTACTCACTTTAGGAGAAGAACGAGTTTATTTCTCGGGTGATACTGAAGACATACCAGAAATGCGCAATTTAAAAAATATAGACCACGCTTTTGTATGCATGAATCTACCTTATACGATGACCGTAGAAAGTGCTGCCGATGCTGTATTAGAGTTTAAGCCTAAGAATGTATATCCATATCATTATCGCGGAACTGATGGTTTAAGCGATGTCAAAAAATTTAAAAAGTTGGTTAACTCTAAAAATCAAGCTATAAAGGTGACGCAACTTGATTGGTATCCTACAAAATAAAGTGAACTAAATCCTTGCTAGAAATTAACGCTGGCAAGGGTTTAATTTATCATTTAAAATACAAAATAGTCATCTATACAGTTGTTTTAAACATAGTATGATACATTTGAAAATTATTCACTCTCAAACTTGTCACAGGATTCACATTACATACTATTATATAAGTCACACGTTATTACAACTACATAAGATTGATACATATACATAGCGTACAACTCTTTATACGATTCATAAAGTAGCTCTAGATTTAGTCTATAAATTCAATTTTTGCAAATTTTCTTTCCTTTCACTATCTAATAAATAAACTACATTTGGAATATGCAAAAAGTCATTACCTTGTTCATAATAATTAGCTACTACTCGACTTTTTCCTGACGATTTTTACAAGTTATTTGTAAAAAACCTAATCTTGATAAAATTCATTATACCGAAACACTCTCTATACTTCCTTCTATAATTATATGTTTTTTTTAACGAGGTAATCACCATAAGAGTAAAATGTTAATCAAATCCTAAAAAAATACATAACGATATATAAACTCACAAAACTATGTTATTGTTTTGGTTATTAACTTATTAATGAGTAATCTAATTGCTCATAAGTAAATATTTGGAAAAACATGAGACAACTCAAGATTACAAAACAAGTTACCAATAGAGAATCCAAATCGCTAACTAGTTATTTACAAGATGTAAGTAAAATCGATATGATTACTGCCGATGAAGAAGTAGAACTAGCCAAGCGTATCCAACGAGGTGATCAAACTGCTTTAAACAAACTTACTAGAGCAAATTTACGTTTTGTTATATCGGTTGCCAAACAATATCAAAATCAGGGATTAACTTTATCAGATTTGATCAATGAGGGAAACGTAGGTTTGGTTAAAGCAGCCAAACGCTTTGATGAAACCCGTGGCTTTAAATTCATATCCTATGCTGTTTGGTGGATACGGCAATCCATTTTACAAGCCATAGCAGAACAAGCGAGAATCGTTCGATTACCCTTGAATAAAATTGGTGAAATTACTAAGATTAATAAAGTAATGAGTCACTTACAACAAAAATATGAACGAAAACCAACTGCTGAAGAAATTGCTAAGGAATTACAAACATCTATCAATAAAGTAAAACTGTCTTTAAAAAATTCTAATCGAAGTGTATCTATGGACGCGCCTTTTCAAGAAGGCGAGGATGATTTTAATATGTATAATGTTATGCAATCAGGTGATATGCCAAAACCAGATAATCAATTAATGCATGAGTCCCTCAAAATTGAAATTGATCGAGCACTAGAGACTCTTTCACCTAGAGAAAAAGATGTTGTTATGCTTAATTTTGGGCTTAACAATCAAGCCGCAATGACGTTAGAAGAAATTGGTCAAACCTTTGATATTAGCAGAGAACGGGTTCGCCAAATACGAGAAAAAGCAATTAGACGTCTGCGTAATCGTTCTAAAAATAGAATACTAAAAAATTATTTAGGTTAATTACTTTTGAGGTAATATTTAAATTTCTTTTAAAATCTAGCGGGTTGTACATTCTTGAGAGTTACTCTTTAATAATGATCAAGGTGGCCTTTCCGCCTGCTAGTAAATTCCATTTATTAGAAGTGATCAAAGCACCCGAATCATCAAAAATTTTAAATTGAGCAGTGTTGGGACCAGAGGTACCCTGATTTAATGCTTCAATCACTATTTTGTTAGATCCTGGTAAAAGATCTATTAAGAGACCTTTATAATCCCCTGTTAAATATACGTTATTGCGAATAATATCGTCATCAAGATACACACGAATTACATCCCCATCAACACTACCAAAATCTCTATAAACAATTTGAACATAGCGACCATTGTTACCAAAATCTCCGAGATATTGCACTACCATTCCCTCACTATTTTCTTCATCTTCCTTTCTTTTCAGGTAATTTGGTGTAAACGTATAAGTTTCCTTAAAAAAATCATTTTCTCCTGTCAATTTTTTAGGTTCTTTCTCCCTACCATAGTCTGTAAATTTATTCGAATTGGACATAGAAGTACTACCGTTTAACAACGAAGAAGAGCTGGCATTAAGACCACTACCCAAATTGGTTGGTGAACCCAAGGGATTTGACAGCGTACGAGGCTTGCTACGATCTATTTGAGCATATCCTGTAAAAACTAGCATAGTTAAAATCCATACGGAATTTAAACGGTTTAAATAAAATTTCTTCTTCATACTATCAAAGATAATCAATATTGATTTAGTGATTAAATATTTATAAACTTCGTAAGTGAATATTGTATTCTTATTTATTAAGTTCTTATAAAAAATATAGCAATATATTTTTGAGAGTCAATCCATATATGTTATTTTGCTACTTTGAAACCAATTTTATGACATATTCTATTATTAGTAGTATTTTGCTTGTTATTCTCATACTTGTAATAATCTATACTGGTAAAAAAATTGCAACCTTACAACGAAGAAATAAAGAACTGAAAATTTCTCAACAAAGAGCTGTACAACAAGCTAAAATGAAACAAGAGTTTATCTCTACGTTAAGTCATGAAGTAAGAACTCCTTTATACGGTATGATGGGTTTAACCCGACTGATCATCGAGGAGCACCCCGAACTTAAAACCAATAATAATCTAAAATCTCTTAAATTTTCTGGAGATTATTTATTATCGCTTATAAATAATATTTTACAAGTAAACTACATAAACTCTGAAGAGCTTACCTTGACAAAATCTTACTTTAGTTTAAAGGAAACTATGGTAAATTTAATTAACTCATTTAGCTATGCTACCGAAAATAGTGATAATACTTTAGATTTTAAATTTGATGATTCCATACCAGAGCAACTGGAGAGTGATCCCGCTATTTTAACTCAAATTTTGATGAATTTGCTAAGTAATGCCTTACGTTTTAGCAAAAATGGTATTGTTCTTTTCACTGTAGACACGATTAAAGAGAATAATTATACTACTACAATTTCTTTCAACATTAGATTTGATGGTAATGAAGTTTCTAAAGAAGATGAAGATTCTATCTACGAAGAATTTGCCAATATCGAAACCGAAAAAAGATCATATTTAGGTACAGGCCTTAATTCTACGATAGTAAAAAGTTTAGCTACTGCTTTAGGTAGTGATATTATCAAACAAGACAGTAGCTATTCGGGTTCCGAGTACGCTTTTGCCGTCACTTTTAATAAAGTCACACAAGAAACTGAAGCTGCAGTTGTTCAAAAATCACAAAAAAATGATAGGTTAAAAGCACTTGTTGTTGATGATAATAAACTTAATCTTTTGGTAGCCGATAAAATTTTATCTAATGAAAACTTTGAGTGTACCACAATTGATAACGGATTTGATGCCATCACATTAGTACGAGATAATTCGTATGATATTATTTTAATGGATATCAACATGCCCAAATTAAATGGAATTGGTACAACAAAAAGAATTCGTGAATTTGATCAAGCAACTCCTATTATAGCACTAACTGCAGTCGATGTCACACAGTTAAACCGACAAATAATACAAGCGGGACTCAATGATTATATCTTAAAACCTTACGATAAAAATCATTTATTAGAACTCATTCATAAAAATTTAAATACTACTACTTAATTTACTCTGCTGGTATTAGGATAATAAAACGACTCCCTGTATCGACCTTAGATTCAATTCGTATGGTTCCTTCTAAATTTGTAATGATCTTTTTGACAGTAGCCAATCCAATACCACTACCCGAATTTCCTTGGCGATCATTCGTATTAAGTGTGGTAAACAATTCAAATATTTTTTCTTGATCTTCTGGAGAAATTCCGTTTCCATTATCCTCTAATATAAACTTATAGTAATCTTCTTCTACTTCAAAATCTATATTAATTTTAACCTCCCGTTTGGTATTGTATTTATATGAATTGGTAACCAAGTTTAGGAAAACCTGTTGCATGGCTGGTTTATTAATTAAGATCTCTGAATAAACATTTGGAAGTGAAAATGTTACCTCTTCTGATAAACCAGAGAGCTCTGCAATTCTGTCAAAAAACACATTCACCAAGACGATTTCTTTCTTGTGCTTTAAAATGTTATCACTTTTATAAAAAGCTAGGAGTCCATCAATATATTCTCGTAACGCAGATGAAGAGGCTTTCAAATATTTAATATATAATAGAGAATCTTCACTTAAAATGTCTCCATTATCAACTTCTAAAAGCTCTGTTAAAGAAGTAATATTTGCTAAGGGAGATTTTAAATCATGTGAAACCACACGAGCAAATTTTTCCAAATTTTGATTACGTAGTTTCAATTGCTCTTGAAACTTCTGTAATTGCTTATTTTTTAATTTTTGTTCAAAAAGTTGCATTACCTGTGCTGCCATAGTTTGGATTGCACGAATTTGATGCTCATCCAAAACTCGTGGTTTGTAATCAAAAACACACAAAGTACCCAATTTATACCCTTCCTTATCTATAAGAGGTACTCCAGCATAAAAAACAATATTTTGTTCGGTAACTAAAGGGTTATCATAAAATCGAGCATCTGTACGTGCATCTTCGATAATCATTATCGGGGCCTCGCTTAAAATTGCATGTCCGCAAAAAGAGGTTTCTCTAGGAGCGAGATCAAAATTAATACCATGATGAGATTTTAAAAAGTTATGCTCATTATCCAATAGTGTAATCAGAGCAATAGGAGTGTTACAAATATAACTAAGTAACGAAGTGTAGGCATCAAAGCTAGAGTTAGGAGTCTTGTCGAGCATCCTATACTTATCGACGGCTTTTTGACGTTCATATTCATTTGGAGATAAACTTGGGGCTATCATAGAGAATATTTGATAATAATTGGGCAAAATTAATACATCTTATTGATTAAATATTCATTTTACAATAGTTTTAATCTATTACAGAATGGATATTTATTGTTAATAAGCCATAGTAATAATACTGTAAAGCCATAAAAATCAATAGTACAAGTATTTTTTAAGTGATTTGAGCGTATAATTTACAATCTCAGAATCATTGGATGCTCATTCTTTTTGGATTTTACCTAAAATTATATTGTAGTATTTGCGCAATAATTCCCATATCTTGCGGTTAATTAAAATACAATTAATTTAACCAAAATCATTATGAACAAAATTTTAACACTTGTTTTATTAGGTAGCGTATTGACTACTTCTTGCGTATCCAAGAAAAAATTTCTTGCCGTTGAAGAAGATTTACAAAACACAAAAAATACGTTACAAAAAACAACTGTGGAAAAGGAAGAGCTTGAAGCAAAATATGCAAAAATTGAAGCTCGAGTTGAAGACTACAATTCAAAAATTGACTCTTTAACCGAAAATGGCAATAAAAAAATGGAAATGGCTGACAATGTAACGGTTATTTCTAACGATGCTAAAAAAGGTATGCGCAAAATCCTTGAAAACGTTGATTCTCAAAAATTGAGCGAAGCTAAAACTTTAAAAGATTCAATGAATCTAGCGGTGTCACATACTCTTAAAAACTCACTTGACGAAAGTGCGAAGAACAATGATGACATTACTGTTAATATTGAGAACACAGTAGTTATGATATCTATTTCAGACAAAATGATATTCAAAACTGGGAGTTACCGAGTTAGCAAAGATGCAGATGCATTGTTATCAAACCTTGCTACTATTATCAATTCTAAGCCTAATCTAGAAGTTATGATAGAAGGCCATACGGATTCAAGAAATATTCGTACTAATACTATCGAGGATAATTGGGATCTAAGTGTAAAAAGAGCTACATCGATCACACGTTTACTACAAAATAAGTATAAAATTGATCCTTCAAAGTTAATAGCTTCTGGTAGAAGTAGCTATAAGCCGGTTGCAGAGAATGATACAAAAGAAAATATGGCAAAAAACCGTAGAACACGAATCATTTTACTTCCAAAGTTAGATGAATTCTTTTCTTTGGTTTCTGCTAATTAAGAAATTTTAAAGTATTTAAGAAGAGACTGTTTTTATGAAACAGTCTCTTTTTTATTTAAGTAGGCTATATGTTTTTTTTCATTTAACCTTTTAAAATATTGGTGAATAGATTAGTTAATTCGATAATATCCACATTTTAAATAGGCTCCTTCAGTAAATGTTATAGGATGATCACTATCATGATATGTTTTATCAATTATGGTAAAATCCTTTCCTGATCGATATAACTCCTTTTCTATAATTTCGAAAAAATCAATTGCAGTAATTCTCGAAGAGCAAGAGGCTAACACTAACATACCCGTCGATTTGACTAATTGCACTCCTAATTTAGCTAATCTTCGATAACTTTGTTTTGCACCGCCTACTTCACTCTCCCTTTTAGCAAAAGATGGTGGATCAATTACGACAATATCGAATTTTGACTTTTTTGATATTAAGGTAGCCAAACCTTCAAAAGCATCAACTGCCAGTATGTTATGTGTTCCAGAATGATTATTCAACTTTGCATTATTTTGAGCAGAAACTAATGCTTGCTTGCTAATATCTAAACTAGTAACCGAGGTTGCTCCACCTACTAAGGCGTGTACCGAAAATCCTCCTGCATAAGAAAATACATCTAAGACGCTTTTATGCTTTGCCAACTCCCCTACTCGTTTGCGATTGTGCCTATGGTCTAAAAAATATCCAGTTTTATGACCATAGATTACATTGGCTGAAAATTTTACTCCATGCTCGGTAAAAAGTACTACTTCATGCTCTAATGTACCATAAACTACTTGTCCGTCTTTTAAACCAAAGCTTTTATCTGTATTCTGCAATAAACGACTCATCCTCAATACCACGCTTTTGACCCCGGTAATTTCAATCAAAATAGGAAGTATCGTATTGAGGTAAGGAAACCAAATATGAGAATATAATTTTATAACCAAAACATCTGCATAGACATCTGCAATAAAACCTGGCATATTATCATTTTCTCCATATATTATGCGATAGCTATTGGTATCGGTCTCTAGTAATTCTTTTCTTTTATCAAAAGCAGACTGTATAGTAACATTAAACCATGTTTCATCTATTTTCTTAGAGATACCAAACTGAATAAGTTTAACCCGTATCGGCGATACTGGATCTAACAAACCACATGCCAAAAATTTATTCTTTTTTGAGTCATAGACGATAACCAAATCGCCTGCCTTTCCCTCTATACTTTGTTTAATAATACTGTTCTCAAACACCCAAGGGTGGCGTCTTTTTACCATCTTTTCTGCAGATGGTTTTAATTTTACGGCGATACGATTTATAGACACTGAAGGCGTAATATTCATGGTCGCAAGATTATACTATTTTTGATAATCTTCACAATTTATAATAAAAAAAAACGAAACTTGTTATGTCCCGTTTTCTTAATGTCTTATGGTTTTTCTCTTAATAGTATAAGCAGTAGCCATTGGAGTTACAGCGACCCGCATCACAAAAATCACCACTTGCAGTACTCACACAGCATTGTGCACCTCTTTGCCAACAGCGCGACCTTGCAGCTCCAAAAACTTGTCTTTGTTCTTTTTTACTTAAATTTTTTACTCCGTCTAAATTTAAAATAGTTTTCATATGTGTTTATTTAAATTATTAGATACTTCTAATATACAGATAAACAGTTAATAATAATTGTTTGAAAACCGCAAAAATTTGATGGTTTATTTATTCATTATGATTTGCCTAAACGATATAAAAAGAGAAAAGATCCTATTTGTAGGATCTTTTCTCTTTTTATACTAACTTAAGATTGCAATAAAGGTCAAACCATATAACCAATTTCAAAAGCTTACACAAACAACTGATTAATTCTGGTTCGCAATTTTCTCTTATAATCTTCTTGTAACCAGTCACGATAGTTTTTGGTGCTTTTACTAATACAATATGAGTAGCGTCTCACACGATACTCAATATCATCGTTAAGTAGTCGACTTAAAATTCTTGCATCAAAAACATCTTCGCTATTTTCTACACACATTTTAGCATGTTGCTCGATAGAATTTTCAAGAACACTTTTACTACGTAAATTGTATTTTTTTGTCTTAGAATACTCTTCTTCAATATCAAACTCAATATCAGTAGAATTAGCAAATTCTTCTCGAATTTCTTTGGGCATTACATATTTAAAATTTCTCTCAATATCTTCATCACTAACTAAATTATCGTAATAAAAATCTGGAGATCTAAAAATTGTTTGCCAATCAATTTCTGCATTCCATAATCCAAATCGCGAAGTATTATTCCCCATATCGATAATGGTAAATTCCTTTTTCTCTGGTAAAATACGAGACCCACGACCTATCATTTGAAAATATAGGGTAAGAGACTTAGTCGCTCTATTGAGAACGACACACTCTACAGTAGGTTCGTCAAAACCTGTAGTTAAAATACTTACTGATGTAAGAATAGCATCATCTGTATTTTTAAACCATTCCAATATATCGGTTCTTTCTTGTTTACTATTTGTATTGTCTAAGTGTCGTATTGGATATCCTTTTCTAGCAAAGGTATCATACACGTGAATAGATGTATTAATACCATTATTAAAAATAAGCGTCTTTTTACCTTTTGCTTTTTCTTCGTATGCACCTAACAATTTATCCTGCATCATAGCATTACTATACAAATCCTCTGAAGATTTTACTGTATAGTCACCGTTCATTCCTATTTTTAAAGATCCCAAGCCAACGTTATGAGTATAGGTAACTGGCTCAGCCAAGAAACCTTTGCTTATCAATCCGCTTATCGTATCACCGACAATTAGCTCTTGATAATTATCTTTCATAGGCAGCTTCATATTAGAACTCAAAGGTGTAGCAGTTACACCTAGAATGAAGCAATTCTCAAAATATTTAAATAATTTTCTAAATGAATTATAATGCGCTTCATCGATAATAACCATTCCGATATCACCAATTTCTAGCTTATCATCGTTAAGACGATTGTTTAAAGTCTCAACCATTGCCACAAAACACATATAGTCTCCTTGATCGTACAGCTCTTTAACATCACTATTGATAATCTTATTATGTACTCCAAACTCTGATAACATATTAGAGGTTTGTGCACACAACTCAATTCTATGTGTTAGGATAACTACCTTTTTTTGAGTAGTTTTAATATACCTTCTTACTATTTCCGAAAAAATAACTGTTTTTCCACCCCCTGTAGGTAGTTGATACAATAAGTTGTATTTTTCTGGGAATTCATCAAGCCTAGAAAATATTTTATCGATATCCCGATCTTGATAATCATATAAAACCTTTTGCTCTTTCTTTTCTATTTCCATGGGTTTTCCCCGCATTTGCTCAATTTTAAAAATAAGGTACAAAACTAAGCACTTTCAAAGCTTAAAGAAAAGATTTCTGTTTCTTTTTCAAAAAAAAATAATTAGTAACTATAAATTCTATCGAATTCGTGACAAATATAAATTGAAAATGTAAATTTATAGCTTCTGATAAATCGTATCTATGACAAAAAGAAATAACGACAACATTCCTGTACAAGCCTTATTGATCCCTAAACATATTTTGAAAATAGGCAAAGTGCTCAATCGCTTATCACCATTAATAGCTTCTCGTTTTGCCGCCAGACTTTTTCTCACTCCCTTTGCCTACAAAATGCCAGACAGAGAAAAAGATATGTTTAATGAAAGTACGAGGACTTTGATTAAAATTCCTGCTATTCGCAGAGAAGTAATGGTATATACATATGGAGAATCGGATAAAAAAGTATTACTAGTTCATGGCTGGTCTGGCACAGGAACACAATTATCTGTACTTGCTCAAAAATTACTAACACTAGGCTATAGTACGGTTAGTTTTGATGCACCTGCTCATGGTCAATCACCAGGTAAAAGAACTATGATGCCTCATTTTATTGAAACTATAC
Organism: Aquimarina rhodophyticola; assembly: GCF_042434915.1. Classification (GTDB taxonomy): domain Bacteria; phylum Bacteroidota; class Bacteroidia; order Flavobacteriales; family Flavobacteriaceae; genus Aquimarina. The sequence goes on from NZ_CP170198.1 coordinate 1,332,834, forward strand.
ATCATTTAAATACTTCTCACGGTCCTTTTGAAGCAGCCGTGGGTCATTCTCTAGGTGGTATGTCATTACTTAAAGCTACAAGTAACGGTTTTCCAGTTAAAAAATTAGTTGTAGTTGGGACAGCAAATAGTATAACAGCCATAACCAAAAATTTTATCAAAAACATGCAATTAAGTAAGCAGGTTGGTGTCTTGTTAAAACGCTATTTTGATAAGAGGTTTGGAGAAGATTTGGATCATTATTCGGGAGCCGTTTCTGCAAAAGGGGTTACAGTTCCTACTCTAGTTATTCATGATAAACAGGATGTAGATGTTCATTATAGCTGTGCTTATGAGATTACAGACAACCTAAAAAAAGGTACACTCTTATTAACAGAAAACTTAGGGCATCGTAAAATTTTAGGTGATAAAAACGTAATCAACGATATTTCAAACTTTATTATGGAATAATTGTTGATGATGCTATGTAATGTTTCTACTTTCAAAGAGACTAAAAAAGAAAAGAATTATTATGAAAAACTGGTTATTGTTTTTGTTGATCACTCTATTTCTAAGTTGTAATAGTACTGAAGCACAAAGAGACACAGCTACAAGCGTTAACAAAAAAGAAACATTTAAAATCGTCAAATCTGATAAGGAATGGAAAGAAATTTTGACGAAAGAACAATATTATGTATTGCGGCAAGAAGGAACAGAACCTCCTTTTTCAAGTCCATTAAATAATGTAAAAGAAGCTGGTATATTTTACTGTGCTGCTTGTAATACGCCACTTTATGAGACAAAACATAAATTTGATAGCGGTACAGGTTGGCCAAGTTTTGATCAAGGTATCAAAGGCAATATTGGTTACGATACTGATCGCAAATTGGGTTATATTAGAACTGAATTAGTCTGCGGAACTTGTGGAGGCCATCTTGGCCACATGTTTGAAGACGGACCCAGCCATACCACTGGGAAGCGTCATTGTATTAATGGAGATGCCTTACTATTTAAACCAACAACAAAATAAGTATGAGTAGTTATGCTATAAATAAATCTGAAACAGATTGGAAAAATAAACTTACACAAGAACAATATCGTGTCCTACGCCAAAAAGGAACAGAACGTCCCTTTACTGGTGAATATAATATGCATTTTGAAAACGGTATCTATAAGTGCATGGGGTGTGATGCACCCTTATTTGAGAGTTCTACAAAGTTTGATTCTGGATGTGGTTGGCCTAGTTTTGATGCCCCCATAGAAGGTGCTGTTGAATATGTACAAGATAAGTCTCACGGCATGATACGTACCGAAATACTATGTTCGAACTGTGGAAGTCACCTAGGTCATGTTTTTAATGATGGCCCAACAAAAACGGGGGAACGCTATTGTGTAAATTCGGTAAGTATTAACTTTGATAAAAAATAAATACTAAATTAATCTAAACTATATTTATGAAAAGAATTATTGTATTGATGAGCATTGCGGCAATGGTATTTGTATCATGTGAAGGTGATCAAGGACCTCCAGGTGAGCCTGGTCGCCAAGGAGAACCTGGTATTTCTATTTTGGCTCAGGTTTTTGAAGGCATTGGCACTTTTGATAATTCAAATGATTATACATTAATCTTTGATTACCCTGCGAATATTGAAGTATTCGATTCAGATGTAGCTTTAGTGTATTTAAGAGAAGAAATAAAAAACGGTGCTGAAGTTTGGACTCCTCTACCTCGAATATTTTATTTTGACACTGGCGGATTTGTCGAATATAAATATAACTTCACAGTTAATGATGTAGCTATATTTTTGGATACCGATGTTAACTTTGGGTCTTTGGAATCAACTGTTACAGATGACCAAATTTTTAGAATAGTAATTGTACCTGCAGAGTTTGCTAATAATAACGACACAAGAGATCTTAATAGTGTATTATCTCAATTTGATCTCGAAGGTACAGCTCCTGTAATATTAGATTAAATGGAAGAGCTACTTTCAACAATACGCAAATGTACCGTTTGTGAAAAATTTTTACCTCAAGGAGCTAATCCGATTCTAGATATACAGACTACATCCAAAATACTATTGATAAGTCAAGCACCTGGTAGAGTAGCACATTTAAAAAGTATCCCTTGGGATGATGCAGGGGGTAAACGCTTAAAAACATGGTTAAACGTCTCTGAAGAGCAATTTTATAACACCAAAAATTTCGCCATCTTTCCGATGGCGTTTTGTTATCCTGGTAAAGCTAAAATTGGTGATTTACCGCCAAGGCCAGAATGTGCTCCGTTATGGCACCAACAAGTGCTATCCAAAATGACCTCTAAGCCTTTAAAAATTTTAATTGGTAAGTATGCGCAAGACTACTATCTTAATGATAAGAAAACATTAACTGAGCGCGTAAAAAATTGCGTGAGTTATCTACCTACTTACCTCCCACTACCCCATCCATCTCCAGTAAATCGCTTTTGGATTCAAAAAAACCCTTGGTTTCTGGATATCACTATACCAATATTGCAAAATAAGATTCACACAATGCTTCGGTAATTCGCTTTTACGTTCAAACAATAATGCGTAAATTCGTCACTTCAAAAAATTGACATTTATGAGCGCATATGATATTATCGTGCTAGGAAGCGGTCCAGGAGGATATGTGACTGCTATTCGAGCTTCGCAATTAGGGTTTAAAACGGCAGTAGTCGAAAAAGAAAATCTTGGTGGTGTTTGTTTAAATTGGGGATGTATTCCTACAAAAGCATTACTTAAAAGTGCACAAGTATTCGATTACCTAAAGCATGCTTCGGACTACGGATTAACCATTGAGAAATTTGATAAAGATTTTGATGCAGTGATTAATAGAAGTCGTGGTGTTGCTGATGGGATGAGTAAAGGTGTTCAATTCTTAATGAAAAAGAATAAAATTGACGTGATTGATGGATTTGGTAAATTAAAATCCAATTCTAAAGTTACTGTTACTACTGATGACGGTAAAGCCACCGATTACGAAGCTAAACATATCATTATAGCGACTGGTGCACGATCCCGTGAATTACCTAATTTACCTCAAGATGGTACCAAAGTCATTGGCTATCGTAAAGCAATGAGCTTAAAAGAGCAACCTAAAAAAATGATTGTTGTTGGATCTGGAGCTATTGGGGTCGAGTTTGCTCATTTCTATAACGCTATGGGTACAGAGGTCACAATTGTAGAGTTTTTACCTAATTTGGTTCCCCTAGAAGACGAAGAGGTTTCAAAACAATTTGAGAGAAGCTTTAAAAAAGCTGGAATCAAAGTAATGACCAACTCATCGGTTGAGAGTGTTGATACATCTGGCAATGGTGTTAAAGCAACTGTTAAAACTAAAAAGGGAGAAGAAATACTAGAAGCTGATATTGTGCTGTCTGCGGTTGGTATTAAAACTAATATTGAAGGTATCGGTTTAGAAGAGCTTGGTATTGCTACCGATAGAGATAAGATTGTAGTTAATGATTGGTACCAAACCAACATCCCAGGAGTATATGCCATAGGTGATGTTGTACCAGGGCCGGCGTTGGCACACGTAGCATCTGCTGAAGGTATTATTTGTGTAGAAAAAATTGCGGGAATGAGTGTAGAAGCTTTGGACTATGGTAATATACCAGGCTGCACCTATGCCACTCCAGAGATTGCTAGTGTTGGTTTAACCGAAAAGCAAGCAAAAGAAGCTGGACATGAAATTAAAGTAGGTAAATTTCCATTTTCTGCGTCTGGTAAAGCCAGTGCGGCGGGAACAAAAGATGGGTTTGTAAAAGTAATTTATGATGCAAAATATGGTGAATGGCTAGGTTGTCACATGATTGGCGCTGGAGTTACTGATATGATTGCAGAGGCAGTATTAGGGAGAAAACTGGAAACCACTGGTCATGAGGTATTAAAAGCAGTACATCCACATCCAACTATGAGCGAAGCGGTTATGGAAGCTACGGCAGATGCTTATGGTGAAGTAATTCACTTATAGATAGATTCATAAAACATATATGAAATTTGAAAAAGTCTGGTAATTTCACCAGACTTTTTTTATGCTAATTAGATAGCGTTGAAATACTAAAGGAAGGTACTGGTAACCTCAAACCAAAAAACCAATAAGGATCTCCTGTGAATACATTGATGGCTATTCCACTTTGTAAATAATCATGTAAAGCAGAAACTACGATTCCTGTTCCCAACTCAGGTACATCATCCCCATCAAAATCAGGAGCAGAAATATGTAAACCTATCCCCCAGTCAAAAATTTTATTATAGGCAACCGATTTTCTTCGTAATCCCTGATCAAAAATTCCTTTGAACAACATATTATAATAAGGAGCCATTTGAAATTGAGTTTGAACCGATGTATGGGACAGTGGGTCTGCAAAAATAACACCTACGGTACCTTCGATATGTGGTAAAATTTTGTAAAGATGTATCTCTCTGTTTTCGACATACACTTCTTCTTTTGGAGAAAGTACCACTAACTTAAATAAAACTCTATCGCCTTGTTGTCTTAGTCCAACCGTATGTAAATCCAAATTACTTTTTGAAGGTAGTTCACTTAACATAAGTTTTAAAACATCATTTGAAAATTGTAATGCTTCAAAATCCACAAGAGTCCCCTGTAATAAAATTTTTACATGTTTGAACAATGAATCTTGATTTACTATTTCTAACCACGTTGTGTATTTTGATATAATTAACGTTAACTCTTGTGCAACTTGTATGGTATCCTCGGTATTTTGAGATAAAAATTTGACACGTTCATAAATATCAACTAATTTAAACATTAGTCGCTTTCCTTCGAACTCTGTAATATATAACAGATCCGTTTCAAGTTGTTTAAGCACAGCAACAATAGCTGCTTGAGAATTCAAGTTAAGGTTTTCGTAAAAACTTAATTTTTGATCAATTGTTTTAAGAAACAATTCCATATCAATGCTTAATTTTTTTATATCAGTGATGATTTCCTGATAGCTAGAAACACTCAGTTTTTGAAGTTCGATTTCTAGATTTTCAAATAACTTCTTACTATCCAAAAAGAGCACCTCCTTAATTCTATTAAGTTCTGTTAGTACAAATTGTCTAATAATAGAAAGGTCTTGACTCCTATTTTTAGAGGCTATTTCTTGCAATTTTTTTAGCGCAGTTATTTGAGATGGCGTTGGAAGAATCTGCCATCTTTCAACTTCATAATATTCTTGGGGAGCTATACGGTCAAAACCAGGTAAATGCAATGGAAGCGGTTCTCGCTCGCTATTTAACCACGCACCCAATTGTAGATAAACGCCCTCTTCTTCTGCCTGTATTTTAGCTTCAGATCGCATACGAGCTAAAAGTATGGAGGTTCTATTATAAATATCTTCGGGTCTAAACCCCCCTGGACCTTCTTCTATAAAATTATCGACTTGGGTTAGTGCCTCGACGGGTGCTATTAATTGTTGCATTGTATTAACCCATTGATCATTTAAGAATTTATCATCTTTAAATTGCTCATAGTTATATTCTTCAAGTAAAATTTTAAAACGTGAAAGAACATTGTTTCTTTCTTGTAGCGCAGTAGAAAGTTTAGCTATTCTATTTTCCATAGCTATAGGCAATCCATCTATTTTTAACTCACTCAACGTACGAACCAATTCTTCTAACTTTATTTTAATGTGTAACGTACTATTAATGTCGGCTACTTTATTATCAATATAATCTTCACGTATTTCGTTTTGAGTAGTCAAATAATTTCCATCTAGATCTACTTCTTGTATTGTTAGCATAGATTCCTGTACTTGTGCATTTAATAGCATCCAAGGAGTAACAAAAAAAATTATATAATATTTTTGTAAAATACGATTCATTATAAGCCATTTAAATCTTTATCATAAGCCATAGCTCTAAATATTAATCGATCGATGTAATAAACTGGACGATTATCAAATTTGTATTTAGAAATATAATCTGTGATATTGTTAAATTTATTTGAAATTGAAAGCATTACTAAGGTATCTAGCATTCCTGCTTTAATTGGCTTGAGTCTAGGGTTTATTTTTAAGCTAAGAATTTTTTCCTCAATCAATCCTACATTGGGAGCATGAATCACGCGAATTCCTTTATAAAAAATATCCGAAGAATTAACTAGCATAGTACACCTTTGGACAGCACGAATAGCAACGTCACCAGTACCCACAACTAGAAGCAGCGTAACAGGCTCTTTCTCTATAAAGTTAGTAAAATCAAGATTGGCTTTAATTGCATCATTTTCTGAGAGCGTGAGCGGAAGGATCATAGGTTTTAATTTTTTCCTAGTCTAAAGGTAAACAATTCATTATTTCTCCCCTAGTATTGCAAGTATTTTTGATATGATTTGACTTAAAATATTATATAAAAATATACCTTAAGATATTGATAGTATAATTAAATATTCTAGAATCATTCTAATTTACTCTTATCTATACTACCTTTTTAGTATATTAAACGTGCCTTTAGGTATCCAATAAACTATGAATTCCTAAAACGTAGCTTTTGAGTCCAAAACCAATAATAATACCTTTGGCATTAGGTGAAATAAACGAAGTATGTCTATAACTTTCACGATTAAAAGTATTAGAGATATGAACCTCTACTACAGGAATTGAAATGGATTTAATTGCATCTCCTATAGCAATTGAAGTGTGCGTGTAAGCACCTGCGTTTAGCACAATACCGTCAAACACTTGATCTGCATTTTGAATTTGAGTTATAAGTTCTCCTTCAATATTTGATTGTTGATATGCTAATTCGATATCTTTAAAATCAAATTGCAATTTTGTAAAAAAAGTTTCGAAGGATTGGTGACCATATATAGCGGTTTCCCTTTTGCCTAATAAATTAAGGTTAGGACCATTGAGAATTAATATTTTCATCGTTTTATTTTTTGTAGTGAATACAAAGGTATTTAAATAAAATACATTTATAACTTTGTATAAAATTCAAATTTGATTTTTAAATAAAATGAACTGGGAACATGCTATAATTGATTATACAAATTATTTGAGAATTGAAAGAGGTCTTTCGCAAAATTCAATTACTAGCTATGTTTTAGATTTACAAAAATTACAGAAATTTTTAAATGATAATGAAATATGGGTTTCACCAGTTAATATTTCAAAAGAAACCGTTCAACAATTCGTTTATGAGATAGCAAAAACACTAAATCCTAGATCTCAATCTAGAGTTATTTCTGGTTTAAAAAGTTTTTTCAATTATTTAGTTTTTGAAGATTACCGAAATACAAATCCAACAGAATTACTTGAAGCGCCCAAAGTTGGTCGTAAACTACCCGATACACTTTCTGTCAAAGAGATCGATACCATAATTTCTTGCATTGATGTGTCGACAGATCTTGGCGAACGTAATAGAGCTATTTTAGAAACTTTATACGGTTGCGGACTTCGCGTTAGCGAATTAATAGAACTTAAATTATCTAATCTGTTTTTTAAAGAGGGTTTTATTAGTGTTACTGGTAAGGGAAATAAACAGCGTTTTGTTCCGATAAGTGAAATAACCAAAAAGTATATCGAAATTTACAGAATAGAGATACGTCCTCATGTTGCTATCCAACCTGGATTTGAGGATACTTTATTTCTTAATCGTAGAGGAAGACAACTCACGAGAGCAATGATATTCACAATTATTAAAAAATTGGTAAAAATTAGCGGGATAGAAAAACAGGTTAGTCCGCATACCTTTAGGCATTCCTTCGCAACACATCTTTTAGAAAACGGAGCAGACTTACGTGCTATACAGTTAATGTTAGGTCATGAAAGTATTACTACGACAGAGATTTATATGCACATGGATCGACGTATGCTTACCGATGTAATGAATACCTATCACCCTAGACGATAGACTACGCAAAAAACCTCGATCATTTAGCTGATCGAGGTTTTTATACTATCTTGAGTATAATTAAAAACTTGGACGCGTTACTCTGCCAGAAGGCACCGCATTATCCGAATTCATTTCTACTGGATTATTAAGACCAGTTGTAATGCTAGCATTAGCACGTAGGGGTTTGATAAAAAATGGAGCAGGATCACGATCTTGAAAAGGTTCAATTGTGATAAACACCTCTTTTCCTGTTACTTCTCCTGGAAAAGTGACTCCCGTTAACGGTATTTGATTTGGAATAATTAAAAAATCTTCCCCTGGATACGGTGGGATCGTACCTCCAGATCCTTTGAAAAAGTTGGCATCATCAATTGCATCTACTTTAGAGAAAGTTCCAGTAGACACTTTCTTACCATTAAAATCTACCCATCCTTCGTATTTCCAACCTTTACCCAATACTGGTAGATTTAAACCTACTCCGTTTGCAGTTTGAAACCACACTCCAAATTCATCATTATCATTAGATTCATCTGTAGGAGTATACAATACAAATTGTCCTGAAGTATTCGATAAGTCTGCCACTACCGAACTAAAATCAAGAGGTGCAGATGTACCATTAAACTTTCCTTTTAAAATAATAGCTCCAGATGATTCGGGATCTGTATCATTAACAGGTTCTATAGATATTAAAAACTCAGTAGCATCTTCCAAATCTGAAGCTACTACAGAAAGATTGACAGTTCCTGGATTAGTAAATCGTTCGGTTGGCTTAGCTTCTCCATCTACCACTAACCATCCTTGATATGATGTACCACCAGTAAGCGGCTTAAGCCCTATTGTCTCAATTGTTAATACCTCTGTAGCAGGACCATCATCCTTTGAACATCCTGTAAGTAACAGTCCAGCTATAATAACTAACGTCAGCATTTTTATCTTTATCATCTTATTGCTTTTTTTTATTTTGCTCAATCTAATATAACTAGTAAAAATGAATTTCATTGTACAAATAAAACAATTATTGAATTAAATCTTACGAATTAGAGGAATTTTTAGTTTCAAACAATTTTAAAAAAGACTTGCCAATACTTTCAACAAGATCGGTTGCTAATAATCCTTGGTATCCTGTATTTTGAATACTCAAATCACCTGCAAGTCCATGTAAATAAACAGCTATTAATGCGGCTTGTAAAGAAGCATATCCTTGTGCTAGCAAACCTGTAATCATACCCGTAAGAACATCACCCGTACCACCAGTAGCCATTCCTGGATTACCAGTTGTATTAATAAAAACATCGTCATTATTTATAATCAAGGTAAATGCTCCTTTAATAACAAGAATACATTTGTAACGTTTTGAATATTGCTTTGCTTTTTCAATTTTTTCAAAATCATCTTTCCATTTTCCTATAAGTCGCTCTAATTCTTTGGGATGCGGAGTTAAAATTGAGTCAGCGGGAATACTATTCGCCAATTCTTTCTCACTGGCGATACTATTGAGTGCATCGGCATCAATCACTATCGGATCATTTATTTTTTTCAAAAGGTTTCCAAATGCCATAATAGTTTTTTTATGGGTTCCCATACCCATACCAATGCCTATCGCATTCGCGTTTACAGTATAATTTATTGCCTCAATATAATTATCATTATCATCTGTTATAACCATGGCTGTAGGTACAGAGGTTTGTAATGCTGTATATCCACACTCTGGTATATATGCGGTAGCCAATCCACTTCCTACGCGCATTGCTGCCTTGGTTGCCAATATCATACTTCCAATTTTGCCATAGCTCCCACCTACCAAAAGGCTATGTCCATAGGTTCCTTTATGACTAAATTTTTCTCTGGGCTGGTACATGGATAATATCATATTTTTACTAAGCAACACTGCCCCTGCCCTACTCTCCTCAATAATTTTTTGATCCAATCCAATATCCAAAATTTCAAAATCGCGAGTATAATTTGCTGTTTCTGGAAGAAAGAAAACCAGTTTTGGCGTTTGAAAAGTAAAAGTGACAGCAGCTCTAATAACACCATCTTTTGTGTCTGGAGCTTTATCTGCGTACAAACCTGACGGAATATCTATAGAAAGCACAAAAGTATTACTAGAATTAATATATTTAATCAAATTAATTACCCATGATACAATAGGGCGATTAAGACCTATGCCAAAAATAGCATCCACTACCATATCATTAGCTTCGAGTTTGGGAAAATCTTTTTCTGAGCGTAGTTGAAGTGGCCATGGTATATCCATCGCTACCAAACGATCATAGTTTTTCAAAAAATTCTCTGACCTTTTATCACTACAATTAACAATGTAGGTAGTTACTTTATATCCATGTTCTATCAATAATCTTGAAAGAACTAAACCATCACCGCCATTATTCCCAATTCCACAAAAAATATGAAATGCCACATCGGTTCCGTTTAGTTTGCCATGTATACTATTAAAAACTTGCGTAGCAGCACGCTCTATCAAATCTAACGAAGATATTTTTTGGGATTTTAAAGTTGCCAAATCAATACTATGCATTTGTTGACTAGAAAAAATTTTCATATTTATTTTAATAATTTATTAATAAAACCAGTCTCAAATAAAACATATGATAATAATTTAGCAAGTTTCTTGATAGTACTAGTTTTTAATTTTTTAATCAATACATTTGATTTATAAAGATAATAATCCAATGCTCAGTACCGCTAGCCATCTACTATTCTTTTTAAAATATTTGCTAATGCCATTCTTGGCAATTACAATTATTGGCGGTATCTCTATTACTACTACAAATACCCTTAGGGGTTATTTCTATTTTTAATATTCGCATCCTTTATAGTTTTACCAAAAACTAATGTAAAAAGTTTTACCAAAAAAAAATTGAGATATGAAAGTACTCAAGTTTGGTGGTTCATCAGTTAAAAACGCTGATGCCATCTCAAAAACAGTCGATATAATAAAACAATATGCTCAGCATCAAGACATCTACGTAGTAGTCTCAGCACTTGGCGGTATTACAGATCTACTAGTTCAAACGGGGACCACCGCAAAAGCTAGAGATGCTTCTTATAAAATTATTTTAACTAAGATTGAAAGTATACATACAGAGGTACTAGAAAAAATGGTACCTGATGGTAATCAAGATGAAATTTTGCGTGAATTAAAAAAACATTTCACAAAGATAAACTCATTATGTGAAGGTATTTATTTACTTAACGAACTACCTTCTAAAACGCTATCATTACTTACTGGTTATGGAGAAATTTTATCCTCTTATCTCCTTTATAATATATTGAAAAATATAGCATTGAACGTATCTCTCCAAAATTCTCGTGATTTTATTACATGTGACTCTCATACAGATACCTCTGTTTCATATGAAATTACAAATAAAAAAATAGCTAAATATGAAAAAATACGTACACATAAAATAACAGTATTTCCAGGTTTTATAGCATCAACAGTAGCAGGTACTCCCACTACTTTAGGTAGAGGAGGTTCGGATTATACTGCTGCTATACTCGCTGCTGCTATAAATGCAAATGAATTATTAATCTGGACAGACGTTAGCGGTTTATTTTCAGCAAATCCAAAAATCGTTAAACAGGCAAAAGCGATTCCTCATATATCATATCAGGAAGCAATGGAACTCTCTCATTTTGGAGCTAAAGTAATTTATCCTCCTACGATACAACCTGTTTTAGAAAAGAATATTCCTATTCAAATAAAAAACACCTTTGACCCAAGTGCTGAAGGAACCCTCATAACAGACCATAGTACTTCTCATAACTATCCAGTGACAGGCATTACGCATATACATAATATTTCGGTAGTATCTGTCGAAGGTAGCGGTATGGTCGGGATTCCGGGGTTTTCAAAACGAATATTCGAAAGACTCTATCAAAGCAATATTAACGTGATATTAATTACACAAGCATCGTCAGAGCACTCTATTTGCTTGGCAATTCGTGACAATGATACCTCGAAAGCCAAAAAATTATTGAATGACGAATTTAAATATGAAATTTTAAAAAATGCTCTCAAACCAATAAATACCGAAAAGAATTTAGCAATAGTAGCTTTAGTTGGTGATAATATGTACAAACATCAAGGATTAAGTGGAAAAATGTTTAGTACTTTGGGTAAAAACAATGTAAATATACGAGCAATTGCTCAAGGTGCATCAGAAAAAAACATATCGGTCATTATAGAAAAGAAAGATGTAAAAAAAGCTTTAAATACTTTGCATGAACGTTTTTTTGAAGTTAAAACCAAACAGCTTAATCTGTTTATTGTTGGAGTTGGAAATGTTGGAACCAAATTATTAGAACAACTTGACAAACAAAAAGAATATTTAAAAAAAGAACTGCACTTAAAGTTAAGAATCGTAGGTTTATCAAATTCAAAAACTATGTGTTTTGATGAGAATGGAATACAGTTAGATACTTGGAAAGAACAATTAGCTAAAGGAAATCCATCGAATCCAGAAAACTTTCTCAAGATTGTTAAAGAATTAAATCTACGTAACGCAATTTTTATTGATAATACAGCTACCCATGATATTGCAAATATTTATCAGTATTACTTGAGGGAAAGTATATCTGTAGTAACCTGTAATAAAATAGCATGTTCTGCTTCTATGGAAAAATACAAAAATTTAAAAAATTTAGCCAAAAAATATAATGCACAATTTCTATTTGAAACAAATGTAGGTGCAGGTTTACCTATAATTGACACACTCAATAATCTAATAGCTTCGGGAGATCGCATACATAAAATTCAAGCAGTACTATCGGGAAGCCTTAATTATATTTTTAACAACTATCAAGCCAACACATCTTTTGCCGAAATTGTAAAACAAGCTCAAAAAGAAGGCTATACAGAACCAGATCCTAAAATCGATCTTAGTGGTATTGACGTTGCTAGAAAAATTTTAATACTTGCTAGAGAAAGTGGATTAGTGTTAGAATTGGAGGATATTGTCAATACTTCTTTTTTACCAAAAAAGTGTCTGAGCAGCCAATCAGTTGATGAATTTTATAATTGCCTATTAAACGAAGAAAAATATTTTAAAAACATATTTATTCAAGCAGAAAATAAAGGTTCCAAATTAAAATACGTAGCACAATTAGATAATGGTAAAGCAACAGTAGGACTACAAGAAATTCCTAAAGACCATGATTTTTACAACATAAGCGGCAGTGATAATATTGTTTTATTTTTTACTGATCGGTATCCGAAAAATCCTCTCCTAGTTAAAGGTGCTGGCGCTGGCGCTGCTGTAACCGCTTCAGGTATTTTTGCCGATATTATTAGGATTGGAAAAATTTAAACCTTGTTGTAATGAAAAAGATAAAAATTTTTAGCCCAAGCACCATTGCTAATTTATCCTGTGGTTTTGATGTATTAGGTTGTTGTTTGGACACTATAGGAGATGAAATGACTGTTAGTATTGAAAATGGAAATGGGGTTGAAATTGATAAAATTGAAGGTGCCAATCTTCCAAGAGAAGCACATCTCAATGTTGCAAGCGTGGCTGTGCAAGCACTTTTAGTAGAATTAAAAGAACCAAAAAAAGTTATCATTAGTATTCATAAAAAAATTAAAGCAGGAAGTGGTATCGGTAGCAGTGCGGCTAGCAGTGCAGGTGCAGTTTGGGCAGTGAACGAATTGTTAGGACAACCATTTACGCCAAACGATTTGATAAGATTTGCTATGCATGGAGAAAATATTGCTAGTGGTAGCCCTCATGCAGATAATGTAGCACCAGCACTTTTGGGAGGAGTTACGTTAATAAGAAGTTACACCCCTTTGGATGTAATTAAGCTTCCATTTCCAGAAGATTTAACGGCAGTTATTATTCATCCGCAAATTGAAATAAAAACATCGGACGCCAGAGCTGTTCTGAAACAACATATTCTGCTAAAGGATGCTGTTGTACAATGGGGTAATATTGGAGGTCTTGTAGCTGGACTTTGTCTAAGTGATTATGGATTAATAAGTAGAAGTTTAGAAGATGTGATCATCGAGCCTCTGCGCTCTGTATTAATTCCAAACTTTGATATTATCAAAAAAACGGCGTTAGAACATGGTGCATTAGGATGTGGAATTTCTGGATCAGGACCTGCTATTTTTGCATTGAGTAAAGGTATAAAGAATGCTAATAAAATAGCTAGTGCAATGCACGCTTTACGCCTATCCACCGAAATAACTTTTGACATATATATATCGACAATAAATGCAACTGGTATTCGAATTATTGCTTAACATTTTTTCATTTTACAGTATTACTAAATAATATTTTCATGCAATACTATAGTCTCAAAAACAACAACCATAAAATATCCTTTAAGGAAGCAGTAATAGCAGGTATTGCTCCTGACAGAGGACTTTACTTTCCCGATAAAATAACAAAACTACCTTCCTCCTTTTTTACTAATATAGAGCAATTAAGCACCACTGAAATAGCTTATCAAGTAATAGATCAATTTATTGGTGATTGTATTCCAAAAAGTAATTTGGTACAAATTCTAGAAGAGGTTTTAGATTTTGATTTCCCTGTAGTTCGTATTGATTCTAACATACGAACACTTGAACTTTTTCATGGCCCAACTATGGCTTTTAAAGATGTTGGTGCTAGATTTATGTCTAAATGTTTAGAATATTTCAATAAAAACACTCAGCATAAAACTACTGTACTGGTCGCTACTTCGGGAGATACAGGAGGCGCAGTTGCTAATGGTTTTTTGAAAGCAAAAAATATTGATGTAGTAATATTATATCCGAAAGGTAAAGTTAGTGAGATACAAGAACTACAATTAACTACATTAGGTCATAATATCACCGCACTAGAAGTAGTTGGTACATTTGATGATTGTCAAGATATGGTTAAAACTGCTTTTTTGGATAAAGATATTCAAGATAAACGTAAATTGACATCAGCAAACTCAATCAACATAGCAAGATGGCTACCTCAAGCATTTTATTATTTTTTAGCTTTCAAACAACTTAAGTCCGCAGGAAAAGAGATTGTATTCTCTGTTCCTAGTGGCAACTTTGGAAACATTTGTGCTGGTATAGTAGCCAAAAAATTAGGTTTACCTAGTAAGCATTTGATAGCTGCTACAAATAGTAATGATGTAATATCTAGATTTTTAAAAAATGGTATTTATGAACCTAAACCATCTCTAGCCACTTTGTCAAACGCTATGGATGTAGGTGATCCTAGTAACTTTAATAGAATTTTAGAACTCTATAAAAACAACTTTACTGATCTAAAAACCGAATTTAGCTCTTACAGTTTTAATGATAATGATACAAAAAAAGCTATCCAAGAATTGTATGCAAAAGCCAGTTATATTGCAGATCCACATGGTGCTGTAGGTTACTTAGGATTAAAAAAACATGGACTTACATTAAACGAGATAGGCGTATTTTTGGAAACGGCCCATCCAATTAAATTTAGATCTATAATTGAAGAAACCCTTGAAGTCTCATTAGAAATACCCTATCAAATAAAAGAAATACTACATAAAAAAAAGAAAAGCAATTTAATAGTGAATTATCAAAATTTAAAAACCCTTCTTATGAGTTAAGAAAGGTTTTTAAATTTTTCGAGATTCTTACAATTATTCGATCTATCTAGCAAGTACCTTAAAAACATTTAACACGATATCGGTAGTCGATGCTAAATATTTAAAATTCACCGTTGTGTAGGTATCAGAAGACTGATGTACATAAGGAGAGCTGTCGGAATTCTTTAGTTCAGAGGTAATAGTTATAGTTTCAAAACCTAGAGTTGAGAAAATACGACTTTCTGGAGTCGAAACAAGCCTTTTAAAAACAGGTACTGGAGATTCCATTCTATATAAGGATTCGAGACTAATACTAGAAGCTAGCAATTCTATTGCTCGATCTTCATCTAGATCCCAACCCATATAATCTACACGATGCATTGAATGAATATCAACTTTATCATCCTTCATTTTTTGAGCGAACATACGGCATCCAATCATACTAGTTTCTTGTTGATCAAAATATACAATAATAAAATTTTTACTTCGGGAAGAAAGTTTGACTAATTGTGAAGCGACATAATGTGTCAACGCGAGCCCCGTAGCATTATGTATAGCACCTGGAGAACCATCCGAAGTATCATAATGTGCTCCGAGAACTACATATTCACTCGAAGGAGTTGTCGAAGGAATCACGGCATAAACATTAGTACCAGAAAATTGATTCCCCTTTTTATCTTGAACATTATAGCTATTCAATTTTGGTTTTAAACCAATTTCTTTTAATAAATCCTCCAAGTAATCAGCTACTATTTTACGCTCACTAGTTTTTGACCTACTCTCAATTTTTTTCTTACCCTTTATAGGTAAATAGCCTGTTAATTTGCCTACAATATCTTTTTGCACATTAATCATCTCTGATTCCCTAAGCTCATACTCAGATTGAGCAAAGGAAAATTGAATGATAACAATAAAAAAAAGTAGTATTCGATTTTTACAGTTTAAATTCATTTTATTCTAAATTTGGGCTCTAATTTTGCTTGCTAAACAGCAAATTTAGCAAACATTAGATAATATTACAATGTACAATTTTTTTTTACAAATTAAAATAATCAATAACCATTCCTTTTTTATAAATAATTAATAATTTAAATTTGTTAAAAACCTTTTGCTCCTTTAAAAATCAATGGTTTTCCAATAATGTTAAAGTTTGAATATAGAAACGCTTTAGATTAAATCAAATATTCTTAAGGCTCAATATACAATTATAATAGTTTGTTATTCTAGAAACAGAAGACAAAGAAGAACTTACCTCCTGTATTCAACAGAGGTAAGTTTAAGGGGAAAACAAAAAAAGTAAGGGAAAAATTGTAATTGGAATACTTGCCAAAGATACTAAGTTCATTACTTAAATAGCTACGGTTAAACCTCAAACTTTAGCAGGAATATCGGCACTTTAACTTGTTTGAAATCTTTCAAAAATCTGGTGACTAAACATTTTAATCATTCATTAATATTCAAATTAAATAATTCGAAATAAATCACGGAAACATTTTATAAAAAAGGTAATAAGAAGTAAATTTGCATCAAAATTTTAACCATTACTATAAATCTACTTCTTTGGAAAATAAAAAGGCATTGCAGTTAATTGATAAAATCTTAGCAGATTTAGATCGTTCCGGTATCATTACTAATACATTAATTGAAGATTTAAAAGAATTACGTACATATGCACTTGAAGAGCAAATTCCATTAGCGGTGAAAGTGTTACGCTATACCTATGAACATGTCGAAGAGAATGATTCCTTTTTAATTCCTATTCCCGAAGATGATCCTCTAGAAGAAGAGGAAGATGGTGATGTATTAGCTACAACTAGTTCTGATGTAGAACTTAATCCTGTTGAAAGTTTGTCATACATGATATCCTTGTTTAAGGATTTAACCAATAAAATGAATGTTGCGGATTTAAAAGAATATAGAGACGCACTAAACGCTTAGTTTTATAAAGACCTTGAACACCCCTTAATAATTTCAATTAGGGGGTTTTTATTCGAGATGTAAAATTATTTTGAATTTGCAACGTTATACCTCCTTCGATAGTAATTATAATTATAGAAAATTTTATAATTTTTAGCATAAATATAAGGGTATTTGTATAGTTTGAAAGTTTGAGATAACTTATTTTTGTGCTATTGAAAAATGATCAGAAGAAGAGTATGAAGAGTAACACCAGATCTGAAAGGAAAAGCAAATTACAACTCCTCCATCAGTATTATACTTATACAGGCTTTTATAAGTTTTTAGGTGTGAGTATGAAAAAAGCATTGCCTCCTATCATAATTTTTGTAGCAATACTTTTATTTGTTAATTACTTTATAATTAATGTTAATGATGTGTTGAACTATGTAACTCAAAATTACTCTGATTACGTAGTTTTTTCAGTATTTTTTGTTTCAGAATCTTTTTTGGGACTTGTTCCTCCAGAGATTTTTATTGCTTGGAGTGATAAGGCTTCAAGTCCAATACTTTATTTGTCGATTTTAGCATTTCTTTCGTACGCTGGCGGAATTATTTCCTATTTCATTGGTAAATCGATTACTAAGATTCCTGCAATTCATGAATATTTGGAAGTGAAAATGGCTAAACATATTAAAAATACTCGCAAATGGGGAGGATTTTTAATTATTGTGGGTGCGTTGCTTCCCATACCTTTTTCAATGACCAGTATAGCTGCTGGTATGATTAAGTATTCTTTTATCGGATACTTACTTTTTGGGCTGCTTCGCTTTGTTCGGTTTTACCTGTATGCAATAGCCATATTTAGTCTTTTATAATGAATAATCCCTATGATTAGTACTTTCAAAATTGTTAGCTACCTAGAGGGAATCTCCTTTTTACTGATTCTTTTTGTTACTATGCCACTTAAATATTTCTTAGATATGCCAGAGGCCAATAAAACCATTGGTATGGCTCATGGTCTTCTTTTTGTCGCGTATGTATGTTTAACAATAATGGTGAAAAACAGTAAAGATTGGGATTATAAAACGTTAGGAATTGTTTTAATATGTTCTATTATACCTTTTGGAACCTTTTGGATGGATAAAAAATATATGTAAGTCTACTAAAATATAAAAATATACCAAACTTCAGAATGACTTTTTATTCTACTCTGGATATTCAATTCTCAAATGATAAATATTTGTCAATTTACGTTTAAATACTTTCTTTACTTGTTGAATCTCTTTGAATGTAATATTAGAATTTAAAAATTGACCTTCAGCCATTTGTTTGTTTATTATTTTCTCAACAAAAGTATCTATCAAGCTACTGGTTGGATTTTTCAAACTCTTAGATGCAGCTTCCACACTATCGCTCATCATAAGTATAGCAGTTTCTTTGGAAAAGGGTTTAGGCCCGGGGTATTGAAAATCCTGAATTAACACATTATCATTAACTTCTCTTTCTTTACTATAAAAGTAATAAACAGTACTAGTTCCATGATGTGTTCTAATAAAATCAATAATTCTATCCGGAATCTTATTTCGTTTAGCTATCTCAACACCTCTAATTACATGATCTATTATAATTTTTGCACTTTCCTTAGGTGATAGTACATCATGAGCATTTCCAGAGGCTGATTGATTTTCGGTATAATAAGTTGGATTTGCCATTTTACCGATATCGTGATATAAAGCTCCAACTCTTACTAACATTGAGTTAGCTCCAATTTCATTTGCAGCTGCTTCTGCTATATTTGCTACGTTTAACGAGTGATGAAACGTACCAGGGGCCTTGTCAGACAACTCTTTGAGTAACTTAGAATTTGTGTCACTCAACTCCAATAATGAAACATCAGATACCAAACCAAAAATTTTCTCATATGCATAGATTAATGGATGCACCATAAGTGTAGCTAAACCTCCTAGAACGAAAAACAATACCGTTGTCCAGTCAATGGTATTGATATTTCCTTCATGAATAAGATGAAAAGCTATATAGGCAACAATGTAATTTACAGTAATCTGACCTACAGATAGAAATAAATTTGCGCGTCTGAAGGATTCTGAAATAGTAAGAATTGTTACAATTCCTGCGATAATTTGTAGAAAAGTATATTCATAACTATTGGGAACTACAAAACCTAAGATCAATACAGTAATAACATGCGCAAATAAACCTATTCGCGAATCAAAGAATGCTTTGAGTACCAAGGGTAAAATGCTTAGTGGTACAATATAAATATAATCTGAGCGAAATTTAACAACCAGTGTTGTCACAACAACCATGGTTAATACATTAAATACAATAAAAGTTACTTGCGCGTTATTGTCAAAAATATCATTTCTATATTTTCTTAAGAATAATAATAGCATCAGCAATGCTAAGGATACCAAAACACTGTATCCAACAACAATCCAGTAAAAATTTTTATCACTCCATACCTGTGATTCATATTCAGATTTGAGAGATCGTAGCATTTGTAATTTAACCCCTTCAACCACTTCTCCCTTTGCAATTATCCTACTATTTTTTGAGATACTTCCACGCGTAGTCAGCACCTTACTTAGTTCATTCTGCAAACTACTTTGAGTTAGCTCTCTATCCAAACGAACATTAGGACTCACAAGATCATAATATAAAGCTATAAATCCATTTTTAAATTTTGAATATTCACTATTATCGATTCTAGAATTTATTAAACCTGTAAGTTGATCTGAAGTGAGTAGTTGACCATAAGATATAGCTTCGGCTTGATTACCTTTATTGAGATATATTTGTCTTTTTTCGTCATATGCATAACGCTCTTCTAACACCCCGTAGCGATAAATATCATTCAATAAAACCCGTCCAAATAAGCGAGCTTCATCTCCAGAGCTACTCAAATTTAAAACTTCTAGGTTCGAAGCAAACGTATCGTTATACCCTTGCATTGCCCTATTTGCTATTACAGTGTCGTAAACGAAGTACGGAATACTGTTTTCTTTAATTTGTGCCTTATCAGCAGTTATTTCTTCTGGAGTCTTCGCAATAGCAAAATCAAACGGTGCATACAAATTATCGTATTGCCAAGGTTTTCCTTTAGTAAATTCGTATTTAAAAACGCCTCCCTTAGGAAATATATATACAATTAGAAACGAAGTACAAATAAATAATAACGCTTTATAAATATAAGATTGATTTTTATAAAGATGATTTAAAAGATTTTTCACTAGATGAATTGAATAATTTACTCAAAAGTACTAAAAATTATAAGAGTAATCCTATGTCTAGACTGTTGGTAACTTCCTTATGCAAATCCTACAAAAATCCTTAAATTCGCAAAATAACAATACACACATTTTAAAATCTATATAATGAGTAGAGAAGTTGTAATAGTATCGGCTGCAAGAACGCCAATTGGAAGTTTTATGGGAAGCCTATCTACAGTACCTGCAGTCCAACTAGGAGCTACTGCTATAAAAGGTGCTTTGGATAAAATTAATCTTGATCCTAAAATGATTCAAGAAGTTATAATGGGTAATGTAGTACAGGCTGGAAACGGACAAGCACCTGCTAGACAAGCTGCAGTTGCTGCTGGTATTGGTTTTGAGGTTCCCTGCACCACAATTAATAAAGTTTGTGCCAGCGGTATGAAAGCGGTAATGCAAGCAGCACAATCTATCGCTCTAGGAGATGCCGATATTATAGTTGCTGGTGGCATGGAGAATATGAGTTTAATTCCACACTATGTTCGTTTAAGAAATGGGCATAAATTTGGTCCTCAGACTCTTGAAGATGGTATGCAAAAAGATGGTCTTGTTGATGCTTATGATCATAACGCAATGGGAGTTTGCGCAGACTTGTGCGCAAAAGAATACGATTTTTCACGAGAAGATCAGGATGCCTTCGCCATAGAATCTTATAATCGCTCTGCGAAAGCTTGGCAAGATGGAAAATTCGCTAATGAGGTTGTTCCTGTAGCAGTACCACAACGAAGAGGTGAACCAATACTAGTTAAGGAAGATGAAGAATATAAGAACGTTAAAATAGATAAAATCCCTTCTTTACGTCCCGCTTTTTCTAAGGATGGTACAGTGACCGCTGCCAATGCCTCTACAATCAACGATGGCGCTGGTGCAGTTATTGTAATGAGTGCCGAAAAGGCAAAAGAGCTGGGAATAAAACCCTTGACAAAAATTAAGTCTTATGCAGATGCTGCACACGAACCCGTTTGGTTTACAACTGCACCTTCAAAAGCCTTACCAAAAGCAATAGCAAAAGCTGGAATTTCTTTGGATAACGTAGATTATTTTGAATTTAATGAAGCTTTTTCGGTAGTTGGACTTGCTAACATGAAAATTTTGGGATTAACATCTAAGAATACAAATGTTAATGGTGGCGCTGTATCTTTAGGGCATCCATTAGGATGTTCTGGTGTGAGAATACTAATTACATTAATGAATGTTTTAGAGCAAAATAATGGTAAAATCGGTGCTGCTGCAATTTGCAATGGTGGTGGTGGTGCTTCTGCAATGGTTATTGAGCGCATGTAGAAAATCATAAGATTAATTAACTTACAACATTTACATGCAATACGGTATTTGCAATCTTAGTATTGTTCCTTTACGTTTTGAACCTAGAGATCCCAGTGAAATGGTTTCTCAGGTATTTTATGGTGAGCATTTCAAAGTTTTAGATCAACGGAAAAAATGGAGTCGAATTAGATTAGCTTTTGATAAGTATGAAGGTTGGATTGATAATAAACAATACATAGAAATCGATGAGGACTCTTATAAAAGTATTGACGCACAGCCAATAAGTCTCGTCGGCGATATGGTAGAATTTGTAAGTACTGAAAAGAAGCAGCTTTTACCAATTCCTTTTGGAGCTTCATTAGCAGCTCTCGACATATTCAAACACAGGTATGATGGTGTACGCATCGAAAAAAAAGGAGCAAAAAACAATTTTGTAGAGACTGCTTATTTATTTCTAAACGCACCATACTTATGGGGTGGTAAAACAATTTTTGGAATTGATTGCAGTGGATTTACACAAATGGTTTATAAACTGAATGGTTACAAATTACTTAGAGATGCCTCGCAACAAGCAACACAAGGAGAAGCCCTAAGTTTTATTGAAGAAAGTGAACCAGGAGATTTGGCTTTTTTTGATAATGAAGAAGGTGTTATCACACATGTTGGAATTATAATGATGGATAACTACATCATTCATGCTCATGGTCATGTACGAGTTGACCGTATTGATCATACAGGAATCTTTAATACCGAAAAACGTGCACATACTCATAAACTAAGAGTTATAAAACGTATCGTTTAATGACATGAATTTATATTAGAAAGACCGTATTTAATAATTTAAATACGGCCTTTAATATTTTTTGATATTTTACTCAAATTTCCTTTAACTGTCTTATCATTTGACTAGTGAACCCCCATTCATTGTCATACCAAATCATAAGTTTAACCAGATCTCCATCGACAACTCTTGTCATAGAAGCATCTACAATAGCTGCATGTGTATTTTGTTTTATGTCAGATGAAACAATCGGTTCGTATGTAACCTGCAGCACTTTGGCATATCGATTAGTTATAGCTTCTTCCTGCAAAATACTATTGATTTCTTCTGGACTAGTACTACGTGCAGCTATAAACGTAACATCGCTTACTGATCCTACAGGAACAGGTGTTCTAATTGCTACACCATCGAACTTCCCATCGTATTCTGGTAAAACTTTTGTGGTAGCAATCGCAGCCCCTGTTGATGTTGGTGTTAAATTGATAGCCCCTGCCCTACCCAATCTAGGATTTTTCGTAGATACACCATCGACTAAGGATTGTGATGCCGTATAAGCGTGGATCGTATTCAAAATTGCCTTCTTAATACCAATTTTTCTACCTAAAATTTCGACCACTGGACTAATACTATTTGTAGTACAACTAGCACAAGAAAAGATGGCAGTTTTTCCATCCTCTGTATTAACACCATGAACAATCATTGGTGTATCCTTACTTTTTGTAGGCCCAGAAATAATTACATTTGTAGCACCTGCCTCAATATGCTTTGCTGCATCCTCTTTTTTAGTAAAGAAACCTGTACTTTCGATAACAATATCTACATCATGCTCGCGCCAAGGAAGTATAGAAGGATTTTTTTCGTTATAAAAATTTATCAACTGTTTATCTACTTTTAATTTACCTTCAACAATTTCGACAGATTTGTCATAAATACCATATACACTATCGTATTTTAACAGATATTGAGCAGATTCAATCGGCATAAGATCATTAATAGCTACAATTTTGTAATTTGTATCATCTATTAATAATTTGAGTGCAGCTCTTCCAATTCTGCCAAAACCATTTATCGCAACTTTTCTCATAATATGTTTTATCTATCTAATTACTTGATTCATTTAAATTAAAGGTACTCCATTTAAATCGGTGGTTAATACATCACTCATATAATCAAAAAATGGTCTTAATAATTCATAATGATATATTACATTATCGGTAAAGTTTGCTGCCAAAACTTCATCATTTGTAAATGTATGTGATACAACAAACGACTTATTACGTATTAAATCGATAGCAGAGTGATTCTTATTAAATCCTTTGGGTGCGGTTTTAACCTGATTTAAAACACTAAACCCACCAAATGCTTTTTTGAAATCTTTTTGGTTCAAGATTTCACGAATTTCACTATCATCTCGTTCAAATTCTTTTCGAATTCTCAAAAGGTCTTCAGCATTAGGGTCAAAAAAACCACCTGCTATACGACTATTTCTATTCTCAATACGCAAGTAATACCCTCCTCGTCGATGGAGTCCAGAACGGCTAAAGCTTGCACTGCGATGAATGTTATAAGGCGTCTTATCCTTACTAAAACGAATATCCCTATTTATCCTAAAAACTTTTATCTTTTCTATTTCATCCTTCTCATTCAATCTTTCCTTAATACCTTCGTAAAATTGTTTTAAATACGTTTCACTATCTATATAGCGAACTTTATTTTGGGACATCCAATCTCGATCATTATTATTTTCAAGGTCATTAAGAAAAGTGAAAATTGATTTAGGCAAAGATAGCATAGACATATACTTTTATATAAAAGTACTAAAATATCCCTTCTTGATATGGTATTAGCGAAATTTTAAAGGAATAATAACAACATCGCGTAAAAGAAGAATATTTCCTCATTTAACATAAGGATTTCTTTAACAAAATCGTTAAAATGCAGAGATAATATATATCTTTACTACTTTAATATACTTCAATATGACTGAAGAAAGAGCTGCCGTAATCGCCAAAATTAAAGAACAAAAGAAAAATCCTAATTTAAAACTTAAATTAAAGGAAAAGACCGAATACTTTACGAATCTTTTATTTTATACATTATTTGATTCTGATACCGAAGTTTCAAAAAATATTGATCAGCTTGAAAAAACGTTCGAAATACTGGTCGATCTTGCGTGTTGGGAAATTGAAAAGCCTTGTAGCAAAATTTGGCAGTCTTATCTCGAATGCCTGCCTAATATCCTAACTAAATTAAACTGGGATGCGCAAGCATTTATTAAAAGTGATCCCGCAGCCAATTCGATTGAAGAAGTGTACATGGCATACCCTGGTTTTTATGCCATAGCTATCTATCGATTGAGTCATCAATTACAATTATATGGATTGCCACTGGTTCCAAGGTTAATGACAGAGTATGCACACCGTCTTACAGGAACAGATATTCATCCAGGAGCTACCATAGGGGATTCTTTTTTTATTGATCATGCTACAGGTATTGTAATTGGTGAAACGGTAATTATTAAAAACAATGTTAATATGTATCAAGGAGTAACACTTGGCGGTTTATACGTTAACAGAGAGTTACGTAATACTAAACGTCATCCAACAATTGAGGATAATGTTACTATTTATGCAAATGCCACTATCTTGGGAGGCAATACTACCATAGGATCCAATAGTATTATTGGCGGCAATACGTGGATAACATCATCGGTACCATCAAATTCTATCATATCAAACACTTCTGAAATCAAGATTAAAAAAGCAATTTAACACATATGAACATTTTAGATTTAATAGGTAACACACCTATGATTAGGGCGAGAACATTGATTTCTAATCCTAATATTTCTTTATTTTTAAAATTAGAAGGTCACAATCCTGGAGGTAGCGTTAAGGATAGGGCTGCATTTAATATGATACAATCTGCTTTGGATCGTGGAGACATAGACATCAATTCAAAGTTAATAGAAGCAACAAGCGGTAACACTGGGATCGCACTTGCTATGATTGCTGGTATTTTTAAATTATCAATTGAGTTGGTGATGCCAGAAAATGCTACCAAGGAGCGAGTACAAACTATGAGAGCCTATGGTGCAAAAGTAACCTTAACAGCGAAGGATATGGGAATTGAAGGTGCTCGTGATTACGCCGAGGCTAAAGTTAAAAATGAAGGATTTATTATGTTAAACCAATTTGGCAATGATGATAATTGGAAAGCGCATTATAAAACAACAGGGCCAGAAATATGGAAGGATAGTAATGGTACAGTCACTCATTTTGTTTCGTCCATGGGAACTACGGGTACGATAATGGGAACATCTACATACCTTAAAGAACAATCCCAGGATGTTCAAATTGTTGGTGTACAACCTAAAGACAATTCTAGTATCCCAGGAATACGTAAATGGCCTCAAAAATATTTACCCAAAATATTTAATCCAAAGAAAGTAGATCATATAATAGAAGTAAGCGAACAAGAAGCAGCTGCAATGGCCAGACGACTAGCAAAAGAAGAAGGTGTGTTTTCTGGTATGAGCAGTGGCGGTGCAGTTACTGCAGCGTTAAAATTAGCCAAAACTATTGATAAAGGTGTAATTGTGGTAATAATTTGCGACCGTGGAGATCGCTATTTGAGCTCAGAATTATTTGTGTAACTGATAGAACAGATTTATTACAACCATTTTTTTCTTTTAAAATAATATAGTAAACCGATAAAAACAACGATCATAGCTCCCCATAAATAAAAATAACCATATTTTAGTTTCAATTCTGGTATATACTCAAAGTTCATCCCATAAATTCCAGCCATAAAGGTAAGTGGTATAAAGATGGATGCCATAATAGTCAATACTTTCATCACCTCGTTCATACGATTACTAATTGTGGTCATGTACATATCCATAAGCCCCCAAATCATCTCTCGGTAAATATCTATATTCTCTGATACCTGAATGATATGGTCATATAGGTCTCTCAAATAATTCTGAGTTTTATCTTCAATTAATGGTGTATCAAGACTCTCAATTCTATGAATAACTTCACGAAGTGGGAAAACAGATCTACGAATCTTTAAAATTTCTTTCTTCAAATCTTGTATCTCATAGGTAAGGCCATCATTCGTAGTTTGTGCAAACAATGTATCCTCTAACAATTCTATTTTTTCTCCCATAGTATCTATAATGGTAAAATAATTATCTACCACAGCATCCAAAATTGCAAACATCAAATAATCTGCTCCTGCATTTCTAATTCTACCTTTTGAATTAGAAATACGGTCTCTTAGAGAATCAAAAACATCACCGTCAGCTTCTTGAAATGTTAAAACAAAATCTTTACCGAAAACTAAGCTCATATGTTCGGCTACAAATTCATTATCATCATTAAAATATAGCATTTTAAAAACAATAAATAGATAATCGGCATACTCATCAATTTTAGGCCTTTGCTGTGTTGAGACTATATCTTCTAGAATCAATGGGTGTAGATCATAATGCTGCCCAAGTTTTTCAATTTCTTCAATCCTATTTAATCCATTTACATTTATCCAGGTAATATGCTCGGTGTCCTTAAAGTCAAATGCATCCTCTACAGTTTTAGAGTCTTTCCTTCCATAAAAATTTGAATTGTAATTTATGACTTCTACTAAGACATCTTGCGACTCTTTCTCTCCTGTATAAATTAAAGTGCCAGGAATTTGATTAAGATGTGTAATTTTCTTTTTTCTTTTTTTATGTTTAGGTCTTCTCATGTATAAGTAGAAAAATTAACTGTAGTACAAAGGTAATAGTAAACATAATCAAAGTATATAAACCTTACCAAAATATAAGATGAAAATTGATTCTATTGAAAGAAAATTTTTAAAATCACTCTTTACAATATCGTCAAATTTTGTTCCTTTACACCGCTATGCTAGAACAGAAAATGATAAAGAAGACGTTAAAAGATTATTTTGGATACGAACATTTTAGACCATTACAAGAAAAAATTATTGTATCTATTTTTGAAGGTCATGACAATTTGGTGATAATGCCAACTGGAGGAGGCAAATCAATTTGCTATCAATTGCCAGCATTACTATTACCTCATATAACCCTTGTAATATCGCCTTTAATTGCTTTGATGAAGGATCAAGTAGACGGTTTACTAGCTAATGGTATTGCAGCAGCATATCTCAATAGCAGTCAGTCTGAGCCAGAACAAGCGTCGATTTTTAAACAATTAAAAGAAAACTCTCTAAAACTTTTATATGTAGCTCCAGAAAGTTTATCGTTTCTACAAGAAGAATTATCAACCGTCCAAATTAGTTTGATTGCCATTGATGAAGCACATTGTATCTCTTCTTGGGGACACGATTTTAGACCTGCATACAAGCAATTAGGCTATTTAAAAAATAAATATTCTAATGTACCTATAATTGCATTAACTGCTACTGCAGATAAAGCCACCCGATCTGATATTTGTAATCAACTTAATATACCAAATGCTACACAACATCTAGCATCTTTTGATAGAAAAAATTTATCTTTAGAAGTAAGGCCCGCAAATAAACGTATAGATCAAATACTTGATTTTATCGGTTTATACCCTACCAGTAGCGGAATAATATACTGTTTAAGTCGCAAAACGACAGAAGAGTTAGCAGGTAAACTACAAATAAATGGGTTCAATGCTGCCGCCTACCATGCAGGTATTTCTCATGATAAACGTTCCAAAATTCAGGAAGATTTTGTTAATGATAGTTTACCCATAGTTTGTGCTACTATCGCATTTGGAATGGGAATCGACAAGTCAAACGTACGCTGGGTAATTCATTATAATTTACCCAAAAACCTTGAAAGCTATTATCAAGAAATTGGTCGAGCAGGTCGAGACGGTTTAGCATCTGCTACACTTTTATTTCACAGTTATGCCGATATAATTCAATTGCAAAAATTTAATTCAACCTCAGGTAATAAAGAGGTTCAAGAAGCAAAATTAGAACGCATGAAACAGTATGCAGAAGCACTCACCTGTAGACGTAAAATTTTACTTAGTTATTTTGGAGAGCTTACCGAGAATGATTGTGGTAACTGTGATGTATGTAAAAATCCTCCTAATTTTATTGATGGTACGTTAATAGCTCAAAAAGCTTTATCAGCAATTGCACGGTTAAAAGAAAATGAACCTATAGGAACTGTAATCGATGTTTTACGCGGTGCCAAAAATGCTGTTGTATTAGATCGAGGGTATCAAAGGTTAAGCGTATATGGTATTGCTAATGACATCTCATGGCTTGACTGGCAATATTATTTGATACAATTAATGAACTTAGGTTATATAGAAATCGCTTTTCATCAAAAAAACCGATTAAAACTAACCTCTTTATCTAAAAAAATTCTGTTTGAAAATGAAAGATTACAATTAGCTAATTTAGTGGATTTAAAAAAGAACGAGCAATATAAAGTATCCAAAACTCCAGACAATAATTCTAATCTTTTTGAACGTTTACGAGCGTTGCGATTAACATTAGCAATAAAAGCTGACATTCCTGCTTATCAAATATTTAATGATGCTACTTTAAAAGAAATGGAGCAAGTGCGACCAACAACCGATGTAGAGTTTATGTCTATTAACGGAGTTGGTAAACAAAAAATGCATGATTATGGCTATGATTTCATTAAAGAGATTAGGGAGTTTTTAAACACAAAAAAGAAAAAGAAAAAGAAAAAGAAAAGAAAGACTAAAAGCAACACCCTAGATGAGACATTAGCAGCGTATAGAGAAGGACTTACAATTCCCGAAATGGCAATTACAAGAGGACTAACCGAAGCAACTATAATTTCTCATCTCTTTAAGCTTACCGAAGCTGGTGAAACAATTCGTTATAAAAGCTTAGTTGATTCGACTCAATTGGAAATGGTAAAAAAAGCACAAACAATATTGAATAATCCCGAAACATTAAAAACTTATTATGAATATTTTGAAGGTGACATACCCTATGCTGTTATTAGAATAGCTTTAACCGCTATAAAAAATAAAGAACTTTAAAAATTCTCTAGTGATTCTAAAAATTCAACTGAATTTAATATCAATCCTGAGCCTGGAGCAATATGTTCTAATTGTATTTTTTCTGAAGTTGGATCTAATGTTTGTTTAATAAAGTCTAAAGTAAATTTACCAGTGCCCACATCCAACATAGCTCCCATCATTAATCGAATCTGGTTTCTTTTAAAACCTAATCCTTTAACACGCAACATATAACTTTCTTCGGGAAAAAAATTAGCAGTATAAATATCATTTTTTACAACCTCGCAAGTATATATATGACCGGTTGTAACCGTTTTTTCTTTAGGACGATGACAATAACTCCTAAAATCATGCTCTCCTTCAAATAATTGAGCTGCTTGATGCATTTTAGAAATATCTAAAGAATGTTTATAATAAAGCATAAAAGGAGCACAAAACGGATGAAATTTTTCACCAAAAGTGAAAAAATAAATATATTCTTTCATTTTAGGGTGTAAAATAATATTAAAGTTGGCATCAGTTTCAGCAATCGACAAAGCCCTTATATCTTGCGGAAGGTTACTATTAAACTCATTAAAAAAATCAGTGTTAAGTTTAACATTATCAACAAAAAGTTCTATAAAAGTTCGATTGACAGAAACTTTAGCATCAGTTCTGCCCGATGCCAAAATTTTAAAATCTTTGGTACCTAAAACATATGCAACAGTTCTTTCGACCATACGCTGTACCGTATTAACCTGTGGTTGTTTTTGCCATCCATGGTATCTAAAACCCAAATATTGTAACTCTATTATATAAAAGTATCGCTTACGAAACATAACCTTCTTTAACTACACCGAATATAGATATTTTTTGTTTTTCATCGATAATTTTGTAATTTTTGTATAAATTTTCACAAATACCACACATTTATAACATTATATTTGAATACATAATAACATTAACTCTAAATAAATAAAAATGGTAAAATCAAAATATCAAGAAGTTCTAGAATTAGGAGAGCAATTAAATGTTCAAAACGGTGACGTACAAGAAGAAGGTGGTGTTTTAAAAATAAAAGGCGCAACTCAAACTCAGTATGAAAAAAACATGCTTTGGGACAAAATTAAAGAAATTGGAGGCGAAAATCCTTCAGATTTACAAGCCGATATTAAAGTGATGGACACTTCAATATATCATAGACATACGGTCAAAAAAGGTGAATCTTTAAGTAAAATTGCAAAACATTACTATAAAGATCCTATGAAATACACGGCAATTTTTGAAGCCAACCGATCTATACTCAAAAATCCAGATGTTATACACCCTGATCAAGAGTTAATAATTCCTAACATATAGCATTTTTTAGCTCAATAATTAAATACCGCACTAATTGCGGTATTTTTTTTAATTAATTTACGGTAAAACCATAAATTAATTACGAATAATTATCATAAACTGAATTTTAACTTTGAATATCTCTATAAATTAAGGATTAGACTGCTTTATTTCTATATTTGTAACAAACAAACGCAAACATCTACAAATTATGAAAAAAACTTTATCTTTTCTTATTACTTTACTCTGCATGAGCTTTGGTTTTTCACAAACCAACCCTTGGAGCAAGGTACAAAGTTCACGCAGTTCTGGAACGGTTATCAACCAAGAGGTTCCATCCAATATGCTGTTTAGTCTTGACATAGAACAAATGAATGCCTCTCTAAAAGACCTACCTATACGTGGTAAATCATCGAACCGATCTATGGCAATCATACAGTTTCCAAATGCCAATGGTATTCTTGAATCCTTCAGTGTTGTAGAAGCACCTGTAATGCATCCAGAATTGGCATTAAAATATCCTAATATTAAGTCGTATGCTGGTCGAGGTCTAGAAGATCAAAGTAAAACAATACGTTTTAGTATATCACCCAAAGGACTTCAAAGTATGAGATTGGGCGGTGATTCTGATGCTGTTTTTATAGAGCCATTTACCAAGGGCGGAGTATACTCGGTATACAATCGTAAAAATAAACCTACAGCAGTAAATAAGCTACAATGTTTGGTTGATGAAAAATCAGAAAGCATGCGAGCTTCTAATACGTCAAGAAATGCAGACGACAGTACGCTAAGAACCTATCGTTTAGCTGTTTCTACCAATGGTGAATATACACAGTTTCATGGCGGAACAAAGGCTGGTGCAATGGCTGCCATAAATGCTACTATGACGCGAGTAAATGGCGTTTTTGAAAATGATTTTGCCGTTACAATGGTACTCATTCCAAATAATGATGATGTAATATATACAAACGCAAATTCTGATCCATATACGGGGAATTTTAATAGTCAATTACAATCCACCTTGACAAGTGTTATTGGAGAGTCAAACTATGATATTGGTCATTTATTTGCCAGAGCTGGTGATAATGGAAATGCAGGTTGTATTGGATGTGTTTGCGTTAATGGTAACAAAGGAAGTGGTTTCACTTCTCGAGGTATACCTGAAGGGGATGCTTTTGATATTGATTATGTAGCTCATGAAATTGGTCATCAATTTGGTGCCAACCATACATTCTCTTTTCGTAACGAGGGTAGAAATGCTCATTTTGAGCCTGGAAGTGGTTCTACGATCATGGGTTATGCTGGAATAACAGGTGCTACCGATGTGCAGCAAAATAGTGATCCTTATTTCCATTTTTTCTCTATTCAACAAGTCACTAATTACGTAAAAAGTACATCTTGTCAAACCAATACAACTACAGGAAATACAATACCTACTGTAAATGCTGGTGCTGATTATACTATTCCTAGAGGTACACCATTTGTCCTTACTGGACAGGCATCCGATGCAGATGGTGATAGTATAACATATTGCTGGGAGCAAGCCGATGAGAATGATGCATCGACAACGTATCCAAGCACCACAGGTACATCTGGCGTAAGTTTTAGATCTTTAAATCCTACAACTTCTAATAAACGATATTTCCCTAGATTATCTACTATTAAAACAGGTACAACTTCTTGGCAATGGGAGGCGGTACCAAACGTTACACGTGCATTAAATTTTAGATTGACTGTACGTGACAATAAACTAGGAGGTGCTGGCAATAACAGTGATGATGTAAGAATCAATGTGACAGCAAATGCAGGCCCTTTTATAATAAATTCACCAAATACAGCTGTCACTTGGAATGCAGGTACTACAGAAACTGTTACTTGGAATGTAGCAGGAACTACAAGCAATGGCATAAATGCAGCTAATGTAGATATTTTACTTTCGACCGATGGTGGAGATACGTATACACAATCTCTCGCTACTGGTGTTGCAAATGATGGTTCTCAAACGATAACAGTACCTAACCTACAAGGAAATCAAAATAGAATTATGGTTCGTGGTTCGGGTAACATATTTTTTGATATCTCTAATACAAACTTCACTATTACTGGTGGATCCAATGACAATCAAGCTCCTACCGCACCGACAAATTTAACTGCACAAAATATTACTCAAACCAGCGCTACATTAAATTGGAACGCTTCGACCGATAATGTGGGTGTATCAGGCTACGATGTTTACAACGGCACATCTTTGGTAGGAACCACTACTGAAACATCATATTTGATCACTGGATTAATATCTAATACAGCCTATTCATTTAAAATTAGAGCCAAGGATGCTGCAGGTAATATCTCAAATGACAGTAATGCTGCAACCTTTAGTACTTTACCAGGTACAGGAGGTAATGGTTGTACTTCGGGTTTATCTAATTTTCCTTATAATGAAAGTTTTGAAAATACTTTAGGTACTTGGACGCAATCTACTACAGATGACATAAACTGGTCAATCGATGCTAATGGTACTCCCTCTACTGGAACAGGACCAGCTTCTGCGAGTAATGGTACGTACTATTTATATATCGAAGCTTCTGGAAATGGAACTGGATATCCTAATAAAAAAGCGATCTTGACTTCTGGATGTTTTGATCTTAATGGTTTAAACACCATAACTTTTGGTTTTAATTATCATATGTTTGGAGCAGCTTCTCTAGGGAGTCTTGCTTTAGAAGTGAGTAACGATAATGGTTCAACATGGAATCAGGAATGGTTTAAGTCTGGTAATCAAGGAAATAATTGGTTTGAAGCGTTAGTTGATTTAAGTTCGTACGCTAATTCTTCAATCCAAATTCGTTTTGTTGGAATTTCTGGAACGACTTGGCAAAGTGATATTGCAATTGATGCGATAAACCTTAGTACTGATATCGTAAATCCTCCTACATGCACTAACATCAACTTAGCTCTAACTTTTGATGATTATCCTGAAGAAACTAGCTGGCAAATTACTAACAGTGCTAATCAAACAATCGCATCTGGAGGGACTTATGCAGACCAACCTGATGGATCTACCATATCAATTGTAGAATGTTTGGAAGATGGAACGTATACATTTACTTTAAGCGATTCTTATGGCGATGGGATCTGTTGTCAATATGGAAATGGATCGTATGAACTAAGTACAGCTACATCAATATTGGCCTCTGGAGGATCCTTTGGTTCTACAGAGAGTACAACGTTTACACTTAACTCAAATTCTAGAGGAACCTCTGTTGTAAATTTTGAAACTACCAAAGCTTTTGCTATTAAACCTTTTCCTAATCCTTTGAATTATACAAATAAACTTACAATTCAAACTAATGGACATAAGGGCAAGTTCGTACTGAGAGATTTATTAGGTCGTTCTATATCACAAGGAAAACTAAACTCTAAAACCATAGATCTTCCAGAATTAGAATCTGGATCGTATATTTTAACTGTAAATATTAACGGGAAAATTTCTAATCATCAAATAATAAAACAGTAATATTTTTTGTTTTATATAGTAATACGGGTTTGGTAGACTTCTACCAAACTCGTGTTATTTTATATATATTAGAATTCATTTAACCAGCAACTTACCTAAAATTTTAACATAAATTTTGTAAGATTATTATAAAGTTATAACTTAGCGCTTTACCCCAACTATATTTATAATGAAAAAATTACTTTTACTCACACTACTACTACTTCCAATTACGAATTTTGCACAATGTTTATCAGAAACTCAAGTGATCTATCAATATAAAGATCAGCTTATACTTAATGACGGTTTAACATATAAAGTGCTAGACGAAAAACAATTTTATCAAGTATCTGATCCATCTATAGCACAACATCAGGAAGTTGGTGACTTGGTTTTACGATTAAATAGAGTTTTGATTATCTGGAGTGATGAGCTTGGTAAGAAAAAACAATTAATAGAATGGGTTAGACCTTCTCAAACCTATTACGTATGCACTGATATTAAAGAAGACTTTACAGTTGCTGATAAGTATTAAAGATTACTAATTTACAGCGACAATTGAGTTTTTAGCTAATTTCAATATAGTATTGAATTGTTCGTCTAATGTTAAATTAGAGTTGTCAATGATAACCGCATCATCTGCTTTTCTTAAAGGAGAATCTTTACGAGTACTATCAATATGATCACGATTAACCACATTTTTTAGAACATCCTCATAGGATACATTTTCGCCTCGTTCAATAATTTCCTTATAACGACGTTCTGCACGATCTTTTGCAGTAGCTGTCATAAAAATTTTTAACTCAGCATCAGGAAAAACAACTGTACCGATATCTCGTCCATCCATTACAATACCTCTATCCTGACCCATCAATTTTTGCTGCTCAACTAATTTTTGTCTTACTAGTGTTATAGCAGCTATTTGACTAACATTATTTGAAACCGATAGCATCCTAATCTCTCTCTCTACATTTTCACCATTAAGCATTACTTCGGCAACTCCTGTTTTCTTGTTTAATTTAAATGCGATATTAATAAACGGTAAATAGCGCTCGATAGCTTCTTGATTAAAATGCGCTTCATCTATAAAGCATTTTCTCATAGCGTAAAGAGTAACTGCTCGGTACATAGCACCTGTATCAACATAAATATAGCCTAAAGCCTTTGCTAATTGTTTTGCCACTGTACTTTTGCCCGTCGATGAGTGACCATCGATAGCGATAATAATTTTTTTTTCTAAACTCAAACTATATAATGTCAGTTTTAAATGTAAATATGATGGATTATTGTTGTACTCTATAATTTAAACAAAAATATAAAGAATAGTTTAGGATTTTTAGTATTCCAACAATTCTTTATACCTACAAAACGTATCAAGATATAAAACACTGATAAACAGTTACTTAAAATAAATGAAACAATAATTAGATTCATACTTTCGTTATAGAAATGAACTCTTTAGTTTTTATAACAAGAACTTCATAAAACTTAACCTATAAATCAACTAGAAATATGAGATTATTTGATTTTTCAAACGAAAAAATTGCAATTGATCTTGGCACCACTAATACCCTTATTACCTGCAACGGAAAAATAGTAGTCGAAAACCCTTCTATACTTGCTATTAATCAACTAACTGGAAAAATTATGGCAGCAGGTAAGGACGCAAATTTGATGAGAGGTAAAATACATAAGAATATAAAGACTATTTATCCTCTTAAAGATGGTATGATTGCTAATTTTAAAGCTGCAGAGATGATGTTGTCTTCCTTTTTTAAACAAGTAAAAAAACGACAATCATTTAAACTTAGTGCTTCTTACACGATGATTATATCCATTCCATGCGGAAGTACCGATGTAGAGATTCGAGCTGTCAAAGAATCTGTAAAAAGATTAAATCCAAACAAAGTGCTTCTCATCCCAGAGCCTGTTGCTGCTGCTATTGGAAGCGGTATTGACGTATTGCAACCAAGAGGTTCAATGGTAATTGACATTGGCGGAGGAACTACAGAAATTGCTGTAATATGTATGGGTAAAATTATAAGCGGACAATCGGTTAAAATAGCGGGTAACATGTTTAATGAAAATATAACAGCTTACATTCGGGATACTTATAATTTACATATTGGAAATAGTACTGCCGAAAAAATTAAAATTAGTGTAGGCGCTGCTACTCAAATCTATAAAAATGTTCCAGAAAAGGAGCGGGTCCGAGGTCGGGACGTACGCACTGGCAAACCCAAGGAAATTGAAATATCACATCGTGAAATTGCAAAAAGTATTGACCAATCGATACAACAGATTGAAAGCGCTATTTTGGAAACCTTAGCCACAATCCCACCAGAGATTTCGGCTGATATTTATGAAAGTGGAATTTATTTGACTGGCGGAGGATCTATGCTTAGAGGCTTAGATACACGACTTGCAAAAACGACTAATTTACCCGTATGTACAGGTATTCATCCTTTAGAAGCGGTGGTCAAAGGCAGTGCTATGGTAGTTAAAAACATTTCTCAATATACTACCGTCCTCGTAGAAACTACACAAGCATATTAAACTAAAAAAAGCCAATCTCATATAATGAAATTGGCTTTTTCAACATCCTTCTCAGACATCTATAGTTTTTTAGCATTCTTAACCTTTTCCTTTGTAAGCGCAGTCTGCAATACTTCACTCATCTCTTTAACATAATGAAATGTCAATCCTTTAAGGTATTCTGGTTTAATTTCGTCAATATCTCTACGATTCTCTTCACAAAGCAAGATTTCTTTAATTCGTGCTCGCTTAGCTGCTAAGATTTTTTCTTTAATACCTCCCACAGGTAAAACTTTTCCTCTCAAGGTAATTTCTCCAGTCATAGCAAGACTTCTCTTTACTTTACGCTGAGTAAATAATGATACTAATGATGTTAACATCGTTATTCCCGCACTTGGTCCATCTTTTGGAGTTGCTCCCTCTGGCACATGAATATGAACATTGTACTTTTCAAAAATAGAAGAATCAATCCCTAGTTCAGAAGCATTTGCTTTAATATACTCCATTGCAATTGTAGCAGATTCTTTCATTACCTTGCCCAAATTACCAGTAATGGTAAGATTACCCTTACCTTTGGACAGAATGGATTCTATAAACAATATATCGCCTCCAACGCTTGTCCATGCTAATCCTGTTACAACGCCAGCAACATCGTTATTCTCGTACTTATCACGTTCTAATTTGGGAGATCCTAAAATTTCAATTATATCTTCATTGGTGATCTTTACACTGTAGGCTTCCTCCATTGCAATGTTTTTGGCAGCATAGCGAACCATTTTTGCAATTTGCTTTTCAAGACCTCTAACCCCAGACTCTCGGGTATAGCCTTCAACAATTTTCTCTAGTTGAGCTTTACCAATTTTTAAATGACTTTTATCTAAACCATGCTCTACCAACTGTTTTGGTAGTAAATGTTGTTTTGCTATCTCTACCTTTTCTTCAATAGTATACCCAGTAACATTAATAATCTCCATGCGATCTCTCAGAGCTGGCTGAATTGTATTGAGACTGTTTGAAGTTGCTATAAACATAACTTTAGAAAGGTCAAATCCCATTTCTAAAAAATTATCATGAAATTCTGAATTTTGTTCTGGATCTAATACCTCTAATAAAGCAGAAGATGGATCACCTTGATTACCAGCAGAAAGTTTATCGATTTCATCCAAAACAAATACAGGATTACTAGTTCCTGCTTTCTTTAAACTTTGAATTATTCTACCTGGCATAGCTCCAATATAGGTTTTTCTATGTCCGCGAATCTCGGCTTCATCTCTCAATCCACCTAGTGATATTCGTACATATTCTCTACCCAGAGCTTCGGCTACAGATTTACCCAGTGATGTCTTACCAACACCTGGAGGTCCATAGAGACATAAAATTGGTGATTTCATGTCATTACGTAATTTTAAAACGGCCAAATACTCAATTATTCTCTTTTTAACTTCGTCTAATCCATAATGATCACGATCCAAAATTTTCATGGCTCTTTTGAGATCAAATTTATCTTCAGAAAATTTATTCCAAGGAAGATCCAAAAAAAGATCCAGATAGTTACGCTGGATGGAATACTCGGCTACCTGCGGATTCATTCTTCGCATTTTGGATAATTCTTTATCAAAATGCTCCTTAACTTTTTTGTTCCACTTTTTATCTTTACTTCTCGCCTTCATCTCTTCAATCTCATCCTCATGCGATACACCTCCAAGTTCTTCTTGGATTGTCTTCATTTGTTGATGTAAGAAGTACTCTCGTTGTTGTTTACTCATGTCATGTTGCACCTTACTCTGGATGTCATTACGCAATTCCAGTTTTTGGTACTCTACATTCATATATTTTAATGCAGACAATGCCCTATCTTTAAGGTCGTTAATCTCTAGTATTTTCTGTTTTTCTTGGACAGGAAGATTAAGATTACTTGATACAAAATTGATTAAGAAAGAATTACTTTCAATATTTTTTATTGCAAAAGAGGCTTCAGACGGTATATTTGGACTCTCTTTTATAATTTCTAAAGCTAGCTCTTTGATAGAATCTATTATTGCTCCAAATTCTTTACTCTCTTTGGCTGGACGTGCTTCAGGAACAGCAGTAATCTTTGCTTTTATATAAGGATCTTCTTGGAGTATGTCTGAAATTTCAAAGCGTTTTTTACCCTGTAGTATTACTGTTGTATTACCGTCTGGCATTTTTAAAACACGCAAAATTCTGGCAACCACACCAACATTGTTAATGTCATTAGAGGTAGGGTTTTCAATCTCTTCTTCTTTTTGAGAAACCACTCCAATAGTCTTATTTCCCAAATTAGCGTCATCAAGTAATTTAATGGATTTATCTCTCCCTGCTGTAATAGGAATCACAACTCCGGGAAAAAGTACTGTATTACGCAAAGGTAATATTGGTAAAACCTCTGGAAGTTCTTCATTATTAATTTCTTCTTCGTCTTCTGGGGTCATTAAAGGGATCAACTCAGCATCTTCATCTATTCCCTGTAATGACAAACTGTCAAGCGTAGTAAATTTGGATTTCGTCATATTTTTATATCAAAGCCATTTTGTCATTTACTTAAAATGGCATTATTTTTTTATTTAATTTATTCTTTCTAAAACAAGCTAAACCCCTTATTAAATAAGGAAAAAGAAAGTTTTATGTCTATACTAAGTCAATTGTTATGCCATTTTAAAATAATTTTTTTTGTATAAGTGTAACAAATAGTACGATGCGGTATCTTTATACTAGACAAATTATCCAGCTTGATACTAACCAAGGAAAATACCGAAACATTAATTGCTAAATGTCGATGTCATGACCGCAATGCACAACTTGAAATTTATAATCGCTATTATAAAGCAATGTATAATACAACGTATCGAATCATAAAGGATCCAACTGAAGCGGAAGATATTATGCAAGAAGCTTTTCTAACAGCATTTACCAAATTATCATCTTTAGAAAAAAATAGCATGTTTGGGGCTTGGCTTAAAAGAATAGTTATAAATGCTAGTTTGACAGCCTTAAAAAAAAATAATAAATACGAAGAAGTCGCTTTGGATGTAGTGGACTATAAATTATCTGATGAAACTTATGAAAGTTCAGAAAAGGAAGTATGCTGTCATAAAATTGATATAGTATTAGAAACCTTAAAACAGCTTAAAACAAACTATTCTACCATACTATCCTTATATTTAATTGAAGGATATGATTATGAAGAAATAGCTGAAATAATGAATATTTCAAATTCAAACTGTCGCACATTAGTTTCAAGAGCGAAACAAAGTTTGAAAAAAAAATTATTACTAACACAATAAACGACCATGATGTATGCAGAAGGATGATTTAGAAACTTTTTTTGAAAAAACTAGGAATGACTTAGATATTCACGAACCATCTAACACCCATTTTGAAAAATTTCACAACAGATTGTTAGCTATCGATGATGGTTTTATAATTAAGAAGTCACCAAAATTAAAATGGTCAAAATGGCTATCCATAGCGGCAACCGTAGCTTTACTTCTTGGTTCTTCACTGTTTATTCTTAATAACTATCAATTATCTAATAGGGAGTTATCTAGTGTTTCTGATGAGATGTATATAACA
This sequence comes from Aquimarina rhodophyticola, assembly GCF_042434915.1. Taxonomy (GTDB): domain Bacteria; phylum Bacteroidota; class Bacteroidia; order Flavobacteriales; family Flavobacteriaceae; genus Aquimarina. The sequence goes on from NZ_CP170198.1 coordinate 1,373,434, forward strand.
CAAAATTTCTTTGCAACTTCTATAACCCAAAAATTAAAGGAAATAAAAAATTCTGCTACCAAGAATGATATCCATTTGGTGAATGATGCTACAAAGCAATTAGAAAAATTAGAAATTGCTTATCACAAATTAAAAGAAGATTTGGTAATTAGTAATAATGATACCCGTGTGATTAGCGCAATGATCGAAAATTTTCAACAAAGAGCTATCTTATTAGAAAAAGTTCTAGAAACGATTCAAAAAAACAAAGTGAACAAAAATTACTCCAATGAGAACAATATACTATAAAATAGTACTTATACTGACACTGATACCTTCGATATCACAAGGAAATACGCTTGAGGGTCTAGTTAACGAGCACACCATGGAAAAATCGCTGTACAAGGAATTTACGGTAGATAAAGATGCGCTCTTATTCATAGATAATGCATATGGTAATGTTGACATAACCACTTGGAATGAAAACCGTATTGTTATGAATATCAAAATTAGTGTCACTGGTAATGATAAAGAAAAAATGCAAGAAAAAATTAAAAATATCTCTGTTATTTTCAATGCGTCAACTACCAGAGTTTCAGCCAAAACAATTTTTGACAATAAGCAAAGTTCATGGTGGTCAAAATTTACAGATTCATGGAGCTCCACATCATCTATAAACATGAAAATTAACTATTCTATAAAGGTCCCTATATCTAATAATTTAGACCTTTCCAATGATTATGGTAGTATAACATTGGATAAAACTAAAGGAAACGCCAAAATAAATTGTGACTATGGACAGATCATCCTTGGTGAATTACACGGAAACGACAACAGTATTCATATAGACTACACAAAAAATAGCTCTATAAAATATATGAATCAGGGCACTATCAATGCGGATTATTCGGCTTTTGAAGTTGGTCTAGCTGGAAAAGTCGATCTTTATGCTGATTACACTCAGTCAAATTTTGATAGTATCCAGTATTTAAAATATTCCTGTGATTATGGGGAACTTAAAATATCAAATGCGCATTCAATTACGGGTACTGGGGATTACTTAAATATGCAACTAGGCACCGTAAATAAAAAGATAGCCATCAATGCAGATTATGGATCTTTACGTGTCAACGAACTTACCAAATCTGTCAAAATGGTTGACATACAATCAGATTATGTAGGAATAACTATCGGATACAATCAAAACCTGTCTTTTGATTTTCATATAAAAACATCATATGGAGGTATCAATATTGATGATGATGAAATTAATATTATGAAAAAAAATAGTACGAATTCAAACAAAATTTATGAGGGATACCATAGACAAAAAAATAGCGGTAACTCAATACGTATTAACTCTAGCTATGGAGGTGTCAAATTCATAAAAAAATAACTAATTAATATACTTATGGGGAAATTATTTTTAACAGTCAGTTTTCTTATTGCGATTACCGCCAATGCACAATGGTGGGGAAGTACAAAAACAATACGAGGAAACGGGGACATTACAACCATTACCAGATCAACCTCTGGTTACAATACTATAGACGTAAGTGGTAATTTAAAAGTTTACCTTATGCATGGAGAAGAAGGAACCATCAATCTAACAGGAGAAAGTAATTTACTACCGTATGTTGTTACAGAAGTACACCGAAATTCTTTAAAAATTTATATAAAAAAAGGATATGCACTACGTTATGGACGAGCTCACAATATGGTTATAAAAGTTCCCTTTAATTTACTTAATCAAGTAACTCTATCAGGTTCTGGCGATATCATAAGTACTGATCCAATACAAACTAAGAATTTTAAAACTGTTGTATCAGGTTCTGGTGATATCGAATTGGTCCTAACAGCCACCATAACTCTTGCACAAGTAAACGGTAGTGGTGATATTAAGCTTAAGGGTAGCACCCACGAATTAGATATGAGTGTAAAAGGATCGGGAGATATTAAGGGTTATGAATTTGAAGCAGATTCTGTTACTGCTTCAGTTACAGGTTCGGGGGATATACAAACCTATGCTGCCAATGCTATTCGTGCGCGTGTAACAGGATCTGGTGACATATTTTATAAAGGAAATCCTGCGAAAGAAGATACCAAGATAATCGGATCTGGAGATATCACAAGACAATAATAACATATATTTATTTTTAAATTGTCTGAAAAGAAATTCTCTTTTCAGACAATTTTGTTTAGCAACAATATTACTTACTTTTACCGCTAGATTCTTTTTATATGATATATAAAAGGATATAATGTCTAATTAAAACTGAATCCTGTTGTTTTTTATAAAAAAGAAAAATATTCCATTTGAAAAATTAATTCCAAAAGGATTCGTTGATATTCATTCTCATTTATTGCCAGGAATTGATGATGGTGTAAAAACCATTTCTCAATCCGTTCATATAATTAAATCCCTACAAAGTATAGGTATTAATAAGATAATTACAACTCCGCATATAATGCAGGATGTGTGGCCCAATACTTCGCAAATTATTCACGACAAACTTAAAACTGTACGCAATGCATTGAAAAGTCTTAATCTTGATGAGATAACAATAAACGCGAGTGCAGAGTACATGTTAGATGATGCATTTTTAAAGAAAATATCCAATAAAGATATCCTTGAGTTATACGATACTTACATTCTAGTAGAAATGTCAACTTTTAGTCCACCGATAAATTTATTAGAAATGGTGTTCCAAATTAAAATATCTGGATATTCTCCAATACTAGCGCATCCCGAGCGTTATGGATTTTATCATTCTGACATATCACAGTACGATGAGCTCAAAAGTGCGGGTTTCAAATTCCAACTAAACTTACTCTCACTTACAGGTCATTATGGTAAGAAAGTACAAGATGTCGCCAAATATTTGATCAAAGAAGGATTTATTGATTTTGTGGGGTCAGATATACACAATTACAATCATTTGGATATAATCAAAGCAGGGTTCTCACCAAAACTTAGTGCTTTGATCGAACCCTTATTACAAAAAAATACTATATTTAATTAGATATTCTGATTTAGCTACCCTTATTGCCATAACCGTATCCATACCCATACCCGTAACCTCCTTGATTAAATGAAGCATTTAATAGAACAGCCATATTAGGAAGACGCTTTTCTCTATGAAAATTCTCGGGAACTTGCAAAGCTCTTTTATCTGAATAATTTTCTCTTACTATAAAAATACTTAGATCAGAATAATGACCTATAAGTAGTGTATCTGTAACAAGACTCACAGGTGCAGTATCTACTATAATATAATCATAATGCGCTTGTAGATACGAAAACATTTCTCCTACCCTATCCTGCATAAGTAATTCTGCTGGATTAGGAGGTATAACACCTGGAGGCAAAATATCCATAGGATCATCAGACTTATCGCTGTAAATTACATCTTGAGGTTTAAGGTCCTTATTCATAATAAAATTGGTGAAACCTTCGGTATCTTTTCCCTTGGGTAAATCTAAAAAATTATGGAATTTCGGATCTCTAAAGTCAGTACCAATAAACGCTATCTTTTTTCCAGAAATGGCGAGTGTTTTGGCTAAATTAGATGAAACCAAAGTTTTACCTTCTCCTGATATCGTAGAGGTAACAAATATTACTTTTCCTTGATTTTTATTAGAACCAGCCATCAAGAAATCTAAATTTGTTCTTAAGATTCTGAAAGCTTCTGCAATTCCCGACCTATTCGTACGAGAAACGACAATTTTATCATTACTCTTGGTTTTAGGGATCGAACCGAGTATCGGCATAGTTAAAACTTTCTCAAGATCTTGACGGGATCGAACTTTAACGTTAAGAAGTTCTGATATATATATGACTAAAAATGGAATCATTAATCCTACAAACACAGCTCCTACATAAATCATTTTTTTATTAGGAGATACCGGATAGGACCCGATAGTAGTCGCTCTATCAATAACTCGAGCATTCGATAGCGTTACGTGGCTAGTAATTTCTGCTTCCTCGCGTTTTTGTAATAGATATAAATACAATTGTTCCTTAATTGTTTGCTCCCGTTCTATTACTCGCAAATCTTTTTGACGAATCGGTGCATTATATAATTTTCCGCTAAAATATCGATCCTGTGTTTTTAGACTGTTTAGCTTTATATTGATAGCTCCTTTTAGACTATTGAGACTTTCTATCAACACCTGTCGCAGTCCATCAATTTGCTGATTAATATTAATTACCGCGGGATTTTGCTCGCTAGATGATGTTAACAACCTATTCCTTTGAGAAATTAAAGTATTATATCTAGTAGCTGTATTTGTTATGTTAGGATCATCAAAACCTAAATTAGCAGGGACCAGATCATACCTTCCCTCTTGGCTCAAGATAAAACTACGTGTCGATTCAATTAAACTTAATTGAGTGCTAAGTTGTGTAATTTCTTGTAAATTACGCGTATCACTATCAGCTACTCGTTGGGTTTGTGCAGATATATCATTGGTTAAACCAAATTTAGCTTTATAGCCCGCAGCTTCGTCATCGACTTCGGTAAGGTCACCAGATATTAGATCTAGACGATCATTAATAAAGGTAGCCGTTCTGGCAGATGTTTGCTTTTTATCATTAATGGTAGCCTTATTATATTCGTCAATAAGCGTATTTATGATGTCCATAGCCTTTTCCTTAACAGGGTCATTAATAGCTATTTGTAACACAGATGAATTTTTTCCTACTGGAGAAATTGACAAACCATTTCTATAACTTTCTGCTATCCATTTTATCGGACTAATTTTAATTTTTATAGTCTGACCTTTATGCTTCCCTACATTTTTAAAATTAGGTGTAATAACTACATCACCAATACTCGTTTTAATAGTGTTTCCAAAAGAATGTTCACTAACCGTTTCATCATTATCATTTAATAATGAAAATTTGGTATCAGAAAGAATATTAACCTTAAAAACTTTAGAAGCTGTTTGAATGATAGAATCGGGAGCTAGTAAACTAATCTCAACAATAGATTCTGGATAATTTTCAGTTTCGAGAACTCTACCTTTTGTGAAATATTGTATATTAAGTCTTAAGCGCTTAACTACATTTGTGATTAAGGTTCTAGATTTAATAATTTGAATTTCATTCTCTATTTTGTTCGTGTTATTTTCTAATAACCCTAAATCTTGAAAAGCTGCAAGCTCTGATTCACCCATGCTATCGTCCTGAGAAATCATAATACTTGCCGAAACATTATATTTGGGAATAGTATACCTAATATAAGTATACGCGAGTGCTAAACACACTACTAATCCTAATAAAAACCAATACCATCTTTTAAGATAATGGATAATTTGTTCCCTAAAATTAAAATCAGCATTTTTGGTAGTCGATAATACCGGAACATTTTGATTATTTTCACTTGATTTCATAAAGTAAGTTTATCGTAGGATCAAAGTAAGTGAAGAAAGAACGACTCCAACAATACTTAACACTATACCAAAAGTATTGCTATTAGTACGAGATCGTTTTTGTTGTGCGTTATTAGGTTCTACATAAAGCACATCGTTTTGAGCTAAATAGTAGGCTGGAGAATCAAAGATATCTTTTGATGTTAAATCTACTTTATGATACGTATTTACTCCATCGTTTTCACGAATTACCATTACATTAGTTCTTTTACCAGTTATTGTCATATCACCTGCCATACCAAGAGCCTCGATAATCGTTATACGTTCATTTGGTATGTTGTACGATCCTGGTCGGTTAATTTCACCGATAACCGTTATTTTAAAGTTTTTTAAACGTACATTTACTATAGGGTCCTTTATATAAATTTTCAACTTTTCCTGTAACATTTCCTTTACTTGTACACGTGTCATCCCCGCCACTTTAATTTTACCCAACACAGGAAAATCAATATTGCCTTGCTCATCAATTAGATAGGTTGGCTGTGGACTGTTACTACTACTTGACATAGCATTATCTGAAACTTCGGTTGTAGTACTTAATGACGAGCCTTGCATCAAATTAAAAGGTCGTGCAGCTTCCATATTGGTAGCCGATACCATAATACTTATTATATCATCTACTTTAAAAACTCTTGTAAAAGAATTATTTGAGGTAACTTGTTCTAAATTTTTTGTGTTTTGAAAATAGACTACATCAGTAGGAGCCTTACATGAGAATAGTGTTATAATAATTACTGAAAGTAATAGTATTGATTGGAGTTTCATATAATATAATCTTAGAATATAATAAGAGTTAGTGATCTATCAACTAAAATTGATAGTCTAATGATAAAATGTATAATTTCATTATCAAATTAAAATTTTCTCTCTTTTTGAATTGTTCTTATGGTTGTTTTTATTGTTATTCTTATTTGTCTGATCGATAGTCTCAAACAGCGAGTTTTTTGAAATGTACTCGGGTACAATTTCTTTTAATTTACCCACAATTAAATAATCCTGACTCAGTAAATTCATTATACACAAGTCATCAATTTTATCTTTAATAATCGAAGGATCATGATCGTCAAACTTGCTAATCATAATTTTTTTATGATATGTTGGCAAGGTATTTTCTGTATCCGCTAATAATTCTTCATATAATTTTTCTCCTGGTCTTAACCCAGATATTTCGATATCAATATCATTAGGATAATGTAAGCCCGACAAACGAATCATTTTTTTTGCTAAATCAAAAATTTTAACTGATTCGCCCATATCAAAAATAAATATTTCGCCTCCATTCCCCATGGTACCAGCTTCTATTACTAATTGTGATGCTTCGGGTATGGTCATAAAAAATCGAGTAACATCTTTATGTGTGACTGTTAGTGGACCTCCGTTTTCTATTTGCTTTTTGAAAAGAGGAATTACAGAACCATTTGATCCTAGAACGTTTCCAAAACGAGTGGTTATAAATTTGGTTTTACTGGTTTTATGAAGACATTTAATATACATCTCTGCCACACGTTTTGTGGCTCCCATAACATTAGTTGGATTAACAGCTTTGTCTGTAGATACAAACACGAATTTATCAACACCATATTTGGATGATAAATCTGCCAGTTTACGAGTACCAAGGACATTGATTTTGATAGCTTCACAAGGGTTGGCTTCCATTAGCGGTACATGTTTGTATGCAGCAGCATGAAATACCATATTGGGTTTATACTTTTGAAATATAGTTTCAATACGTTGATGATCCCTTATATCTGCTACCAAAGGCACAAAGTTGGTTACCTCCTTACTCAAAAGTTCTTGCTGTAAATCATACAATGCAGATTCTGCTTGATCTACAAGTACCAACTGTTTATACTTATAAAAAGATGCTTGTCTTACAATTTCACTACCTATAGAACCTGCTGCTCCTGTGATCATAATCACTTTACCTTTAAGTTCTCTCTTTATATTTTGATTTTCTAAAGAGATAGGTGCACGATCCAAAAGATCTTCTATCTGTATTTGCTTAATTTGAGAAGCATTAAGCTTACCATCAATCCAATCATTTACTGCTGGTACTATCTTAACCTTAACATTAAGTGGTAACAATTGATCTGTAATTTCTGAAAGTCTTTTTTTACCTATATGAGGTATGGATACAATGATGTCACTAACTTTATGCTTTTTAATAAACTCTGAGGTTATAGCTGTAGAACTATAGACTTTGGTCCCATCAATGGTTTTATCAATTTTGTGAGGATTATCATCTATAAAGCCAATTACATGAACAGATTTATAGCTTTCATTACTTATAGCAGCCAATGTTACCAAGCCAGAATCCCCTGCACCATAAATCATAGTTCTTGTGGTATCACCCAAATTTGACTTGATGTAATTATAGCAATATTTAAATACTAGTCTACTCGTTGTTAAAACAATAATATTTAATAGATAATGAATAAACAGTATAGACACAGGGATATTGAGCAAATCTGGCATCAACGACCAACGACTTGTAAACATTAATGCTCCACTTATGGCTAATAAAATAGTAACTGCCAAAAATAGATTATATGCATCTCGAATACCTGTATGTCGTACAACACCTTTATAAGAACCTATTACCAAAAAGCTTACTAAAGAAAACACTACCATGATTGGTATTTGTACTGCCAAGATTTTACTATCAATGTCAAGTGCAATCCCAAATCTAATTACATAGGCTAGAAAGAAATTAAATAAAGTAAGAAAAATATCAATGGTCAACACTAACCACTTGGATGCATGTTTATGTGAATTTTCTAGAATATACTTTTTTATCATCTTAATATTTTTTTAATTATCGAAATGACTTTTTCAAGTTCTTCTTCTTCTAAGTTTGAACCACTTGGCAAACAAAGACCTTTCTCGAATAACCTATCTGATACACCATTGAGATAGGACTTATTCGCAGCAAAAACTGGTTGTTGATGCATGGGTTTCCATAAGGGTCGTGATTCTATATTTTCTTGAGCAAGCCCCAAACGAATCTTTTCTCTTATCTCAAAAGAATTAGTTGTGATACAAGACAACCATCGGTTAGATGTATAGCCTGATGGTTCCTGTAAAAAGGTTACTTCTTCAAAGTTGCTCAACGATTGAACGTAGGTATCAAAATTCTTTCTTCGTAATTGTACATGAGCATCCAAAACTTCCATTTGACCTCGTCCAATACCTGCGGTAATATTACTCATTCTGTAATTATAGCCAATCTCTGAGTGTTGGTAATGAGGCGCCTCATCTCTTGCTTGCGTAGCTAAATATATTGCTCGTTCTTTAAGTTCTTTATTTTTTGTTACCAATGCACCACCGCCAGAAGTCGTTATTATTTTATTACCATTAAACGAAAGAATCGCTATGTCTCCAAACGTACCGCACTTTATATCAAAATACGAACTACCTAGTGCCTCTGCACTATCCTCTACTACAGGTATATCGTAGTATTGAGAGATTTTTTGAATTGCTTCTACATTATAAGGCATTCCATAAAGGTGTACTGCTATTATTGCCTTTGGCTTTTTACCTTTGGATATTCTATCTTTTATAGCATTTTCTAACTGTTCTGGACATAAATTCCATGTGGTCTCTTCACTATCTACAAAAACAGGAGTTGCACCCAGATAGACTATTGGATTTGCCGAGGCAGAAAAAGTCATGCTTTGACAAATAACCTCATCTCCCCTAGTAACGCCCAACATACATAATGCAAGGTGCAAAGCTGCTGTACCAGAACTAAGTGCTGCTACATACGTATCATTATTTAAATATTGTTGAAGATCATTTTCGAAACCATTTACATTGGGACCTAAAGGAGCTATCCAGTTGCTATCAAAAGCTTTTTGTATATAGTATTGTTCTTTACCTCCCATGTGTGGAGAAGACAGCCAAATTTTCTTTGAATCTATTACATTCATATAGTTTCCAATTTAATAGAGTATAACGTGTCCCTTAAAATGTCTCTTTCAGTTGTACTGTAAAATCAGATTAGAAAAGAGGGGTAGCATTACTGATTTTGTTGTTTATTTACCTTGTTTGTTGTGGCTAAAGTAGAATAGATTCTCCAAAAAACATTCTAAAAAACTAACTTTTAGATGCAATACTTAAAAACTAGGTTCAACTACTTGAGCCCCTATAATTACCCGATTTACACAAGTTTAAAGCCTTAAATAAAAACCAATTTTAACCTAATAATAACTTAAAAATTAACAATACATCCTTTAATATTAACAATACCCTCAAAATGATAGTTTTTATTAACTAATTTTAGTAAGAATATTCGCAATTGTTTGTAAGGCAAACTTCTTATTAAAAAATATTACTATACAATCTTTAAAGTTTTAGCAATACTATAACATATTGATTACTTTTTTACGGGGATATTAGCGGTTATTAATGAGTGATTTACCCCTTTTTCAATATAAATTACTATATATCAATTAAGTATTCGATTAAAATTACATAAGTCTATTCTATGCTATTTAACTCATTGAATTTTTTTATTTTCTTGCCAATAGTATTTTTAGCGTACTGGCTCTTATTCAAAAATAAGTTAAGGTCTCAAAATTTATTTCTATTAGTTGCTAGTTATTTCTTTTATGGATTGTGGGATTGGCGTTTTCTTCTTTTGATTATAGCCAGTACAATCGTTGACTTTATCGCAGGACAATCAATAGCAACCTCTTCTAAGATTAATACTAAAAAATTGTGGCTAGGGTTTAGTATCGTTTTTAACCTTGGGTTGTTAGGGTTTTTTAAATATTACAACTTTTTTATCGATTCGTGGGTAGATGTAATACAACTCTTGGGATATAATATAACGAGTACGTATACTTTACAACTTATTTTACCCGTAGGAATTTCTTTTTACACTTTCCAAACGATGTCGTACTCCTTGGACATCTATTATGATCGATTAAAACCTACTACCAACTTTATAGATTTTGCAACCTTCGTTAGTTTTTTTCCTCAACTTGTTGCAGGCCCTATCGAGCGGGCATCTAATTTGCTGTCTCAAATAACAAATTCTAGAGTTTTTAAATATGAGCAGTGCAGACAAGGGCTAAAACTTATTCTTTGGGGACTTTTTAAAAAGGTTGTGATTGCAGACTCTATTGCTCCTATTGTAGATGATATTTTTGCGAATTACAGTGAGTACTCTGCCTCTACACTGATAATGGGCGTCACTTTGTTTAGTTTTCAAGTCTATGGCGACTTTAGCGGTTATACCGATATTGCAATAGGTACGGCAAAAATGTTTGGAATCGAGTTAATGTCAAACTTTAAATTTCCCAATTTTTCTCGCAATGTAGCAGAGTATTGGCAACGGTGGCATATCTCACTGTCAACTTGGTTTAGACATTACTTATACATTCCCCTGGGGGGTAGTCGCGTAAGCAAGCTTAAGTCTATTAGAAATATCTGCATTATATTTTTGGTTAGTGGTTTTTGGCATGGAGCTAATTGGACATTTATTGTATGGGGTGGCATCCATGCCCTTTTGTATATTCCGGTATTTTTAATGGGACGTAATCGTATTTATATGCACACGGTAGTCGCTCAAAATAGTTGGTTTCCCAATGTAAAAGAAGTATTGCAAATTATATTAACCTTTGCTTTAGTTACATTCTCTCGAGTTTTTTTTAGGTCAGAATCTATAACCGATGCGTATTTATATTTACAACAGATAGGATCAAATTTTTATTGGGAAAACTATTCACATCCACAAGGTTACCGAATGATTGATTATTTAATTCTCTTAATCGTATTTACCTTATATGAATTTAGAATTCGTAGAGACGAACGCTCCCCTTTCAAGTTTAAATCAAAGACCGTACGATTTTTGATTTATACGCTAGTAATTTTAGCGATGTTACTGTTTTATGATGATCAAGTCGATAGATCCTTTATATATTTTCAATTTTAGTTATGAAAAAATTATTTATAACCATAGGCGTGTATAGTTTTTTGATTTTACTTATGTTGGAGCTTCTTGTGCGTATCTTACACTTAGGAAAAGATACACCTACCCGATATGTAGATCAATATAATGTTGAGAAATGGTTACCTAATCAACATGGATTTGCAGTCACAGGAAATAGAAGACAAAACTTTTCTGAATATAAGATTAATCAATCAGGTTATAACTCCTATCGCGAATTTGAGCCCTCCTATGATAAAACTGAAATTGCATTGGTAGGAGACTCTTTTATCGAAGGCTTTCATGAAAATTATTACAATTCTATCGGAAAAAAAATTGAAACCTTGATCGATACCGTAGAGGTGTACGAATATGGCTATGCGGGTTATGATATGGCGGATCAATTGCATTTAATTAATGCTTACAAAAAGCAATTTGATAAGATTGACTATGTTATTTTAGGTATTAAATTTTCAAATGATTTGACACGTGGAGAGTATAATGTTGTACAGGAACGATTAGCCCTAGAATCGCCTTTAAACAGAACTTTAAAAAAGAGTAAATTATTGGTGTATGCAAAAAGCATTGGTTTGTTAGAACCTCCAAAATCTTTTATCAAAAAAATTAAAAATTTACTAATTGATAAGCAAAAGAATTCTAATCAACAATCAAAGCCTGCTATCAAAAAAGAAAAGGATCGTATATATCTTGAGAATTTTGAAAAATTAGTCGCCAAGTATGGCTTTGACAAAAAACGTTTTATCTTACTTCTTGACTCTAATGAGACAAGTCCAATATTTTTGGAATTTTTGAATGCTAATAAATTTAGGTATATTGATTATCATGAGCAATTTAAGGTATCCAAACGTCCAAAAAATTTAATCTACGATAGACATTGGAATAATTATGGAAGAACATTGATTGCCGATGCTATAGCCTCTTATATTAAATGTGCATACTAAACACATGTTATTATATAAAGTAAACTAAAACCTACATACAGCGTACCTCAATCCATTTGGCTATTAACATTGTACAAAATATGTTCCTGCAACCTGCGGGAACGAAAAAAACCGTTTGAAAATGCTCCTGCAATCTGCAGGAACAAAAAAAATCATTTGCAAAGCTCCTGCAATCTGCGGGAACAAAAAAAACCATTTGCAAAGCTCCTGCAATTTGCAGGAACAAAAAAAATCGTTTGCAAAGCTCCTGCAATCTGCAGGAACAAAAAAAATCATTTGCAAAGCTCCTGCAATTTGCAGGAACAAAAAAAATGATTGTAAAACATTAATACCTGCTATTAGGAATGATTTAATCCTTAATACTAAAAATGCACTACCCTCTCTTCGCTCTATAAAAACTTATTCTTTAATACGATACTGAGGAAAGTATACTTTTTTATTAAAATTTTCTGGATGTATTTCATTAGCCTCCAACTTTTCTCGTACTATAGCATTATAAAGTTCTTCATTAACAATCTTTCTACCCGTATAATACACTACATCTTCATCATTGGGGAAAAAGTATTTTTTATATTTATATAATCCATCATCGTCCTCTCTACCTCCACCTAACACATAATATTTAAACTTTTGCCCTCTTGCCCATGTAATGATTTCAATTTTTAAAAAATCATTAGGCCGAGTATAAAAATACTCTGACAAGGTACCGCCCAAATAAGAGTACAAAGTATCATCATCCTTTAAAATTAACTCTGTTGATATGGGTTCACCGTCTTTATAAACCATAGCTATAATAACGCTTTCAGGGTTATTTTGAATAAATTCTTCAAAATAATCAATTGGATGAAAATATAAATCATGAGCATTATTACGATGCATGGTTTGAATATAAATACGATAAAAATCTTTAATTATGTTTTCTGTAATTAAATCGTCATATACTACTAGCTTTAATTCCTCTTGCAGTGCTTTTCTATAATTATTGCGCACTTTGGACTTGTGCTCTTTCCATTGGGCATCTTTGTCAATAATCTTACCCCTCACATTTTTAAGACTAGGAATAAGTGTACCCGAATAGTGTAGATGGTTATCATTGAGACTAAAACGTATAAATTCGCTAATGATATTATTTTCACGATACCAAGTATCTACATGCTTCCAAAACTGTTTGATGTGTTGATTAGTAATAAGGTCAGAGTTAAATAAGGGGCCACTATACCCGTATGGAGATATTACATCTTTAAAGTCATCTCCTAGTTGTGTATCAATAGATCTTGCATAAAACGGCATCGCTATAAGTGGAGTACTATTTTCTTCTAAAACAAAATAGCATAGTGGATGCTTATGCATATTAGAGGTATCTAATAATTCTACCTTATAAAAGGGATTTGAGTTATTTAAGTCCTGTAATAATTTTTTATATCCCATCAAATCATTTTCTCCTCGTACATGACGTACAGAAAATGATATTTGCGGGGTGCTTTTTAGATAAGCCTCTCCCTTTTCACGAACTTTTATTTTTTTTGCAGGAACACCATAGCAAACTGAGTAATCATCTACATCACGAGTTACCAATGCTCCCGCTCCAATAACCGCATGATCACCAATAACCAAATTTTGAATGATTGTAGCTCCTATAGACACTGCTGTAAATTCTCCAATAGTTACCGTTCCTCCTATAGTAGCCGAAGGTGCAATACTCGAAAAATCTTTCATTACACCATCATGACCTAAATTAGAATTCGTATTTAAAATACAGAAATCACCTATAACAGAATCTGCATTGATATTGGCTGATGTTAAAATAACGGTTCCACAACCAATTTTTGAATAGTTGCTTATTCTAGCAGATGGATGTATAACCGTGATAAACTCAAAGGATGGACTTAATTTCCTTATCTTTTGAGCCATTATATAGCGTGTATAATTGTCTCCTATAGCTATAACCCCTTTTGTTATTCCCAGAGCTACTAATTCTGGAATCTTCTCTTCGGCACCCAGTATTTCGTAATCAAGTACATTTTCACCTTTGGGTTTATACGAATCTATAAAACCGTGAATTTGATAATTATTTTGCAGCTCTATTGAGTCAACTATAACTTTTGCATGCCCAGATGCTCCTATGACTATAATTTTATCCATTACCGTTTACTGCTATTTTCTTGGTTACCTGTAAAAGCTGGCATATTAAGATTTGCTTGACTATTAACACCCTCTTTAACAAGCACCTTTTTAATCGTTTTAAATAAAATAATCATATCTGTTTTAAAAGAGATATGATCAACATACCAAATATCATATTCAAATTTTTGTGACCAGCTAATGGCGTTTCTACCATTAACTTGTGCCCATCCTGTAATGCCTGGTTTAACCTCATGACGCCGTTTTTGCTTCGCATTATACAGCGGTAAATATTTAACCAATAAAGGTCGTGGCCCTATTAAACTCATATCCCCACGCAATACGTTAAACAATTGCGGAATCTCGTCTAACGAATACTTACGCACAAAGGCCCCGATAGGTGTAATTCTATCTTTGTAAGGTAAAAGTTCTCCATGATCATCTTTTTTATCGTTCATACTTTTGAGCTTGACTATCTTAAAGAGTTTTTCATGTTTACCAGGTCGTACTTGATAAAAGAAAACTTTTCCCTTATTGGTAATTGCTAAAATTATAATAGTTATAAGCATAATTGGAGACAAAAATAGCAATCCAAAGAATGCTGCCATAAAATCAAAGATGCGTTTAAAAAAATGTTTATACATAACTATTCATATTTGAAGTACTACTTAAAAAAGAACCTAGATGTTTTTTTTGGAGGTGATCGAAATATCTAATTTGTGACAAGATTGATTGATTTAATAATTAACTTTTTTCCCTTTTTACTGAACTTGGGATACAAACTCTCAAATGTATCTTTTGGTTTTATTTTGATGGTTTTTTGTGCTATAATTGCGCCCCCATCTACTTCTTCATTTACAACATGTGTAGTTAATCCGGTAATTTTAACTCCGTACGCTATAGCATCTTGTATTGCTGTTTTAGTTCCTTTAAAACTAGGTAATAATGAAGGATGAATGTTCAAAATTCTATTTTCAAATTTGTTGAGGAGCGTTTCCTTAATGATATATTTATAATTTAATAAGAAAATAAAATCAATATCTAATTCTATAAGTTTTTCACAAATATACTTTTGATAGTCTATCTGGTCATTAAAGTCGGCTCTTTTTAACTGAATAGTTTTAATACCATATCTTTTTGCAACATCTGCAGCTCCGCAAGGATCGGTCTCGTATATAAGAACCGAAATAGTACTATTACCTAAGGCTTGGCTATTATCGTTAAACGTTTTTATCAGATCAAAAGCATTTCTGCCCCAACCAGTTGTTAAAATTGCCCATTTATATATGTTTTCTTTCTTCATCTAAATCCTTTATTACAGCATTGGGATCTACAGCTATGTCTTTGGACAAAATAACATTGCCTATTGTAGCTAGTAAAATTTTTAAATCTACTAAAGGGGTTATAGAGTTAACATATTTTACATCAGCTAATAATCTTTCATCCCAATTCAATAAATTACGGCCAGTAACTTGTGCTAATCCCGTAATCCCAGGTAGCACGGTATGTCGTATTCTCTCTTCTTGAGAGTAATAAGGTAAATATCTAATAAGTAGTGGTCTTGGGCCAATAAAACTCATTTCTCCTTTGATAACGTTAAGTAACTGCGGTAATTCGTCTATCGAGGTTTTTCTAAGTATTCGACCAATTTTTGTAAGTCTATCTTTATCAGGTAGCAACTCTCCATTGTTGTCCCTGCGATCATTCATCGTTTTAAACTTAATAATTTTAAATAGCTCTTCGTTTTTACCAGGTCTGGACTGTACAAAAAAAGGATTTGACCATGTTGTTACACCTATACTAAGGTATACGACGACAAATATGGGAAAAAATAGGATGATTAAAATAGTTGCTGTTACAAAATCTATCAAACGTTTTATATATAATCTATACACTCTTAAGAATTTAATTATAACATCTCATTTACCATCACTCTGCGCTTACCCGATGCAAGTAAGGGAATATCGTCGACATACTCTATTGTAATTTTGGATGATGCTCCGAGATATAGTTTAAACTCTTCAATAAACTCGTCCTCTCTGTCAAACTTTTTATCTGTATTAAGCTTAAAGACATAAACTCCATGATCTTTTTGAATCATTTGACATTGTTTAAGTTCCAAATATTTATTAAATATAAATACCAAGTTTGCTAAAATAATATCACCATCTGCGTTGGTAATTATGTCTCTCTTTCTACCTTGTACGTTTGTAAAAACTGCCTTACCATTAATAAAATCCTTTACCCCTACATCTCCTGTATCATATCGTATCATCGGCATGCTATAGTTAAATAGATCAGTAATGACGATTCTTCCAGGTTTTCCATCTTGTACAGGTGTATTAGATTTTAAATCCAAGATTTCTACATAATAACTAGCTTCATTAATAATAAAATGTTTGGCATCTCCTAATGGTTGCTGCGCAATAATTCCATTTTCGACATTTGAATATCGAGAGACCACATCTGCACCAAAATACTTGTGAATTGATTGTATTGTATATTCGTTTAATTTCTCTGACATGGCAATCATCGATTTGATTTTACCTGGTATAGGCATAATTTTTTTGCGGTCCATGTATTTGCAGATCTCCTCATATGCCGAAGCATATCCAAGCCAACTTACGGTTGATTTTTCATGTCTTAGTTTATCTAAAATTTGTTTTTTTAGGCTATCTTGAGTTAAATGGAACACATCTATAGCAACTACATTTTGAAGCCATTTTGTGATAAAACTCTTTTTCTCGAATGCATTCCAAAGTCTGAAATAAGTTAACTGATATCCAATTTTGAAACCTGCTAACTCTGAAAAATAAATATTATCTGCAGTATTTCTCAATCTTTTCTTGGCATTTTGGTAAGCCATGAAAGGCGTACCTGTGGATCCACTGGTTTGTACAGGAAACCTTTTTTTATTCAAATATTCTGAAGATTCAAACTCTTTAAATTTCTCTTTTATAATACCTTTATTAATCACAGGAAAATCCTCAATAGTTTGATATTTTATATATTCTTTATAATAAGAAGTGGTACTGGTAGCATGCGTAAGAAGATTTTTAAGATATTCTTTTTTCTTTACTACAGATCTCTCTGCCAGAGGATTCTCAATTATGAACTTAATATCATTGTAGTGTTTTTTTTTCACTCCAGCTTTGATAGCATCCATAAGCCAAAAAGCTTTATTTCTTAAGAGTTCTGAAAATTTCATTATGTTCTATTTGAGAATTATTGTAATTAATTTTAAGCTTCTTTCATAATTTCTTGAAACATTGGATGACCTAAATAGCCACCATAAGCAATATCTGGAGTTATAAAGGAATTATTATCGTTTCCTTCGATCAAAACTGGACCGTCTTTACTTATCGCAATATCCCATCCAACAATCCTATCTGGTATTTTAGTTACGGCTTGTATAACCAAATCGCACGCCTCCTTAAAAAACGGAATTTTATAACCTTTAAAAATTACACCAGTATCAGGATGGGAAAGCAACTCTTTACCTCCATATTTGAGCCGCTGACAGCCTTTTTCTTTTAATTCACCATTGATCATGTCTAATGGTACATAAAAGCCACCCGCACTGGCATTATCAACAAAGCTACCTCCTTGACCAAATCTCATCATTGCCGATAAGATGTGAATATTATTACCTTTATCTATGTAGGTATCAAAACGAATTGTATTTATACAATGTGCATAAATTTTATTTATTTCTGAATGTTGAATAACGACTTCTTGATGTACACAATCAGAGGCTAATATATTAGATCCATATATTTTAATATCCTCTTTTAACGTATCTTTAGTCATTACCATGCAACCTACTCCGCCCATATCTGCTAGAGGTTTTAGAAAGATTTTTTTTAAAGATGTTAGTTCAAAGTAATTAGAAAAGAAATCGTATAACTGATATTTGCTTGTTATTGTAAATGTTTTTGAATTTAAAAAAAACGTTTTTTTAAAGTTGTAGCTTATAAGCTTAGGAGTAGCAAGTTTATTGTTCTCTGTAAATAATGAAAAGGCTAATTTATTTCTGAGCAAGGAAGCATATTCATACTTATGAAATTTCTTTGAAAAAGTAATTTTATCTACCTCTTTACTACTAAGGTATTGGTTGTAATTTTTAATACCTTTTCTATATAAAAATTTTCCGAAGTAAAATGATGGGAATTCTTTTTTAAATATTCCAAAATGAATCGCTTCTAAAGCTATCCTAAGGTAAGGTTTCTTATTCCTATCCCTAACAACAGTCATTAACTGTTTGTTATATTTATTAATCATACTCAGAGTCATTTCCAAAATTTAGAAATTATTACTACGCTCTCATAATGAATTATACTCATCTAGTAAAGCTTTCCATACGGTCTTACGCTCATATAACTTTTCTATCCTAGGTCTTGAATTACTGGCAAGTGTATCAATTAAATTCTTATCTAAAATCAATTTTTGCATTGCCTTATAAAGACTATCTGAATCTTTTACTGGAATTATTAATCCATTTTCTTTGTTGGATATTATTTCATTACATCCATTTATATTAGTTACAATACTAGTCACTCCCATAGCACTAGCCTGCATTACTACATTTGGAAACCCCTCTCTATAGCTAGGAAACGCCAGTACATTAGCAATAGCAAAAAAAGGACGAACATCATTTTGCCAACCTAACGAAATGATATTAGGATTCATAGATATTTCATTTTCAGTCTCTTCCAATAATGGGTCTAAATCTCTTTCAAAAGGTCCCACTAAAATCAATTTTATAGAATCATGCTGTTCATTAAGCTTTTTAAAAGCTTTAATTAGCTCATTAACACCTTTATCTGTAACCAATCTCCCTACAAAAATAAAAACTAGGTCTTTAGAATTAATGTTTAACTTATTTCTTAACAAAGCTTTATCTTTTTCAGAATATAATCGTGGATCAAAATACGAGGTATCAATACCATTAGAACTACCATTAGCAATTACTTTAAGTTTTTTTGCAGTAGTATACTTATTTTGAAGAATAATTTCTTTTAAGCCATAGGAATTAGGATAAATCTTAGTAGCACAAGTATAGGTAACACTCTCTACAGCATCTAGCAGTGTTCTTTTTAGACCTGTAGCTTCTAATAAAGGTAATCCTGCAATAGTATGTAACCTATGTGGCACATTTGCTAGTCGCGCAGCGATCATAGACAAAGTTCCAGCCTTTGGAGTATGACTATGTACAATATCTGGTTTTTCATCTCTAAAAATTTGATACAACTGATATACTGCTTTTATATCTTTAAACGGAGTGATCTGCCGAGTCATCTCAACGGGTAGCACTCTTATTCCTTCTTCTTTTGAAACTTCCTCAAGTTTACCATCACCATTACTTGAAATTCCGATCACTTCCATATGATCTGTCATAAATCTGAGTTGTCCTTTTAATAAACCGCCCAGCGAAATGGGTACAGTAGTTACTCGAATTATTTTTTTCATAAGATCTGTGGAAATGTAGTTGCTATTTGTGGAAATATTCCGCACAAAGATAAATCTATTATGCAATGAAAGCCTCCAAAAGAAATCTTAAAACTTTGAGAATCTAATACTAAAATTAAAATGACCTAAAGAAAATATGTTTTTACATTAATTAATTAACAAATTATTAGTAAATATTATTTTAAAATTAACACTTCAAACTTTTTGTTTATAGTATGGCATTAAGCTTGTTGTGTATTTCAACGTGTTAAATATGTGTTTTGTCGATTATTTTAACATAATAATCTTTTTTATTAACACGTATTACAAAAATATTAACTTAATATTGTGTTAAACGATTGTCAATCCCCAAGTTTAAATGATTATTCGATGAAAAATTTACCTTATTACCTATTAACCTACGCATTTATTTTTATTTCTTGTAGTAATGAAAACGATGATGAAATTGAAATTCTTCAGGATGAAGCTGATATAGAGATCCCTATTGAAGAAAACGAACTGTACTACCAAACGACGCCATGTGATTTTGATGGGTCTCTTATTAAATCTAATACTACTGTTGTAGTTGATTGTATTTTAGATTTAAAGGGAAAAGTCGTTAAACTACCAAAAAATGTGACGTTTACATTTGAAGGTGGAGATATTATTAACGGTACACTCGAGTTTCAGGGTGGTTCGATAGATGGTGAATTGTTGAGTTCTAAAATTTCAATACTTGGAGACGTTGCCTTATCCAAAACAACTTTTAAATTTCTTCCTTCCCGTTGGCAAATTGAACAAGGAACAATTTCTTTGGAGCAAGCGCAAAAAAATAAGGAGGTTTTAGAAAGCACTCTACTATTAGTTAAAAAATTAAAAGCTACGACACTGTCTATTAATAAGATGGATGCTTTTTTTGCTGTAGGAGATTATAATCCTACGCAAAATTTTTATCCTTCTAAAGAAGCTATAAATATCCCAGAAAATTTTACTTTTAGTATGAGTGATCAAACTCATTTGCGAGTTTTTCCAAACAATACCAAAAAAAATTCTCTACTGGCTGTAAGGGATGCAAGCAATGTTACTATTAAAGGAGGAAATCTACATGGTGATAGAGATTATCATGATTATTCTAGTGGTGGTACGCATGAATGGGGTCATCTTATAGAACTTCATGCGGCTACTAATACAAATATCATAGGTGTTACCATGAAAAATGCTACAGGTGACGGAATGAAAATTCACGATATTAACTTTACCTTCCAACCAGATCACAAACCATCCCATGATATACTAGTTACAGATTGTATTTTTGATAGCAATCGTCGTAACAATCTATCAATAACAAGTGGCTTTAATATTATCATAGAAAATAATCAATTTCTAAATGCAGGTGTTGATACAGATAAAAGTACGGGAATAGCACCAAAATTTGGTATTGATATTGAAGCCCATAGAGAGCGTAATGATCATGGTGATATCGTATATTATGAGCGCGCTCATGATATTATTATTCGCGATAACGTAGAAAAAAATAGTGTTGCAGGCGGTTTTATTGTGTATATCGGTGAAAACGTAACTATTGAAAATAATCTGGTGGAAACAAGTATATCTTGGAGTTATACTACCGGAACAAAAATTTTGAATAATAGAGTAATAGCAAATCCAACCAGAAATAGAAATACAGGCATAGTTGGTGGTAGATCTAGCAATGTTTTAACAACTTTTAATAACACCATATCTGGAAATTATATAGAAGGGTTTCAAACAGGAATTACCCTATTTAGAAGAGGTAATGAGGTTTCTAAAAATGTGATAAAAAATTGCGCACAAGGTATCTTTTTAAAATTAGTCGATGATTCACAAATTTATGATAATGAAATAACGAGTACAAAAAATTCTAGTAAGGGAATATTTGCTCATCAAACTTCGTTATCAAATTTAACTATAAATGATAATGAAGTAAATGTTACGGGAGATCCTTTCAAATTTGTTCAAATTAATACATCTAATGAGGAAGACGCCTTTACCTTTAAGATAACTAATAATATATTCAATTCATCTTCAAAAGCGACTATATCTGATACTAAAGGGTTAATTCTGGCAAATAATACTCTCAATATAGGTACTTCAATATATAATTCGTCTTCAATTGCGATTAAAGATAATTCAATATCATCTGGAGTTTTACCTGGAATATATCTTAGAGAAGTTAATTTGGATATTTCGTTATTGAGAAATACTATTAATACCACTAACCCAGACTGTATCAAAATAGAAAGTACTACTAGTGTAAATGAAATATCCCGTTCTAACAATGATTGTACAACTTAAAAATGTTGCCACATTTTTTTTTCAAATTATCAATATAGATACGCTCTTTATTACAAAATTTAGCAAATATCTAAATTAACTATTAGGTTATCTATCTATATGTTTTTAATCTATTGATTGAAAATTTGATCATTATCATTACTCTATACCCCATTATTAGAATTTTAGATTACTAGCTAATTTAAAAATTCTATGCAGCACTATGGCATGTTAACAAACAGGTATTTCATCTATTTTACAAATTTATAATAGTGACCTATCAAACTCTTATAGTATCAAAATACATTTAATCCAATTGATATTGCTATTGCATATCTACAAAATAATTCAAAACCCTAAATTCTCATGAAATTTTTTATTTTCAATTTTACACTCATTTTTCTCTGTTTGTCTTGTTCAAAAGATGACATTAACGATACCACTATTTCTGATTCAACATACAATCTTTACAATTATCAAAACATAGCTAATCAAAGGTCGATAGTACCATGTTCCTACTCTTTTGAAAATGTGCTACCAAATTCGACTATAGAGGTATCCTGTTTAATGAATTTGGAAGGTAAAACGATTGTTCTTCCTCAAAATGTAAGACTGTTATATGACGGTGGCGATATAATTAATGGTACACTTATATTTGAGCAAGGTGTAATTGATGGCGAGCTATTGAATAACTCTTTACATATTAAGGGTCCCACCTCCATAAGCACACCTACATTTGAGTTTATTCCGAGTAGATGGAATCTAATTGAAGGAAATATTTCTTTATCAATAGCCAAGAAAAACAAAGAAATTTTAGAAAGTACATTTTTACTTACAAAATCTTTGGGTACCAAAATTTTTAAAATTAATGAAATGGATGCCTTTTTTGCGGTGGGTAATCATAATCAAACACAAAACTTTTATCCTTCAAAAGAAGCTATCAATATCCCCAGTGATTTTATATTAGAAATGACCGATCAAACACATTTAAGAGTATTTCCTAATAATACCAAAAAAAATTCTTTGATTGCTATAAGGGATGCGAGTAATGTTACAATTAGAGGAGGAAACCTTCATGGAGACCGGGATATGCATGATTATTCGGGTGGTGGCACACATGAATGGGGTCATCTTATAGAATTACATGCCGCTACTAATATTATCATCAACGGATTGACCATGCAAAATGCTGCAGGTGACGGAATGAAAATACATGATTTAAACTTCACCTTTCAACCAAATCATAAGCCATCAAGAGATATTATAGTTACGCATTGCATTTTTGATAGCAACAGAAGAAACAATTTATCTATTACAAGTGGTTACAATATTACTATTGAAAATAGCACATTTTTGAATGCTGGTATCGATACACCAAAAAGTAAAGGTACCGCACCCAAATTTGCTATAGATATCGAAGCTCATAGAGAAAGAAATGATAATGATACTATTATTTATTATGAAAGAGCACATGATATTACAATACAAAATAACATTGAAAAAAATAGTGCTTCGGGTGGATTTGTTGTTTATATAGGTGAAAATGTAACTATTCAAGAAAATGAAATCGAAACCAGTATATCTTGGAGTTACACTACAGGGACCAAAATTAAAGACAATAGAGTTATCGCTAATCCTAATCGAGACCGAAATTCTGCTATTATTGGTGGAAGGTCTAGTAATATTCGTACAACATTTAATAATGTGATTTCTGGTAATTATATCGAGGGTTTTAAGACTGGTATTACTCTCTATGGAAGAAAAAACTCTGTATATCTCAACAAAATAATAAATTGTAAACAGGGGCTTTTTTTAAAAAAACTTTCTGATAGTAGACTTTATGCTAATACTATATATAATGATACGCCTTCAAGTTTAGGAATTGTAGGTCACTATACAACACTGGATAATGTAACAATATATAACAGTACAATAACTGTGAAATCAGAACCGTTTAAATTTGTTAAAATAAATTTCTCACCAGAAGCTAATTTATATACGTATACAGTAAAAAATAACATATTCAATTCAACCAACAATGCTATAATATCCAATGTAAATGGACTCTCATTAATCAAGAATAGAATCAATACCACTACGACCATATACAATGGTGAAAATTTAAAAATTGATCAAAATATAATTAATTCCAAAAAAAATAAGGGCTTACATTTAAGAGAAATCAATCTCGATGTTAGTATCATTGATAATATGATTCATATCGAATCTGGAACATCTTCAGAATGTATTGCGATTGATTCTACCACGAGTCAAAAAGAGGTAGAAATTACTAATAACTCTTGTTTTGAGAATAGCATATAAAAAATAAACCACACAAATACTAGTTATTGTCAATGGTGAGCACTATCTAATATGTATACTGTGGGGATAGGTGTGTCATTAATGGGGAAATTTTCCCCATTAATGACACACCTATAATATGTAATTAATTTCTCATTAGCATTAAATCAGATTGTTTTCAATATAAACAGTTAATTCTTTATACTTTTTTAAATAAATCCATATAAAATGTTAATTTAACAATTATTTAATAAATAAGATTTACTCTTTTTAACTTGGCATTAACTTTGAATTCTAATTTTTGTAATTGAAAAAGTTTCACACACCCTTTTCTTAATTTTTAGATAATTAATAAATATTAAAATTCATAACCAAATGCGAAAAATTCATTTTTCACTTCTAGCACTTCCTTTAGCCCTATTATTTGTACTCACTTCTTGTAATCAGGATTCTATACAAGATGAAATAGAAAATCAATCACAATTAAAAAATCTTTCCAGTTTAGACTACACAGCCAGAATATCCAGAGCTTGTGATTTCTCTTTAACTAGTTTGAGCCCAAACTCTAATATTTCAATTAATTGTACTGTTGATTTAAATGGAGAAACGGTAAAATTACCACCGAATATAAAGTTAACGTTTGATGGCGGTGATGTTGTAAACGGAACTCTTGATTTTTCAGGCGGAGAAATCGCTGGTGAATTGTTAAACTCCTCCCTCAAAATTATCGGTAATGTCTCTCTCATTGAAAATGTTGTTAACCTTATTCCTAGTAGATGGGATATAACAGAGGGTAATACATCTTCGACATTGGCATTAAAGAATAGAGATATGTTAGAGCTTGCAATAAATACGGTTAAACAATTAGATGGTACAACTTTGCAAATCGATACAATGGATGCCTATTTTGAAATTAGTAAAATGACGAGTAATACTGAAAATAGAAACTTTTATCCTTCTATAGAGGCTATAAATATTCCGTCAAATTTCAATTTAATCATGTCAGAAAATACTCATCTTAGAGTATATCCCAATGGAAGCTATAAAAATTCACTTCTTGCAATGAGGGATGTTAAGAATGTAACTGTGAAAGGGGGCAATTTACACGGAGACCGGGATCAACATAATTATTCTAGTGGTGGTTCACATGAGTGGGGGCATTTAATCGATATCCATGCAGGTAATAATATAGAAATATCAAATATTAAAATTCAAAATGCTACAGGAGACGGAATGAAAATACATGCTTTGAATTTTGTTTTTGAGGATAACTATCGCCCTTCTAGTCAGATAAAAGTTCTTAACTGTACTTTTGATAGCAATAGACGTAACAATCTTTCAATTACAGATGGTCATCACATTCTTGTTGAGGGTAATACTTTTCTTAACGCAGGTGTTGATACTCAAAATTCTAAAGGAACTAATCCTAAATTTGCCTTGGATATTGAAGCTACTCGCAAAAGAGATGCGAATGGTACTATGGTTTATTACGAAAGAGCATACAATATAACAGTAAGAAATAATATAGAAAGAGGTAGTGAGAAAGGAGGATTTATAGTATTCATAGGTGAAAATGTAATATTTGAAGGTAATTCAATGGAGAATAGTATCTCTTGGAGTTTTACTAATGGTACCAAGATTCGCAATAATGAATTTAAAAGAATTTCAGATAAATCAAGTTCGACAGCTATTGTAGGAGGACGCCCCGATAACATGTTGTCTACTTATAACAATCAAATATCTGGTAATAAAATTTACGGTTATTCGTCTGGAATTACTGTTTTTGGAAGAAAAAATAAAGTATTTAGTAATTTAATTGAAAATTGCGATCAAGGAATTTTTCTTAGAGTTTTAGAAGATTCAAGACTATATGCAAATACGATTAATAGCACGGTTTCGGGAAGTAAAGGTTTTTTTGGTCATATGACTAGTATGAAAAATGTTTACATATACAATAGTCATGTCAGTGTAGTATCGGATCCTTTTAAATTTGTAAGGGTTAATTACCAATCAGATGAGGCTAACAATACTTTTATACTACGACATAATAAATTCAATTCTAATGCTAGAGCTGTAATATCTGATACTAGAGGGCTTACTATGCAATATAATACTATGAGTAATGAGACTACTATTTATAATTCTTCCAAAATAGATTTACTAAACAATACAATAAACACATCAAGTACCAAAGGTTTTTATTTACGACAAGTAAATAGAGATATAAACTTAGATGGTAATAAAATAAAAGTTCGTGATACTAGAAGTTCTCAATGTATTAAAATAGAATCTTCGACAAGTCGTCATGAAATAACTGAAAACAATAATAGTTGCTCTGTTTAAAATTAATTTAACTCAAAACAAAAAAGGGGTTCAACATATGTTGAACCCCTTTTTTATACATTTTTAATAAACTGTGTTATTTTAAACATCCAAAAATTTTTAATCAAAACCTTTCTAAATAAGTCTTTCTTCTTAATTTTTACAGGAAAATCAGTATAATAGAGTTTTTTGTCAATTAATGCATATTTGTATGCAAGCATTTCATTGTAGCTAAAATTATTTTTAAACATCATGTAAAACGCATTAATATTAATCATAGTCATACGCTCAATAAAAAAATTCGAAGCAACAGTACTTAATGCTTTTTGAGAATTTTGACTTTCTTGAAACGCTCTGATGTTTTCTAAAATTTTTATATAGTCATTTAAATACTTTTTCTTTTTTGATATATCTGTATTTCTAGTTATAGAGTTAGATGATTGCAAAAATTCTATACATACATGACCTATAGCTTTCATCTTAATTGCATGAAAAAAAGACCTTGTATTGAATTCAAAGTCTTCTCCATAAATTTTCTCTAAAAAGAATAGGTTATTCTTTTTTAGAAATTGAGTATTATAGAGTTTGTTACATGCTGATCCAGCATAATTAATTTTGTCATAATACATTATACCTGTAAGCACTTTATCGCATGATTTGGAGATCGTATTTGCAATTTTTCCATCCTCAGTAACCAAATTAGCGCCAAATTCTAATATATCAAGAGCATCATTGTCTGCAATAGAAATTAAGTATTTTAATTTGTTGGATAGCAACCAATCATCTGCATCCAAAAAAAGCAGATATTTTCCATTTGCATTTTGGATACCTGTATTTCTTGCACCACCAAGTCCTTTATTTTTTTGAGATATAACTGTTATAAAGGTATGTTTACTAGCTAATTCACTAGCAACCAACTTACTGTTATCGGGAGATCCGTCGTCAACCATAATAATCTCCATTTGCTCCTCCTTCAAATCTTGTAGTACTACTGAATTAACACAACGTGCTAAATAATTTTCGACATTATACATTGGAATAATTACAGAAATTTGTATCATAAGAATATTAAATATTAAGAATAGTACACATAAAACATTAAATATGTAAAAGCAAAATAAACAAGTACAACTCTTCCAATCACTACATGTTGTTTAACAAAAAATGATTGTTTCAAAAAAGGATAAATTATAACCAAAGCCATTAAAAACCAGGATAGGTAAGCAAAGCGATTTGAAAAATTAGCTCTAATGACTAAAATCCAAAAAGCATTTGCTGTGAGATATATATTAAAAATTTGACTGTACAATGGATCCTTAAATCCTTTTCTAAATAAAAAATACCATCCAGAAAAAACCGCCGATGCACTGTATAGTAAAAAGTCATATCTAAATCCTCCAGAATTGGCAGTTGGGCTAGAGAGATAACTTTCCAGTCTGTCATCTCCAAAACCTAAGCTCATAAATAAACTTTCCCAAATTCCTCCAAAAGCAATCGACATGGGTATTGCTAATATCCATCCTATCAAATACCATTTTGAATTTTTAAAAACTAAGGTCACTATATATGCTATTATTGGAAGTAACAATGTTTGGTGAAATAGTGCTGAAAGTGCAAAACACAGAATCATAATCATCTTTCGATCATAGTATGACAAAGCCAATAAGAATAAAGAAGTTGCCATTCCATTTCTTATTCCATTAACTGCATAAGGCCAAAAGGAAAATGAAGTGACTAACATGATAAATGCGTAAAACCAATAGTTCTCAAAAAATCTTTTTGAAACTCTATACATGGGAAAAATATAGATAAATACACAAAAAAGAAAGAATGAATGTATTGATAAAAATTGTGACAAGAATTTCATGAAAAGATGAAAAAAAATATCCTTATCTTCTATCAAAGCACCACCAAATTGATAATATTCAAAATGACGTGCATACGTAGCCATATCTGTAAAGTAAAATCCACTTACTGGTCGTAAACCTATATAGAAAATGCTAAATATTAATACAACAACACCAACAGAATTTGTGAAAATCAGATTTTTTTTGTCATTAATATCTAAAAGAAGTGTATGTAAAACTGTAAGTAGAATTATTACAAATGTAATATTTATATAAATCGAATAGTAGTATTGTAGGGGGACAAAATCAATCATGATATATGACTTTTTGCTTTGTTATTTTCTTTATCATTTCGCAAATATCTTGACTAAAAATAACTCCTCCATATTTATCAATATGGTTCCCATCATAAGTTTGATATTTATCGTTACTCTTGAGATTTATATAAATCACTTGATTGTTATCTGCGATTTCATCAATTCTCTTATCAAAATCAGTCCAAAACTGGTTTTCTATCGTTAGTATTTGTTCATCCACTGGCATTCGCAATAGTATCACGGTACCAAAATTTTTAAGGTATCGAATTATATTTTGAAAACTTTGCATTCTGAAATCTGAAGGAAGCCATTGTTTACTAAACTTTTGATACATTACAATTTGGTTCTTTTTCCAAGCAGTCAGTGTTGCTTCATCCTTGGGCAAATTTGATTCTTCTAGCCAACCATCTCTATGCAACTTTGAAGATCTTCTAATTATAGATCTAAAATGAAAATAATCAAAATTTTTGATAAAATATTCAAAGTTGATTCTATGATCTACATAGTTCATATTATGAGGTGGCATATCGCTTTCAAAATACACCTCTGTATCAAAATCATCCTTTTCTCTCTTAGAAAAAAGCCAAGGATTTACGGTTACTATAAAAAGTCCTTTTGTAGTGGTTGTATCTAATTTTCGTTTAATACTTTTAAAATATTCGGGTCCATAAGCAATTTGGGCTATAGTGAAACTATAATTCTGTATATCACCTTGGTAAGTTGTATTTATATAATTACATTCATTGAGCACTCTAGGTTGTAATCCCTGCATACTTCTCGAATCTCCAAGAATCATCGATTTTGCTTTTGGTGTTGTGAATTTTTCATAAAAATAATCTATATAGCCTCCTTGGGAATAGAGTATGCTAGTGATCATTAACAGTACTAAACCAAAAAAAACAACACTCTTTATAAGAAACTGTACCATGTTAGAATTGAAAATAAATGAATGACTGAGATTTGGCTCCAAAAACTAAAATTATACCTATAAATAATAAATATATGCTCCAGCGCAATGGCATATATTTAATTGTACTAATTTGTAAGCCATGAGCTTTATTACGTTGAAACCATTCAATTACAACGAGTAACCCGATAAAAATTAAAGGTTTAATATCAACATTAGGTCGAGTAAGCCAACTTGTGGTGACCAAACCGCTTAAGTAAGAAAAAGCTGTTTGTAAACTATCTGCTCTAAAAAAGATCCAAGCAATAATCGTTAATAAAAAAGTGAAGAATATTTGACACAATTCTTTAACACTGATAAAAATTTTACCCTGAGCGACTGTATCTGTATTTTTTCGATTTCTTTTTGCCAAAAGAAGTGGTAAAAAATACAATGCGTTTAAAAAACCCCAAAATATAAAAGTCCAGTTAGCCCCATGCCAGAAGCCACTAACAATAAATATGATAAATGTGTTTCGAATCTTTATCCATACTCCTCCTTTACTTCCTCCCAAAGGGATATATACATAATCTCTAAACCAAGTTGATAAAGATATATGCCATCGTCTCCAAAACTCTGCAATGTCCCTTGAAAAGTAAGGGTAAGCGAAGTTTTGCATTAGATTAAATCCAAATAATCTGGCGGTACCAATTGCAATATCAGAATATCCAGAAAAATCCCCATAAATTTGGAACGCAAAAAAGATTCCGCCAATTAGTAAAGCACTAGCATTTAAGTCTGTATAGTTATCAAAGATATGATTGACAACTATCGCGCAATTGTCGGCTACAACTACTTTTTTGAAAAGACCCCAAAGAATTTGTCTTAATCCATCTGAAGCTTTGTTATAATCAAAATGTCTTTTATTATGAAATTGTGGTAGTAAATTTGTTGCTCTCTCGATAGGCCCAGCAACTAATTGAGGAAAAAAGCTGACGTATGCAAAAAATGCTACTAAATCTTTTGTAGGTTCTAATTTACCTCTATAAATATCAATAGTGTAACTCATTGTTTGAAAAGTATAAAAACTTATCCCAACGGGTAAAATAAAATCCAATGTTAATGCATCCATTTCATACCCAACAGTACTAAACGCCTCTGCAAAGGACTTCGAAAAAAAATTGAAATATTTGAATATCCCTAGAAATCCTAAATTGACAATCATGCTTATAGTAAGCCATATCTTTTTTCTAGAATTACTACTTGATTTTTTAATATAGAGACCACAGAAATAATCTACAAAAGAACTAAACGCAATTAATGAGAGAAATCGATAATCCCACCATCCATAGAATAGATAACTTACTATTAATAATAATAAGTTTTGGATAGAAATCTTTTTGTTAAAAAGGAACCAATAACTTAAAAAGACTATTGGCAAGAAAATTAGATATTCAAAAGAATTAAACAACATAATTAATTAGTATTTTTGAGAAACAAAGCTTCCCATCTTTTCATAACAATTTCTGGTTTAAACCGGAGCATATTTTTTCTAGCCTTTTGCCCCATCTTTTTCCTTAATTCTTCATTTCCAATTAGATTTAGTAATGCCTGTGAAAGTTCAGTTATATTTTGATCCTCTACCAAAATTCCATCTACACTATCGGTAACAATGTTACGAGGACCATTGGGACAGTCAAAAGAAACGACTGGTAAGCCATTAGATAATGATTCTAAGAGCACCATAGGGAAGCACTCTGTTTTTGAGGACATTGCATAAATAGAAGATGCTAATAATTGTTTATCTAACTCGCTGGTTGACCCGCATAATCTGATATGGTTTTCTAGATTTTTTTCGGCAATTAATTTTTTCAATTCATTAATATAGAAAGTATCTCCACCTCCATAAATTTCAAGTGACCAATCAGGATATACTTTAAAAACCTTCTCTACACAACAAATTAATTTTTCGAAACCTTTTACAGGAGCTATACGACCTGCACTGATAATTTTTTTTGCCTCTAAAACGGCTGAAGTTGTAGGATACGATGTAATAGCATTGGGTATTACAACAAGGTTACTAGATTTATAATATTGCTTCTCGTCATCTGTAAGTAGTACTAAATAGTCATACTTAGCTTCAATATAATCATCGATTTTGTATTTTATTTTTTTCTTAAAAGAAGTATTACCTTTTCTTTCAATATCATAATAAAATCTCGAAGAATGGTATTCTTTGATCTTAAGAGTTCTTCTACTTAAAAAAGGAATAAAGAAGAAATCAAAAGCATAATTGCAAATTATTAAAACATCTGGTTGTAACTCTTTTAGTTTTCTTTTCAACCGAAAAAAGTGTTTTGGTGCTTTTAACAGATTTCTAAGATCCAAATAACTCTTTTGTCTATTATAATTTATACCAAGATCATGATGCTTTACATTGGGATGCATTTGATAACAAGAGGATTTACCTCTTTGCTCTGATGTAATTAAAAATACCTCATGAGAGGTTTCTGATAATAGATAATTAATCTTATTAGATAACACTCTTTCTATACCACCATGAAGGTAAGTTTGATCTGTATAAAATGCAATTTTCATATGGCTATTGTAATAAACTTTTAAAAAGAATATCCCACTTAGGAAGAATTACATCGGGTAAATATGATTTGGCTTTTAATCGAGCAGCTCTTCCCATTTGTTGTCTTAGATCTTTGTCTGATATCAAAAGATTAATTTTTTCTGCAAATTCATTAATATTTCCATTAGGTACCAAAAAACCGTTAATTCCATCATCGATTATTTCTTCTGGACCACACGGACAATTAAAAGAAATACATGGCAATCCATATGCCATGGCTTCAATTAAGACCATCCCAAAACCTTCGAACCTAGAAGACATAACATAAATTGAAGCTTTTTGATACTTTTCACCAATATTTTTTACTGGAGGATAAAAGAAAACAGAATTATTAATTCCTAATTTTTTTGATAAATCAGCATAAGGGTCTCCTTTTTCTATTTTACCATAAATCTCCAAACTCCAGTCTAAATTAGTACATACCACATCACCCCAGCTCTCTAACAATCTATCATATCCCTTTTGATAACATTGCCTTCCTACAGCTAATACTTTTTTATTTGACAAATTAGAAGTGTCCGTTAAATCTGGATAAAAGGATAATGGATTAGAAATTACAACAGTATTACGTAGGTTCCATTCTTTCAAATTATCATTAGTTAGAACAACGAATTTATCGAATTTAGACCCCATAAAATTCATTATTCTGTACGTCAAATTAGTTTTGAGTCTTTTTAATATAGATACGTTTTCTGTTTGAACTTCAATATTTTTTGATACGTGTCGTTCGTAAACAATAGGTGCAGTTTTGTGCAAGATGACAGGCAAAAAAAAAGCTTTGAGACCATCATCACAAACAGATATTATATCAGGATCAATTTTTTTAACCAATTTTCTAATTTTACAGGCATACTGTTTTAAATAAATAATTGGATTACCTGTAACTTTTAAATCGTGATAGTTTAATAAGCTACTAAAATTATAGAATAACGTATCTTCTTTTTGATTTAAAGTAATTATATGTACTTCATATCCCAATTTTTCGGCCAAGTAACTTGCTTTTATTGAAAGTACACGTTCAAGACCCGCAGCTCCGCTAATTTGATTTGTGATATAAAGTAATCTCATCTTAAACGGTAACAGATTTTTTGATAAAAGCCTTGCATTTTTCTTTCAAAGGATCTGCTAGTTTATGATGTAGCCCCAAATTAGTTACCATAGTATTTAAATTAATTTTACCAGGTAAATCAAAATTTGCAGTAAAACTTCCATCATCAGCGACATCTACTCTATTGAAAAGTTCTGAAATCCCATCAAATCTACATGTATCCACAAAAGTGTTAAAACCATCTAGAAAAATAACTGGAGTTCCCATTGCTAGACAAGGCAAAGCGCAATGGATTCTAGAAGTAATAACCAATTTTGCTTTTGCATATTTTTTCAAACATTCTTCGGCATATGCAAATTTTTGTTCTTCAGTTTGTTTTCCTATCGGCAAAACTTGCGTTACATAATTGGCACGTTCTAGAACATCCTTATCTACCACTTTTTCTAGATGTTTTTGAGCCTTATTAAGATTAAAAATATCTCCTTTTAAAGTTCCTTTTACAAAATTCTTAGGACTTAGCATTAATTTCCCTTTTGTTGGGTAATTGTAAAATGGATCAACGATATATATTTCCTCATCTCTTAATGAGTCATCTACTTTATAATTATCTAAAGTGAGCGTTAAACATCCTGTAAAGTAAGCATCGATACCCTGTTCTTGTAGAATTTTAACTGTAAATTTATCTCTACATCCAATAGGAGCATGCTTTTTTAAGTATGTTATTCCTGCTTCTGTAAGCATAAAAGGAGCGGCAGTAGAATTCATATGGAAAGAAACGAAAAGCGGATCTATTTCCTTTGAGGGTATCCAGTGATGAATGTTGTGTGTAAACCATCCATTCATTATCAACTTAATGTTTTCCTGACTATAATCTGCTAATTTCTCTCTGTTTAAAAACCTATCTATTCTTGGTAAATATTGTTTTGCTGCGAGGCTTTGTACATAATCCCCAACATTATATGTTTCTTTTCCTTCAACGTAGGTTAATAGTCCGTATTTCATATATATATTTTTAGTATACTTTTTAAGGTTTGATTGTCTTATCAATTAGTGTTTATGCTTTTAGTGAGCGATAAAGTTTATAAAGAATTGGAAACTTTTGTTTTAAAATAAATTTTCTACGTTTATTTTGTTTAACCTTCATTTCGTTCTTATTTACAATTTCATCCAAATCCAATTTAATAAACCTTTGTATCTCATTACGCTCAAACTCTTCGTTATCTATTACAAAAAAACTATCAACTGATGCTGCTTTTTCTTGTATACAGGTCCATTGATATTTTAGACCTTGAGTCATTACAGTATTTTCATCAAAATTTTTAAAAATTAAATTATAGAAGTTATTTGGCACATTAAATCCATACAATTTTGGATCTGCACCAGTGAGAATTAAGCTTAAAATTGTACGTTGACATTTATGGCACGTATTACAATTGTAACCTGTACGTGCTTCTGCGTAGCAAACCCTCAATTTTATATCATATGATGATTTTTGTATAAATTTAACTACATTATCTACTTTATCAGTTCGTC
This sequence comes from Aquimarina rhodophyticola, assembly GCF_042434915.1. GTDB lineage: Bacteria > Bacteroidota > Bacteroidia > Flavobacteriales > Flavobacteriaceae > Aquimarina. The sequence continues at coordinate 1,408,514 of NZ_CP170198.1, forward strand.
TCAAATGGTAACCATCATGCGTTATTTTAGTATTTGCCCATCTCATATTTTCGTCAATAACTGGTGAAGAGCCCCAACTATATGTAACCTCGTGAGTCGCAGACGCAGCTATATTTATATTAGTAATTCCGTATTTATAACTTAATGGAGGTAAAACTCCTAATAATGCCATACCGTGTTGAACAGCACCCCACCAACCAAGATCTGCTAACAAATCAACTTTATACGTATAAAACTCTCGTAAATTTGATTCGACATAAAATAATTTTGATAAATCTAAAAGTTTCTCTTCGGCATTGAATTTTTTAAATTCTTTCCATCTCTTTGTGTCCTTTATTTCAACATCTGCACCATGAATACTAATTAGATAAGGGTTTTTATCATAGTTTCTAGTAAGGGATTCGTAAGAATCTAATCCTCCACTAAACAATAACGAGGTGTTATCTCCATTAATAAAATTTGGAACAATAGTGTTAACATGCAATTCACCTTTGATATCAACAGTAGGGTGAAACTTTTGAAATTGTTGCTTTAAAATCTTTAGAGAGTTATAAAACGTTTCATCTATTTCATCAATATAGACATCAAAACCAACAAACCAAGAAATAGGCATGATGTTGGATAATAAGGGAATACAAGCAAGACTTAAAGGAGTATCGCTAATATCTTGGTCGTATAGTACATAAAAAGGGTTGTTCTCTTGAAAATATTCTTTTATCTCTTTATCGAATTCATAATCGTAAGCTATTTTATATCCTTCTTTCTGAAATTCAATATTTTTAAGTTTAAACTTATTCATTTACGCTTTTTTAAATTTTAAATACACTGAATTGAAACCATCAGTAAATAATTTTTTTTCTGATTCATACATTCCTAAAGAAAAGATCAAAACCGCATATGCCATACTAAATAAAATACCTTTCAAACCAAAATTAAGCCAACCTGCTCCTGGTATATAATTAATAAAATATCCGATTATACTTACTAGAACCCCTACAATAATTAACTTTGAGAATAATCCTTTAAAAAATCTAATTATATTTAATCCAATAACTTTCTGATAGTATACATTCATAATATTTTGAACAATAATCCACCCGATCATTGAACCAGTTATCATACCTATAGCACCATAACTTTTTGCGAGATATGCTCCTGCACCAGTACCTAGTAACATAAAGGATAAGTAAAGAACTGCTTTAAAAGAAATTTTATTTTTAGCTTCCAAAATTGAATTTCCAAAACCCTGTACTAGTGGTACCGTATAGGCCACCATAATCATTACAGCAATTATCCATGAATCGTAATAATTGGATCCAACCCATAGATTTATAAATTGTTTACCAAACAATACAAAAGCTATTAAAATATAAAGTAGTACGATAAAGGATAAACGTCCAACTTTAATCATCATGGTTGTTAGTTCTTCACCAGATGCTTTTCCTACGGACATTTTTGCAGCTCGCGGAAGAAAAACACTAGAAATAGCCGTAGAAAATGCTCCATAATAGGTTCCTAACATGATACCGATTCCATAAATTGCTAAAACCTCTGGCTTAACTAAAGCTCCAAGTACAATATGGCCAGCTTTCCATTGAAACATCCCTACCAACGAAAAAATAAAAATCCATACTGAATAGCCCAAAATATGTTTTATAAATGAAAGCTGAAATGCATTGAAAGTAAATCTAACCTTTAATTTTTTGATAACATAATAGGCACTAGCTCCAATGACTATTATATTCATAAGAGTATCAATAATTACAATAGCAATAGCCTTACCTCCTAATAATAAGACACCAACCACCATAGCTGATCTAATAATATATCGTATGATGTTTAAAGTTTTTGGAAAAACGAATTGTTCATAACCAGAACAAATTCCCATAAATACTCCGCCAGGGAGTTTTATCGCTAAGTTAAAAATCAAAATGAGAGACATTATTTCTGCTATTTCAATTTCAGAGGGTGACATTTTACTATAATAAGTATCGATATTGTAGTAAAAAACACTTCCCACTATTAAAATAATGGAAGAAATACCTATATACAATAGTATTACAGTCCCCAAAAAATCACGCTCTTTTGTCAAATTTTTTTCCGCTTGATATTTTGCAACAAACCTTATTACGGTATTGTTTAAACCAAAATCTAATACCGAAATAGATCCAACAAGAGCACCAATAGCAATATAAATACCATACTCGGCATCCCCTACTTTTTGTATAATAAAAGGTGTGAGTAGTAAGCTAACAACATTGGTTAATACAATGGTAGTATAATTTAATAACGCTCCCTTTTTAATTTGACTCAACTCTTAGATATTTATTAGGTTTAAATTTTTCTCTTTTTACAGTCTACCATCTACTGCTTCCTTAATACATCCTTTTACATCGTAGATTACACCATTAGTAGTTAGGTATGAATGTAAATCAAGTTTTTTGTATGCATCATGTGCAACAGTGAGGGCAACAGCGTCAAATTTTTCTTGTGGTAGTTCTTGAGTTGTTTTAAGACCATACTCATGCATTACTTCTTTTGGATTTGCCCACGGATCATAAATGGTCACTTCTGTACCAAAACTTTGAAGCTGATTAATAACATCTACAGCCTTAGTATTTCGAACATCAGGACAATTTTCTTTAAATGTAATGCCCAATACCAAAACCTTACTACCTTTAATTTTGTGGTCCTTACGAACCATTAACTTAATTATTTCAGAAGCTACATACTGTCCCATACTATCATTAAGTCGCCTACCTGCCAAAATGATCTCAGGATGATATCCAAACTCTTGAGCCCGTTGTGCTAGATAATAAGGATCTACCCCAATACAATGTCCACCTACAAGTCCTGGTTTAAAGGGTAAGAAATTCCATTTTGTACCCGCTGCTTCTAGAACATCATTGGTATTGATATCCATTAAATTAAAGATTTTAGCAAGTTCGTTGACAAAGGCTATATTTATATCGCGTTGAGAGTTTTCTATCACCTTTGCCGCCTCAGCAACTTTGATGGTCGGTGCTAAATGGGTACCTGCGGTAATTACAGAATTATATAAGGCATCGACCTTTTTTCCAATCTCAGGAGTTGAACCTGCGGTAACTTTAAGTATTTTATCAACGGTATGTAATTTATCTCCTGGATTGATTCTTTCTGGAGAATACCCCGCGTAAAAATCTATATTGAAGCGTAGTCCGCTATTTTTTTCTAATACCGGTACGCATTCTTCTTCTGTTACACCAGGATACACTGTAGATTCATAAATTACAATATCACCTTTTTTTAATACCTTGGCTACAGTTTCACTTGATTTGTATAAAGGTGTTAAGTCTGGACGGTTATTTTTATCGACCGGCGTTGGCACTGTTATTATGTAATAATTACACTCTTTAATGTCATCAAGACTTGACGAGCAAAATAATCCAATAGCACTATTTGCAGAACTTTTAAGAACCGCTTGTAAAACAGTATCTTCTACTTCGAGCGTACTATCTATACCATTATTAAGTTCATCGATTCTGGTTTGATTGATATCAAATCCAACAACAGCATATTTTGTTGCAAAAAGTCGTGCAAGGGGTAAGCCCACGTAGCCTAGGCCTATAATGGCTATCTTAGTATTTTCCATGAATGTTTATTAAAATTGGTGGTTGTGGTTTCTTTTGTATCGAATTTTATTTGAGATTTTCCCAATACCACGATACAGCTTCCTTGAGTCCATCTTTAATAGAAAACTCAGGATCGTAATTTAATAATTGTTTTGCCTTATTTACAGACGCTAATGAGTGCGGCACATCACCTTTTCGCTCTGGACCATTTTCAACTTCTATCGATGCTATATCAGGATCATAATTAGCTAAATTTTCTTTTAACAAACTTACTAGCTCATTAAGCGATGTTCGCTCTCCATAAGCGGTATTGTAAACTTGATTTAAGGCATTTTCATTATCAGTTGTTATTGCCAATAAATTCATTTGAATAACATTATCAATATAGGTAAAGTCCCTGGAGTATGAACCATCTCCATTAATTACAGGTGCCTCATGATTCATAAATTGCATTACAAATTTTGGAATAACAGCTGCATATGCGCCTTTTGGATCTTGCTTACGTCCAAAAACATTAAAATATCTAAGCCCAATAGTATCTAGACCATAAGTAGTTTTAAAATTTTCAGCATAGAGTTCGTTCACATATTTTGTTATAGCATAAGGGGACAAAGGTTTTCCTATAACATCTTCGACTTTTGGCATACTTGTCGAATCACCGTAGGTAGATGAACTTGCTGCATAGATAAAACGCTTTACACCAGCATTGTTGGCTGCAACCAACATGTTTAAAAAACCACTAACATTAACCTCATTACTCGTTATTGGATCGTTTATAGAACGTGGTACTGAACCCAAAGCAGCCTCATGAAGCACGTAATCTACGTTTGTACAAGCTTTTTTACAGTCCTCAATATCTCTTATATCTCCTTCTATAAAACTAAAGTTTTCTTTATTTTCTAGATGGGCAATATTCTTTTTGTGACCAGTCGCAAAATTATCCAGACCTACAACCGAACTTCCTATCTCCAACAAACGCTCGCACAAATTAGACCCTATAAAGCCAGCAGCGCCTGTCACAAGTATCTTTGATGCACGTAATACTTCTAATTGTTTCGTATTCATTTTAAAAGTTTAATTCTCAGTAACATTTGTACATTAACAAACATCTGGTGCGAAATTAACATATCACAATCGAATAGACAACCGAGCATTCAATGTGAATAAATACTTCAAAAATTTGTAATAGCATCTTAGCTGTCTTTTACAGCCTTTTATCGAATAGTTTTAAACAAATAACTTAAAATCAATATCTTACATAAACATTGAGTTTGTAGTATTTAAACAAATTTTGACTTAAATTAACAAGAAAATAACAGAACATCCTTTAGATAACTTTAACTTTTATAACAACTAATACTATTCTTAGAATTCTATAAGACTAATCAAAGCTTCTTCAAATCGTGCTTTGGCTAAATATTTTTTTTCTAATTCTGAATTAAATGGAATGGGGGTATCTAAACTTCCTATCCGAGTAACTGGTGCATCTAAATACTTGAAACAATTTTCCATTAATAAAGCCGAAATATCAGAAGCAATACCTCCAAATAAACTATCTTCCTGTAAAATGATTGCTCTACCGGTTTTTCTAACAGATGTATAAATTGTCTCTGTATCCAGAGGTTGTAAAGTTCTCAAATCAATAAGATCAGCCTTTATTTTATAATTTTTCTTTAAGATTTCAAGTGCCCAATGAACTGCTGCCCCATAACAGATTACCGTAACCTGTGATCCTTCAGTAACTAATGCTGCTTTTCCTATTGGCAACTCATAATAACCATCAGGCACCTTTTGCTTGACAGAACGATATAATGCTTTATGTTCAAAAAATAATACAGGATTTGGGTCAGATATTGCTCGGTTTAATAATCCCTTGGCATCAAAAGGGAATGCAGGATATATCACTTTTAACCCTGGTGTTTTTGTAAACCACGCTTCGTTGGTTTGGCTATGAAAAGGCCCTGCTCCTACTCCACCACCACAGGGTAAGCGAATTACAATATCAGCCGTCTGACCCCAACGATAATGTGATTTTGCTAGTAAATTTACGATAGGATTAAAACCAGAAGATACAAAATCAGCAAACTGCATTTCTACAATTGCTTTTCCCTTATTTATTGCATATCCATATGCAGCTGCAATAATAGCGGATTCGCAAATAGGAGTATTACGTACGCGATCTCTACCAAATTTTGATACAAAATTATCTGTAATTTTAAATACTCCCCCATATTCTGCAATATCTTGACCCATAATGATCAATTCTTCATACTTTTCCATAGATTCAAGTAAAGCTTCAGAAATTGAATCTATAAAACGCTTTTCACTTTTTACCATATTCTGTGTGTGAATGGGACTTGAGAAGTCAGAAAAAACATCATCCAATTCAGCTTGATTAGTACTTACGATATCTTTTTCATCCTGCGCAATTTTCCAATCTGTATCAATTTTAGACTCGATTTCATTTTTATATTTTTCTTTAATTTCTTCATTTAAAATAGCTTGCGCTTTCAAGAATATCTCAAAATTGCGTAACGGATCTTTAGCTTTCCAAAAAATCAAATCTTCTTCTGGGACATATTTGGTACCGCTAGCCTCCTCATGTCCACGAACTCTAAATGTTTTAAATTCTATTAAGACGGGTCTTGGATTTTTATGCATATCTAATGCCAAGGTATTGATGCTCTTATAGACTTCCAAAATGTTATTACCGTCAATAATATGAGATTCCATACCATACCCAACTCCCCTATCTGCAAGATTTGTACAGTTATATTGTTCTGATACTGGCGTGGATAAACCATAACCATTATTTTCAATGCAAAATAATACGGGAAGTTCCCATACAGAGGCTATGTTTAAAGCTTCATGAAAATCTCCTTCACTACTTCCTCCGTCTCCCGTAAACACAGCAGTTACTCGTTCTCTACAATTGATTTTATCTGCCAATGCAATGCCACAAGCAACACCAAGTTGTGGTCCAAGATGAGAAATCATACCAATAATAGAATATTCTTGTGTACCAAAGTGAAAAGAGCGATCTCTTCCTTTTGTAAAACCACCGGCTTTACCTTGCCACTGACTAAAAAGTCGATGTAACGGAATATTTCTTGAAGTAAACACTCCCAAATTGCGATGCATAGGGAGTATATATTCTGTATCCATCAAAGCCAACGTTATCCCCACAGAAACAGCTTCTTGACCAATCCCAGAAAACCATTTTGAAACCTTACCCTGACGCAATAAAATGAGCATTTTTTCTTCAATACATCTAGATAGCAACATCGCTTTATACAACTTTAATAAAAGTTCATTAGTAAAAGTCATGGAATCTAAAGCAAATTCGATTACCAAATTTTTCTCTTCTTTTTGGCTAGTAGTTAACTTCATAAAATGCTATTGAGAATTCAAAATAAAAAGGTGAAATGAGTATTCAGTTTTGTTATAAAATTACTATTCCAAAAAAATTGAATTATATACTAATATACAAAAACGTTTATATTAACTACATGTTAAAAGATAGCGATAAAAAATCCTAAATGGTTAAATTTATATTCCAATTAAGTATAATTAGCTACACCCTGTCTGCCAAAGCTATAATTTTATGTGAAGATGGTGTGGTTTCATCAAAATACAGTTATTTTCGTTTTAAATTATAATTATTAGTAGCATGAACAATATTCCGAGTGTCAATCTTGCAGACTTCTTGTCTGACGATAAAAGTCGTAAAGAAAAATTTGTTAACGAAATTGGTAGAGCATATGAAGAGATAGGATTTGTTGCTTTAAAAAATCATTTTTTGAGCGACGCATTAGTTGAAGAATTATATAAAGAAGTTAAAGCGTTCTTTGCACTTCCTATCGAAACAAAAAAGAAGTATGAAATTGAAGGTTTAGGAGGTCAACGTGGTTATATCTCTTTCGGAAAGGAGCATGCTAAAGGTAAAAAAGAAGGAGATTTAAAAGAGTTTTGGCATTTTGGGCAAGAACCCTCTGACGACGCTAATTTAATTGAGAATTATCCAGATAATGTAAAAGTTGAAGAGCTTATAGATTTTAACCATACAGGTATGGAAGCATATCGTATGCTCGAAAAAACAGGAATATATGTTTTAAGAGCGTTGGCTATTTATATTGGGTTGGATGAATTTTATTTTGATCATTGGGCGAGTAACGGAAATAGTATTTTAAGACCTATCCACTACCCACCCATAACTGAAGAACCCAAAGGTGCCGTTAGAGCAGGCGCACATGGCGATATCAATTTGATAACCCTACTTATGGGAGCTTCTACTGGAGGACTACAAGTACAGCGTAAAGATGGCGAATGGATAGATGCAATTCCCAAAGAAGATGAGTTGGTGATAAACGTTGGAGACATGTTAGAACGGTTAACTAATAATAAACTAAGATCTACAATTCACAGAGTTATTAATCCGCCAAAAGAAGAATGGAAGAATCCTAGATACTCTATCCCCTTTTTTATGCACCCCAGAAGCGAGATGAAATTAAATTGCCTTGAAGAGTGTATTTCTGAAGAAAACCCAAAACAGTATGAAGATATAACCGCTGGTGAATTTTTACATCAACGTCTTGTAGAAATAGGTCTTATTAAAAAATAATTTGTAATCATTATGGACTTAAAAGATCAATTGAAAAATCTTTTTCCAGATCACGAGATCTCTGAAGATGAGAACAAAATAGAATCTGATGAAAATAAGATTTGGCTGCAAGATGATCCTATACTTTGTAAATATGAAAAACGTAAAGGAAAACCTATTACTATTCTTGAAGGCTATACAGGTGCCGATAGTGATTTCAAAAAACTAGCAAAAGATCTTAAAAAGGCTTTAAGTGTGGGCGGAAGTTTTAAAGATGACCGCATCATTATACAAGGAGATTATCGTATTCAAATTATGGAAATCCTCAAAGAAAAAGGATTTAAGGTAAAACGAGTGGGTGGTTAAATCATTGCCCTATAATTATTAGTTAGTTCTAAATTAAAATCTTACAAAGTATTTATTTTGAGTAAACATGTTTTACATATTACTAATGGTGATTATTTAACAGAGCGTCTTCATCAATTACAACTAATTGATGGAGAGTGCCTTGTTTGGAGGGAAATGTTATGTGAAGGACCTACACTTATTCATACAGAGTCATTAGAATCCTTGAATAGTAGAAAAAAATTTCTACACAAGTATTATAGAATAACGCCCAAGGACTACGAACAAAAATTTGTCTCCCAATTGTCTAAGCTAGATACTAAGACTTCATACCAAGAGATTATTTTGTGGTTTGAGTATGACTTATTTTGCCATATAAATATGATTGCTGCAATTAGTCTATTGTTACGTAAAGGCTTTGGAGACACCCCTATATATCTCGTTTGTAGTGGTCGTATAGCTGGAGAATCAAATTATTTTGCGTTAACTGATTTAAGTGATAAACAATTGATTAGTCATTTAAAATCTAAAAAAAAACTTTCCCTTGATGATTTAGAATTGGCTTCTCATATTTGGACGCTGTACTGTGAAGAGAATCCTAAAAAACTTAAAGGGCAAATAACAGTTGCTTCCTCCTTTGATTATTTATCAATATGTATTAAAGCACATTTGGAGCGTTTCCCCAATTCTAAAACAGGATTAAACAGTTTAGAAATGAACATCCTAAAGATGGTGAACACCTATCAGATTAAAAACATGAAACAACTTATGGGCTATGCCCTAGAATATCAAGGTTTTTATGGATATGGAGACATGCAAATGAAAAGAATTATCGCAAAACTTTTTCAGTTCCTCGATCAAAAAGAAGAGCAATTGATAGTTTCTGAAAGAGGACATCTTGCGCTCTTAGAAAAAAAGAATTTTTACAACACCACCGCTTCCGATTGGTACTATGGTGGGGTAAATAAATATCATTATTTGTATAATAATGATACTCATAATTTGATGAAATTATAAAATGAAAATAGCAGAATCAGAATTAATACTCAACTCTGATGGGAGTATATACCACCTTAACTTATTACCAGAACAACTAGCACCTACGGTTATAACCGTTGGAGATCCAGATCGCGTTCAAGAAATTACCAAATATTTTGACACGATTGATCATATTGTTAAAAAGAGAGAATTTCATACACAAACAGGTTTTTATAAGGGTAAACAGATCTCTGTAATCGCAACGGGAATAGGAACAGATAATATCGATATTGTTCTTAATGAATTAGATGCACTTGTGAATATTAACCTCAAAACAAGAACCCTTAACGATAAGTTTACACCTCTAACTATTATTAGAATAGGAACCTCTGGCTCCATACAACCAACTGTTGCCGTAGATAGTTTTATAGCCTCTTCTTACGGTATTGGTTTTGATAGCTTACTCCATTTTTATAAAAGTGAAGATATACAAAACCAAAAATTATCAACAGCCCTACATACTCATCTCGATTGGGATCAAAATAAGTCAAAACCTTATGTTGTGGCTGCAAATAAAGAACTACTCTCCCACTTTGTAGATGAAACTATAAAAGAAGGAATAACGGTAACCAATGTTGGATTTTATGGACCGCAAGGAAGAGTGTTACGATTGCCACTTAAGGATTCTCTTATGAACAAGAAGTTAGCTAGTTTTACTTATCAAGACGCTATCATAACCAATCTTGAGATGGAAACCGCCGGAATATACGGTTTAGCAAAACTTTTAGGTCACAAAGCTATATCACTTAATGCTATTGTAGCCAATAGAGCTACAGGGCTTTTTAGCAAAAATTCTGCAAAAACAATTGATCAACTTATACAGCTTACATTGAATAAAATTGTTGAACTCTAGTAGAATTTAACGTAAACTTTAAAGTAATACATTTCTGAACTTGTAATTTGCATCTTAGTAATGTAACCCTAATTTTATTAAATAACTTTAAGTTTCTTACTAGCTATAGTAATTCTAAAAAATTATATGACAGATAAATATCCTTACAGACATAGAGATCTTAACTGGTTAAGCTTTAATGAACGTGTATTGCAAGAAGCCGAAGATGTAAACAATCCCTTGTACGAACGTCTAAAATTCTTGGCTATCTTTTCTTCTAATTTGGATGAATACTTTAGAGTTCGCGTTTCTAGATTACGTCAAATCAAAAAAATTGACAAACAAATTCGTAAAAATCTTGCGTTAAAGCCTAATAAACAAGTAAAAGAAATACTTAAAAGAGTTAAAGCACAACAGGAACGCTTCGGAAATATCTTTTATCGAGAGTTAATCCCACAATTGGCTGAAAATAACATCTATCTCGTTTCAGACAAAAAGTTTGATTTTAATCAGTCCGCCTATGCGACAGAATTTTTTATTCGAAAAATTTTACCCCATATCGAATCAAAAATAATTTCGCCTTCAAATGATACTTCTTTATTTCTTGACAATAACCTTCTTTATTTCGTTGTTGTATTTAAAGACTCTGAAAATTTGGGAATTGTAAATTTACCAACCCAACAAATCGGGAGGTTTGTATGCTTTCCTTCAGAAAATGATAAATCCTATATCACGTTCATCGATGACATTATTAAATCCAACATTACCCTCCTTTTTGAGGATGAAGAAATTAGTGGATGCTACGAAATAAAATTATCAAGAGACGCCGAATTATATATTGAAGATGAGTTTGAAGGTGTACTCGCCGAAAAAATAAAAGCATCTCTAAATCAACGTAAAGATGGACAAGCTACCCGATTACTTTATGATACGGGTATGCCAAAAAATATAAAGAAAAAATTAAAACAAGTTTTGGGATTAGGAAAAATCGATATGATGCCCGGAGGGAAATATCATAATTTTAGCGATTTTTTTAGTTTTCCAAATCCGAAAAATGATACTACTTTAAGCTTTCCAGAATTAGAAACAATTAAGCATCGTGCTTTCGAATCGACAAAAGACTATTTTGAAGTTATTGCAAACGAAGACCAAATGGTGCATTTTCCATACATGTCATTCAATTATGTTCAAAATTTTATAAATCAAGCCGCGATTGATCCCAATGTTACTCAAATACAAATTTCACTATATCGAGTTGCAGACGAATCTGCACTCACAACTGCATTACTTACAGCATTAGATAATGGCAAAAAAGTGACTGTCTTTGTAGAAGCTAAAGCACGTTTTGATGAAGAAAATAATTTAAAATGGGGTAAGAAATTTGAAGATAAAGGAGCAAATGTATATTACAGTTATCCCAAAATAAAGGTACATTCAAAGATATTATTAGTAAAACGGAAAGAAGATGGTAAAAGTGTAAAATATGCGTATATAGGTACTGGAAATTTTAATGCAAAAACATCAAAAATTTATTGTGACCACGGCTTGTTTACAGCTAATCCCAAAATAACAAAAGATCTATCTCAAGTTTTCAAAATTCTTTCTGGTAAATTGTTAATTCCTACACCTAAACATCTATTAATATCACCTTTTAATACCAGAGCCACTTTTGAAAATCTGATTGATCAAGAAATAATAAATGCAAAGAACGGAAAATCCTCAGGAATAAAAGCAAAACTTAATAGTCTAGAAGATAAACAAATTATTAATAAGCTTTACGATGCTAGTAATGCTGGTGTCACAATAGAACTTTTAGTTCGCGGTTTTTCATGTCTAGTTCCTGGACTTGAGGAAATAAGCGAGAACATTACTATAACTAGTGTGTTGGATCGTTTTTTGGAACATGGAAGAATCTATCTTTTTAACGCCAATAATACCATGCAACTTTATATGGGGAGTGCAGATTGGATGACCAGAAACCTTGACAATCGAATAGAGGTGCTAACACCTATATATAACACAAAACTGAAGGAAGAACTAAAAACTATACTAAATCTACAGCTTAATGATAATGTAAAAGCACGCTATCAGGATGCAGAAGAAACTAATACCTATACAGAGCAAGTAAAAGGTGATAAATCAATACGATCTCAGTATGAGATAATACGATATTTATCAAAAGTACATGCGACCTAATAAATTTTCAACCAAACAAAACCTGTAAACTAACTATTAAATTGGTAATTAAAAGTAAGGCTACGATTATGATAACTCCAATATCAATTGAAATATTTTTAAATCTAAATTCTTTAAATACATTGGATGTATTCTTAATATAATGTTTAATCATCATTGTAGGTTTTAAAGAGTAGGCTACAATCCTATACAGATAAGAATTGTACTCCAAATATAAAATAAATTTATCTATTTAATCGTTTTTAAACAGTTATAATCGATTAAAAACATTAAAAATGCTAAAACATTAGATCTTTATGAAAAAGTTTACGGTTGGTGGAGTTCCAGAACATTTCAATCTACCATGGCATATGTGTATCGAAGAACAAAAGTTTTCAAAACAAAATATCGATTTAACATGGAAAGATTTTCCAGGTGGTACAGGTGCTATGTGTCAAGCACTTCGAAATAAAGAAATTGATATTGCCATAATTTTAACCGAAGGTATTATTAAAGATTGTATAGAAGGAAATCCCTCAAAAATTGTACAAACTTACATTCAATCACCTTTGATTTGGGGTATTCATGTGGATGCAAATTCACAATTCGAACATCTTAATGAACTAGAAAATAAAACTGCAGCTATAAGTCGTTTTGGTTCGGGCTCTCATTTAATGGCATATATTAATGCCGAAAATAACAATTGGAAACCCGAGAATTTGGATTTTAAAGTCGTAAAAAACTTAGATGGTGCTATTGAATCTCTAGCAAATCAAACTTCAGATTATTTCATGTGGGAACATTTTACTACAAAACCATTAGTAGACAGTGGTGTTTTTAGACATATTGCTGATTGTCCTACACCATGGCCCTGCTTTGTAATCGCGGTAAGAGAAGATGTTTTAACAAATTGTGAAAATGATATTAAAACTATCTTATCAATTATAAACAAACAAACAAAAAGTTTTAAAAACCATCCAGCAATTGATACTATATTATCCAAACGATACCAACAAAAATTATCAGATATTCAAAAATGGTTAACCTTAACACTGTGGAGTCAATCTACACTTTCTCCACATATTTTAAACGAAATTCAGGAAAAATTAATTAAACTTAATATTATATCCTCCACTGTACCGCCTAAAGATCTATTGCACACATTTGATTAAAATCTGATAATTAACCATTACAAAAACCTACCCTTCAAGGAAATACTTTGAACACATGATTTTATTTTTACTCTTTCTAACCACAATTCGATAATAAAACATCATTCACTAAAAAAATGGTACAATTTTAGTTCTAGTATGTCTAGCAACAAATCTTAAACGAACATTTGAAAGTACGTTATGATTTTTTTGGGTAAAAGCTTTAATAATTAAATTATAATTTTAAATTTGCACAACCTTACCCCAAAAATATTTTACTAACGTACACGCAACCATATTGTAGTTTAAGCATCTAATAAATAATAAACAAAGTATTATGGCAACGTTTCTAAGCATTCTTGGTGGTCTTTTATTGATCAATTTTATTTTATTGAAATTTAGTGTTCAATCTGTAGAAGGTGATACTAAAAAACCCCAGAAAAAAATTCGTATTACCAAGGTAACTCCAAAAGTTTCTAAAGATTTAGAAATCGCAAAAGCTGCATAACTACCAATTTATTGGTTCTATGCCCTTCTCATTTAAATATGTATTTGCTTTACTGAAATGCTTATTCCCGAACCAATAGCCCCGATTGGCACTCAAGGGAGAAGGATGTCCGCTTTTAAGAACTTTATGCTTTCTTTCATCAATCTTCTTACCTTTTTTTTGGGCATATCCTCCCCAAAGTAAAAAAACAAGATTTTCCTTTTCGTTTGATAATTTTTCAATCACAGCATCGGTAAATTGTTCCCATCCCTTTTTTTGATGTGATCCAGCTTCATGAGCACGTACAGTTAGTGTGGCATTCAATAATAAAACTCCTTGTTTAGCCCAACGTTCTAAATTACCTGTATTTGGCATACTAATTCCAAGATCTTCCTCTAATTCTTTAAATATATTGATTAATGAAGGAGGTTTTGAAATATGGTCTTTAACAGAAAAACAAAGTCCATTAGCTTGATCCACTCCGTGATAAGGATCTTGTCCTATAATGACAACCTTAACATCCTCAAAGCTACAATAATCAAAAGCAGAAAAGATTTCGGTTCCTTTTGGATAGCAAGTGTGCTTTGAGTATTCTTCTCTTACAAACTTTATTAGTGATTTAAAATACTGCTTATTAAATTCATCATGCAAAATTTTCTTCCAACTCTTTTCAATTTTTACATCCATATAAAAGGTATATAATAATGGGATTTGTTTATTTTTGTGTTCATTTATTTCTAACCCTGAATATAATTTAAAAAAAAGGGCTCCACAACTATATGATTCGTATTTCTGAAAAAACACTGAATGATCTTGAATTTGATACTATACTAGAGCACATTATCGAATTATGTACTACTGATCAAGGAAAACTTAAAGCTCAACAGATCAAACCTTTTACCAATACTAAAGATCTTAGAGCAGGCTTATATCAGGTTAATGAATACAAGTCCTCATATCTTCAAGACAGTAGAATACCAAATCATGGATTTGATACGATCGATGGTGAATTAAAACTTCTCAAAATAGAAAATGCTTTTTTGGAAGCTTTTAATCTTAAAAAATTAGTTACTCTAAGTGAATCAACCAATTCACTATTAGCTTTTTTCAAAAAACGAAGCGATCTTTACCCTACTCTTTCAGAACGCTCTTTTTTAATACCATATACAGATGTAATTATCAAATTAATAACTTCTATTTTAGATAAATTTGGTGAGATTAAAGATGATGCATCGCCTGTATTAGCAAATTTAAGAAAGGATATTCATCTCGTACAAGGTAAGCTCAATGGTAGCTTTGGTAGAGATTTAGGAAAATATAATAATCTAGGATATCTCGATGAAATTAAAGAAAGCGTAGTTGATAATCGACGTGTTCTTGCTGTAAAAGCCATGTACCGACGTAAAGTAAAGGGTGCTATCATGGGTAATTCTAAGACAGGAAGTATTGTTTATATTGAGCCAGAAGCTACCTTGCAGTACAGTAGAGAATTAACGAATCTCGAATATGAAGAGCGTGAAGAGGTTGTAAGAATACTAAAAGCACTTACCGATCAACTAAGACCACATAGTGATTTATTGATAGAATATCAGGAATATCTAAGTGATATGGATATTGTTGCTGCTAAAACCAAATTTGCAAAAAAATTGAATGCAATATTACCTCAGATCTCCAAAAATAGAGAGCTTCAGTTAAAAGAGGCCTATCATCCCCTATTGTATCTTAATAATATTTCAAAAAACGAAAAAACTTTTCCGCAAAGCATAACTTTAGACCAAAATAATCGCATCATTGTAATTTCGGGCCCCAATGCTGGAGGAAAGAGTATCACACTTAAAACCATAGGGTTATTACAGGTAATGCTACAAAGTGGTATGCTAATACCAGTACACGAGTATAGTCGAGTTTGTTTATTTGATACAATACTTACGGATATTGGAGACAACCAATCTATCGAAAATCATTTGAGTACTTATAGCTATCGACTTAAAAATATGAAATATTTTTTAAGAAAATGTGGTGATAAAACGTTGTTTTTAATCGATGAGTTTGGTACTGGTAGTGATCCAGAATTAGGAGGTGCTCTGGCCGAAGCATTTCTAGAAGTTTTTTATGACCGTGAATCCTTTGGCATTATAACTACCCACTACGCTAATTTAAAAATGTTAGCAAATGAGCTTCCTTACATGTCTAATGCAAATATGCTATTTGACGCAAAGACTTTGGAACCAAAATTTAAATTACATCTGGGTGAAGCTGGTAGTTCCTTTACCTTTGAAGTAGCACAAAAAAATGGAATTCCCTATAGTCTTATTAATAAAGCTAAGAAAAAAGTAGAGCGAGGCAAAATTCGTTTTGATAAAAGTATTGCCGATTTACAAAAAGAACGCTCCAAACTAGAAAAAACTACATCTTCTCTAAAAACTAAAGAATTAAAGGCGTTAGAAGAAAAAGAAAAATTAGATAAAATAAATCAACGTATACAACAAAAACTAGAAAGTTATCAAGAACTATACGATAGCAATCAACGCATGATTTATTTAGGTCAAAAAATTAATGACTTAAGTGAAAAATATTTTAATAATAAAAAGAAACGCGATCTTATTAATGAATTTTTAAAGGTTGTAGAGGTTGAAAACTCCAAACGTAAAAAACAAACTGTAAATCAACAACGTAAAGAAAAAGTAGCCGTAAAGAAAATTGAAAAAGAGGTTGAAAAGAAAGTAGCGGTTATTCGTGTTAAAAAGAAAGAAGAAAAGAAAAAGGAAGTAGAACAAGAAACTAAAAAACCAAAAGTAGTTTTAAAAGTTGGAGATCGGGTACGTATGATCGATGGCAAATCGATAGGATCTATTGATACTATTGAAAAAAATAAAGCCATTGTCAACTACGGTATATTTACCACAAATGTGAAGTTGGATCAATTAGAATTTGTAGAACGCAAAAAATAGTACTATAGTAAATTTTAATAACCTTTTCAAACTGTTAAAGAATCCTTAAAGCATTAATGCTCGTTTAATATCTTTATATATTTGAGGATATCCTAAATTAAAACTACTATGCGATTTTTTATTACGGTTTGTATCCTGTTAACCCTTGGAATCACAAATAGTAACGCTCAACAACCAAACAAATTAAATGCCGTTCAGATTTATAAAGCAATCGAGAAACTAAACTTTTTAGGTTCTGTTTTATATGTTGCAGCGCATCCCGACGACGAAAATACACGTTTAATTTCTTATCTAGCAAACGAACAAAATGCTCGTACAGCGTATCTATCGTTAACACGAGGTGACGGTGGTCAAAACTTAATTGGTCCAGAAATACGAGAACTTTTGGGAGTAATTAGAACACAAGAACTTTTGACTGCACGTCGTATTGATGGCGGTGAACAGCTCTTCACCAGAGCAAACGATTTTGGGTATTCTAAGCATCCCGATGAAACCCTATCCATTTGGAACAAACAAGATGTACTAAGTGATGTGGTCTGGGCTATTCGAAAATTCAAACCCGATGTTATCATCAATAGATTTGACCACAGAAGTCCTGGATCAACACATGGGCATCATACCTCCTCGGCAATGCTTAGCGTAGAAGCCTTTGATATTTCTTCTGATTCAGAAAAATTTTCAGATCAACTTAATTATACAACCACTTGGCAAGCCAAAAGACAGTTTTTTAATACCTCTTGGTGGTTTTATGGAAGTCAAGAAAAGTTTAATAAAGCGGATAAGAAAAATCTCTTGACCGTCGATACTGGTATCTATTATCCCGCCTTAGGCCTTTCTAATACTGAAATTGCTTCTTTAAGTCGAAGTCAACATAAATCTCAAGGATTTGGTAGTACAGGAACTAGAGGTATTAACTTGGAGTACTTAGAATTAATTAATGGTGAGCTTCCTAGTAAAAAAGAGTCTATATTTGAAGGAATCGATACAACCTGGAAACGTGTCAAAAACGGAGAGCCAATTTATCAACTTTTGACTAGTGTACAGAATGAATATGATTTTAATGCTCCAGAAAAATCAATTCCAAAATTGCTTCAAGCCTACTCGCTAATTCAAAAATTGGAAGATACTCATTGGAAAACCATTAAGATCAATGAAATTACCGAAATCATAGCTGCTGCGAGCGGTCTCTATCTAGAAGCTGTTTCAGAAACACCACTAACAACTCCTGGTGATGCTTTAAACATTGATATTGAAGCAATCAATAGAAGTACACAGACAATGCATTTGCAAAAAGTAAACATTGCACCAAATAATCAAATGGAGGTTATCGATAAAAATCTCGATGCTAATGTATCTATAAACCATACTATCAACTTAACTCTTCCAACGATTATAAAAAACACTAACCCGTATTGGTTAAATAATGAAGGGACCCTAGGTATGTATCGCGTTGATGATAGAAATTTAATTGGGCAACCAGAAACATCAAAAGATCTTAAGGCTATATTTTCTATTAAAATGGGAGATCAACTACTAACTTTTACCCGAGACATTGTTTTCAAGAAAAATGATCCTGTAAAAGGAGAAGTTTATCAACCGCTAGAAATAGTGCCACAAGTTGCAGTTGCGCTTAGCGAGAAAGTAATCATTTATAATGAGAGTAAAGCAAAACAAATACAAGTAACACTGCTTCCGCAGCGAGATAATATTTCAGGAACTTTAAGTCTAACAATTCCAACCGGTTGGAAAGTAACTCCTACAAAGCATACTTTTAGCAATACCAAGAAGAGTCAAGAACAACAATTTACTTTTCTTTTAACTCCGCCCGACAATAAAAGTGAAGGAACTATTCAGCCAATAGCCAAGGTGAATGATCAAATATACAGCAATGCACTCACGCATATTAAGTATGATCATATTCCTAATCAAACAGTTTTATTACCTGCAAAAACTAAAGTTGTACGATTAGATATTCAGAAAAAAGGACAAAATATTGGATATATTGAGGGTGCAGGTGATGTGATACCACAAAGTTTAATGCAAATTGGATATACTGTCACAACAATAGCTCCAGAAGAAATTTCAACCAGTGCATTATCAAAATATGATGCGATAGTAATGGGTATACGTGCATACAATATAGTTGAAGCATTGAAATTTAAGCAAGATATTCTTCTAGAATACGTTAAAAATGGAGGGAATCTAATTGTACAATACAATACCAATAGAGGTCTTAAGGTTAATCAAAATATAGGGCCATACCCTATTCAAGTCTCTAGAGATCGCGTAACCGATGAACATGCAACTGTAACATTTATTGATCCTGCACATCCAGTACTAAATGAGCCTAATAAAATAACACAAGATGATTTTAATGGATGGGTTCAAGAACGAGGTTTATATTTCCCGAACAAATGGTCCAAAGAATATACGCCTATTTTTGCTTTAAATGACGCTGGCGAATCCTCAAAAAAAGGAAGTTTATTAATCGCAAGCTACGGCAAGGGGAATTATATATATACAGGACTGAGTTTCTTTAGAGAATTTCCTGCTGGAGTCTCTGGTGCTTATAGATTATTTGCAAATCTAATATCCTTGGGTAAATAACAACTTATTTAAACAACTTTCTATGGAAAATAAATTCATCTGGAAAAAAGAATATACACTGGTACTCATAATAAACACGGTATACATTCTTATGTTTTATATGGTCTCTACAATTTTTGGATCATAAATTATCTTTACTTACTTATAGTTATTAATTTCAAATAACACTATGCAACTAATAGATTGGATAATTTTGCTTGGCACATTAGCCTTTATTGTACTTTACGGCGTTTGGAAAACCCGCGGTAGCACAACGGTAAAACAATATTTAAAAGGAGATAATACATCAAAATGGTGGACTATCGGTTTATCGGTTATGGCTACACAGGCTAGCGCTATTACCTTCTTATCTACTCCAGGACAAGCATTTGATAGTGGTATGGGGTTTGTTCAATTTTATTTTGGTCTTCCCATAGCAATGATAATAATATGTATGATATTTATTCCTCTATATCATAAAATGAATGTGTATACGGCTTATGAGTTTTTGGAGGGTAGATTTGATCAGAAAACCAGAACTTTAACAGCCATATTGTTTTTAACACAACGTGGATTAGCAGCAGGGATTACAATATTTGCACCAGCTATTATCCTTTCTGCAATTTTAGGTTGGAACCTTACAATTTTAACCATCATTATTGGTATTTTGGTGATTATTTATACGGTATCTGGCGGAACAAAAGCAGTTAGTGTTACACAAAAACAACAAATGGGTATTATATTTTTAGGAATGTTTATAGCTTTCTTTAGTATTATATCCTATTTACCTGAAGGTATAACTTTTACTGATGCTCTTGATATTGCTGGCGCTAGTGGTAAAATGGAAATTTTAGATTTCTCATTTGACTTTAATAATCGTTATACTTTTTGGAGTGGTATTATAGGTGGTTCATTTTTAGCACTTTCTTATTTTGGAACCGATCAAAGTCAAGTACAAAGGTATTTAACTGGTAAATCAATTAGAGAAAGTCAGCTAGGATTAATTTTCAACGGAATTTTAAAAGTTCCCATGCAGTTTTTTATTTTACTTGTGGGAGTTATGGTCTTTGTTTTTTATCAATTTAATACTTCTCCTTTAAATTTTAATCCTGCCGCTCAAGCTGCTGTAAGTACTTCTTCTTTCTCTGATGCGTATCAAGAATTAGAACGGGATCAAGCTGAAATCCACCTTCAAAAAAAAGTTCTTATTACCGAATACATGAATGGTGATAAACAAAAGCAACTTAAAAACGATATTGCTGATTTAAACGATAAAGAACGAGAAAATAGAGAAAAAGCAAAAGCTCTCATCACGCAAGCAAACCCAATTATAAAAACTAATGACAAAGACTATGTTTTTATTCATTTTATCTTAAATAACTTACCTCGAGGAATTATTGGTTTGCTATTAGCTGTGATTTTATCTGCAGCTATGTCATCTACGGCATCAGAACTTAATGCACTAGCATCTACGACAGTTATCGATCTCTACAAACGCAATGTAGGCACTCAAAAAAGTGAACAGCATTATGTTAAAGCTTCTAAATTTTTTACGCTACTATGGGGCGTGATTGCCATATCGGTTGCATGTATTGCAGACTTATTTGACAATTTAATTCAACTAGTTAATATTATAGGATCGATATTTTATGGTAATGTATTAGGTATTTTTCTTCTAGCATTCTTTTTTAAATATATTAAATCTAATGCGACATTTATAGCGGCTATTATAACACAAATAATCATAATTGGTGTTTGGCTGTTTGATATTATGCCCTTTTTATGGCTAAATGTTCTTGGTTGTATTGTCGTTATAACCATAGCATTTGTTATTCAAATGTTTTCAAACACTTCAAATTCACAAAAAGCTATAGTATAAGTAAATAACCTTAATAATCATTCAAAATAATAAGATGTATAAAATTGAAGTGGTATATATCAGTTGATATTTATTAAGAGAATGAAAGAATAATAATTTTGTAAGAACACATAAAAAAAGCGGCTAATAGCCGCTTTTTTTATAACTTTACTTGAGAAAACAACTAGCTTCCCCACTCTTTTAATGAATCCTTATTCATCTTAACATAATCGGCATTTCCAGCTTTTTCTGCAAGCTCCAATGATTTCTGGGCAGCTTTAATTGCTTGTTCCTTATTTCCTGTAGCTGCATGAATTAATGATTGCTGTCTGTAAACCCAAAAGGCTGGTTCTTTTCGCATGGTTACAGCCTTATCAATATATTCTTTGGCCTTATCCATTTTACCTGTTTCTTTGTAAAAAACTGCAGCTTGATAATAATCATTTGCTGTAGGTCCAGCAAGCGCTTTTTGTATACTCTCTTCGGCTATTTTTTTTGATGGTACTTCGATATCCAAAACTGCCTCAGTAGATTCCCAAATAAAATTAAGTTTAGCACTATCCATTTTAAAATCACTAAACATGATTGTAAAAGTCTCTACTTTCATTGGTAAAGTAGCAACTTTGGCTGTAGTTTTTAAAGCTACTTTAGCTTCATCCCACTTTTGCGGAGTTCCCCAATTCGAAACATCGGTATAAAATATAACTTCCCAACTTTCTTTAGCGGGCTTCGTAAAAATAGCATACGTTCCTTTTTTTAGCTCTGATCCATTAATTTTAACATCGTCGCTAAATGTTATTTTAGTATTTTCATTGGCTCCCGTTCTCCACAATTTATCAAAAGGTACAAGAGAACCAAAAATAGAACGTTCACGCATACTTGGTCTTGAATACGATAAGGTAACATCTGTGAGACCAATAACTTGTTCAATTTTTGACGTCGGACTTGGTTGAGGAGTCTTTACCTGAGCAGCAAGGCTTGCACTTAAAAGTACTGCTGTAACTAGTAAAATAATATTCTTCATTGTGTTTAAATTTAAATAATTACTTATGGTTTTACGAAAATACAGATCAATAACTCTAAAAAGGTTAACAAAACCTTAAATTAAACCTATAGTGTAGTAGATATAGTGGACTTTGATAAACAAAAATTAAATTTAGCAATACCCTTGTTTCTAAATTATGTCTGAAAATTGATTATTGTAAATTCTATCGAAATGAATCTATTTTTAACTAACCTATTCATTTAAACCCACAATTCACTTATTATAACGGATGTATCTAAAGATGCTTAAATATCTAATGTTAACTATCACACTATTGAAATCATTACAAAATGAAAAACTTAAGTGCATAGTATACTAATTTTAGTTTTTGTTTAACAAATTAACTGTAATTGTTAAACAAATAGTCGATACCTTTACATCAAAGTGATTTATTATGAAAATATATACTCTAAAAAGTCAACAAAAACTACCTATAACCTTGGAAAAAGCTTGGGATTTTCTATCAGATCCAGCTAACCTAAAAGTAATCACTCCCGATTATATGGGTTTTAAGATTATTGGCGGTGCAGATCGCTCCATGTATCCTGGTCAAATAATTCAGTACTTGGTTACACCTGTAGCAGGTATTAAAACGAAATGGGTTACCGAAATTACACATGTCTTAAAAAATGAATATTTTGTAGACGAACAGAGATTTGGTCCTTATGCGCTCTGGCATCACAAACATTTCATTAAAGAAATTGATGGAGGTGTTTTGATGGAAGATATTGTAGATTACAAGCTTCCATTTGGAATGTTGGGTCGTCTCGCACATCCTATTATAGTTAAGCCCAAATTACAGGAAATTTTTAATTACAGAGAGCAAAAATTAATTGAACTTTTTGGTACATACAATGAACCTACAACCAGTACATTTAAAACTACACTAAAACAAGATATTTTAAACTAACTACAATGAAAAATATTCTATTAATAGGCGGAAGTCACGGCATTGGTTTTGAACTTGCGAGTCAACTTTTAAAAGAACATAGAGTTTTTGTTGCCTCTAGAACTTCAGAAACTTTAGGTAAGCTAGAAGTCACACACATTCCCTTTGACAGTGCTACCGATGAACTAGACATAAATTTACTACCAGATGTTTTAGACGGTTTTGTATATTGCCCAGGCACTATCAACCTCAAACCATTTCACATGTTGAATCCTGACACTTTTAGTAGTGATATGGATATAAATTTTCTATCACTTGTAAAAACATTGCATACCATATTACCCAGGCTCAAAAAATCTAACCAAGCAAGTTTATTATTTTTTAGCACTGTCGCTGTAAAGGTGGGAATGCCTTTTCATACTAGTGTTGCCGCAGCAAAAGGGGCTATTGAAGGTTTTGCTAAAGCATTAGCTGCAGAGTATGCACCAGCAATGCGTGTCAATGTGATCGCTCCATCGTTAACAGATACACCATTGGCCAGTCGCTTACTTGGTAATGATAAAAAACGAGAAAAAATGGATGAACGTCATCCCTTAAAACGAGTAGGTAATGTAAAGGATATTGCTAATATAGCGACGTTTCTACTAAGCGAAAAGAGTAGTTGGATTACAGGTCAGGTTCTCGGTGTTGACGGTGGATTATCCACTTTAAATTTAAGCTAAAAAATGGCGAAAAAAGTTACTGTTTTTTGGTTTAGAAGAGATCTCAGACTTGATGATAACATAGGGTTTTTACAAGCTCTAAAGAGTGAATATCCAGTACTTCCAGTATTTATTTTTGATAAAAATATACTAGATGATTTACCCAAAGAAGATCCAAGAGTTTCATTTATCTATAATTCTTTACAAGCTATGCGACAGGAATTACAGGAAAAACACCATAGTTCTTTAGCTTTGTTTTATGGAACTCCCATAAAAATTTTCAAAGAATTAATTAACTCATACGACGTTCAAGCTGTCTTTACCAATCATGATTATGAACCCTATGCACTCCAAAGAGATAATGAAATAAAAGAAGTGCTTATTAATAATAAAATTGCGTTTTCAACTTTTAAAGATCAAGTTATTTTTGAGAAAAATGAAGTTGTAAAAGCAGACGGTGACCCCTATGTAGTGTATACACCTTATAAAAATAAATGGAAATCCAAATTTGAAACTGAAACGTTAACAATTCATTATACAAGTCAGTACCTTTCAAACCTCTACCAAAATACTCGATTACCAAATCTAAGCTTAGATGATATGGGGTTCAAATCTGCAACCATAGAGGTACCAGAATACACCGTGACCCCTACACTGATTCAAATGTATGAAGAAACGCGTGATTATCCAGCTAATACCGAGGGAACTTCACATCTTGGTCCGCATCTACGATTTGGTACGGTAAGCGTTAGAAAAATGATTAAAAAGGCTATTGCAGAAAAAAATGAGGTGTTTTGGTCCGAATTAATTTGGCGAGAATTTTTTATGCAAATTTTATGGCACTTTCCAAGAACTCAAGAAGAAGCTTTCAAAAAAAAGTATGATCGCATAAATTGGCGCAATAATGAGGAAGAATTTGCAAAATGGAAGAACGGTAAAACCGGTTATCCTCTTGTAGATGCTGGCATGAGACAACTTAATCAAACTGGATATATGCATAATCGTGTACGCATGTTGGTTGCTAGTTTCTTATGTAAACATTTACTCATTGATTGGCGATGGGGAGAAGCCTACTTTGCAGAAAAACTTTTGGATTATGAAATGTCTAGTAATATAGGCAACTGGCAATGGGCTGCAGGTAGCGGTGTAGACGCTGCTCCATACTTTAGAATCTTCAACCCAACCACACAAATAGATAAATTTGATAAAAATAAAGAATACATTAAACTTTGGGTCAAAGAATTTAATACCGATAAGTATCCAGCTAAAATGGTCGATCATAAAGAAGCTAGAGAACGCTGTTTGAGTACTTATAAAAAAGCGCTTCAATAATAAATTAAACAGTAATAAATTGATTATTCGTTATTATATTTTTTTGTATTTTAAAGGTGCTATTTTTTACTAAAATTACAACTTTAAAAATATAATTATGAATACACATCAAATCGCACATCGATTAGTAGAGCTCTGCAGAAAAGGAGAAAACATGCAAGCTATTAAAGAACTATATGCTAATGACATTATAAGCCGAGAAATGCCAGGCGTTCCCAACGAAATTACAAAAGGAAAAGAGGCGGTCACTAAGAAAAGTGAAGATTGGTATGCAAATGTTGAAGAATACCATGGTGGCGAAATTTCGGACCCTTTAATTGCAGAAAATTATTTTAGTTGCAAAATGAGTTTTGATTGTACTTTTAAAGATCAAGGTCGCACACAAATGGAAGAATTGGGAGTCTTTAAAGTACATGATGGAGCGATCATTGAAGAGCAATTTTACTACGAAATGCCTGCTACGACTTAATACGTTTATAGAAATGATTTGATATGTGGTAATACAGGATTGCGGTTATCTTTCCTCCAAATGATAGAAAGAACGGCTCGTTGTGGTATTTTTGGAATTTCAAAACATTTAATGTCCAAATCAAAACCATCTTGTAAGGATGTCGGTACGATAGCTACTCCCAAACCATTTTCTACCAACTTAAAAATTGTCTGCGCATGCACAGACTTGTGAGAAACTTTTGGTGAAAATCCAGCATCTTGGCAAATACTCATAATTTGAGCAAAATATAAAGAACTATAATCCGATGAAAATAAAATAAAATTTTCGTCCTTAAGCTGAGCAATATTCTCGAAACGATCTTTATTTAATGGATGATTTTGTGGTAAAACTATTGAAAATGTTTCAGTTAAGATCTCCTTTTTTGCTATAGGATCGGGTACAAAATCTAAACGAACAAAACCAAGATCTAGTGTGTCGTTAAGGATGCTTTCGACCTGATCATAGTTAGACATTTCTTCAAGAGAAAATTTTATATCGGGATGTGTTTTGTTTGTTTGCACCAATAGTTTAGGAATTACTTGCTGCATAGCAGATCCCAAAAACCCTATTCTTATTTCGCCCAAATCACCTTTATCGATTAACTCGGTATGCTTTAAGGTAACCTCAACATGGTTAAGAATATGAGACAATTCTTTTTTGAGGTACGCCCCAGCAGTCGTCAAAACAACATTTCTTTTATCACGCACAAAAAGTTTTGCACCAATAATTGTCTCCATCTGTTTTATTTGTCGGCTTAAACCAGGTTGAGAGATATGCAAGCGTTCTGCAGCTCTTCGGAAATGCAATTCTTCCGCAACAGCAATAAAATAATTGAAGTGACGTAATTCCAACTGATGCCTCATGGGTATTAATTATTGATAAAAATAGTATTTAAAAGTATTAAATATAGCTATTATCTTAGACCGTAGCTAATGAAATTTATAAGTATGTCAAAATCAAAAACTTATTTTAATTTTGGTGAGGATTTTTTAACTGCTGGTCTTGCACTTAAGATTGCACGAGGTGCATGTACAGCTAGACTTACAGCTGAAACTCGTGAAAAAATAAAAAAAAACAATAACGTAGTTCAACAAATCGTTGCCAAAGGTGATGCGGTGTATGGGATCAACACTGGATTTGGTCCTTTGTGTACCACTAAAATATCCAAAGACGAAACTAAGATTCTGCAAACCAATATTTTGAAGAGTCATAGTGTTGGTGTAGGAGCTCCCATTGAAAGTGAAATCGCCAAATTGATGTTAATATTAAAGTTACATGCATTGTCCAAAGGATATTCTGGCATTGCTGAAACTACGGCGAACAGAATAGCATGGCATATCAATAATGATATAATTCCTGTAGTTCCGACACAAGGCTCCGTAGGAGCCTCTGGCGATCTCGCTCCCCTATCTCACTTGTTTCTACCTCTCATTGGTTTAGGAAAAGTTGTACATGAGGGCAAAATAATAACAACACAAGAATTGTTCTCTATCTATAATCTCAAAAGTTTAGATTTAGGACCAAAAGAAGGACTCGCACTAATTAATGGCACACAATTTATCGCTGCACATGCTGTAAAGGTTATTGAAAAACTACAGAGTTGCTTATCTCAAGCAGATATAATTGGTGCTATGATGATCGAAGGTTTACAAGGCTCTGTAAAACCCTTTTTTGAAGAGCTACATCAATTACGGCCTTTCAAAGGCAACATACATGTTGCAAAGCGTATAAAAGCTTTACTAGAAGGTTCCGAAATTATGAAAGCACATAGTACCTGCGATCGAGTTCAAGATCCTTATTCTCTAAGATGTATTCCTCAAGTTCATGGAGCATCTAGAAATGCATGGCTACATCTCAAAGAATTGGTAGAAATCGAATTGAATTCTGTAACCGATAATCCTATAATTATTGATGAAACACTTACAATTAGCGGAGGTAGTTTTCACGGTCAACCTCTAGCAATGGCATTAGATTATGCGTGCCTAGCCGCTTCCGAAATTGGCAACATTTCTGATCGCAGAATTTATTTATCTTTAGAAGGAAATTCTCCTGGTGTCCCTAAATTATTAATGCATGATACGGGCATAAATTCTGGATATATGATCTTACAATATACCACCGCTGCATTAGCTAGTGAAAATAAAGGTCTTTGTTTTCCATCAAGTGCAGACAGCATCCCAACATCATTAGGGCAAGAAGATCATGTAAGCATGGGATCAATAAGTGGTCGCAAGGCTATACAAGTTCTAGAAAACGTAGAAAAAATACTAGCGATTGAGCTACTTACCGCTTCGCAAGCCTTCGAATTTAGAAAACCTCTCAAATCAGGTATGCTCTTAGATGAGGTACATAAAATGGTAAGATCTCATGTCTCATTTGCTGATCAGGATCGAGTTTTTTCTGATGATATTGAGATTGGAATTAATCTAATTAAGTCCAAAGCAATAATTACTACTGTAGATAAATCTATTAATAAAAGTGCCTATTCGTTAACAACTGAATTCTCAGAGCTATTTGAAACCTTTTAATTCGAATTTTATGCCTAATGAAACACAATCAAATAGTCAATATCTTTTAGTCGGACCTTTAACACAATGTTTGCCTATGACAGATTTGAGTCTTAAAGGTTCTTTACAAGATGAAAACCTAAATGTATTGAAAAACGTAGGTATCTTATGTAAAGGCAAAAAAATTATTAAAATAGCAGATTTTGAAGAGTTAAAAACAGAGGCATCATTATTTAACGCTCAACTATTTATGTTAGAAGACAATTATGTTTGCATACCAGGCTTAATTGACGCTCATACTCATATCTGTTTTATGGGATCTAGAGCCAATGACTATGCGATGCGTAATGCAGGTAAATCTTATTTGGAAATAGCAAACACTGGAGGTGGTATTTGGGATACTGTAACACAAACCCGAAAGGCTTCATTAGAAGAATTGGCAATAATAACAACGCAGCGTGCTACGAGTCTCTTAGAGGCTGGAATAACTACTATCGAAGTAAAAAGTGGGTATGGCTTGTCTATACAAGAAGAGTTAAAAATTCTACGTGCCATTCAAATGGCAAATCAAAAAGTATCTGCTGATTTAATAAGTACTTGTCTAGCCGCTCATATCGTACCCAAGGATTACACTGGCACCGCCAAAGCGTATCTTAATGAGATCAGTACCTCACTTTTTCCTGTACTGTTACAAGAAAAATTAACACATCGCATCGATGCATTTATTGAAAAAAGTGCGTTCACCCAAACAACTATTAAACCTTATTTGGTACAAGCAAAAGCTATGGGATTTGACCTTACCGTTCATGCAGATCAATTTACCACTGGCGGAAGTGAAATTGCTATAGAGTTTGAAGCATTAAGCGCAGATCATCTTGAGGCCAGTACAGAAAAAGAAATTAAATCTCTGGCAAATAGCAACGTAATTGCCGTTGCATTACCCGGCGCGTCTATAGGATTAGGGTGTAACTTTACTCCTGCACGTCGTATATTAGATGCAGGAGGAGGACTAGCGATTGCAAGCGACTGGAACCCTGGCTCTGCTCCTATGGGCGATCTATTATTACAAGCATGCATATTAGGCACTTTTCAAAAGTTAACAAATGCAGAACTACTTGCTGGAATGACGTATCGTGCTGCTGCAGCACTAAATTTAGATGATAGAGGAACTTTGGCCCCTAATGCTCTGGCGGATTTCAATCTTTTCAAAACCAATCACTTTAACGAAATTTTTTACCATCAAGGTAAACTTAAACCTACCCATGTGTTTAAGAATGGTAAACCCGTAAAAAACAATGTATCGTTATAAAATATTAGTAACAAAATTGTGCAAAAATTGATTTATGACATTTAAAGATCAGATACTTCAAGGTATTCCATCTGCGCTACCGATAAAGCAACCTGTAGATGAGACAATAAGTAGAGCTCCCAAAAGAAAACAGATTTTATCTATAGATGAAAAAAAATTAGCTATTCGTAATGCGCTACGATATTTTCCGAAGAAGTGGCATGAAGAACTAGCTCAAGAATTTATAGAAGAGCTTAATGAATGGGGACGTATATATATGTATAGATTTATTCCATTATATAAAATGTATGCACGTGCAATTAACGAGTATCCAGCGCGATCTATTCAAGCAGCGAGTATCATGCTAATGATACAGAACAATTTAGATCCAGCTGTAGCTCAACATCCTTTAGAACTAATTACGTATGGAGGTAATGGAGCTGTTTTCCAAAACTGGGCACAATACTTACTAACCATGCAGTATTTGGCAACGATGAATGATGAACAGACGTTACATATTTATTCTGGTCATCCTATGGGACTATTTCCCTCGTCACCTGAAGCACCACGGGTTGTGGTGACAAACGGCATGATGATTCCCAATTATTCTAAACCTGATGACTGGGAAAAATACAATGCGTTGGGGGTAACACAATACGGTCAAATGACAGCTGGCAGCTACATGTACATTGGACCTCAAGGTATCGTTCATGGTACTACCATAACCATTATGAATGCGTTTAGAAAAACGTTAAATATCAAAGAATCATCTGCTGGTAAAATATTCCTAACCGCCGGACTTGGTGGTATGAGCGGTGCACAACCTAAAGCTGGCAATATTGCAGGTTGTATTACTGTTTGTGCAGAAGTAAACCCAGAAGCTGCACAAAAAAGATATGATCAAGGGTGGGTAGACGTGATTGTCTCTACACTTAAAGAACTGGTGTCTCGCGTTAAGTTCGCTATGAAGAAATATGAAGTTGTGTCGATCGCTTTTAAGGGTAATATTGTAGATGTTTGGGAAACATTTGATAAAGAAGGTATTTATGTAACCTTGGGATCCGATCAAACTTCATTACATAATCCATGGTCAGGAGGATATTATCCTGTTGGTCTTAGTTTTGAAGAGTCTAATCGTATGATACGTAATGAACCTGAACGTTTCAAAACCCTAGTACAAAAATCACTTTGCAGACACGTAGCTGCTATTAATAAACATACCGCAAAAGGAACTTACTTCTTTGATTACGGTAACGCATTTTTATTAGAAGCATCACGTGCTGGTGCAGCTGTTATGCACAATAACAAGGTTGACTTTAATTATCCTTCTTATGTTCAAGATATTTTGGGGCCTATGTGTTTTGATTATGGCTTCGGTCCTTTTCGCTGGGTATGTACCTCTGCAAAAACAGAAGATCTTGATACTACAGATCAGATTGCAATTACTATTTTACAAGAATTAATGTCCACTGCTCCTATAGAAATTCAACAACAACTTCAAGATAATATTACTTGGATTAAAGAAGCAAAAAATAACAAGTTGGTTGTGGGTTCACAAGCTCGCATTTTGTACGCAGATGCAGAAGGTCGAGTTAAGATTGCTACTGCTTTTAATGAAGCCATTGCAACTGGTAAGCTATCTGCACCCGTAGTTTTGGGTAGAGACCATCATGATGTGAGCGGTACGGATTCGCCGTATCGAGAAACTAGTAATATTTATGATGGTAGTAAATTTACTGCAGATATGGCGATTCATAATGTTATAGGCGATAGTTTTAGAGGTGCTACATGGGTATCCATTCACAATGGTGGCGGTGTCGGATGGGGAGAAGTCATTAATGGAGGATTTGGGTTAGTACTTGATGGGTCGCTAGAAGCATCTCGAAGATTAAAAAACATGCTTTTTTATGATGTTAATAATGGAATTGCACGTAGAGGATGGGCCAGAAATGAAGAGGCCTTATTTGCCATACGTAGAGAAATGGAAAGAACACCAAATCTCAAAATTACGCTACCAAACTTAGTAAAAGATACGATTTTAAATACCCTTACAAATGATTAATAATATGAATCCTAGTTTTCAAAATTATGAAAAAACAGACGTTTCGGTATACACCGGACGTGTTTCTGAACATAAGAACTATCTTCATGAAAAAATTATCTGTATCGATGTGATTACACAGAATTTGATTACTAATCAATCACAATCATATGCATTAATGGGATATAATTGTGATGAAGGTGTACGTCGCAATAAGGGACGCATAGGTGCAACAAATGGTTCTATAGCTGTGCGCAAAGTTTTGGGTACCCTAGCAAATCATTTACCCACAAATACCCAGCTTTTTGATTTGGGAAATATCAAGTGTGTCAATCAAAACTTGGAACAAGCACAGGATGAAATGACAGCGTTGCTTTCTTTCACCTTGTCAAAAAACATCTTTCCTTTGGTCATTGGTGGTGGACATGATGTAAGCTTTGCACATTATCGCGCAATCGAACATAAATATCCAGATAAGAAAATTGGAATAATTAATTTTGATGCACATTTTGATCTGCGCAACATAGAGAATCAAGGTAATTCTGGCACTCCTTTCTATCAAATTTCAAATCTTACAAAAAATTTTCAATACTTATGCTTGGGTATCAACCGAGCATCGAATACAAAAGAATTATTTAAAACAGCCGATAAACTTAAGGTACAATATATAGAGGACCATGAGTTTAATCTTTATAATCTACATAGTATACAAAATGTTTTGAATACTTTTATAAATTCAGTTGATCATGTATATTTAACTATAGATATGGATGGATTTTCGGCGGCGTATTCTCCTGGAGTGAGCGCTCCCTCTTCTTTAGGATTTTCTACAGATATAGTTTTAGCTACTTTAAAGATCATATGTGATTCAAAAAAAATAATTAGTGCGGATATCGTAGAGTTTAATCCGATATATGATCAGGATAATCGAACTGCTAAACTAGTAGCTCAATTGGTGCTATTCATACTACAGCAATTAGAAAATAATTAATCAATTTTTAAAAGTTTAAACGTTCTACTACTGTAAGAATGGCAGATGTCATATATTCAATTCCAATAGCAATTACTATAAAACCAATTATTCTGGATAAAGCATTAATCCCTGATGCTCCTAATCCACGTACAATTAGTTGAGAACTGCGCAATACCCCATAAATACTTATCGTAGTTGTCAATATTGCACATATAATAATAGCCATGTCTATTAAGGATTGATAGTCTTGTTTATAAGAAATTAAAAGAGATATCGTTCCTGGTCCTGCAAGCATAGGAATAGCAAGGGGGGTTAGAGAAATCTCATCTCTATTTTTTAAATCCTTCTTGACACCAGATTTTTTCATTCCTTTATGTTCACTAAATTTACCAGTTAATAAAGCGAAACCTGATGAGGCGATAATTAATCCTCCAGCAATTTTTAAAGATTCTAAGGTTATTCCAAAAATTAATAAAATATAACTGCCTCCAAAAAATGATATTATAAGAATTAAAAAAACATTAATACAAGTTGACAGAGCGATTTTTGCATTTTCTTTTTTTGTGTTATTATCTGTTAATCCAATGAAAACTGGAACTGTTCCTAAAGGATTCATGATAGTGAAAAGTGCTCCAAAAGTTATTAAGAATAGGCTCATTTTTTTCTTGCAAATATGCGCCTAGTGTTATCAATGATTCGTTAAACTAACATTAAGTATCTGCTAACTGAAAGTAAATTACTAAAAAACACCTTAACTCTTAGAATTAAGGTGTTTTTTAGTAAGTAAGATTATCTGATTATTCATTGGCATGCACTACAGCTTCGGCTATTGGTGTATCACCTTCCAAAATTTCAAAAGTCGTATTATTCGCACGATCATCCTCTAATGAGTTGATTAACGTTTTAGCCACATCAGATCTTGGGATTTCTCCAGACTTATCCAAATGTGCATTTAAAATAATGTTACCATTTCCTTGTTCATTATTAAGCGACCCTGGTCTTACAATGGTATAATTTAAACCACTTTCTCGGAGGTATACATCAGCATTATGTTTTGCCTTTAAATACTCTTGCAGTTCATTGGCTTTTTCTGGCGCATCTGCTCCCATTGAGCTTAGCATAACAAACTTTTTGATTCCTGACTTTTTGGATACATCAATAAGCTTTTTGGCGCCTTCTTGATCTACTTCTATTACCTTTTCACCTCCAGATCCAGCCGCAAAAATAACTTTATCGATTCCTTTGGTAACATTGGATAGATCTTTTTCCAAATCTCCAAAAACGGTTTCTATACCTTGCGATTCAAATTCTTTAACTTGCTCCTCTTTACGCACCATTGCCACGGGCACAAAATTATCAGAGACTTTTAAATAATTTACAATTTGTTTACCTGTAGTACCATTTGCTCCTGCAATTAAAATCCTTTCCATATATTTTTCTTTTTTTGAAAAGATAGTTCACTTTAGGGTTTTTATCAAACATAAAGCTCTGTTTAACCCAGTATTAGCATAGCATTAAGAAGATTTAAGAAAGAGGCTTTAATTATTTAAAAAGTATCCTTTTTTATTAGCTATGGCCAACCGAAATAACTAATAATACAAAAAAACCGATCAGTTTCTTAACTAATCGGTGAATACTTACTCTTTATCCTTACTACTTCCTACTCGGTTCGAATTATTTTTGCACCAATAGCGCGCAGACGTTCATCAATATTCTCATAGCCTCGATCGATTTGTTCAATATTGTGAATCACAGAAGTACCTTTTGCACTAAGTGCTGCTATTAATAATGAAATTCCAGCACGAATATCAGGAGATACCATTGTAGTGGCTTTAAGAATAGAGTTAAAATTATGCCCAATAATAGTTGCTCTATGAGGATCACATAAAATGATCTTAGCGCCCATATCTATTAGTTTGTCTACAAAAAACAATCTACTTTCAAACATTTTTTGATGCACCATGACTTCACCTTTTGCTTGTGTAGCTACTACTAAGACAATACTTAATAAATCTGGTGTAAATCCAGGCCAAGGAGCATCAGAAATTGTCATAAATGAACCATCAATATAACTTTCTATTTTATATCCTTCTGCATGTGCTGGTATGTGAATATCGTCATTTACTTTATTTAAAGTTATTCCTAGTTTTCTAAATGTATCTGGAATTTGTCCTAGATTTTCCCAACTTACATTTTTGATAGTTATCTCACTTCTGGTCATTGCAGCAAGCCCAATCCATGATCCAATTTCGATCATATCTGGTAGTACACGATGCTCACATCCTTTTAATTCGGAAACACCTTTAATAGTAAGCATGTTTGAACCAATACCAGAGATATCGGCTCCCATTGCATTTAGCATTTTACATAACTGTTGAAGATAGGGTTCACATGCTGCATTATAAATCGTCGTCGTACCTTGGGCTAGTGAAGCTGCCATTACTATGTTGGCGGTACCTGTAACCGAGGCCTCGTCTAAAAGCATATAACATCCCTTGAGTCCTTTTGGAGCTTCAACCCCATAAAAGCGCTCTTCACGATTATACCTAAATTTTGCTCCTAATTTTATAAAACCTTCAAAATGTGTATCCAAACGTCGGCGTCCAATTTTATCTCCTCCAGGTGTAGGGATATACCCTTTGCCAAATCGCCCTAATAAAGGACCTACGATCATTATGGATCCTCTAAGACTACTACCCTCTTTTTTAAATTGTTCACTTTCCAAATACTCCAAATTAAGTTCATCACTTATAAAAGAGAATTTGCCTTTACCTAATTTTTGAATTTTAACTCCTAAGTTTCCTAGAATGTCGATTAGTTTATTGACATCTCTAATATCGGGTATGTTAGAAATTGTAACTTTATCAGGGGTAAGTAAAACTGCACATAAAATTTGTAAGGCTTCATTTTTTGCTCCTTGAGGTGTAATTTCACCGCTGAGTTTATGCCCTCCTTCTATTTGGAATGTACTCATATATTAATTACAGAATAATGATTAATAGCGTTTTTTGCGTCCGCGAAAATTATTAGACTTTTTAGTCACATATTTTTTCTTTGTTCTTAGTAGGTCCGAAGGATTACTCAAATCTTCATTACTTCCTTTTAGGTTTATTTTACCCGCACTCAATTCATACAAATGGTTAAAAATAGCTTTATCCTCTACGGTATCTCTATTCCAATTGAGATAACATTTTTTCATGTGATTTGCTATCGTCAATATCAAGCCGTCCTTCAAATCTCCGTCTTCCCAACTATTGGCAACATCAATCATTCTTTTAATATTATTTCCGTAAAAACGATATTTAGGGAAATTTTGAGGATATTCTAGAGGTTCTGGTCGTTCCTCTAGTTTCTCTCTTGTTAAAGGAGGATATGGAGCATCAACGTCTAGGTTAAAATTACTCATAATAAAAAGTTGATCCCAAAGCTTATGTTGAAAATCTGGAACATCTCGTAAATGAGGTTGTAAATTACCCATGACATCAATAATTGATTTTGCTACTTTATTTCGCTCTTCTTTATCTTCAATAGTCATGGCATGATTTACCATTTTTTGTAAATGACGACCATACTCGGGTATTATGAGTTTTTCTCGCTCAGTATTGTATTCTAAATTGTTAATTTCCATAAATAATTTATGTGTAAAATTCACATCTCATTTTTGACTTAAATGCTCTTTT
This sequence comes from Aquimarina rhodophyticola, assembly GCF_042434915.1. Classification (GTDB taxonomy): domain Bacteria; phylum Bacteroidota; class Bacteroidia; order Flavobacteriales; family Flavobacteriaceae; genus Aquimarina. The sequence goes on from NZ_CP170198.1 coordinate 1,445,094, forward strand.
TCTAAAACTAAATCTACGTAGTAACTAGTGTAATTTGATCTTTGAGCAATGAGATAGATTTGCTTTTGTATTATTTTGTCGCAAAATACTAAAATATTATAAGTGTACGTAGTTTATATAAAGTAATTAATCTTTAATTAAAAATTAAGTAAAGACATAATTTTATTTTAGAGTGAAATTACACCTTCGACCTTACCTGCTACCTCTTTATATTTGGCGATTACCTGATCTGGATTTTTCATTCTGATGTTTATAGAAACACTTGTATATTTACCATTTTTTGAAACCTTTTTATTAATCACCGCTCCCATATTATCAAAAATAGTTTCAATTTGATCAATTTTTTCTTCTTGTGTAGGAACTATAAATTTATACAAATAGGCACTTGGCCATAAAGCTGTATCTGCTAATTGCTTCTTTAATTTATTATAAAACTCCTCACTTCCGGTAGGATTACTCATGAAAATTAATTTTTACCAAAGATACATGTTAGCCTCCATTTTAAAAAAAAGAATGTTATGCAATTCTAATGTAGAACACATTATTTTCATATTCTCTTAAATATTACGAAATTTGCAATAAAATTTTCCTATTGATACAGCACAAAATTGTTATTACTGGTGGACCTTCTACTGGAAAAACTACCGTTATTGATTATTTAGAAAGTATTGGAGAAGTTTGTCTTCATGAAATTTCTAGGGCAGTCACATTAAAAGCTCAAAACGAAGGCATAGCACAATTATTTTTGGAAGATCCCGTATTATTTAGCCAACGACTCCTAGAAGGTCGCATTAATCAATTTAATGAGGCAACTGCACTCAAGCATTCAAGAATTTTTTTGGACCGAGGCATTCCAGATGTGGTTGCATATATGAAGTATAGCAATACCAAAAATCCAAAAGAGTTTATAGAAGCATGTACCTCACATTCTTATGATTATGTATTTTTATTACCCCCGTGGAAAGAAATTCATGTAACAGATAATGAGCGTTATGAGGATTTTGAGCAAGCACAAAAAATTCATCAATTTTTAAGATCTACCTATACCGATTTTGGATATACTTGTATCGAAGTTCCTTTTGGAACTATTGAAGAACGTTCAAATTTTATTCTTAATCAACTCGATTAGAGTTTTAAATGTATACTGCACTACAAATACTAGAAAAGTATTGGAATCATAAGAGTTTCAAGCCTAGTCAAGAGCAAGTTATAACTTCACTTCTTGATAGAAATGATACCTTAGCTTTACTACCCACTGGTGGTGGAAAATCTATTTGTTTTCAAATTCCAGCACTTATGCAGGAGGGCATATGCATAGTAATTTCTCCTCTCATTGCTTTAATGCAGGATCAAGTTAACAACCTAAATAATAGAGGTATCAAAGCTTTAGCGCTACCTAGTGGTATTTCCTATAAGGATCTCGATACACTCTTAGATAATTGTATTTATGGAAATTATCGCTTTTTATATATTTCACCAGAACGCTTACTACAAGACCTCGTGCAGGAGCGTATTAAAAAGATGAAGGTGACTTATATTGCAGTTGACGAAGCGCATTGTATTTCTCAATGGGGAAATGATTTTAGGCCGTCTTACAAAAAAATCAAAGTTTTAAGGCAGTTACACCCGACAGTTCCTGTAATCGCACTTACAGCATCAGCTACGCCAAAGGTTATTGAAGACATTAAAAATGAACTTGATTTTTTTAAGCCTAATGTTTTTAAAGCATCCTTTTATAGAGACAATTTAGGGTACTGGACTATTAAAGCAGCAGATAAGCGCTATCAACTTTTACGTATTTTAAAAAAATACGAAGGTAGCTCCATTCTTTATGTGCGCAACCGCAAAACCGCTATAGAATTATCCGAATTCTTAAAGGCTTCTGATATAACGTCTGAATATTACCATGGTGGTGTTGATAACAAATTAAAGACTCAAAGGCTAAAGGATTGGATGGACGATAAAATTCGTGTTATGGTAGCCACCAATGCTTTTGGTATGGGGATAGATAAACCAGATGTGCGTACAGTAATTCATTATCATATACCTGAAAGTATCGAAAGTTATTTTCAAGAAGCTGGAAGAGGTGGACGCGATGACAAACAAGCACTAGCTTTTCTTTTGCATAATGAAAATGATAGCCTGCGATTAGACAACCAATTTATTAAAGTTTTACCTGATAGTAAGTATATTCAGTTTGTATACAGAAAGTTGTCAAACTATTTTCAAATTTCATATGGTGAAGGAGAACAGTCTATTCATGAATTCAATTTTAACTCATTTTGTCAAACATATAATCTAAATACAACCATAACCTATAATGCATTATTATTATTAGACCGGTGCAGTGTTATTAGTTTTGTACAACGTTTTTCCAAAAAAAGTTCTTTGCATATTACAGCTTCTCAAAATCAACTTTTAAGTTATGGAGCCAATCAAAAAACAACCGCATTAATACTTAAAGGTGTTTTAAGAACTTATGGAGGTATTTTTGATGATGAAACTGCTATTAACATTCCTGCATTAGCAACTAAGCTAGAAATAAGAGAAGAGTTAATTGTTAGCACACTTACAGCCCTGCAGGAAGAAGGTCTACTTATATTTAACTATTCGCAATCTGATGCTGAAATAATTTTCTTGGTTCCGCGAGAAGATGAACTTACGATTAATCGCATTAGACCCTATATACGAGAATATACTCAATCCAAAATTGAAAAAGTACAGGCGATGAAATCATTTATCAAAAACACCTCACGATGTCGCAGTCAACAATTGTTACAATATTTTGGAGAAAACACCCCAAAAGAATGCGGAATTTGCAGTTATTGTTACTCAAAAAAGATTGATGACATCGGATTTAACACAAAAGAAATTCAAGAGAATATTATATTACTTTTGAAGAATAAAAATTTATCTTCAAGATCATTAATAGAAAACTTATCATATCCCGAAACAGTAATTTTGGATATACTTAAAGAAATGATTATTCACAATATTATCAAAAATATGCCTGATAATACATATCAACTTATACTTCAATGAATTCATTAAAAATACTTTTTATGGGGACTCCAGATTTTGCTGTTGAGACTCTCAAAACAATACTTGATAATAACTATGAAGTAGTTGGTGTTGTAACTGCTCCCGATAGACCAGCTGGTAGAGGTCGTAAACTAAACACATCTGCTGTCAAAGATTTTGCGCTTACCAAAGCCCTTCCTATTCTGCAGCCAACCAACTTAAAAGATGAAACTTTTATAACTACAGTTAAAGAATTAGGAGCTAATCTAAATATTGTGGTCGCATTTAGAATGTTACCCAAAGTAATTTGGGATATGCCAAAATTTGGAACTTTCAACTTACACGCCTCTCTATTACCTGCTTATCGCGGTGCTGCGCCTATCAACTGGGCATTAATCAATGGAGAAAAAAAGACGGGGGTAACAACTTTTTTTATTGACGAAAAGATTGATACAGGAGCTATAATCTTGCAAAAAGAAATACATATAGATAAAAAAGATAACGCAGGAACTCTCCATGATAAATTAATGAAAGTTGGTGCTAAATTAGTAATTACAACCTTAGAATGCATCCAAACTGAACAGGTAAACTTGCACTATCAATCTACAGATACGACTACCAAAACTGCTTATAAATTAAACAAAGACAACACCAAAATAGACTGGAGTACTAAGGGTGAAACTATTTATAATTTGATACGTGGTTTAAACCCCTATCCTACTGCCTGGTGTAAACTTTCTAATAAAGACCAAATACTAGCAATTAAAATATATGAAGTAGAATTTATTGAAGAAAATCATTCTCATAAAATCGGTACATTAATTACCGATGAATCTACGATAAAAGTTGCCGTGCTAGATGGTTTTATTAAATTAATGAAAATTCAATTACCCGGCAAACGAGCTATGGATACGGCTTCCCTGTTAAACGGTTATAAATTTGATATAGAAGCACAAGTAAGCTAAGAGCTAAAGAATCACTAAAATGATTAATTTCTAAAAAAAACCAGGATGTTTATTAACAATCCATTATAGTTATTAACAAAAGCCCGTATTTACTGGGCTAATCCTTGCATGAATCATAAATCCGTATAAATTTGTAAAGCGTTTAACATAAAATTGGTTTAACCGACAATTAATTTAAAAACAGAATTATGAACAAAACAGAATTAATCGATGCAATGGCAGCTGATGCTGGAATAACTAAAGCAGCAGCAAAAAAAGCTCTAGAGTCTTTCTTAGGTAATGTAGAAGGATCTCTTAAAAAAGGGAATCGTGTTTCATTGGTAGGATTTGGTTCTTGGTCAGTTTCTAAAAGAGCTGCAAGAGAAGGTAGAAACCCTCAGACTGGTAAAACCATCAAAATCGCTGCTAAAAACGTTGTGAAGTTTAAAGCTGGTGCAGATTTGCAAAATTCAGTTAACTAAGATATTTAGTTTTCTATATTAAAAGCTCTCAAAAATGAGAGCTTTTTTTTTACCCATAACAATAATCAATTAACTACTTTGATTATTTAAAATAATTATTTAGCTTTAGTTAAACAAAATTAATAATGATATCACTTCAACCTGCAAAAGGACATTTACTCATTGCCGAACCTTCTATTATAGGTGATTTGTCTTTTAATAGGTCTGTAGTATTATTAGCAGATCACAATGATCAAGGTTCTATTGGTTTTATTATGAACAAACCATTAGATTACTTTCTTTCTGATCTCGTTCCTGAGATCGAAAAGGATTTTACTATTTATAACGGTGGTCCTGTTGAGCAGGATAATTTGTATTTTATTCATAAAGTTCCAGAATTAATACCTAATAGTGTAGAAATATCGAGTGGTATTTACTGGGGAGGAGATTTTAGTAGCGTGCCAGAGTTAATCCTACAGCAAAAAATTACTCCTAATGAGATTCGCTTTTTTTTAGGATATTCGGGATGGGGTTCTGAGCAATTAGACGAAGAATTAAAAGCTAGTTCATGGGTTATTGTAAAAAACACCTATGAGAAAAATATCATTAGTAAAGCTTATGACACGTTCTGGAAAGAAAAGATGATAGAGCTTGGCGGAGATTATTTGTTATGGTCAAATGCTCCCGAAAATCCCGCATACAATTAATTACCTAATTTAAGTTGTGCATTTAATATTCCTAAAAGTCGTTTGCTTACTGCAGAAGTATAAATCTTCTTCTTAAATTTTGTTATTGGTTGCAAGCCTATTATCACATTGGTAAAGAACAGTTCATCCGCCTTTTGTAGCTCAAAAGGCGAAATAGAGCCTTCTTCTATTTCATAATCAGGTAATTTTTCCAATATTCTAAGTAATTGTGTTCGTAACACTCCCTGTAAACATCCATCTGATAACGGAGGTGTTTTTATTTTAGAACCTTTAACCAAGAACAAATTACCATTTGTAGTTTCAAGAGCCATTTTATTAGTATTTAATAAAATGCAATTATCAAACCCATTTTCCTGAGCAAAGATACTACCTAATATATTCGGTAATTTACTGGTCGATTTAAGAGTGGATAATAAATCATTGGCAACATAGTAGTCTTTGAACAAAGTCACTTCATACTTATTCTCGTTGAGCGTATAGAATGGTAGGGTATCTATTGGTTTAACCGTAATAGTATAATCAATCTCCCTAGAGTCTGGAGTATACAAGCCTCCTGCAACACGGTTAACAATAATTTTAGCTCTAACAACCTTGCTTTCTAAATTATTAACCTCTAACAAGGATTTTATTTCTTGCTCTAAAAATTCTTGTGTGAAATTCATTGGGATTTGCATACGTACTATTCGCATAGCAGACATCATTCTAAAATAATGATCTTCCCAAAACAAAAGTACGCCTTGATTAATTCGCACGGTTTCAAAAATAGCATCCCCGTATGTATATCCTCTATTGTCAATCGACAATACTGCTTGATCCTCCCTAACGTGAACTCCGTTACAATTAATCATAAAAAAAGCCCTTTTCAAAAATTATTTAAAAAGGGCAAATATAAGATATTCTTCTAGTATTTATGCGGATCCCAAGACCTGTTTTAGATTACTAATCATATTATCCCAAAGCATTTTACTTTCTTCAATTTCATCTTCTTCAGAAAAATCGGTAATCATCAATGAAACGTCCTTAGTAATTTCGTCAACTTGAATCCTAATTTCAAAAAAATAATCATCTCCCTCCTCTTCGTCTGCGATCCATCTAAACTTAATACGTTCACCACTTTTTTTACTAAGTAATTTAGCCTCTTCTTCAGAATCATCCCAAATAAAAGTAAAAGATTCTCCCCTTGAGTTTACATTGTCTGCAAACCACTCGGACAATCCAGAAGGTGTTGATATATATTGATATAGTAATTGTGGAGAAGACTGAACCACAAATTCGAGTTCGTATTTTATTTTTTCTGACATTCTAATATTTGTTAGCAAGCCAATATATAGATTAATTACGGACTTTAAAAGGACAATGAAAAAAAAATTAAAACTCAAATTTTATTTGCAGCAATCTAATTTGTTTATATATTTGCACCCGCAATTGGGGCATTACTCAAATGTTTAATTTTGGCGAGGTAGCTCAGTTGGTTAGAGCGTCGGATTCATAACCCGGAGGTCGGGGGATCGTGCCCCCCTCTCGCTACTGGTAAAGTAAAAAAAATCGGATACCAGTATCCGATTTTTTTTGTTATAATTAGGTCTAAATACTTATCTAGAAATGACCTCTCTTCAAATTTTATTATTTATAAAATCCAATATGACATCTTAAAATCTCAAATCGTAATTTATAGTATTTTAGAAAATAACACGTCTCAAGATTATAAACTCCTTATAAGATTAAAATGTGTTTAAGCAAAACTACCTAATTATGAAAGACTATAACAATATAGATAAAGAGTAATTGGTAGTACTTATATTTAAAACCAAACTCTTCTTATTAAACGGTTATCAATAACACCAACCTTTTAATAAAAAATAATACAATATTATAACATCTTAATAGTCAGCATTACTCTCAAAGTTTTAATTTTTATACTAATAATGAAAAATACAAATAAATACTTTGATATATCAATCATATAATAGATTTCAATACCGTTCAATCGTTTATCTAAAATCCTTGATATGAAAAATATAAAATTAAGTAGTACTCAAAAATATGACCCTTATGAAAATGCAGCTTCTCAAAGGATAAACCGTATTTTAAAACAATAATTTATAAATATAAATTGGAACTAATTTCATAGCAATGTTTAATCAAAATGCTATTGAAGTATACAATGAATTTGAACAGCATTTATCTGATTATATAGAATAACTAAGCAAACTTCAACCCAAACAATATAAAAATTAAAAAGGTAGTGATTCACTATCACTACCTTTTTATTTTGTAACACCATTTTGCGGTGTCACGTGATATAATTATTACATTTTTGCCGAAAGCGCATCAATTTGTTTTGATTTTGCTTGCATGTACTTACTCATTTTTTCTACATCTTCTCCTTCCAAAGAGTTGAGTAAAGACCTATACTCTCTTGATAATGCACTACTAGCATCGCTCAACTTTAAAAAAGAATCCATATCATTTGCTTCAACCGCTCTTTTGTAGTCAGCTACATACTTCTCATATCGTTTAATGTAGATCATGGCTGGTGACTCCTTAAAAGTAGGTAATCCTTTTGACTTCATTTCGATAGTCAATTTCTTAATAGATTCTGCCTGAATTTCTTCTTTGGTCTTTTGTTTCTTGACCACTTTCTTCTTTTTAACCACTGGCTTTTCGACAACTACAGGTTCTTCGACAACAGGTAATGTGTCCACCATCTGTTCCTGTAACTCTGTAGAATCTGATTTTGGATCTTTTTTACAAGATACAATAGTAGCAGTTGCAAGTACAAAAAATGTGATTTTCAAAAAGTTTCTCATAATTTTTAAAGTTTGGTAATAATTTAATAAAATTAAATATTTCTAGCAATGTAACACCTTTATCGCTGTAATATTGTACATAGCTCAGAAAAATTTAACGTCTCTTGGGTGCCAGTTTTCATGTTTTTAACTGTAAAGTTTTCATTTTCAATCTCCTTATCCCCTGCAAGAATAACAAATGGAATCGAACGCTTATCTGCATAACCCATTTGCTTTTTCATTTTGGCATTATCCGGATATAATTCTACAACTACGCCTGATGCTCTCAAACGTTCAATGGTTTGTAATGCATATAACGATTCTTTATCCCCAAAATTAATAAATAAAGCTTTTGAGGAGACCGTAACTGTCTCGGGGAATAAGTTGAGTTCTTGAAGTACCAAATAAATACGATCCAAACCAAAGGATACACCTACTCCACTAATATTTTTTAAACCAAATATGCCGGTAAGATCATCATATCGACCTCCGCCACCAATAGAACCCATTTTTACGTCTTGAGGGGCAGCAACTTCAAAAATAGCTCCTGTATAATAGTTAAGTCCTCGAGCTAAAGTGACATCCAGTGCGAGACTTGCGGTGGTTAAAGGCATCTTATCAATAAATGATGCAATGTATTCTAATTCTTTAACCCCTGTACTTCCTTCTTCAGAGTTTTGTAAAAGTATTTTAAGTTGCGCAATTTTTTCGTTAGTTGATCCTCTAAAGTTGAAAAGTGGCTGAACCTTTTGAATGGCTTCTTCGGCAATTCCCTTATTCAGCATCTCTTTCTTTACACCATCTTCACCAATTTTATCTAGTTTATCTAGTGCAACAGTAAAATCTATCAGCTTATCGCTTGCGCCTATAACCTCAGCAATTCCTGATAGAATTTTTCGGTTATTCATTTTAATTGTTACTCCGTTTAATCCCAATTTAGAAAAAACTTGATCATACAGTTTAATAAATTCGACTTCTTGCAGGAGTGAATTACTACCTACTACATCTGCATCGCATTGGTGAAACTCTCTAAACCTACCTTTTTGCGGACGATCTGCTCTCCACACAGGTTGTATTTGAAATCGTTTGAAAGGAAAATCAATATCATTTTGATGTTGTACTACATACCGAGCAAATGGTACTGTTAGATCATATCGCAATGCTTTTTCACTTATTTTGGAAGTAAGTTTTACACTATCCTTTGCGGTATACAGAGTATCCTCAACCTTAGATAGAAAGTCTCCACTATTAAGTATTTTGAAAATTAAACGATCTCCTTCTTCGCCATACTTACCCATCAAGGTATCACTGTTTTCAAAGCTTGGTGTCTCAATAGGCTGAAAACCAAATAACTTAAACTGCTCTTTTATAATTGATATGATATAATTTCGTTTTTCAACCTCTATAGGTGAAAAATCTCTTGTTCCTTTTGGTATGGATGGTTTTTGTGCCATGATCTAATTTATGGCTGCAAATATCTGAAAAACCTAATAAAAATACTGTATGCTTTAAAGAAAGACTTCAGCTTTATTACAGAAAAATCTATTTTATAGTAACTTTAAAGTACATTTATAGTCTTATGTAGTAACTAAACATCTTCTTTTACTATGTTTTCACTTTTTAGAGAAAATATTCGCATTGCTATTGATTCGATTAAAGGTCAGGTTTTACGTACGATTTTGACTATTTTAATTATTGCCATAGGTATCACAGCATTGGTAGGTATTCTTACCTTGGTTGGAGCACTAGAAAACACTATTTCTGGAGACTTTGCATCTATGGGTGCTAATACCTTTACCATCCAACGTTACGAGTTTAAAACTGTTAATAATGGACAACGAGAAAAAATCAATCCAATTATTGATTATAAAAATGTTCGTGAATTTAATGACAGGTATGAGTATCCTTTTTCTCAAACATCAATTTCTTTTATTGGTACTCGAACTGCCGAGGTAACCTATGATAATCAAAAAACCGATCCCGAAGTACAAGTATTGGGGGTTAATGAAAACTATTTGGAAAACACAGGCACTTCGCTGGAAATCGGACGAAATTTTAATTCGTTTGATATTCAAAATAATAGTAGAGTCTGCGTAATTGGTTCTGATTTTAAAAAAAATCTATTTAAAAATGAAAGTGCTATACAAAAAACAATAAGTATACGAGGTGTTAAATTTAAGGTGATCGGGGTATTAGAGAGCAAAGGGGCTACTTTTAGAAATAATCAGGATTTACGAGTCTTGATACCTTTACAACTAGCACGATCAATTTTTACACTTGCCAATATAGATTATACTATTAGTGTAAAAGTGGATGACAAACAGTATATGGAAGGTGCGCAAGATGCAGCCATACTTACATTTAGACAGATCAGACGGCTCAATCCTATCGAAGAAAACAATTTTGGCATAGAACGCAGTGATGATCTTCTTAATCGTATTGCCGATATTACTACCTATTTATATATCGCCGCATGGATTATTAGTATTATTACCATCTTTGGATCTTCGATTGCTCTTATGAATATCATGTTAGTTTCTGTAACCGAACGAACTCGTGAGATAGGTGTTCGCAAAGCCTTGGGTGCTAAAAAGAACACCATTGCCACTCAATTTTTTATGGAAACTATAATTATAGGTCAGATAGGTGGATTTATAGGTATTCTATTTGGGGTTTTAATCGGTGGTGGTATTTCAATCGCTGCAGATTTTCAATTTGGTACCCCTTGGCTTGCTATCATTTCGGCTACAACAATTTCATTCTTAATCGCTGTACTTTCTGGGTTATACCCTGCTTTAAAAGCAGCAAAGCAAGACCCTATCGAATCTTTACGCTACGAATAAGCAGTCTTTATCCATCATGTTTGCTTATTTTATTAAGTAAATAAAAGTCTACAAGTACTAATGCAGCCATGGCTTCAACAATGGGTACAGCTCTTGGTACTACACATGGATCATGACGTCCCTTACCCTGCATTGTAACTGCTTCACCTTGAGTATTTATTGTTTCCTGATTTCGCATAATGGTTGCTACAGGTTTAAAAGCAACATTGAAATAGATATCCATTCCGTTGGAAATTCCTCCTTGGATTCCTCCAGATAAGTTTGTTTTTGTAGTTCCGTCGGTGTTAAATAGATCGTTATGTTCGCTACCTTTTAATTGAGCTCCTTTAAAGCCACTTCCGTATTCGAATCCTTTGACCGCATTAATTGACAACATTGCTTTACCTAGCTCGGCGTGTAGCTTATCAAAAACCGGTTCTCCTAATCCTACTGGCACTCCAGATATCACACAGCTAACTACCCCACCAACGGTATCACCCTCTTTTCTAATTTGTTTAATAAAAATTTCCATTTCCTTTGCCATTTCTGGATCGGGACAACGTACATCATTTTTTTCTGTGAACGCTAAATCTAATTGGTCATAAGATTTTGTTACATTTAATGGCCCTACAGCGCTTACATAAGCATTAAAGGTAATATTATGGAGTACTTGTTTGGCGATTGCTCCTGCCACTACTCTACTTGCAGTCTCCCTTGCAGAGGATCTACCACCGCCACGATAATCACGAACACCATATTTTTGTGTATAGGTATAATCTGCATGTGAAGGTCTAAAAGCATCTTGGATATGAGAATAATCCTTAGATTTTTGATTAGCATTCTTGATTATAAAACCAATAGGAGTACCCGTGGTGGTACCTTCAAAAATACCCGAATAAAATTCGACCGTATCGGGTTCTTTACGTTGTGTTACAATAGCCGACTGACCTGGTTTTCTTCGGTTTAACTCATTCTGAATAGCCTCCAAGTTCAGGATAAGACCAGCTGGGCAACCATCAATTATCCCCCCTATTGCAGCTCCATGTGATTCGCCAAAGGTTGTGACTTTAAAAACATTTCCATATGTATTACCTGCCATCGTATAATAGTTTGCAACAAATGTAGCAAGTAATCTTAAAAAGCGACTATAATTTTAAAGCAAAATATGATGATCCAGCTCTGCCTAGTTTGAGCCTTACTTATTTGAACTTAAAATCAACAATTCTATACAACCAAAAAAATAATGACAATTAAATTACATACATCATGATATTTTTTTATGCGATACCTATCTTCGTTAAAGAAATATCTGCAATACCCCTAGCTCCTCTATAGTCTTTCCTAAATACCTTATTCATATTTCTGTAAAGAGTATAAAGGATCTTAGACCCTTTATTTGATATAAAAATTATAATAAGATTAAACCAGAGCTTCTTTAAGAACCGTAACAGGATGAACCGCATGACGCTGTGTTCCATCAAGAATTTGATGGCGGCAACTCGTTCCCAAAGCTACAATAATGGTGTTCTTTGATGCTTTTCGTACAGCAGGGAATAAAGTTTGCTCACCAATCTTCATACTTATATCATAATGTTCCTTTTCATAGCCAAACGAGCCAGCCATACCACAACAACCCGAAGGTATAATAGTGACGTTATAATTTACGGGTAAGTTGAGTACCTTAAAAGTAGTGGTAACGGTTGATAATGCTTTTTGATGACAATGACCATGCACTTTTATAGTTCGTGGTTTTTGTGTAAATTGATCAGCTCTAATATTTCCTTTTTCAATCTCACTGGATAAAAATTCATCGATCAAAAAACTATTTTTGGCAATAGTTTGTGCTGCATCTTTGTTATCTACCAAACGTACATACTCGTCTCTAAAAGTTAGTATTGCTGAGGGTTCTATTCCTAACAATGGGCTCTCTGCTGAGATTATAGATTGAAAAATTTTGACATTATGATCTGCTACCTTCTTTGCTTGCTCTAAAAAACCTTTAGAAATAAAAGTACGGCCACTCTCTTTATGGTCTACAACACTTACTTTATAGCCTAATTTTGTAAGGAGGTATATGGCATCAATACCTATAGCAGTATCTAAGTGATTTGTAAACTCATCAATAAATAAATATACTGTTTTAATAGGTTTAGATGGTTGATACTTTTCTAAATGTTGTTTACACCAATGGCGCAGAGATTGCTTACTTAAAATTGGAATTCTACGCATTTTTGCTATACCAAGTATAGACTTTATTGCTGTAGAGGTTATCGAATTAGTAAACATAAAATTTGTAAAACCAGCGCTTATACTACCTAGAGTGTTCAATCTATTTGAATACGCAAAAAGTTTAGTTCGCCAGGAACTACCATTTATTTTTTGATATTGATATTCAAATTCGGCTTTTAGAGATCCTACATCTACGTTTGAAGGACATTCACTGGCGCAACCTTTACAACTTATACATAAATCGAAAACTTCTTTTAGCTCGTTATGATCAAACTTATTAACTGTATCAGAGTTGGTTAAAAATTCTCGTAATGCATTCGCTCTTCCTCTAGTAGTATCTTTTTCATTTTTTGTAGCACGATAACTAGGACACATAGTACCACCAGCCTCTACAGATTTACGGCAATCACCACTACCATTACACTTTTCAGCAGCACGTAAAATTCCTTGAGAATCAGAAAAATCCATAAATGTCTCAATCTCTGGTTCTTCTCGATTAACTTCGTATCTGAAATTTTGATCCATTGGATACGCATCAACAATCTTTCCCGGGTTTAAAATATTTTGAGGATCAAAAGCATTCTTGATACGTTTTAGCAATGCATAGTTCTCATCCCCGATCATAAAAGGAATATATCCAGCCCGAACTATACCATCCCCGTGCTCACCGCTCATAGAGCCTTTGTACTTTTTAACTAACGTAGCCACATCGTCTGTAATTTTCTTAAATAACACCACATCAGTTCCCTTTTTTAGATCCAGAATTGGTCGTAAATGTAACTCTCCAGCACCAGCATGCGCATAATACACGGCTTTTTGTTCGTATGCTTTCATCAGCTCTGTAAACTCTGAAATATACGCTGCGAGATCAGTAATGGCAACAGCAGTATCTTCTATGCAAGCGACAGCCTTTTTATCCCCTACAATATTACCCAATAAACCAAGACCAGCTTTGCGTAGTTCCAAGGCTTGTTCGATCTGCCTGCCGATAAGTATAGGATGTGCATAATCTTGAGTTTCTAACGCTAGAGTTGTAAGAACGGCTTCCTTCTTTTCTTCTAACGCTTTTTGTGAATCTTCTCTGATCTCAATCATTAATATGGCTTGAGGATCATCTTGTATAAAGAATCGATTTTTGAGCTGCTCAATATTATTTTTGGTACAGTCAAGAATCGTCTTGTCCATCATTTCACACGTATACAAGGTGTGTTTCATTATAGGAACTACAGCTTGCAAACAGCTTTCAATACTATTAAAATGTGCTGCAATCATAAGACCTTCACTAGGCGGTAAGGGATCCAGCTGCAACGTTATTGATGTTGTGAATGCTAACGTTCCTTCACTACCAGTTAATAAGGTGCTCATATTAAAAGGAGTTTCATCACCAGAAAAAATGTTTGCAGCTAACAAATCGTCGATTGCATATCCAGTATTACGACGATGAATTTCGGGCTTAGGGAATAAGTTTTTAATACGCTGCTGCACATCTTGGGGTATTAATTCCTCATAAAGTGTACGATATACAGAACCTTCTAACGTTTGCAACTTTATTTTATTGGCAAAAGCAGTAGTACTCAATTCTGAAAAATGAACTTCAGAACCATCAGTTAATAAGGTAGTAAGAGCCACAACCTTATCTCGTGTAACACCGTATTGAATTGAAGTAGTTCCGCTACTATTATTACCAACCATACCTCCTATCATACATCGATTTGATGTAGATGTATTGGGACCAAAAAACAGTCCAAAAGGCTTAAGATAACGATTAAGATCATCGCGTATCACACCAGGTTCTACTGTAATCCTTTTATTTTTTTTATCCAATGAGATTATAGAAGTAAAGTGTTTGGACACATCGACAATAATACCATCCCCTACACATTGTCCTGCCAAAGAAGTACCTGCTGTCCTTGGAATTAGCCCTACAGAATATTTTCGTGCAAAAGCTAGTAATGTTTGTAAGTCCTTTTTATGTTTGGGAAAGGCCACACCAAGAGGAAGTTTTCTATACACAGAAGCATCTGTAGCATATAATGCTCTTGAAAGCTTATCAAATTTAAAATCACCCTGTAGGTTAGATTTTAGTATTTCAAGTAATTGTATATCAATCATACGTATGTTTACTAACTATAGCGTCTAGTGAGATAGGCTTTTTAAAATTGGTATCAAAACAAATAAAACTATCCGTTCCAGCTACACCATCAATTTTATGCACCTCTTCATAAAGAATTTTTCGTAGATGTTGATTATCCAAAGCATAAATAAGAATAAATATAGCATAATATCCCGACACATAATTGCACTCAACAATTTCTTTAATTTTTTCTAATCCTTGAACAACTTCTTCGGCATATCTCGCTTCTCTTAAACGTATACCGACATAGGATTTGGTTTTATAACCAATTTGTTTTTCATTTACTATAAATTCTGCATTATTAATAACTCCTTGCAGTTTTAGTTTTTTGATACGTTGATGTACTAAAGAATTTGAAATTTTTAACTCTTCAGCTATTTGAGAAAAAGGCTTACGAGCATCTTTTCTAATTTGCAATAAAATCTGCTGGTCGATATAATCAAAATGATTCATACGCTTATTTAACGATAGTGTGCTTTAGTCAAAATCAAGCTTCTAAAGATTAAATGCTATCAAATTGACATAAAAACTAAATATAAACAATTAATTGGGTGTTTTTTAATATTTTGAAAAACCAAAACTAATAAATTTGTAAGAAACAAAAAATATAAAACTATGAATACTGCCTCATTTTTTGAAAAGCTTTGGAACGCGTATTGCGAGAAAACGCCTTCGGCTTTAAAAGTAAAAACTTTGTTACAAAACGAAGGAAATACGGTGTATAATGATCATATTGCTATTAGAACCTTTGATGATCCGAGAACTGATATATCGATTATTGCTAAACCTTTTATAGCAATGGGTTATGTTGAAAAAGGTGAGTACCATTTTAAAGCAAAAAAATTGTATGCAAAACACTTCGAACATCCAGACGATACGAATGCTCCTAAGATTTTTATCAGTCAATTATTACTCAGTGAATTTTCAAATACGTTAAGACAAAATATAAAAAATATCTTGGATACTGTAGACTCCTCTCTTTTTAATGACACAGAGCTCATTCTTAAAGGTAGAGTCTGGGATAAGCCTTCGTATAGTATTTACACAGAATTGCAAACAGAATCTGAGTATGCTGCATGGATGTATGTCAATGGCTTCTGTTCGAATCACTTTACAGTTGATGTTAACAAGCTAGATACTTTTAAATCCTTATCCTCGGTTAATAAATTTTTAAAAAGCCATCATTTTAAAATGAACACCTCTGGTGGAGAAATCAAAGGCAGTGCCGAGCAATTTTTAGAACAATCAAGTATACTTGCCGATACTATTCCTACACAATTTATCGAAGGCTCCTTTACCATTACATCCTGTTACTATGAATTTGCCTATCGTTACGCTCAAAAAGATGGTTCTTTATTTACTGGCTTTATTGCAAATTCTGCAGATAAAATATTTGAGAGTACAGACATGAATTTACAAAATAAGCAACAAACAAATTAACAAAAACTTATCGTATTTGCTTA
The DNA here is from genome assembly GCF_042434915.1 of Aquimarina rhodophyticola. Lineage (GTDB taxonomy): Bacteria > Bacteroidota > Bacteroidia > Flavobacteriales > Flavobacteriaceae > Aquimarina. The sequence continues at coordinate 1,461,664 of NZ_CP170198.1, forward strand.
CTAAAACCCGATTTGTGACGTTATATTTGAATATTAAAAATTAAAATAATGATGAAAAAAATTTTATTAATCTTTGCATTAATTCTAGGAGGATTAACAACTGTCCAATCTCAACAAATTTCTAAACACGCACTTGGTTTACGCTTAAGTGATAGTAATGGCTTTTGGGCTGAAGCTTCTTACCAAGCAGCTACAAGTTCGGACAATAGAATAGAGCTTAACTTGGGCGCACAAGGAGAGAATTTTTATAATGCTATAAAGCTAACAGGTTTATACGAATGGGTATTTCAAATCGATGGCGGTCTTAATTGGTATGTTGGACCCGGTATTGGTGGTGGTATTGTAGATTACGATAATGATTTTAGAAGAGATGACACTGACTCTTTCGGTTTTGTAACAGGAACTGTAGGGATCGAGTATAATTTTGATTTTCCTCTATTAATTTCATTAGATTTTAGACCTGAGCTATATTTTGATAATTACAACAATGATGATGTTAATTTTAACTTAGGTTTAAGTGCTCGTTATCAGTTTTAAGGAGTTTATTTACTCTATTTGATCATAAAGACAAAGGTTGCTTAATCCCAGTTAAAGCAACCTTTTTTTATGAATTGATTTTTATATCAATGCTAGGGTTTACACTTTTGAAACATAGCTAACGCCTCTTCATACAAATCGGTATATAAAGGAACAATATTAGAAATATCGAATTTCATTGCTTGTTGAAAAGCTCCTTCTTTAAACTGTTCAAGAGTTTTATCATTTTGCAGTATACTTAACGCCTTTTTCGACATATCTTTTATATCACCTACATCGCTAAGATACCCTGAGACACCATCCAAATTAACCTCTGGTATACCACCCGCATTACTAGAGATTACCGGAACTTTGTTTACCATAGCTTCTAGCGCCGCCAGTCCAAAGCTTTCTCGCTCTGATGGTAACAAAAATAAATCGGAAAAGCATAAGATCTTATCAATTTCATTACTATTTCCTAAGAAAATAACTTTGTCTTCAATTCCTAAATCCTTACATTTTTGCTCTGCAGGTAAACGCTCTGGACCATCCCCAACCATCAAAAGTTTTGATGGAATTGATTGTTGAATTGTACAAAATATATCAACAATATCACTGATTCTTTTTACGGTTCTAAAATTACTGATATGTGTGATAATTCGCTCATGAGGTTTGGCCATAACATCTCGTTGACAATCTGTAAAACTAGTTTTGCGATGATTAGCTTCTATAAAATTAGGAACGACTTTGATATCTTTCTTTATATTGAATAACCTTAGCGTATCTTCTTTCAAACTTTGAGACACCGAGGTAACTATATCACTATTATTGATACTAAAGGTTACTGCTGGTTTATAAAAAGGGTGATTTCCTACAAGCGTAATATCTGTACCGTGTAACGTAGTAACCATAGGTACATAAATCCCTTCTTCTTCTAGCATTTCCTTTGCCATATATCCTGCATACGCATGAGGTATTGCATAATGAACATGCAAAAGTTCAATATCATATTTTTTTATAGTGTCAACCAACTTACTAGACAATGCGAGTTCGTACGGTTGATAATGAAACAAAGGATATTCTGGCACAGTTACTTCATGAAAATGTACATTTTTACCCAGTAACTCTAATCGAACTGGTTGTTTGTACGTAATAAAATGTATTTCATGATTGAGTTTTGACAATGCAATTCCTAATTCGGTTGCGACAACCCCGCTTCCTCCAAAAGTTGGGTAACATACGATAGCTATTTTCACGTATTTTGTTTTTTCAAATTATAACTCATAAGTGTTTTCAACTTATAGTAATCCTATTTATAGAAGTAAACAGTCGTTTATTATTAAAAAACTAACAATAAAATATAACATTTGTACTTCTTGAATATATAAAAAAAGTAGGCCATAAGCCGGATTCTGTATTATGTAAACACATAATTCCTTATCATTTATCTAGCCCAGTAATTACTTACTGGATCCAACCGCCTACCCTCCAACATTGGGCGTGCAACCCTTAAGCGTTGGTTTACATGGCGTTGCACCGCATAGAGTTTACCTGGTTTCACTACAGCATTACCTGTACATACTTTCTGTTGCACTTGTCCTCATCTTACAATGGACGGGTGTTACCCGCTATGCTGCACTACGGTGTCCGGACTTTCCTCTTTGCTTCAAACTTAATTTGAAAACTAATGTATCTAACTTTACAGTTACTATAGATCAGTAGCAGAAACAAGTTCTGCACACAGCGATAAGGTGGCCTACTTTCTGCAAAAGTAATTATATTGAAGAATTAAAATAGATTTAACCGATCTTAATTTAAGTTGTTCATAATTATACTCAAAAACAAAAGATAAAAATTTGAATTGATTATACAATTTTTAACTTTGTAGCGATGGAACAGTTTATTGTATCAGCTAGAAAATATCGCCCGCAAACCTTTAAGGATGTTGTAGGGCAACAAGCGATTACAAATACGTTACTTAACGCTATTGAACATAACCATCTTGCACAAGCTCTATTATTTACTGGACCTCGAGGAGTTGGTAAAACATCTTGCGCACGTATTTTGGCAAAAACGATCAATCAGGACGGTTCTGATCAGGCTGATGAAGATTTTGCTTTTAATATTTTTGAGCTCGATGCAGCATCTAACAACTCGGTAGATGATATCCGTAATTTAATTGAACAAGTTCGCATACCTCCACAAGTTGGAAAATATAAAGTATATATTATTGATGAGGTACATATGCTATCGCAAGCTGCTTTTAATGCGTTTCTTAAAACCTTAGAAGAGCCACCAAAACATGCAATTTTTATACTCGCCACCACAGAGAAGCACAAAATAATACCTACTATTTTATCACGTTGTCAAATATTTGATTTTAAAAGAATCACTGTGACCGATGCTAAGCTTCATTTAATGGAAGTAGCCAAGAGTGAAGGTATTATAGCAGATGAAGATGCTTTGCAAATCATTGCGCAAAAGGCTGATGGTGCCATGCGTGACGCACTATCAATTTTTGATCGTGTAGTAAGTTTTAGTGGAAAAGAGTTAACTCGCAAAGCTGTTACCGAAAATTTAAACGTTCTTGACTACGAGACTTATTTTGAAGTTACTGATTTAATTAGTAACAATAATATCCCTAAAGTGTTACTGGCTTTTAACGAAATACTTGCACAAGGTTTTGATGGGCACCATTTTATTGCTGGATTAGCCTCACATTTTAGAGATCTTTTGGTCTGCAAAACACCAGAAACTATTCAACTCCTAGAAGTTGGGGATCAAACCAAACAAAAATATCATGAACAATCTCAAAAAGTTTCTACTCAATTTTTAATGAAAGGTATTGATCTCGCCAACGATTGTGATCTCAAATATAAAACAAGTCGTAATCAACGACTGCTCGTCGAGTTATGCCTTATGCAACTTGCCTCTATTCTTAGTCAGAATGGAGAAAAAAAAAATGATACACCCTATATAATTCCACCTTCGTATTTTCGTAATAAAGGAATTAATCCTATAAAAATTAGTGCTGAAAACACTAAAATTACTGATACTACAAAGAATGATTCTGTTACAAAACGTTCTGAAGTTGATGTAGAAGCTCAAGCAATTGCGACATCAAATCCATCAACTGCTATAACACCAAAAGCAGATGAAAAAACAGTCGACACCCCGACTATACAATTTGCCAGAGAGCGAAGAACATCTGGACTATCACTAACAAGTATAAAGAAAAAGAAAGAGCACCAAGAAAGAAAGGCCGAAAAAGTCGTAGACCCTGAAAATTTACCTTATCATCCGTTTACCGAAACCGAAATGTTATCACAATGGACCGCGTATGGAAAATTACAGGATGCTAAAGGCGAACGCATTTTAGGATCCATGTTTGCAATGAATACGCCTACAAGTAAGGGTGATGAAATACACCTGACATTACCCAATCAATCCATGAAAATTGACTTGGAAAATGCGCAGGCTGGATTACTTCAATTCTTATATAAAAAACTAAGTAATTATAAAATTACACTGCATATTCATGTAAATGAAGAATTATCCAAAAAATATGCGTTTACCCCACAGGATAAGTATGAAAAGTTGAGAGAAAAAAATCCATTAATTGATAAATTGAGATCTTCTTTCGACTTAGATATCTAAGTTTTATAAAGCCGTTGTTTTCTATACCTTTGTAATAAATTAGAGTGGTGAACTGTGTAATCTAAAATATTAATAAAAGAAACATATTTTATGCTAGGCCTAAAATTACCAACCGATCCCCGATGGGTTAATATTGTCGAAAAAAACATAGAAGAGATCTTAACAGATCATGCATATTGTGAGCAAAAAGCTGCTTCTACTGCTATATCTCTGATCGTTAGTTTTCCCGAATACACAGAACTCGTTCAAGAAATGACCAAATTAGTCAAAGAGGAAATTAGTCACTTCAAAATGGTTCATGATAAAATCATAGCGAGAGGATTTGTTTTGGGAAGAGATCGCAAGGATGAGTATGTGCTTCAACTATTGAAATTTTTTCCAAAAGGTGGAAGTCGAACTACTCAATTGGTTCATCGTCTTCTCTATGCCGCCTTAATTGAAGCTAGAAGTTGCGAACGATTTAAACTTCTTTCTGAAGAATTACAAGATAGTGAATTAGCTGAATTTTATAGAAGCTTAATGGTAAGCGAAGCAAATCACTATACAATGTTTTTGAATTTTGCCAGAACTTATGGAGAACGTACAGAGGTTGATCAAAAATGGCAAGAATTGTTATCCTTTGAAGCTAAAATCATGCATTCACTAAGTAAAAAAGAGACAATACATGGATAGTATGCCTCTTTGATATGATTATTATAAATACGTTTTTTGTTAAATTTTATAGCCTATAGATAGCTGTATATTTCTATTTTTACCATCGTTAATAGATGCAAAATTATCCTCATCAACAATATTTGACAAACCATAAGCATATCTAAGATCTACGAAAATATTCTTAGTAATAGTAATTCCCAAACCTGCTACAGCTGCAAAATCAAAAGTTTTATAATTATTACTATCTTCCCACTCCCATATTTTTAGACCCACTTGTGGTCCTAATTGTACATTGAGGAATCGATGAACATTATACTTAAATATCATCGGGGCCTGTATATAATCAATTCTAAAATCTTCTTCTTTGTTGCCCTGTGCAGAATATTGTAACTCTGGCTGAAAGAGTAAATTTTTCTTCAGCGTAATTTCGGCAAAAAAACCAACTGCTATACCTATTCGACTGTCATCAAATTCTTCTGGTATATCATCTCCATTAACCGAGCTATAATTTGCTCCTAAACGCATACCGTAACTATTCATTTGAGCATTGGATACTGTAGTAATGCATATAATAGCAATGCACAGAAGAAGTAATTTATTATGTATCATCATTCTTTAATTTAATATAACTATGTCTACTTATTTAAATATAAAAGTACACATATAATTCATAATTTAAATAATTCTCAATATTAACAAGAATAAAAAGAACTCAATATACAATTAACGATTATTTAATTTATCCTGATATAAAGACTTAATTATACCATCTGATAGCCCTATTTTAGGAACAAAAATCTTTCTAGCCCCACTCCATTTCATTGCAGATAGATAAATCTTTGTTGCAGGGATAATAACATCTGCTCTATCTTGATTAAGGTTGAGTTCCCAAATTCGCTCATCATAGGTTAACGAATTAAGAAGTTGGTAATATGAGCTTAAATATAAATAAGACAATGGTTTACCTAAAGCTTTACCGCTATTTTTAAATATATTATTGATGTTTCCCCCAGATCCAATAAGATAAACTCTTGAATAATTCGCGAGATTTTGTTTAATCCATATACGAACTTCTTCCCATATTGCTGGTGACTCCATCTCGTATAATAAACGTACTGTTCCTAATTTAAAAGATTTTGAGGTTATAGTCTGTCCATGATGATAAACTGTAAATTCTGTACTACCTCCACCTACATCGACGTATAGATACGTTTCATCTCTGTTTATTAACTCATGTAAATCGGTCATGGCAATCATAGCTGCCTCATCATTACCATCGATGATACTAATAGATATTCCTGTCTTTTCTTCTATTAAGTTTACTATATCTTGACCATTTTCTGCTTCTCTCATTGCCGAGGTAGCACAAGCTTTATATCGAACAACCTTATGTGTGCGCATTAGTAATTTATATGCCTCCATAGTATCGATCATTCTGGCGATATTTTCATCGGTTACTTTTTTAGAAATAAAAACATCTGTTCCTAAACGAATGGGTACACGAACAAGACTCGTTTTTTTAAAACGTGTTTCTTTGCCATCCTCTTCATGGACACTGCTTATTAATAACCTAATTGCATTGGAACCTATATCTATAGCTCCATATTTTTCTATTGTTAGCAAACTATTTAATTTCTTAATTTTTCGACATAATAATCATAGGTAGCAACCTGTGATCGTACTTTGGTTTTGGCATTACGAACATACTCATTTGTCTGATCCTCGGATAATATTCTTGCTTTAACATTATCATTCCAGCATATTTGAAAGGTTTCCAAAAGTTCCTTTTTAATATCTTCATCATAAATTGGACATGATATTTCAACCCTTCGATCCAAGTTTCTCGTCATCCAATCGGCAGACGATATATATACTTTTTTATCACCACCATTCTCAAAAACATACAATCGTGGGTGTTCTAAAAATTTATCAATGACACTAATCACTCTGATATTTTCACTCATATTAGGAATACCAGGAATTAAACTACATATACCCCTGATAATTAAATCTATCTTGACACCAGCACAACTCGCTTCATAAAGCTTATCAATCATATCATAATCACTTAAACTATTTAGTTTAAGTTTTATCCCACTAGGTTTTCTAGCTTTACTATTTGCTATTTCTACATTAATCATTTGTATTAAGGATGAACGTGTATAATGTGGAGATATCAATAAATGTTTATAGCGTGTTATTTTATAATTGATTTCAAAAAATTTAAATACCTTATTTACTTCTTTCAAAATTTCTTCATTGGTTGTAAAAAGTGTATAATCAGTATAAATTTTTGCTGTGGATTCATTAAAATTACCTGTACTAATAAAACCATAACGTTTTAACCTACCTTCTTCTTCTCGCTCGATAACACATGTTTTACAGTGTACTTTGAGTCCAGGAACCCCAAAAATTAATTTTACTCCTTCTCGTTGCATTTGCTCTGCATACCTAATATTAGCTTCTTCATCAAATCTAGCTTGTAATTCGATTTGTACGGTTACAGTTTTTCCATTCTTTACAGCATTAATTAAAGAGCTAGCAATGTGAGAAATAGAAGCCAGTCGATATATGGTTATCTTAATGGTTTTTACCTTTGGATCAATGGCTGATTCTCTCAAAAACTTAACTGTATACGAAAAAGTGTGATACGGGGTGTATTGTAGAAAATCTTTTTCTGCAATTTTATCTAATAAACTTCCTTGTAAACTCAAACCAGGAATAGGTAAGGGTACCAAATTTTGGTAGACCAGTTCTGGGATTTTTAAATCAGGGAAGTTCATATAATCCCTTCGGTTATGATACCGACCACCAGGTATAATGCTATCTGTATAATCAATACCCATCTTATCCATTAAATAATCCAAGGTTTTTTGATCTATATGCTTATCATATACAAAACGTACAGGTTCTCCATCCCTTCTTGACTTTACGCTGCTAGAAATTTTTTCTATAAAACTTTTGCTTAAATCATTGTCAAAATCAAGTTGAGCATCTCGTGTAATTTTGATCATATTAGCCTTTGCCGTATCATAATCAAAGATACTAAAGTTTATATGCATACAATATCGAATAAGATCATCGAGCATAATTATAAACTTTTTACCGTTTGTTTCTGGCAAAACAACAAAACGCTCTGTATTTTTTGGAATTTCGATCAAAGCATAAATTCTTTCTCGTCTATCTACATCAGATGTACGACTCACTATAGTATTACTAGAAGTACTTTTCAAAATAAGTCGTACTGCGAGATACGCTACACTATCTTTTAAATGCGGAAATTCTTCCAAATCATTTAAAATATAAGTCACCAGTGCGGGACTTACTTTTGTAATAAAGTAATTACGTATAAATGCATCTTGATCGGCAGTTACTTCTTTCTCATTAATAATATAGATACTATGATCTGTCAATTTACTTTTAATGGCATCGATGATTTTTAAACTCTCAGATTGTTGTTTAATAACAATTTTCGTTATTTGTTCTAGTAGATCACTTGCGGTTCTACCTTTCAAAACATTTTTACCATCTTTACCTGCCAAATCAATTCGTTTAATGGTAGCATAGCGAACTTTAAAAAACTCATCTAAGTTATTAGAAAAAATACCGATAAATCGTAAACGTTCAAGTAAAGGAACAGCTTCATCTGAGGCCTCCTGTAACACTCTTGCATTAAATTGTAACCAACTTAACTCCCTATTTATATACTTATTCTTATAGTTTTTTGGCATTATCGCAAATCTTTAGGAAAAATTGTTAGTAAGGTTTTTCCTACATTTATAGTGTTCCATTGTGTGTTTTCGAAATCGATTACAACCACCCCTGCTGTTGGAATGTTATCAATTACTTTGTTACCCAACATATTAGCTAATCTTGTAAGAGCGTAATTATGACCAAATAGCATTAGTGTATTTATTTCAGATTTTGTCGATACTATTGTTTCCATTACCTGTTCACCTGTAAAATCATACAAATTAGTATCTAATGCAAAATCTACTTGATGTAAATTCATAGCTTCCAAAATAATAGCCGCTGTCATTTGTGTACGTTTTGCATCACTACAAAGAACCTTATCTACCGTTAATTCAAGGTTTTTAAGGTATTTACCGATCAGTGTAGCATCTTGGATACCTCGTTTTTTTAAAGGTCGTTGATGGTCTATCACATCAAATTCCCATGATGACTTAGCATGTCTAATAAAAACAAGTTTTTTCATAAATAATCACAGCTAATTTGATTTTTAATCTTTTGAGTACACAAGTTTAAGAATTCGATAGGAGACTTCTAAATAATATAGAATAAAAATCATTTTTTAATGAAATTATCGTTTACTAAGAAAAATTGACCATCAAATGAAATAAAATAAATGTAATTACGTATATTTATTACGGTAAAACCGTTAAACGATAAAATATGCACTTATATCGAAAATTTAACAAAACCCTTATTCAATAACTAATTAAAATCTATTTTTACATGCAACTATCTATGAATCAATAATTTTATTCAGTTATAGATAAAAATTTAGACAATAAAATAGTGCTCTAAATTATAAATATTATATTATACGTATGATTACCCCAAAGATGATATCGTTTAATAAGAGTATTTTCTCTCTTTTACTACTTGTTCTATGTAGTAATTTTACCACGTCGTATGCTCAAGTTGAAGTTCCACTAAGTAAACGTACTGAGTTTACTTTAAAAGGTGATTTTCAATTCGTTTCGAATACAATTTTAGGTAAAGTTAATCATGATGACGGATCTCAACCTTTTGATCCTAATATGGATTATAATGAAGGTGGTCTTAACAATCAGTTTCAAATGGGATTTATCGATATTGATAAGGACCCAACTACCTTTAATTCAAGTAGTGCAGATTTAATTTTACCTAATCCATGTGCAACTATTAAGCATGTTGGACTGTATTGGACAGCTGCCTATGCAGATAAACATCGCGATAAAGATATTACTTCAATAAAAATTAAATATCCCAATTCTAACACCTACACTACCATCGATAATGCTACCATAATTCATGATTACTATTCAAACCCACAATCCGAATTTAAGCAATATTCATGCTACAAAGATATTACAGCCGATGTTACATCGCTTATCAATCCTCAAGGAACCTATACTGTAGCAAATATTCCTGCATCTACTACGGCTTCCAATAATGATGAGGATGTAGGTAATGGATTAGCTGGAGGATGGACAATGATTTTTATTTATGAAGATGCTACCGTTTCTAGAAAACGTTTTTACGTCTATGACGGCTTTGTAAATATTGATACCAAAGCGAAACCAGTCGAGTTCGCTTTTAAAAACTTTCAAACAATTCCCAAAGGTGCTGTACATGGCAAATTAGGAATTATTGCTTTTGAAGGAGACAAAGGTATCAAAGGAGATCGTTTTCAAATGTATTCAAACGAATCGAAAAGTTTTAAGGGAATTACAGATGGAAGTAATCCAATGAACAATTTCTTTAATGCTAATATCACAGAAAACGGGAAGAATGTTAAAACTCGTAAACCAGCGAGTTCTAACACTCTAGGCTATGATGCTGATGTTTTTAATATAAAAAATGTAAGAAACAACTTTATTGGCAATAATCAAACCGAAGCTACTTTTAAGCTTTTGACAGAAAGTGATGGATACTCTGTAACTGCTGTAGCTTTTAGTGTCGAAATTTATGAACCTGCAATTCACATGATAAAACAATCACGGTACGCAGATAATTCGTTGGTTCATCCAAATGATAACATTCTACCCGATCAAGAAATAGCCTATAGCCTAACAATTTTTAATGAAGGAAATGATGATTCTAAGCATACCATAATTAAGGATCAGCTACCTTACAATGTCACTTTAATAGAAAATTCTTTAAAACTGCCTAAAAAAATTAAAAAACACTTTGATCCAAAAACTAATTGCTTAGAATTTAAAATCAATGACAAACTGGTTACAATGGATAGTGAACCATTTACTATACATTATAAAATAAAAACCAATGCTTCCTGCAATTCAATATTAGAAATTGATGATCTGTTTATAAAAGATTTACCTGTAACCGCAACCTTTACAGGAACTCTTAATGAAAATATCAAATTTTCACAAGGCTATAATTACATCAATCAATGTAAATTACCTGATTTTTATTCTTTTAAATTAGCTCTAGATATAACCGATTTGAATTGTCAAAACATTCAAGATTTGATTGCAATGGCATCGCAGAACACTAGCAAGAGTAATGCGTTTCTCCCAATGGACTCAACAGATGATAAGGGGTCAGAACAATCACAAGCTACAGGACTTAATCCAACTGACTTAACGCCCAAAACATCGGACCCTGTTGCTGCGGAACAATCAACTACAAAAACATTAAGAACTCTTCGTGACCTTATTCAACTCGATGAAATTTACTTCGAATTTGATCGATGGAATATCACTGAACGGGCAGCAAAAGAATTAAATAAAATTGTAGACTTAATGATCAATACGTATCCTGAAATGATTATTAAAGTTGAAACCCACTCTGACAGTCGAGGCGATGACACTTATAATTTGATATTATCTAAAAAAAGAGCCGAGTCTATTTATACTTATTTAATTAGCCAAAACATAGCAAAAGATCGGATCTTATCGCATACAGGATTTGGCGAAAGTAAGCCTCTAAATAATTGTAAAGACGGTCAAAATTGTTCTGAAGATGAATATAAAATTAACCGAAGGTCTAATTTTATAATTGTATCATCATCTAATAAAACAGTGACAGAACCTTCTCAATCAAGGAGATAACCGGTCAATTTTCCAAGAATTATCGAATTTAGGTGTAAATCGTATTCTATCATGTAACCGATTCTCTCTTCCTTGCCAAAATTCAAAAGAAACAGGTTTGATTATAAAACCTCCCCAAAAATTAGGTTTGGGTATTGGTCTATCCTGGTATTTTGATTCTAAAATTTGTAATTTTTCTTGCAGTACATCTCGTGACGCTATCACAGCACTTTGATCAGAAACCCAAGCGCCTAATTGACTTCCTCTTGGTCTAGATTCATAGTACGCCGCACTTTGTTCTTCCGAAATTTTATCTACAGTGCCTTGGACAATAACCTGTCGTTCTAAGCTTGGCCAAAAAAAAGATATACTAACTTTATTATTAGCAAGAATCGCTTTTCCTTTATCAGAAGTAAAATTCGTATAAAACACAAAGCCCGTAGTATCAAATTGCTTTAACAAAACGATCCTTGTTTTAGGAAAACCGTCTAAACCTATGGTACCCAGTGTCATCGCATTAGCTTCTTCAATAGCTTTATCCTGCTCTGCATCTTTAAACCATTCTGAAAACAATGAAAAAGGTGAATTCTGTATGTTTTTTTCATCCAACTCTCCTTTGTTGTATGATTTTCTGTAATCGGTAAGATCTCTATTCATGCCTGCTTTTTTATTGCAATTTACTATAGTATATTATTATTTACTATGATAAATTTAAAATTCAAAGACTTTTCCATCATCAGCGATATCGACATACTCAAAAACTGTCTGAGCCTCTTTTTTAAATAAGGTAATATCATTATACCGCGTAGAAAAATGTCCTAAGATCAATTTATTCACATTACTTTTTTTGGCGATACGCGCTGCCTCAATAGCTGTACTATGTCCTGTAGTTGCTGCGAGATGCTTGTGACTTTCCAAAAAGGTGGACTCATGGTATAATACAGATACATTTTCTAGCAAGGCTATTTTAGCTTCATCATATTTCGTATCACTGCAAAATGCATAGCTTTTGGTAGCTCTTGGAGGTTCGGTAATCGTATGATTTTCAATAACGGTACCATTATCTAAAACAATATCTTTTCCTTTTTTAATCGATCTATAATAGGCCACATCAATATTATGCGCTTCTACTTTATGCAAAATAAGCTTTCTATCTCCTGGTTTTTCTCTAAAGAGATAACCATTACAATAAATACGATGCTGTAACGGAATAGTTTGAACGCTTACACTTTGATCTTCAAAAACAATTACTGACTCTCTACTATCTAATTCGTGAAAGTGAAGCGGATAATCTGTCCATGAATTTGAAAGTTTTAATTGAAGAGTAATAAACTCTTTAATTCCCTTAGGTCCATAAATATGTAGCGGTGCCTCTCTTCCTAACATTTTAAAAGTTGACACTAAACCGATTAAACCAAATACATGGTCTCCGTGCAAATGAGAAATAAAAATATGACGGATTCTAGAAAACTTTATTTTTTTGCGTCGCAATTCTACTTGAGTACCTTCGCCACAATCAATTAAAAATATATTAGAATTAATTTCTAGTATTTGAGATGTTGGATTTGTCAAGGTTCTTGGGGTAGCTGCATAACAGCCGAGTATTGTTAGCTTCAAACTTTAATTAATTTAATTTTATTATTATTTAAAAGTCTAGATCTAGAAACTTATAAAATATCATAGTTACAATGGTTTCCAAAAAAGGCATCCAATGGTAGTTCTTATTGTACAGAATTACTATTAGGTATGTTTAGAACACCTAAATTTATAACGTTTTATAACCATTGTAACCAGAATACCGTTTAGATTACTTAAGTCTATCATCAAATTTCACAATAAATATCTTCGCCAGTATAGAATTTCATATAAGGTATCGAAAGCTCAATGTTCGTTGCTCAAAACAACTTAAAGGTACTAGCGTATTCAAAAAGCTTTCTAAAAATAACATTTTGATTTAAACACTTCTTGTTTTGTACTCAAAGTTAACTCAGAAGCGAAATTTCCTTGGTAAAAACAACCAACTTTTATCTACAATTAGGTTTTATTGTAGGTTATTCTTGCAGGTCTAAATCTTTCTCTATTTCTTCCATCTCAATCAAATCATGGGCCTCTCTCAATGAAGGAACCAAAGTTAGCTCTTCGGGAATTTCCGAGTACGAGACACTATCTGTAACAATTACAAAAGAATGCTTTGCATTTTTATGTTTTTTAGAAATTCTTAAAAACTCACTAATATCGGATGCGTTTATTTCCTTTACAGAAAAAAGATTCACAACTAAATTATTGTTTTTTAATGTCTCATACGCTTCTTCTATTCCTTTTACAAATTCTGCGATGGTTGCTTTTTCTTGCGTTATGATGGTAGTTGTACCGTTTGTATCGAATATCATAATCTATTGTTTAATTTTTGATGCTAAAAGATATATTACTGCCATTCTAACTGCTACCCCATTTTGTACCTGATCCAAGATAATGGCTTGGTCCGAATCAGCAATATCACTGGTTATTTCTACGCCTCGATTTATTGGTCCAGGGTGCATTATTACTATCTCTTTATCTAAACTATTTAAAATTTCTTTGTTTACACCGTATTGCTGTGTATATTCTCGTGTAGTAGGGAAATAACTAATCTCCATACGTTCATTTTGAACTCTAAGCATATTAGCTACATCACACCATTGTAAAGCTTTTTGCAAATCAGTTTCTACGAGTACACCTAGTCGTTCTATATATTTTGGTAGTAGTGTTTTAGGTCCACAAACCATTACATTCGCTCCTTGTAGCTTTAGCGCAAAAATATTAGATAACGCAACTCTAGAATGCAATATATCACCTACAATAACTACATTTTTTCCAGCTACCTCACCTAAGCGTTCTCTAATTGAATATGAGTCTAATAACGCTTGTGTGGGATGCTCATGTGCACCATCACCTGCATTAACGATACTAGCATTTACATGATTTGATAGAAATACACCTGCTCCAGGATTAGGGTGTCGCATCACTACCATATCAACCTTCATTGATAGAATATTATTTACCGTATCAATTAAGGTTTCTCCTTTTTTTACACTTGATGAAGCAGCAGAAAAATTTATTACATCGGCTGATAGTCGTTTTTCTGCTAGTTCAAAAGATAACCGTGTACGTGTGCTATTCTCAAAAAACAAATTAGCAATGGTGATATCACGTAATGAAGGAACCTTTTTTATAGGGCGATTAATAACCTCTTTAAAATGATCTGCCGTTTCAAAAATCAGATGAATATCCTCTTGAGTAAGATATTTTATTCCTAATAAGTGATTTACACTCAGTTCGCGCATTCGTTTATCTTTTAAATTTGAATCTACAGTACTGTATCGAATACTTTACTCTTTAGTTTCCTAGTTATTTACTAAATAAATCGCATCTTCACCTTCATTTTCTCTCCAACAGACTTTTACCTTTTCTTGATTGATAGCGTCCACTTGTCTTCCTCTATAATTAGGTTGAATTGGTAAATGTCTACTAAATCTTCTATCAATAAGAGTTAATAGTTCAATGTTAGAAGGGCGACCAAAGGACTGAATTGCTGTTAGTGCAGAGCGTATGCTTCTACCCGTATACAACACATCGTCAATAAATACTACTTGTTTGTCTTCTACTAAAAAATTTATACGTGTAGCATTTGCTTCTAGAGGCTTTTGCCCTCTTCTAAAATCATCTCGGTAAAATGTAATATCCAACTGCCCCAAAGAGACGTTGGGAACATTATAGGCATCTTCAAGTAAAGTAGCTATACGATTAGCTAGAAAAACTCCTCTCGGTTGTATCCCTATGAGCACTGTACTCTTAAAATCATCATGATTTTCGATCAATTGACAAGTCAAACGATGCAATATAATTTCAATCTCTTTAGCATCAAGTAGTAATTTCTGACTCATAATCTTTCCAACTATGGATTTGGTAAACAAAAGTAAGCAAAAATTGGATTTGGCTTAAACGATCCCATCTATTTTTATAGGCCAGGGACAAAATATCCTGTATTTTACGTTCTTTAGGTAATTTTATTGCTCTTCATTATCCTCTTCAGACCTAACCAATGGATGCTCTCTATTACCAAAACCAATAATATTTATGATATTACTAATCGTGTTGTATAACATTAAAACTACCGAAATAATTGCTCCGCAGTGAATTGATGCTAAAGCTAAAGAAATATAGTAAATTATATTAAACCAATTTGATGGCACATTATCTGACTCGGTAATTGGTAAATTTAATAGTAAAAAGGAAATCATTGAACTAATAAAAACCGCGGTATCTAGTTTTGCGATACGTAGCACATAAGAATAATGGGCTTTTTTTAAAGTTGAATTTGAACCAACACTGACACTTAGCAAGGTTAACATCAATGCTAGAATTGTTGCCGATGCTAAGATAACAGTATTAAATAAAGTATTAATTCCTGGTAAGGAGGACTCAATTAAAGACTTGGCTTCGTAGCCACTTAAATTGCCTAACAGTATCGAGCCTAATCCGGTTACTAAGGTTGCAAAAACTCCTCCAACTAGTGCTCTTGTCGTATACGTAGTTAATTTCATCTCTATAGTGGTTTGTGGTTGTATCGTAAAGATTGTACTTTAAAATCTTGACTATAAATATGTAACAGAAATTTAACGCACTATCGTTAAATTTAGTTAATCAGAAGCTACTCAGTTTTAACATTTGATACTTTTATTGAGAAATAATTAGCTTAAAAATTACTCTATATTTTATAGTAGTATTTATAAATGATTGTAGTTTATTTTCAAGGTAATTCTCATAAAATAAATGAGTAACATATTTATATGACAAAAAAGGTTCCTATTTTTAATTGCAAACTTACATCACATAATGTACGATGCTTTGCTCTAGGGCTATTAGCGATAATTTTTTCGACTTTAGCATTTACAGGTTTTGCTGGAGAGTTTGAATACCTCTTTAGGTTTTTTCTTTTCTTATCACTAACCTTATTATTAATTACCATTATTTACAACATATTAAAACGACTATGATGATCAAAAAACAGATGTTAATTACGTTATCTGTATTATTCCTAAATTTTAGTTTTTCCCTACAATCCCAAGATTTACCTACTCAAGAACTAAGTCAACTGATTGAGGATTTGAAAAAAGATCGCAGAGGTCCTTATCACAGAATTAAATGGTTTTGTAAGGACGGTACGATAAGGGAACCCAAAGATCCTTGCCCAGACAGCATTGGGGGCGGTATACAACATGCCAGCTATAAAGAGGTGGTAGAAAAAAATGCTAAAAAGTACCATATTTTCTTTGGTGATATCTTGGCATATACCAGCCATGTGAACTTTTGGGATGCTGCGCATGCACAAAGTAGGTTAAAACAATATCAATTAGGTAAATATTTATCAAGTGTAGATGATGGCTGGATATTGAGACAAGGTAGGTACTATCGAGGAGCTGTACAATCCGAAGATGAAGAAACTTGGGGCATAGACTTTTATAATTGGTTATTAAGTGATTCAGAACGTATCAAAAGTAACTATTACCTCATACGCCAATCGTTGAGAGATATACCTCATAATGGGGATAATAATTTGGCACAACAAATGCGCAGCGAGTCCAAAGTTATCGCAGATCAGTTTCCCGACTTTATGGATTTACGCGTCAAGATTCATGGACAACCCAGTGCAGAGGACATTACTCTAGTAAAGAATTTTAAAGCAAAATACGCTTCAAAATTAACGCCCGAGTTAACAAAAGAATTTACAAAACTAGAAAAAACTCTTCTAGATTTTTATGCTCCTATTGATTTTGATCTATTAAAAAAACAGCTAGAAGAAATTAAAACCAACAATCTAACCAAACAAAAAATCATAACATTTCTAGAGAACTATAGAAATGAAAAACGACCTGAATTGATCGTTCCTGCAATAGCTGATTTACTGTATACCATACGAGAGCATTGTACAGATTTTAAAACAGGTAGAGATCGATTAATTCTTCTAGATTTTTCTAATGAACTTGAAAATATTATCCTTCGTAAATCACAAGAATGGAAACCGGAAACATTACATGGACTTCTTAAAAAGATTTACTCACTCAGTTATGCTGCGGCAGGAACGGGACTTGTAGAATTATGGGAGTGTGAATCTATAAATTCACTAGTAGCAATCTATAATTCTCAAAAAGAATTGACGGTTGCAGAATTAAGTGATTTTTTAGAAACCTCGCGAGGTATTCTTGAATGGAGTGCATCTATGGTAAAAGCTCATTATGAGCACGTCGTAACTATGTATGGAAGTTTTGAGCCTAAATCATTCGGTTTTATTGATGATAGGATCCGATCTTCAATTGCCTTAAGCCTTGGCGAAAGCATAAGTTCATTGGGTAGTTTCTTAGCCAAAAAAACATCATTAACCAATTCGGTACTTACCGTATCTAATCAAAGTAGTTTTAGAGGACTTAACCCTGGATATGCCTATGGAGAATTAGTGATTATCGATGAATCAAATGATATAGAAGTTAACTCTGATAAAATTTATATTTTTCAAAAACCGCCTTCAGATCTAAAACCGGTAGCTGGTATCATGACTGTAGCCGAGGGAAATCTAGTATCTCATGTACAACTATTAGCAAGAAACTTAGGAATACCCAATGCGGCATTATCCGACATAAATCTCAAAGAGCTAAAAGCATACAATGGGAAAAAAGTTTTTTATGCAGTTTCTAATAAAGGGAACGTTATTTTGAAATTGGAAAAAGATATGAGTGCAGAAGAGCTAGCACTTTTCAAAAAGGAAAAAAGAAAAACCGATTTAATAAAAGTTCCAGTAGACCAAATTCAGCTCAATAATTCTGAAGTCCTAAGTATGCGCACTGTAAATGCAAAGGATTCTGGTAAACTTTGTGGTCCCAAAGCAGCCAACTTAGGTCAACTCAAGCAAATGTTTCCTGATCAGGTAGTGGAAGGACTCGTTATACCCTTCGGAATTTTTAAAACGCATATGGATCAAAAAATGCCCAATACAGATGGTACCTATTGGGAGTTTTTAAATGCTATGTTTGCCAAAGCTACTAGTATGCGTACCGATGCCAAAGATGAAAAATTGGTTGAAGAATATCAATTACAACAACTTTCAAAACTAAGACAAGCCATTATAAACATGCCACTTAGTGATTCATTTATCGAGCAATTAAAAAGCCAATTTATTTCAATATTTGGTCAAAAAATTGGATCTGTCCCTGTATTTTTACGTAGTGACACTAATATGGAGGATCTTAAAGAATTTACGGGTGCAGGGCTTAATCTTACACTTTTTAACATTGTCTCTGAAAATACAATTATTGAAGGAATTAAGAAAGTCTGGGCATCACCATACACAGAGCGAAGCTTTAAATGGAGACAAAAGTATTTATCGAATCCAGAAAACGTATATCCCTCTATTCTAATCATACCAAGTGTTGATGTAGATTACTCTGGAGTAATGATCACAAAAGGAATAAATTCTGGTAATGATGAAGATTTGACTATTGCTTTTAGTAAAGGTGCAGGAGGAGCTGTTGATGGACAAGCTGCAGAAACACGTTTGATCACGGCATCAACTACCAAATTATTAGCCCCATCAAGAGAAAAGCACTATATAAGACTTCCAAAAACTGGTGGAACAAAAGAATATTATACAACTTTTGAAACACCAATTGTAAATTCAAAAAATATTGATCAGTTAAGAACCATAGCTACCAAGATAAAGAAAACTATTCCTAAACAAACAGATACTCAATATAAAGGAGCATATGATGTTGAGCTTGGTTTTAAAGATGATAAGTTATGGCTTTTTCAGATTCGTCCGTTTGTAGAAAATAAAAAAGCTTTGAGTTCTTCCTACCTGCTTTCAATTACACCAAAAATTGAATACTCAACCAAATTATCATTAACTACCAAACTATAAAACCATGACACGTTTATTTCAATTATTTATACTAGCAGCAATTTTAATTTCTTTGAGCTTTACCATTCATTATCCTATAGATGGGTATCACAGCACTGGCATAGCAAGACTTTATCGTTTACATAAACAAATTTTGGATAGTGTTGAAAACCGAAGAATACCTGTAGGAGCCTATAAATCTCTGTCAGATATCAAACTTAATTTACTAGGCCGTAGCGATGATAGTACCTCTGTTTTATTAACTCCGAATACGGATTTTGAGAAAAAGATAAATCGATTATTCCCAGGTAGTGGATACTCTGCAACTGTATTGGATATGTCTAATCCAGATAGTTTAAAATATGCAGCTTATCGCGAAAATGTAGGATATCAACCAGGCAGTGTTGGTAAACTTGCTGTTTTAAATGCTTTATTCACACAATTGAGCAAGCTTTGTCCAGAATCTTGGGATGCTCGTACTGCGCTTTTAAAAAATAAAAATGTTACTGCAAGATATTGGGGAACAGGAGATCATCATACCATACCGATATATGATATTGAAAGTGATAAGCTAACAAGAAGAACGGTACGTGCGAGTGATGAGTTTTCACTTTATGAATGGATAGACCATATGGTATCGGTAAGTAATAACGGTGCCGCTAGTATTGTTTGGCGAGAAGCATTGTTGATGTCTGCTTTTGGTGATAAATACGCCACTCTTAAGGATGAAGATGCAGAGAATTATTTTAAAGATATGCCAAGAGATTCTCTCACCACAATGGCTATTAATCTCGTCAATGATCCACTACGCGACTTGGGAATCACAGAGGATGAATGGCGATTGGGAAGTCTATTTACGAGACCTGCAGGAAAATATATTGGTCGTGAGGGTGGTAGCATAGGCACTCCTGTTGGTCTTATGAAATTTTTGGTACAACTTGAACAAGGCAACGTTGTCGATAAAGAATCTAGCCTAGAAATGAAACGATTGCTCTACCTAACTGATCGTAGAATACGATATGCTCATTCGCCTAGATTAGATAGTGCTGCTGTCTATTTTAAGTCTGGAAGTTTTTATAAATGTGATCGGAAAAAAGATCCTAATTGCGGGGATTATGCAGGAAATGTATTTAATTATATGAACTCTGTTATTATTGTAGAACAACCGAATAATAAAAAATACATCGTCTGTTTGATGACCAACGTCTTGAATAAAAACTCGGCGGGGGCTCATATGTACTTGGCTGGCAAAATAGATGAAGCATTAAATGAAATGTAAACCGCTATAAACTCGAGAGGTACGTGATAGTAGACTCGTATGCTTTTTGTACCTCTCTACTTTTTTGTTTTCTATAGGGTTTTAAATATCCTATATAGTTAGGCTCTTTGAGCTGCCTAATCAAATAGAGTGTAGCCAATTTCACTTTTTTTCCACGATTTTTCATCAAATTGCTTAAACAGACAGCTTCAGAAATTATGTGAATACTATTATTAGAATTCAGGTACTCATTACTTTCGATAATATGATATTCGATTAAAGATAGCATCGCATTTTTAAGCTTAGCATGCAATAAATTATCCAAAAATTCTACAGCATTTACCTTGGCCTCTCGTTGCTCACTCATCAAACCAAAATAGGCAACCTCGATATCAGCATGATCGTATTTTAGGCTTAGTAATTTAAAAATACATTGTAAGCCTTGATTTAATTGCACTTGTAAAATTTCAATTAGATGTTCTCTAGCAATATTTTGCTCGGTAAAAGTATCATAATCATTGGATACGTTGTTTGAACTAACTGCATTTTGTAATGTAGCAATAGCACGAATAGTATTTTTATAATACTTACTTTCTTTTAAAATAAAACGTGTTATTTTATTTTGATCAAGTCGCAAACGATTCGGATCTTGTTGTAATCTATTTAATGATTTTGTTGCTTCGAGACGTATTAAAATATCCTTACTGTTTAACAACCGTAGCAACACTTTTATAGAGGACCGTGTTTTAAAAGATTGTACTACCTGTGGAATATATTGTCTTACATTATCCTTTAATCCCTCGCTTTGATCCAATCTTAAAATTGTTTTGGTAATTTCACCTCCGTAGTTTTGTAATGCTTCGATCGCTACTTCATTAAAAACATCCTCGGATAGAAAATCCATCAAGCTAGAAACAAAGCGCTCATCTGATGTTAATCCAGCTGCTCTGATAGCATGTTTCACAATATATGGATCAATATTATAAAGATGCGCTGCAATAAAAGAATAATACTTTGGTAGTCCCGTATACCCAATAGTTATCAAAATTTCTGCAATCTCCTGTTTTCTATGATCACTCTCGGGTAAGCTAAGCTCATTCACTTTGGCCTCTACCCTATCTATCAAATGATATTTATCTGCAATTTTAGGATTATCTACAGACTCCTTTGCAAGGCATAATAATGCAGCATTGGCTATATAGTCACTGGGATGATCTAAATAGCTATGAAATATCTTATCTCCTGTTAAATCTGTATGTAATAAAAGGTATTGCATAGATGCAAAAACTATTTCGTCATTTTGGCTTGTTATCAAACTACGTACCTGAGCAGCCGCCGTACCTCGGTCATATGAGTATAGTTGAGATATCGCTGCAGAGACTACTGCTTCTGAAGGGTGCTTAAGCAACTGAATTATATGTGTCTTTAAAGGTTTTAATCGTACATCATTTAAACGATCCAGTAGATTTAAAATATCTGTATCGCTACCAGTTTTAAATATTCTGATTGCTGTACTAACCGTAGATTCTTTCTTAATACTTTCTTTCTTATTTTCTTCATGAATAAGGGAGTTCTGTATATTAGACCTGAAAGAATTAAAATAAGCTTCTCTTAACTTATAAATCAAAACGATCCATATAAATAGAAATAAAAGTATGATAATCGTAATGTAACTGGTTGGTAAATTTAATTTTCGAATCAAAAAAATAAGTAAAAATCCAGAAATACCTGTAGCTAAACTATCTACTACCACATCTATATAAGATTTTGCCTGATTTTTAATTTGAAAAGGTATTGGAAGTATAGACAACTCTAAAGAAGCTTTATTAATCGACTGTTTAAAACTACCATCCATTCCTTTAATTATGATTAACACCCATAATTCTGGAAAAGTTAGAAACAATAAACATCCCAAAGCAATACCCAAAGGTAGGATTAATAAAGTAGATGTAACTCCAAAAAAAGAAAGTAAGCGATTTGTCAAAAATAATTGAATCAATAAGGCGATGACATTGAACGTAGAAAACCAAAAGCCAAAAAATGACGCTAAATCATCAGAATCAGGAATTGCACTATTTGCAAAATCACTAAACTGAAAATCAACTAATTTGGCTATTATCACACCGACCCCTGTAATTAATGCTAAAAACTTAAGATGGTCAGAGTTTAGTATAATTTTAAATGAAGATGTGTAACTATCAAATTCTTTCACTTTACGTTGTTTACGCTGATAAAGATTAAGCCTTTTTATTCTAAATTTCCAAACGGAATTAAGTATAGGTATGCAACATAATATGAGGATTCCTGCCACACTTATGGCGATTTTATTACCATAAGTAGAAGCAATAATTGTTGTGAGATATCCTCCAAAAATTCCTCCCGCTATTGCACCAGATCCTATAAATCCAAACAATCGTTTTGCTTCACGAACATTAAATACCATATTAGCTAAAATCCAAAATTGAGAAGTTACTAAGACTGCAAACAACGAAACACTCAAATAATAAAAGTATAATATCCCTACATTAAGCACTGCTAGATGTAATAATATACTAAGAATGATAAAAAAGAAACTAAAAACTAATAAAGTAACAACTATCACCCGTTTTAAAGAAAAAAACTGAACAGCTCGATTATAGAAATAAGAACTAATCAGTGCGGTGATGGCAACTAAGATATAACCGTAAGGAAGTTGGTCTGCTCCTAATTTTGATAAGAATAATGCATTAATCGTAGGTTTTACGATTAATAATACGGTGATTACTAAGAAAATATATAACTGCATTAAAAAAGAGATGTATATTTCACCATCTCTTATATCAAAAATTTTTTTAAATACAGCCCTTACCATGTATGCTACTAGTTCAAATTAGTAGCTAAAGAACGTGATTTTTTTAAAACTTTTTCTAAAGGAACTACTAAACTTCTTATAATTTGCTCACCAAAAGAATCTTCTAACAAGGCTACTAGAATATATTTTCTATTAGGACCCCAAACTAATATTGAATCCGAATGGTAGTTTCGCCAAGAACCTGATTTTCTAAAAAGATCTGCTTTTGGAGCAATTCTATCTAGAGTGTTTACAAACTTATGATGCAGAGCAGGATCTTTCATAATATTTAACATTTGCTCAGAACGCTCGGTACTGATCAAATTACCCATGGCTAATTGATAATAAAAACTACATACCTGTCGTGTGGTTGCGGCATGACTAAGTCCCTTTAATGGTTCTGGGTGACGCCTACCTCCTGCAGCATACCGTTTACCAACCCATAGGCCTCCGCCAACTTCCTCATCATAAAATTTATGCTTAGGACCACGCAAAACTGCTTCTATTTTTTCATACCCCAAACGATCAATCATTCTGGTAGAAGCTTGATTGTTTGATTTACTAATCATCAATCGTAAATCTTTGGAGATTTCTGGAGTTTCTTCTAATTCTCCTTTTTCTAGCGCATCCATAGCAGCTAATAAAATAGCAATCTTAGGTAAGCTTGCTGCATACATCATATTGTTATCGTTGAGACCTGCATATCGAATATGCTCAGGATTACTTAAATCAACGATACCAACAGACATTTTTTTTGCATCAACCAAACGTTTCCAATTCTTATTGTTGAATACTTCGGCTTCAAGTAAATATTGTAAGTTATCATCATACAGATCATCAATTGGTTTTACATCTTCCTCACTCACGATAGGAAGTGCTTCTTGACTGTTACCAATTTTTGTAACCAATACCATTACTATCATCAAAACAATACTCCATTTACATTCTCTCATATACTTATTTTTATTTAACTTAAAGATTATTTTACTCATTACAAAATTTGAAAAGTTAAAACACTTTAAATGTGACTAAAAGTATGCCAATAATAGTTAATTATTAAAATAAAACGATTTTTATTTTAATAATTAATATAGAACGATCTAAACTAAAAAATCCCCCTGTAAACAGGAGGATTTTTATTACTATATACGAATAAGAAATTAATTTCCTTTTTCCATTTTAGCTTTCAACTCGGCTAATGCATCAAGATCACCTAACGTTGTCTTTTCTGCAGATCCTGTAGAAGCAGCCTTCTTAGCAGCTTGCTTTACAATCTTAGCTTCTTCTTCTCTAAACATTGCTGTATGCGATGCAACTACTCTTTTGAATTCTTTATTAAATTCAATGATTTGGAATTCTGCTTCCTCACCTTTTTGTAGTTTACTTCCATCTTCTTTCTCTAGATGACGAGAAGGAACAAAAGCAATGATATCTTCGTTAAATTCTATCGTAGCTCCTTTATCTACAATATCAGCAATTGTTGCAGTATGTTTTGTACCTACAGCAAAATCACCTTCATATTTATCCCAAGGATTATCTTCAGTTTGTTTGTGACCTAAACTAAGCTTACGTCCTTCAACATCTAACTCAAGAACTACTACATCTAGTTTATCACCAACATTTGTAAAATCAGATGGATGCTTAATTTTCTTAGTCCAAGAAAGGTCAGAGATATAAATTAAACCATCTATTCCCTCTTCTAATTCAACAAACACACCAAAATTAGTGAAGTTACGTACAATACCTGTATGTTTAGAACCTACTGGGTATTTCGTAGTAATATCAGTCCATGGATCTGGCGTTAATTGCTTAATACCAAGCGACATTTTTCTTTCTTCTCTATCAAGTGTAAGAATTACAGCCTCTACTTCATCACCAACTTTTACAAAGTCTTGTGCAGATCGTAAGTGTGTAGACCATGACATTTCAGAAACGTGAATCAAACCTTCAACACCTTCTTCAACTTCGATAAATGCACCGTAATCTGCGATTACAACTACTTTACCTTTAACTTTGTCACCTACTTTAACTTCTTTATCAAGCGCTTCCCACGGATGCGGCTTTAATTGCTTAAGACCTAGTTGAATACGTGTTTTAGCCTCATCAAAGTCTAAGATAACAACATTCAATTTCTGATCAAGATCCACCATTTCATTTGGATGGTTAATTCTTGACCATGAAAGATCTGTAATATGAATAAGTCCATCAACTCCTCCAAGATCAACAAATACACCATAAGAAGTTACATTCTTAACAGTACCTTCTAATACTTGACCTTTTTCTAATTGACCGATGATCTCTTTCTTCTGCTCTTCAATATCAGCTTCGATAAGTGCTTTATGAGAAACAACTACGTTTTTAAATTCGTGATTAATTTTAACCACTTTAAATTCCATAGTCTTACCAACATACGCATCATAATCGCGGATTGGTTTTACATCAATTTGAGATCCTGGTAAGAAAGCTTCAATACCAAAAACATCAACGATCATTCCTCCTTTGGTTCTGCATTTTACAAAACCATTAACGATCTCACCTGTATCATGTGCGTTATTAACACGATCCCAAGCTTTAATCACTCTAGCTTTACGGTGAGATAAAATTAATTGACCTGTAGCGTCTTCTCTAACATCAATTAATACCTCAACCTTATCACCTTCTTTAAGGTCTGGGTTGTAACGAAATTCGTTTAATGAGATTACACCTTCACTTTTAGCATTAATATCGATAATAGCATCACGATCTGTAAGATTAATTACAGTTCCCATTACTACTTCATCATTTAATGTATCAACGAAGTTGTCTGCAACTAGCTTTTCAAACTCTACAAGTTTTGAATCCTCGATAGGATCAATTCCTTCTTCGTAGTTGTGCCAGTTAAATTCTTTTAAAAATTGCTCAGGATTCTCTTGTTGTGGAGATGTAGACTTAGCTGCCTTTGGAGCCTCTACTTCCTGAACGTCTGTGTTTTTTGTTTCTTCAGACATTGAAGATAAAATTTGTATTCTGTATCTATTTGAGAATCAAAACGAAAACTTTTACAGAAGCGTTAGTTGTAAATAAAAAACCCTTTTCAATTCTCTTACTCGCTAAAAAGGAGTGCAAAATTACAATTTAAAATAATATTAAACAAGCAATTACCTTCAATACCTAAGGCTAAAACTTAATTATCTCAAATTCGCTTCTTCGATTGGTTTGATGTTCTTCTTCACTACAGATTTTTTCTTCGCAGTTTATTAATGGTTGAGACTCTCCAAAGCCTTGAAACTGCATACGTCTTGCGTTCACATAACCAATAAGAGCTAAATAATTACGCGTTGATTCCGCACGTTTCTCTGATAACACTTGGTTATAGTTTGCAGTCCCCCGACTGTCGGTATGCGCGCTAATTTTGATATATACCGTTTTATATTTATCTAATTTTAAAGCAAATTCATCTAAAACTTTTTTGGAGTCGGCTCGAATATTCCATTTATCATAATCGAAATATATGGGTGGTAATTCAAAAAATAATTTGCCATTTTTTTCAATGACAGGAGGCCCTTCGCTATCTGCTAATAATTGTGCTTTAAGCTGCTTGGCTGTTATTGATGGAGAATTTGGTTGAAAAGTGGCCCCATCGACTACAAGTGGTTTTTCTTTATCACTTGACGTGCTTAGAGAATCGGTGGTCTTACTTTTTTCGAGATAAAGAATGATCGTTTGATCTTCTTTTTCTAGAATTTTAATAGGCTTGGAACGTGTTTCATAACCCACAGCACTAGCTGTTAACTCAAAATTTCCTGGTAAGGTGGTTAAACTAAAGGAAGCAATTGAATCAAACCGATTTGAATAAAGTAAACTTTGTTCTGAATTCTTAAGGTTAACTTCTGCATTTGCTACATACTTTTCTGTATTAAAATCACGAACTTCAAAATGCGTGACATATTCACGTATAAAAATTTCGCCAATTTGACTAAACTCATAAATATCATCACCTCCTTTTTTTCGGTTTGAGGCAAAAAAACCATCAGTTTCATTATAATAATTTATTGAAAAATCATCGTACCTAGAGTTTATTGGAGCTCCCAGATTAACGGGTTGCTTATATCCACTATCACTAAACTCTGAAACGAATAAATCAAGCATACCTAAGCCCAAATGACCATTTGATGCAAAAAATAGGTGATCATCTTTGGATACAAAAGGAAATTGTTCGCGATGTTCGGTATTGATTACAGACCCCATATTTACAGGATCCCCATAAATACCTGCATTATCAATTGTCATATAATAAATATCAAAATCTCCATAGCCACCAGGCATATTTGATGAGAAATATAATTTAGTTCCGTCAGAATTAAGAGCGGGATGCTCTATACTGTACGCTACGTTATTAAACGATAACTTTTCTGGAACCGTCCATTTCCCATCGATTTTGGTAGCTTTATATAATTGAATAGCATTTTCATTTAAACTATCAAATTTCTTTTTGCCTTTATCATAATTACTCCGTGACAGGTATAAGGTAGTTTGATCTTGGGTAAAACAAAAATTACCTTCATGTAACTTTCCATTAATTTTCCCCTCAATTTCTTCGCTTTTACCCAAAGGTTGATTATTAACATCAACAGCAATTTTTCTGATATCCAAAAATGGGCGATGTGTCCACTTGTACTGTTTATCTGTAACTCCATTTGGATATTGATCTGTAGTAAAATAGATTAAACTATCAATTTTAACTGCACCAAACTCAGATGCAGTAGAATTAAAACTTCCTTCTTTAATCGTATAATTATCTTCCTTTAATTTAAAAGTCTCTATCGTACGAATTGCATCTCCAGAATCAAAACTAGAATTACCTTTATTTTCATTAAATAATTTCAAAAAAGTTACCGCCTTATCATAATCCCCCAATGCAGAGAGAACTTGATACATCATAAAATTAAACTTATTGCCATAGCTTTTATCTTTGGCATAAAATTTACCCCCCGTTAGTATTTTTAGATAACGATAAGCTGATTTAAATTGAAAGGTATTATAATACGATTCTGAGATTTTCAAAAGCACAGGTTTTGAATATCCTTCTTCATTTAAAATTTCTTCATATGATAAGGCAGCATTCAAAAAATCTCCTTTTTCAAAAAATCTATCGGCTCTGCTTTTTTTCTGACCACTCACCGTTAAAACTCCTAAAAAAAGTATTATAGTAATTAAAAATTTTTTCATTAACATATTCTTATTAAATTCTTCATTCCTACCAGTATTCGTTTATCGTATTTAGAATATTAGAAAAATCGAGGCGAAGTATATTTATTTGTAAACTTTAATAAATCAAAGTTGTAAAGTAAGATTATCTCGTGACTTCCATTGTTATATCCACTCAACTCGCTTATACTAAAATCATAAGCATAACCAATTTTTAGATTTTGAGTTACTTGAAAACCAGCCAAAGCAACAACTGCATCTTGATATCTATAAGAAACTCCTAGTTCAAAGCGATTATAAATTAAAGAATTTAAAGAAATATCAAAAGTCAAAGGAGAATCCACAACTTGCTTTATTACTATCGATGGTTTTAGTCGGACATCATCTACAAAATCAAAGATATAACCCGCAATTCCATACAAATGTGTTTTACTTTGTGAAACACTTACATCTCCTATTTCAACATTGTTGGGTAGAAGGTTTGGTGACGAAATACCTGCATAGAAATTTCTTGAGAACAAAAATAATCCTGCACCGACTGTTAATTCTAATTGAGAGCTATTATCTGTAAAAGCAGGGTCATCGGCTACATTAGACTCTGAAGGGTTTATACTAAAATTACTTATTCCTGTTTTAAGACCATATGATAATTTGAAATCATCAGAAATACTCGTGATATATGCAAAGTCAATATTGAATAAATGGGTTTGCACAGGTATTGCATCACCAATTCTATCATTTATATAATTAACACTAAGCTCTATATTTTCTCGTATAGGAATGTGAGCAAACAGATTTCCTGTTTGTGGCGAACCCTCGACACCCGTCCATTGTTTTCTGAACAGCAAACCCGTGGAAATAACTCCAGGCAAATTAGTAGCATATCCAGGATTAACTGTACTCATATTATACATATACTGTGAATACTGCGGATCTTGTTGGGCAAAAATTACGGTGTAACTCGCCCATATTATACTAAGAAGTAAAAATTTTTTCATGTATGAATTATCTGCTTAAGAAAAAACTACCTTGAATTGGTAAATTATTATCAAAATTAGGATTGAAGATGTAAAAATAGGTTCCCGAAGGTAGGTCATCTCCTAAGCGAATAGACACGTTACTTTCTCCGCGAAACTCTTCGGTGTTACGATTCCCCTCGAAAACTAGACTTCCGTACCGATTAAAAATTTGTAAATCAAAATCTGGAAAGGCTATCGGAATATTATATACTTCTTCGATAAAAAGGGCAAAACTATCGTTTTGAATATCACCATTGGGAGATACACCGTCCTGAAATTCGAGGGTACATAATTCGCCGTTTGAAAAGCGTTCTCCTGTATTAAGAATTGTTATAGGAACAGCCAAGCGTTCTGATTCACAATTATCTGTGTCCACAGAAGCAATATAATACACTTGATTATCAAAAAGCAGCGGATTATCTACTATAGGTGTATTACTATCTAAAGATGCATACCAATTATAATTAAGAACATCAACCTCTATATCGTCTAATCGCTTTGCATCAAGAATACAGAATTCTTGCTCTGGAACCACAGGAATTGGCAAATCAACAATCTGCACAGACACAATAAGGGTTGATCGGTCACAAGGAGCTGTATTGGGTATGCTGTATTCAAAATTGTAAATTTGATTTGTAAGAGTTTCAAAAATTAGTACTCCGTCTGCAGTAAGCGCTTTAGTATCCTCTATATCTGTAAAAACACCAGTCCGAGGTGTATTGCGATCTAATAAAGAATATAGATTAACGCTTCCGTCCAACTTACAAAATGTTTCACTACGATCGTTACCTATAGATATCGGTTCGGCTATCGTAACAGTAACGAAAGCCTGATCGCTATCACGACATCCATTATTACCAGGTACAGTATAAATATAAGTACCTGGCCCAAGAATTGGCAAGGTTACATCATTGGTGTCAAAAACTCCTAGATGATCATTGGACCTATATCCAAAGGGACCAATCCAAATTCCTGTAGGATCTGGTGTTCCACCTAGTTGGTCAAACAAAGTTATGGTAAGCTCATTTGAACATAACTGTACAGAGTTATCTTCACCTGCATCTGCTTCTTTGAAAATTGTAAATGTTAACTCAGCACTATCCAAACATCCCGCTCCGCTAGCAGTATTATGTGTAAAGGTGAAGGTTTGATCAAACGTAATTGTTGGAAGCGTAAAAGGATTTTGAATTATTGCTCCATTCGAATCCGTCCAGGTTCCTGTAAGAGAAACAGTATTTACACCATTAGTTTTTAGCAATGCTCTCAAATCAACCTGATCTAATGATTCACATAAAAAAACATTATCAGTTTCTTCTCCTGGGTAATCATAAGGTAGTATTTCTATAGATACTCTAGCTGTTAATGCATCACAAGGACTATTGCATGATTGTATACCAAAAGGATCACAATAAAAATCAGTAATACTATCGCTACAATTGATAGCTGGACTTACTCCATATTCGAATGTATATATTCCAGGTGTGGCATATGATGTATTAATACTACCTAGGTGAGAATATAGGCTATTTAAATCACCCAAATCGTTTATTAATTCTTCTAACCCTAAATCATTTGTTGATCCACCTGGTCCACTCAACAGTCTCCAATTGGTAGCGTTATCAGAATCATAGATAAAGTCAACTCCATTTTCAGTTGTGAAATCAATTAAATCAAATAAATTAAAGTTTCCAGGGGATATATTTGCACAAATTTGAGGTATAGCAGCCGTTTGTGTAAAAGGTCTTAATTGTTCATAAAAAGTAAAAGAAATAGTACTGGAATCATCAGAACAAACTCCTGATCGTTGGTTTACAAAGTACTCAAATTCGAATGTTTTACAACCAAAACGTACATTAGCTCCATTCTCAATAACAAAATCATTATATATGGTTCTCAAATTAATTATTGAATCTTGTTCGTCCTCTATTTGTCCTGTTACATCATTATTGACTAACCAAATACCATTATCACTATCTTCACCCGTTAAATAATGATCATCTCTAAGATTGATATCAGCATCATATACTCCTGCAATCATATCATCTTCACATATTTGTATTTCTTCGGCAATACCAGAAAAAACCTGTCTTACTATCGCTATTCTTACTGTTGTCTCCATAGCTACAGCACAGGGACTTAAGCCAGGGACTTCGTATGTAAATTCAAATACTTCCTGATCTGGCGTTGGATCTCCTTTTTGATAAGGAATTTTTGCATCAAAGTAAGATCCATTAAGACTAATCATATTCACACTTGAGCCATTATATGTCCAAGTCCCATTACGATGTGGCGGTGGGTTCCTACTATCATAAACAAATGCAGAAAACAGATCAAAGTTTTGAGAATCGCACCCTTGGGCATTAACATTGAATTCTACCGATCTAGGTAAAGCTACTCCAGAAAAAGGTCCCAAAATTATACGTCCTGTGATTACAGGATCTGTACCACAACTAGGACTATTTAATTGAAAACTATATTCGTCTACAGAACTCGCTTCTGTAGAATTAGGTAAGTTCCACAAAGAAAGATTACCAGTTGATTCATCTAATGACGTAGCATATTTTGGATGAATTTCCCAAGTTCCGTCAGATGGTGTAAATCCCATTTCATCGTAGAGATTAATTATACCATCAGCAACCGAGTCTCCGTCAAAATCAATAGTTTGCATAGCACAAAACTCTAAGGTACGCAGCGGTTGATTACATTGAGCTTGTAACTTCAAAAATGTAAAAGGAAAAAGAACAACAAATAAAAAAAGGTAATTGTATTTCACAGAGAAGGTTTAAACCACAAAAGTATAAAAAAATCTTAAAAAAAATGCTTGAACATGTTAAATAGTAAGGATTTAGCGTTCACATACATCTATTTTTACTCAGATTATCCATTGTTTTTGAATCTTTATCCTAAAAAATATTAAGTAATCAAATTATGGTTTAGGTGTTTATTTTATTAAAATCAAAGGCTAAAGTTTTGTTTACTGTTTAAATTACAGTGAGATAGTCCACTTTTCCAGAGTGCTACTTAATTTAACATAAAGAAATTTACAATACCTTAAAAATAAATAATTGCAATAACAACACTACTATATTACAAATCATTTTTAAGCTATATAATTCTTAAATAAAACTTCAATTTTCACTCCTTACAACAAAATATCTATATTTTACGTTGTATTCTATATAAAGTAAAGATATTATTAGTACATTACACGTGTTGTATTTGTTTAGGGCTTAAAAAATAGTTATAGTATATTTATAATCCCCAAATAGTATATGATAAAAAAATTACTTACCCCAGTTAAAGCTTTTATTTCTTTTTTTAATTTATATCGTAATACCAATCCATTAATACATTGCATTTGGATATTAATAGTAGGAATTGCACCAGTTAATTCACAGGATTTTATCACTACGTGGCAAACAACTGGAGCAAATCAAACTATAACACTTCCTAATTCTGGAGTTCCTACAGATTATAATTTTAATATTGATTGGGGAGATGGTACTATCGAGAATAATATCACTAGTGCAGAATACCAGCATACCTATGTTAGTGCAGGCACTTATACTATTTTGATCAATGGACTATTTGAGCGATTTAACTTTGCTGCTGTACCCGCTAGTGCGATTAACTTATTATCCGTGGAGCAATGGGGTGCATTAGCAGTATCAGAACTCAATTTTAGTAATGCTTCTAATTTCCAAATTAACGCAACAGACGCTCCTGATCTTTCAAATGTTACCTCTTTTAATGGTATTTTTCGTAATGCCACTACATTAAATACCGATTTATCTGGTTGGAATACTATTACCATAATAGACATGACAGACGCTTTTCGAGGAGCTTCTACCTTTAATGGTAATATTTCAACTTGGAATACACAGAATGTTAGATTTATGAGAGCTATGTTTCAAGAAGCTATGGCTTTTAATCAAGATATCGGAGAGTGGAATACAACTAATGTAAGAATTATGGGCTCTATGTTCCGCTCCGCCATTTCGTTTAATCAAGATTTAAGTAGCTGGAATACAGCTAATGTAAGAATTATGGGAGACATGTTTGCTGTTGCTTCATCTTTCAATCAAGACCTTAGTAGTTGGAATACGAGTAATGTGGAAATTATGGGAACTATGTTTGTTAGGGCGTCAGCCTTTAATGGTGATATTAGTAGTTGGAATACTGCAAACGTTACAAATATGGTTCGAATGTTTGACAGAGCTACTACTTTTAATCAAGATATTGGTGGTTGGGATACTAGTAATGTTTTAGATATGTCAGGCATGTTTAGTTCGGCTTCTGCTTTTAACCAAAATATAGGTAGCTGGAATACCTCAAATCTTCAGTTTATGGGCAACATGTTCAATTCTGCTACTGCATTCAATCAAGATATTGGAAGTTGGAATACAACTAATGTTGTTGATATGCAAGGTCTTTTTGTTAGAGCATCGAACTTTAATCAAGATATTTCCTCTTGGGATACTGGTAATATTACAAATATGAGATATGCGTTTTTTGAAGCGAGTGCCTTTGATCAGGATATTAGTAGTTGGAATACTAGTAATGTATCAAATATGGAATTTATGTTTACTAGAGCAACTGATTTTAATCAAGATATTGGAAATTGGAATATATCTAATGTAACAAACATGACAGAAATGTTATCAAATTCTGGACTCTCTCTAGAGAATTATGATAATACTCTGATCGGATGGGAAGCACAAACCGTGCAATCAGGAGTACCTTTGGGTGCAAATGGATTATCTTATTGCAGCGCGGAAACTGCTCGTAATAGTCTAACTAATGCTTCTACTAACGCATGGTCTATAACCCAAGATGCTTTGGGCTGCATTGCTATTGAATTTGTTAATTTAACAGCAAGTGACACTGAAGACAATGGAGGGAATCTACCAGTTCTACTACTAAACGGAAATCTTACCGTTAATTCTAGTATTACCGTTACCAATGCTGGCACGGGCTCTGCGAGTCCAGGTAATGATTATCTATTCACTTCTCCTCAGGTCATCAATGTTCCTGCGGGTACCTATGATGGAACTATTGCAACGGCCATTATCATTCCTACTTTAAGTATTATTGACGATAGTAATATTGAAGATAATGAAACTATAGATTTAATCCTTGAATCACCAACTAATGGTCTTTCTCTAGGAACAAATATAACGCACACCTATACAGTTACAGATGACGAAATAACTTCAACTATTATATCTATCGGGTCTCCAGTTGATGCCATTGAGGGAGCTTCTAATGCTAGTATTACTATATCACTAGATGGTGGTCAAACCAATACTACGGGTAATCCAATAACAGGAACACTAACCTTAACTGGAACAGCAACAAACGGAATTGATTATGCCGATATAACCACTTTTGAAATACCTAATAATGAAAACAACATCATAATTCCTATAATCGTATTAAATGATACGCAAATTGAAAATGATGAGACTATTATTGCTACCATAACAAACTCCTCTATAGGCAGCATTAATACTACAAATAATCAAGTGATTGCTACGATAACAGATGATGATACCCTTGTTAATATGAACCCTAACCTTGCAGTTTCAAAGTTAGGGACATATGAAGACACTAATAACGATGGTATATTGAATGTTGGTGATCAAATTTTATATACTTTTTCTATAGAAAATACAGGTAATGAAATCATTAGAAATATCAATCTAACTGATCCTCTTCCTGGGATATTATTGACTGGTGATCCTATAGATTTGAATATTGGTGAAATCGATGTTAATACGTTTAGTGCATCTTATAGATTAACAGAAAGAGATATTATATCGGGAATTGTGGTTAATCAAGCTTTTGCTACTGGTCAAACATCCTTGGGTTTAGAAATAATTGATTTTTCTGATGATCCAAATGATACTACGGATATAGATGATGATAATGACGGTGATGGAGAGGATGAAACAATTACAGAATTATTAGTAGATCAAGAGTTGATTATTTACAGAGTAATAACGCCTAACGGTGACGGTATTAATGATGAACTTAGAATTTCTGGACTTCAAAATTTTCCTGACAATACCTTTACCATATATAATCGTTGGGGAACAAAGGTTTTTCATGTAGACGGGTATGAACAAGAAGGTGTTCCTTTTTTTAGAGGCTTTTCAAAAGGTAAAGAAAAGGTATTACCCTCTGGTAGTTATTATTTCTCTTTAGAATATAGAAACTCTGCGAACGTTTTAAAATTTAAATCAGGACAAATTTATATTAATTAAAATTCACAAAGACAAATAAAGCTTTCAATAGTGAATTTTCAAGCTTCTCTTTATGATTTTTTTAAAGACGAGATGAAAAACATTTAAATTAAATGAAAAGAAAATTACCCAGATTATTCCTACTCTTCTTATTAATTTGTGATCTAAGCTATGGCCAGCAAGATACTCAGTATACACAGTATATGTACAATGCCGTTTCTTTTAATTCTGCATATACAGGTAGTAGAGGGGTGTTAAGCATTACGGGATTACATAGAAGCCAATGGCTAGGTATAGACGGAGCACCAAATACACAATCTTTATCGATTCACACTCCCATATCACAAAACAATAAAATTGGAGTAGGACTATCCATAATTAATGACAATGCTGGAGCTTTTAGAGAAACTAATTTCAACGCTAGCTTTTCATATACTATTAATACCTCTGTAATCAACAATAGCCGTTTAGCTTTTGGAATTAGTGCTGGAGGAAATTTATTAAATGTAGATTTACTAAGTTTAGAAAAGTTCAATGAAAATGATTTTTTATTAGAAAAAAATATTGATAATAAGTTTAGTCCAAATCTAGGTGTTGGTATATATTATCATACAGATTCCTATTATCTTGGATTAAGTGCTCCCAATATTTTACAAACTTCTCATTTTAATACAAACTCCTTAGATAGTAATAGCGATAATATCAGTGTCTTGGCAAAAGAGAGAATAAATTATTATTTAATAGCTGGATATATAATTGATTTGACACATTTAATAAAATTGAAACCTGCAATACTAAGTAAATACATCGCAGGAAGCCCTTTTCAGGTCGACATATCAGCAAATTTTCTGTTTTATGAAAAGCTTACATTAGGAGCTGCTTATAGATCGAGTAATACCTATAGTGTAATTGCTGGTTTTGAAGTATCCGAAGGTTTAATGCTTGGATTTGCATACGATCAAGGAATCTCAAAATTAGGAACCTCCCAAATCAATAGCGGAAGTTACGAGATCTTACTACGGTATGAGTTAAAAAACATTTATGACAAGTGGTTAAGTCCAAGATTTTTCTAAAATATTTCTGTAAACATGAATAAACAAATTACTCTCATTACATTATTTTTTTCAGTGCACGTTATTTTTGGACAACAAAAATTATTAGAATTTGCTAATGAACAGTTTGAGAAACAACAGTATATAAATGCTCAAGAAAGTTATCTAGCTCTTCTCGATAGAGATTACCGTAGTGCGGAATTATTCAAAAATCTAGGCGACACCTATTATTATAATCGCAACTTAGAAGATGCTGATATATGGTATAAAGAATTAGTTGAATCCTATCCCGATAAAATAGATTCAGAACATATATTTAGATATGTTCAATCTCTTAAAGCCGTTGAAGACTATGAAAATGCAGATAAATACATGAGACAATTCTCCGAAATTCAACAAGAGGATCTACGCGCTAAACTATTTTTAAACCAACTGGATTATATTGAATCAATAAATTACCAATCAGGAAGATATGAAATAAAAAGTTCCTCGGTGAACTCTAGGTTTACAGATTTCGGAACTTCTTTTTATGGGAATCAAATTGTGTTTAGTTCTTCTCGTGATACTTTAGTATTAAAAAAAAGAACACATAAATGGACAGATGAGTCCTTTTTAGACCTTTATAAATCAACATACGATTCTGTAAATAATGAGCTTTCAAAACCTACAAAATTTGCTGAAGAATTAAATTCTAAATTTCATGAGTCAACGCCTATATTTACGAAAGATGGAAACACTGTATATTTTACAAGAAATAATATAGATAAAAAAGCTACAAAACAAAAAAATGTACTTAACAGACTTAAAATATATAGGTCAAATAAACTAGAAAATGGACTTTGGAACATTCCTACAGAAGTTCCATTCAATAATAAAGAGTATTCCGTCGCTCACCCTGCACTCAGTCCAGATGAAAAAACTCTTTATTTTTCATCAGATATGCCAGGAGGATATGGTATGTCTGATATTTATAAAGTTGAGATTAACAATGATGGTTCTTATGGCACACCCATCAACTTAGGAAATACTATAAATACAGAAGGTAAAGAGACTTTTCCCTTTGTAACTTCGAATAACGAATTATATTTTTCTTCAAACGGGCATCCAGGTTTAGGGGGACTAGACATTTTTACAACCAATATTCTT
Source organism: Aquimarina rhodophyticola (assembly GCF_042434915.1). Taxonomy (GTDB): domain Bacteria; phylum Bacteroidota; class Bacteroidia; order Flavobacteriales; family Flavobacteriaceae; genus Aquimarina. The sequence continues at coordinate 1,499,937 of NZ_CP170198.1, forward strand.
TCCTCTGGCAATTACTCCGATATATTTAATGTAGGAAAACCAGTTAATGGACCAAAAGATGATTTTGCTTTTATAATCAACACTACATCCAAACTTGGATATTTCTCTTCAAATAGAAACGAGACTAGTGGGGATGATATTTTTAGTTTTATAGAATTGTTGAAAATTAAAAATGTGTATCCTAATCTGGTGATAGGTTATATCAAAAATAAAGATACGCAAGAATCTGTATCAAAAACTAAAGTTGCAATCTACACTAAAGAAAATGTCTTGATAGAAGAAACAATGGCAGATAGTAATGGCAAGTTTGTTTTTTCAAAAAAAAATCTTGAGAAAAACAACATTTTAAAAGTGTCAAAAGAAGGATATAAAACAATAGAAAAAATTATAACCCTCAAAAAATATAGTGAGGTTTATGAAACAAAATTTGAACTTGAAAAAACAAGTAGATTTATCCTATTAGTTGACCCATCACATTTTAACACAGAAAATACCCAGCTTTTATCCAATTCTAAAAAAGAGCTAGATGAGGTAATCAAATTATTAAAGTCTGAAAAATCTATCCAGGTTTCAATTTTGGCATATACAGATAAAACTGAATCAAATCTAGAAAAAGCTCAAAATAGAGCTAAATTAATCATGCAATACTTCGTAGATAATGAAGTGGACAAAGATAGATTGCAATTCGGAAGCATTCAAAGAAATTTAGTGACAATAGAGAAAACATTTAAACTTATGATGGACATAGCTCCAATCAACTTTAAAACTAATTCGGGAGAACTTCAAAATCAATCCCTTAAAGAGCTTGAAAAAGTTGTGGGTATCATGAATGATTTACCTACTATAAAAGTAGAGGTACAAGGGCATGCCGATAGTAAAGGTAAAAAATCAATAAATATCAAAATTTCAGAAAAAAGAGCTCAAAATATTAGGAATCAACTTATTAATAAAGGTATCTCTAAAAGTAGATTAATTGCTAAAGGGTATGGAGAATCTAAATTAAAAAATCACTGTTATGATAACGTAGAATGTTCTGATGCTGAACATGAAATCAACAGACGAGTGGAGTTCATGATTTTAAACTAAGATTAACGATTTAACAAATTGGTTATTAAACTAATAATAACCAATTTCGTTTCATTTATGATTACGCCTTAAATACCATGAGAGACTAGTTTCTTCCTTTCAAAACTTCTACGATATCATTAATTTTGTAACCTTTAGCCTGTAATAATATTAAGTAATGAAATAATAAATCAGCACTTTCATTTAAAAATAATTCATCATTATCATCTTTGGCCTCAATCACTACCTCTACAGCTTCTTCACCAACCTTCTGCGCGATTTTATTAATCCCTTTATTAAAAAGAGAAGCTACATATGAATCCTTATTTTTAGGATTATTTTTTCGATCTTCGATAACCTCCTCTAATTGGGATAAAAAACCAAAAGATTCTTCATTTGTCTCATTCCAACACGTATCCGATCCTGTATGACATGTGGAACCAACTGGTTTGGCCTGAATCAAAAGTGTATCATGATCACAATCACTTTTGATGGACACTAGTTCAAGATAATTTCCACTTTCTTCACCTTTTGTCCACAAACGTTGTTTACTGCGACTAAAAAAAGTGACTTTTTGAGTTTTTTCTGTTTCCTGTAAAGACGCTTCATTCATATATCCCAGCATTAGAACATTTTTGGTATTGGCATCTTGTATGATTGCAGGAACTAATCCGTCACTACTTTTTGTAAAATCTATCTTCATTCTTATTTTTTTTATCTTACTTACTATTGAATATTAATTTTTACCAACTTTTTCTACTGTCTTATTGGAACACCTTCTGTTGATAAAGCTTTTTTTAATTCCTGAATATCTATTTGTTTAAAGTGAAAAACACTGGCAGCCAATGCGGCATCAGCTTTTCCTATAGTAAATGTATCTGTAAAATCTTGGATACACCCTGCACCTCCCGAAGCGATAATAGGGATATTCAAATTTTCTGATAATCTGGCTAAGGCTTCATTAGCAAATCCGTTCTTAGTTCCATCATTATCCATTGAGGTAAATAATATTTCGCCAGCACCTCTCTCCTCTACCTCTTTTGCCCAATCAAACAGATTAAGCGCAGTAGGTACCTTGCCTCCAACCAAATGCACAATCCATTCTCCATCAATTTTCTTGGCATCAATAGCTACAGTAATACATTGACTACCAAATTTTGCTGCCAAATCATTAATCAAGTTGGGATTTTTAACTGCCGATGAATTTATAGAAACCTTATCTGCGCCATTTTTGAGTAATACATCTACATCCTCTATTGAAGAAATACCGCCACCTACTGTAAAAGGAATATTAACATGCTCTGCAACACTTAATACCAAATTCGCCAGAGTTTTACGTCGTTCTTCGGTTGCTGAAATATCCAAAAAGACTAGTTCATCGGCTCCAGTTTGTGAATATAATTTTGCTAATGCTACGGGATCACCTGCATCTCGCAAATCTACAAAATTGACTCCCTTAACAGTACGTCCATTCTTGATATCCAAACATGGAATTATTCTTTTTGTCAACATAGTTTTTACTTTCCTAAAATGAAACTTTCTATTTGTTTCAAGCTTATTCTGTTTTCATAAATTGCCTTTCCTATAATTGTGCCCTCACAACCTAATGTTTTGAGTTTTGGTAATTCGTCAAATGTAGAAACACCTCCAGATGCAATTAGTTTAATTTCCTTGTTTTCGTTAAGAATTTTAGTATAGAGTTCAAAAGAAGGGCCTTCTAACATACCATCCTTACTAATATCTGTACATATAACATACGAAATACCTTTTCTCATATACTCAGAAATAAACGGAATTACATTTTGATCACTTTCTTCTAACCAACCACTCACCGCAATTTTTTCATTATTAGCATCAGCTCCCAAAATAATTTTATCGGCTCCAAAACGTTCGATCCATGATGAAAAAATTTCTGGGTTCTTGACTGCAATACTACCTCCTGTAATTTGATTGGCTCCACTATCAAAAGCTATTTTCAAATCTTTTTCAGTCTTGAGGCCTCCTCCAAAATCGATTTTTAAACTAGTTTTAGAAGCTATAGCTTCTAAAATTTTGTGATTCACTATATGGTTAGATTTCGCACCGTCGAGATCAACCAAATGTAAAAATTCTATGCCATGGGCTTCAAAATTTTTGGCCACCTCAAGGGGGTTCTCGTTATATATTTTTTGCGTAGCATAGTCTCCTTTTGACAGTCGTACACATTTACCATTTATAATATCAATTGCGGGAATAATTCTCATTATATTTTTATTATCACTTATTTAACAAAAAGAATTTACCTATAAATTCAGGAAATTTCTCAAAATTAGTTCGCCGACAGCACTACTCTTTTCAGGATGAAATTGAACTCCATAAAAATTATCTTTTTGAATAGCTGTGCTATACTCTCTTTCATAATCTGTCTTTGCTATAGTTTGCTTTGTTAAGGGTGCAAAATAACTATGCACTAAATACACATAATCGTTTTCTTTTACCGATTCAAATAAAGGCGATTTTAGTGCTTTTATTTGATTCCATCCTATTTGCGGAACTTTTACATTGCTAGAAAAACGTTTAATATTCACTTCAAAGATTCCTAAACCTTTTGTATCACCTTCTTCAGTGTGCGTACACATCAACTGCATACCCAAACAAATTCCCAGTACGGGTTGTGTTAACTCTGGCAGTAAGCTATCCAATCCAGACTCTTTCAGTTTACGCATGGCACTACTTGCTTCTCCTACCCCAGGAAAAATAACTTTATCAGCTTCCCGTATTTCAATTGGATTACTGCTTAATGTTGCCTGATAACCCAAACGTTGAATCGCAAACTTAATGGACTGGATATTGCCTGCACCATAATCGATTATAACAATTTTCATCTTTTTATACTTATTAAAGTATTCTTATAATAGAACACTCGTTTTAATTGTATTTCAGTACTATTAAAGCATTCCTTTGGTACTTGGTAAAATCATTTTATCAGCATCTCGTTTCACCGCTACTTTGATCGCTTTGGCAAAAGCTTTAAAAATAGCTTCAATTTTATGATGTTCATTACTTCCTTCGGCTTTAATATTCAAATTCGCCTTAGCTCCATCTGTAAAAGATTTGAAAAAATGATAAAACATTTCGGTAGGCATTTGACCTATCATTTCCCTTTTGAACGTTGCTTCCCAAACTAGCCAATTGCGTCCCCCAAAATCGATTGCAACTTGAGCCAAACAATCATCCATTGGCAAGCAAAAACCGTAACGTTCTATACCTAATTTATTCCCTAAAGCCTTTGCAAAAACCTCACCTAAGGCTATTGCTGTATCTTCAATTGTGTGATGCTCGTCTACTTCTAGATCTCCCTTTACCTTTACTTTCAAATCCATTTGACCGTGACGAGCGATTTGATCCAACATATGATCAAAGAATGCAATTCCCGTATTGATATCACTTTTTCCAGTTCCATCTAAGTTTAAGTGTATTGCTATATCTGTTTCATTTGTTTTGCGAGCAACCATGGCAGAACGATCTTCTAATTTGAGATATTCATAAATTTTTTGCCAATCGTTGGTTTCTAGCGCGATAATTGTTTCCAATTCTTGTGGAGTTGAACTAATTTCAGCCGTACCCAGGTTTGTATTGTCATTGATATAAATACCCTTGGCTCCTAAGTTTTTTGCCAATTCAATATCAGTTAATCGATCCCCGATAACATACGAATTTTGTAAATCATAGGCATCGGTAAAATATTCGGTAAGTAATCCAGTTCCTGGTTTTCTTGTAGGTGCATTTTCATGCGGAAAAGTACGATCCAAAAATATATTGTCAAAAACAACACCTTCGTTTTCGAAAGATTTTAAAATAAAATTATGTACAGGCCAAAACGTATCCTCTGGGAAGGAGTCTGTTCCCAATCCATCCTGATTGGTTATCATGACTAATTCATAATCAAGTTCTTGTGCTATTTTCCCTAAATAAGTAAAAGCTTTGGGGTAGAAAATCATTTTTTCAAAAGCGTCAATTTGCTCATCAACGGTTTCTTTGATCATTGTTCCATCCCGGTCTATAAATAATACTTTCTTTTTCATTTTATTAGTTGAGTTCATTGTATGCGTTATTGTTCCGAAATATTTTTTAGTGTTTCAATCAATTTACTATTCTCTTCTATAGTACCTATTGAAAATCTTAGTGTATTATCACAAAGTGGTTGTGAAGAACGATTGCGTACTACAATACCATGTTTAATAAGTTGATTATACCTCAAATCGGCAGCATCTACTTCAACCAAAATAAAATTGGCTTCACTTGGATATATTGTTTTGACAAAATCGATAGCAGCCAATGATCTTTCTAGTCTTGCTCTCTCTCGTAAAATATTGTTGATTTCACTCACCACTTGGTCGTTGCTACTTAATCTATCTAGGGCTTTTTGCTGGGTTAACTCATTAATATTATATGGTGGTTTAACTTTGGATAATAAGGCAATGATCTCACGGGAAGCATAACAAACACCGAGACGTATTCCTGCCATTCCATAGGCTTTTGATAAAGTTTGGGTGATTACCAGATTTGGGAAATCATCTAGGCGTTGTATCCAACTTGACCCCGATGCAAAATCAATATACGCCTCATCAATGATAACCAGCCCATTAAATTCGTTAAGAATTTTGAGAATATGTTCTTCGGCAAAGCAATTGCCCGTAGGGTTGTTGGGAGAACATAAAAAAATCATTTTTGTATATTGATCTACGCTATCTAAAATTTTGGAAACGTCTGGTTCAAAATTAGAATTAAGAAGTATTTCTCTGTTTTCGATAGCATTAATATCGGCTAGTACTTTATACATCCCGTACGTTGGAGGTAATGTTATGATATTATCTCGTTTTGGTTCGCAAAACGTTCGAAACAATAGATCTAACACTTCGTCACTACCATTTCCTAGTAGTATATTATCTATTGAGATGTCTTTTTGCTTTGAGAGTAGGGATTTTACTGCACGCTGCTGTGGATCTGGATAACGATTTACTCCGTTCTCAAAAGGGTTTTCATTAGCATCAAGAAATATCATGCTAGAACCATCACTAACATACTCATCTCTAGCCGACGAATATGCTTGTAACGTTTTAATGTTATCTCGCACCAAAGTGTTCAGTTTAAATTGTGTCATCATTAATTATCTTTTAAACTGTTAAGTCTTAACGAAACTGCGTTTTTGTGAGCTTGTAATCCTTCTGCCTCTGCCATTAATTCAATAGCATTTCCGATAGCTTGTATACCTGATTGAGATATTTTTTGAAAGGTTATTGCTTTATAAAAACTATCCAAATGAACTCCGCTATACTGCTTAGCATATCCATTAGTAGGTAGCGTATGATTGGTTCCAGATGCATAGTCTCCAGCACTCTCGGGAGTATAATTGCCTATAAAAACCGAACCTGCATTTATGATATTCGATACATAAAAGTTCTCATCTTTTACACATACGATAAAATGTTCTGGTCCATACTCATTTATTAATGCTAAAGCTTCTGCATCAGTGGACATAAAAATTAATTTTGAATTTTTGATAGCTTTTTCGGCAATATCTCTTCTTGGCAATACTGCTAACTGTGATGTTATTTCCTTCTCAACAGCAAGTAAAAAATCTTTTGAAGTGGTCACCAAAATGACCTGACTATCCACACCATGTTCTGCTTGACTTAATAAATCTGAAGCTACAAAAGTAGCATTCGCACTATCATCTGCTACTACTAGAAGTTCACTAGGGCCTGCAGGCATATCGATAGCGACGTTAAATTGTGTTGCCATTTGTTTTGCTACAGTAACAAATTGATTTCCTGGACCAAAAATTTTATATACCTGCGGTATACTCTTTGTCCCAAAAGTCATCCCAGCAATAGCTTGTATACCTCCTACTTTAAATATCTTGGTAACGCCACATAACTGTGCTGTATATAAAATTGCAGGATTAATTTTCCCTTCAATATCTGGCGGAGAACAAAGTACTATTTCTTGACACCCCGCTATATTGGCAGGAACAGCGAGCATTAATATCGTTGAAAAAAGTGGTGCCGTACCACCAGGAATGTATAAACCAACTTTTTGAATTGGTTTTTTCTCTTGCCAACACATGACTCCTGGCGCTGTTTCTACCTCTACTGGAGCTGTTTTTTGTGCACTGTGAAATTTTTCAATGTTATTTTTAGCCAATTGTATTGCTTCTTTTAACTCATCACTAATCTGGTTTTGAGATTGGCTAATTTCGCAATCAGATACTTGTAAAGTATCCAATTGTACATTATCAAATTGTTCCGTATACTTTTTGATCGCAAAATCACCTTGACTTTGAATCTCTAAGAATATTTCTTTAACAGTATTCTCAATAGCTTCAAATGTTTGGGTAGGCCTTTGTAACATTTGAGACCATGAAGTTCTTGTGGGATTATAAATTTTGTTCATACCTAATTATTATAAAACCATTTTTTCTATTGGGCATACCAATATCCCTTCTGCTCCTTCATTTTTTAACGCATCAAGAATATCCCAGAATTTATGTTTATCTACAACTGTGTGTATAGAGCTCCAACCCTCTTCTGCCAACGGTAATACTGTTGGACTGCGCATTCCAGGTAAAATTTCAACAATTTTAGAAATTTTGTCATTTGGTGCGTTTAATAGTACATATTTTGAAGCACGTGCCTTAAGTACCGCTTGAATTCTAAATTGAAGTTTTTTAAGAAGTACCTTATTTTCATCAGAAATAGTAGGAGAAACCGCAAGAACCGCCTCAGAGGTTAACATCACCTCTACTTCTTTCAAATTATTTTTAAATAAAGTACTACCACTAGAGACAATATCACAAATTGCATCTGCCAAACCAATGTTTGGAGCTATTTCTACAGAGCCAGATATTTGATGTAAGTCTGCCGTAATACCCCTTTCTTTCAAATATGCAGTTACTGTATTTGGATATGATGTCGCTATTCTCTTTCCATCAAGATCTTTGATAGAGTTGTACTCAAATTCCTTTGGAACCGCAAGAGATACTTTACATTTAGAAAAATTGAGACGTTCGGCAACGGTGATATCTTGTCCCTTTTCGACCAATACATTCTCGCCTATAATAGCGATATCCACTACTCCATCTCTTAAATATTGAGGAATATCTCCATTACGCAAAAACATTACTTCCATGGGGAAATTACGTGTATCAGCTTTTAATTGATCTTTACCATTATCAATAGAAATACCACAATCTTTTAGAATTTGAACTGAATCTTCATTGAGACGTCCACTTTTTTGAATAGCAATTTTAATTTTTGACATTCTTGTTGTTTTTATTAAGCTAATAGCAACCGAGTTAAAAATAAAAACCCGTTTGATTAGCTCAAACGGGTTATAAAATATGATTGTTATACACACAAAATCATAGCTAACACGCAGGAGCGAGATAGTTAAGATGATGATGATGTACGTTTATTTTTTTCATTAGTCTTTAAATACAGTGCGAATGTAAAAAAAATAAAAGATAAAAAGAATCTCTGACTTGTTTTTTTTCTGTGATTACCACAATTACGTAACACAATCAAATAGTTATCAATTCATAGGATTGAAAAATTGAAAAAAAATTCCTACATTTAAATGCTCTTTTATCCATTAAACCATGAAAACTATAATTTCATTTCTACTCTTTCTTTTATTTTCTTACATAGCACTTTCGATTTTCTTCAATTGTGACTGGTGTAATTATAGTAAAAATAATCAAAATCAGGGTGATTTTATTTTAAGTACACCAGAGGATATTGTCTCAAAGAAAGTAATCAAAAATTCTAATACGTTATTTATCCTCAATGATGCATCTGATACTCTATATCGTTATGAGGATACCTTGAAGGTACTCCCTAACTCTGACAGTATTATTTTGCCTCAAACATTTAATAATGTTGTTCAAGATTTAAAACAGTATCTCGACACACATCCCACAGCAGCTATACAAATAGCTTCTACTTTTCTAAATGAAGATACTAACAAGAAATCTGAGTTACTTAAAAAACGCATGTTACGTTTAAAAAAGAGGCTTACAAACGATCAGATAAATGGAAATAGAATATTTGTTGATTCAACCTCCAATCGTAGTGGACAAGCGCTAGACATTCGATTACTTGAAATGGATGCTACCAAATTAAAAGCTTATGATGATAAAATAAGTAAGAAGTTACTCTATTCTCGTTTTAATGGGTATCGGTTTAAACCTGATACAGCGCTTATTAACTATACCAAAGAACTTAAGTCCTATTTACAAAGACATCCATCAAAACAAATTTCGGTAACGGGTCACACAGATTCTATAGGAAGCATAAAAAATAATTTATGGTTTGGTAAGATACGTGCTAAGAATGTAAAGAAATATTTGATTTCCCAAGGTATTGATGAAGAAAAGATTAAAATCTATAGTAAAGGTGAGCAAGCCCCAATAGCTCCCAATGATACTGAAGCTAATAAGGCTAAAAATAGACGAATAGAGATTATTATCAACTAAATTTAACTTGCTATGTTTACTTTTTTTAATGAGACCAACTGGTGGTGTCTTTTTTTACTTTTATTACTTTCTTTTATTCTAGGTTGGTTTCTATCCAAATGGGTCTACAATGAGAAAAAAAATATTAAGGTCTCATCAAGGCTGAGTCACACAAATACTAGCGACAATGAACAAGCAACCGTAGTAAAATCTACCTTTACTACATCTGAGACAATAGCGCCAGACCAAGGCTCTACAAACATAAAAGCTATCAAAACTCGTCATCGAAATGGTGTACCCGCTAATGAAGAACTACCCAAATTAAATTTTGATCGTTTTGGAAAGGCTACTGCTTCAGAAAGAGACAATCTAAAGCTGATAAAAGGAGTGGGACCTTTTATAGAAGATAAACTAAATGGTATAGGTATCTATACTTTTGATCAGATTAGTAAATTTACTAAAGAAGATATTGATACGGTTACTCAATTAATTCAATTTTTTCCAGGTAGAATAGAAAGAGATGATTGGAAGCAACAAGCGATTGATCTTAAAAACAAATAAAAATATCCCTTACTATTATAAAATAGTAAGGGATATTTTTATTTGATAATCTAGCTTTATTGGTTCCCAAGAATTAGCGGCATACCATCTTTTCCAGAACCTATAACCACCACTTTACTATTGCTAGATTTAGCAAGTTCAATAGTAGCTTGTATTCCTTTTTCACGCAAAATTTTATCTGTTAGCGATGCACTAAGGATTCTATTGGCCTCTGCTTTCCCTTCTGCATCAATTTTCTGGCGTGCTGCCTCTTTGGAAGCCTTTGTCAATCGAAACTCATATTCTAAAGATTCTTGTTCTTGTCGTAATTTACGTTCAATAGCATCTTTAATAGTAGGAGGTAAAGTTACGTCACGCACCAAAATTTCATTAAGCTGTATATATTGATCGTCTACAAGTTTTTTGGTTTCTTCATAAATTTCTTGCTGTATTACATCTCGTTTGCTAGAATATAATTGTTCTGGTGTGTATCTTCCTACTACACTCCTCGCGGCTGACCTTATAGTTGGTAATAAAACGCGTGCTACATAGTCTTCTCCTTTTTGTTGATGAAGTAAACCAAGTTTATCATATTTAGGTTGAAACCATGCTGAAGCATCTAATTTGATTTCTAAACCATTTGATGAAAGTACTTGCATCTTTTCAAAAACTTCTTGTTGTCTCACCTCGTAAGTTATAACTTTATTCCAAGGGGCTACGATATGAAAACCTTCGCCAAGAGGCGGCTCATCTGTAACCACTCCTCCACCAAACGTCTTATATAAAACCCCAGCTTCACCAGAATTAATAGTTTCTGTAGATTTTGAGATAAATATGATGAGTAAAACAATAAATATAAGAATAGGAATTCCTATTTTGGGTAACTTTTCCATAACAATGTATATAAATTTAATTTAAATTTTTCCGTAATATTTTCTAAGAAACCATTCTAAAGTGAGGCTAACAAGTATAATAAGCAGTAGATATTTCCAATCGATTAAAGATACAACATTTTCGCTGCTTTTTTGAATAGGTTGGTACCTTTGATCATTAACAAAATTAGATTGTAAGAGTTCTGATTGATCTACAGAGTATATGGTGCCTTGCGTATGTTGAGCTAAAACTTGAAGTTTTGGAAAATCTGCATTCAAAAACTGTTTTTCAACATCATACTGTAAAATCTTAAAAACTCCAGAGGCTTTTAAATTTTCTCCTTGAACACTCACCGTATATTCATAAGTACCCGGTTGTAAATTACTTAAATCAACTTGGTAAGAATTTTTTACAAGAATCATAGGTAGTACAAACTCCTCGCCATTTTCATTATTTTTCAACTTAATTTCTACAATTGCGCGAGCATCAAACTCATAATTTTTTGTAAAGTACTCTGCACCAATAATAATCTGGGCATTACTATAATAAAAAGATTCTGCCAAAGTTATTAATCGTCGTCTCTTTTGATTTGATGATAGATATTGAAGTATTTTGCTAAAAAAATCGTCAAAAGCTTTAAAACTATTTTCTTCTTTATAGTTGTGCATACGCCACTGCCAAAAACCTTCACCCAAAAGTATGGCTTCTTTAATATTTTGATATTCAATAGTAGCTAGCAAAGGTGAAGTTGTCGTTATCGAACTTATTTGTTTGTATAAAAGAATATCAAATTTATTAGTAATAGTAAGTTCACCAAATCTACCTTGCAAAGGCGGAAATGAGTTAAAACCAATATCATCTGTCAAGAATGATTTGTAATTACTAGAAAATTGAGGTAAAAAATACTCAGTCTGTCGTGTTACATCATGTTTATAGTTGGCTTGTATTTTATTTAAGAAATTCCAATCAGTATGTAAACCTGTGATCGTAAAACGATTACTATTTTTTTCTTTAAGTGTTTTGTAAATGTTCGCAAATTTTGAATTAGGCTGATACAAAATCACCATTGCATAATTGTCGATGTCTATAACCTGGTCTGGTTTTTTGATAGTTAGCCTGCTACGCTCATTACTTTCAACACTTTTTTTAATCGCTCCAAGATCAGGATGTATAATATCACTAATCAATAAAATATTAGTCTTTTGATCAATGACCTCGACAGCAAATACCTGTTGATTATTTATACTATTTTTCTCGTTCTCTAGTGGAGATAAAGTAGCTGTATAGGTAGTTACTCCTATCTTATCGGCAGGTAGTTCTACTTGAATTTTTACTGACTTGTTTTGTTTATCAAATTGTAAATTTTTACTAGATAATATACGATTACCTTCTTTAATGTCCAATTGTGTCGTTATCGATAAATCTCCAGTATACGTGATCAAAACTTCAACAGGAAAATCATTTTCAAAGTATGCATATCGATTTACATTAAGTTGTTTAATTCTTAAATCTGCTACTTTTGAAGAATCACCTAGCATAACAGGAAATACTTGTTGTTTATACCTGGTGTTCGCAAAGTGATATGCGTTACCAACCGTTTGATTACCATCTGTCAATAAAATAATTGGCGCATTGACATTGCGATAAATCTGATTAAGCTCGGTCAGCGTCTTATCAATATTTGTTTGACTAGCTGTAAAGTCTAAAGAAACCGAATCCTGTAGTCCATCTGAAAAATTAAAATAAGTAATATCAAAACGTTCATTTAACTGTGCATTATCTTGAATTTTACGTATAAATTCTTCTGCCTTTTTTTGATATCCAATATTCTGTATTGATAACGAATTATCAACAGCAACCAGTAAGCTAGGTGGCTCGGTATAAAAAGTGTAATTTTTAAAAGTAGGATTGATTAAAAGTAATAAAATTGAAAAAACACTAATAAAACGTAAAAAAGCAAAGAACACATCTAAACGAGTCCTTTGCTTTGACTTATATATATATTGAAACACTGCAATAAAAATTGCAACTAAAAAGGCGAAAACGATTAATAGTATAGTATTTGTTTGCATAGCAAGAAGCATACTAAAAGTTTAACTTTATACACGCTTCATCAAGTATTATGGTTAAAATTAAGTAAGCATCCCACCATCAACATTTAAAACCTGTCCAGTAACATAAGTACTTAAATCACTTGCTAAAAATAAACAAGCATTTGCAATATCTTCTGGAGTTCCCCCTCTTTTTAATGGAATCGCATTTCGCCAGCCTTCTACAACTTTTTCATCAAGTTTTCCTGTCATTTCAGTTTCGATAAAACCAGGAGCAACAACATTACTTCTAATATTTCTGGATCCTAGTTCTAAAGCTACAGATTTTGAAAATCCAATAATTCCTGCTTTTGATGCTGCATAATTAGATTGTCCTGCGTTTCCTTTTAACCCAACTACCGAGCTCATATTTATAATACTACCCTTACGCTGTTTCAACATTGTTTTTTGAACAGCTTTGGTCATATTAAAGACACTTTTCAAATTCACTTCGATAACTTTATCAAAATCCTCTTCACTCATGCGCATCAAAAGATTATCTTTTGTGATTCCGGCATTATTTATAAGAATATCAATGCTATCAAAATGCTCCAAAACACTTTTGATTAAATCTTGTGCCTCTTCGTAATTAGCAGCATTACTCTGGTAGCCCTTGACCTTCACTCCTAGATCTGATAGTTCCTTTTCCAATTCATTTGCTGCCTCTACAGATGAACTATATGTAAATACTACATTTGCACCATTTTGTGCAAAAACTTTTGCTATTCCTTTACCTATGCCGCGACTTGCGCCTGTTATTATAGCTGTTTTACCTTGTAAGAGATTCATGTAATCTATTTTTTGGCGTTGTTAATTTATGTTTATCAAATATAAGAATAACCTATTCGCTACCAATAATAAACCCTGTGATTTCTCACAGGGCTTATGTATTTTATTTCGGATAAGAATTATCCTAATACCTCTGCTACTTTTTTACCAATCTCTGCTGGAGAATCAACTACATGAATTCCACACTCTCTCATAATCGCTTTTTTGGCTGCAGCTGTATCTTCACTTCCGCCTACTATTGCACCTGCGTGTCCCATTGTTCTACCTGCGGGTGCAGTTTCACCAGCGATAAAACCAACTACAGGTTTTTTTGTTCCACTCGCTTTAATCCACTGTGCAGCTTCTGCTTCTAACTGCCCTCCAATTTCACCAATCATAACAACACATTGGGTTTCTGGATCATTAATAAGTAACTCAACTGCCTCTTTAGTGGTAGTTCCAATGATAGGATCACCACCAATACCAATTGCTGTAGTTATACCTAACCCTTGTTTTACAACCTGATCTGCTGCTTCATAGGTAAGTGTTCCTGATTTTGATACAATACCAACCGTTCCTTTCTTGAAAACAAAACCAGGCATAATACCTACCTTAGCTTCTCCTGGAGTAATCACCCCTGGACAGTTTGGTCCAATTAAACGACATCCTTTATCTTTAATATATTCTGCTGCTTTAATCATATCAGCAACAGGAATACCCTCTGTAATAGTAATGATAACTTTTATACCAGCGTCTGCTGCTTCCATAATAGCGTCTGCTGCAAATGCAGGGGGTACAAAAATTATAGAGGTATCTGCACCAGCTTCTTGAACGGCTTGTTCTACGGTATTAAAAACAGGGCGATCAAGATGCGTTTGTCCACCTTTTCCTGGTGTAACACCACCAACTACATTTGTGCCATATTCAATCATTTGACTCGCGTGAAATGTACCTTCACTTCCTGTAAACCCTTGAACTATAATTTTTGAATCTTTATTTACTAAAACACTCATTGCGTTATGATTTTTGTTTTTATATGAAGTTCCCAAAAGTAAGCTTTTGAAAACGATAGTTAAAATGAAAAATAAATTATTTTGAAAGAAATGATTGCATACTCTCTGGAGTGTTATCTCCTTGTTGACTTATTTGATATCCTCTATATAACTTCATTTCCTTTAATTCCCATATGGCAATAAAATGGGCAATAGCCTCTTCTTTGTCTGGTTGCTCAATGATATTTGCGAAATAGGTATATCGAATCGTAACGGTAGAGCCTTCTGATAATAAATGACTTATTTCACACCTGAAGTTCTCAAACGATGCCGACATTTCTCTAAACATGGATTGAATTCCGTTAAAATCTTTTTTATTAAAACCAAAACTGCTATTCCAATACAATTCAATTTCTGGATGTAAAAACTCTGATAACGAGTCAAAATCTTGAATCAAATTTGTTTCGTAAAATGATTTTACGATATCTTTTTCTGTTTTACTCATTTTTTTTCAATTTTTCCATGATTTCGGGTATCAATTTGATAGCTGCAATTTCTTTATATTTTTTCCTAAAATCATCTGCTGGCGTCCCAAAATAACTTTTATGACCTTCTAATGACTTGCTAATTCCTGATTGAGCTGAGATTATTGCTTTATGACCAATGGTAACACCACTAGTAATACCCACTTGCCCCCAAATTGTCACTTCATCTTCGATAACCACGCAGCCGGCTATCCCTACTTGTGATGCTATTAAACATTTTTTACCAATTATTGTATCGTGACCTACGTGAACTTGATTATCTATCTTTGTACCCTCACCAATAGTGGTATCACCACTAACGCCACGATCAATAGTACAATGTGCTCCTAAATCTACATTATCTTCAATCCGAATACTACCCCCCGACTTAAGCTTGTCAAATCCAGAAGGTCTATTTTTATAATAAAAGGCATCAGATCCAAGTACACTGCCTGCGTGAATTGTAACATGGTTACCAATTACGACATTATCATATAAGGTTACATTGGCATGAATTATACAATTGGAACCAATTCGTACATTATTACCTATAAACACACCGGGCTGAATAATTGTACCTTCCCCTATACTCGCACTTTTGGAGACTAACGAGGTAGCTTTTTCAAAAGGCTTAAAATATTCGGTAAGTCGATTAAAGTCTCTAAATGGATCGTCTGAGATTAGCAAAGCTTTTCCATAAGGACACTCGACCTTTTTATTGATTAAAATTATTGTAGCAGCACTTTCTAGAGCTTTGCTATAATATTTTGGATGATCCACAAAAACGATATCACCAGCAGTGACCACATGTATCTCATTCATCCCCAAAACAGGAAAATCAGCATCACCTATATACTCACAGGATAGTATTGTGGATATTTGCTGTAATGTATGTGCTTGCGTGAATTTCATCGTTTTTTAATCCTTATTATTCTTTTATTCTTTCTTTATAAGTACCTTTTTCAGTTTCAACTTTAATTTTATCTCCTTCGTTGATAAATAAAGGTACCATAACCTCGGCTCCTGTTTCAACTACAGCGGGTTTGGTTGCATTGGTAGCAGTATTTCCTTTTACTCCTGGCTCTGTACTTGTAACTTCTAATATTACACTAGCAGGCATATCTACTGATAATGGCATTTGATCTTCAGAATTAATAATCACCGTTACTACTTCTCCTTCTTTTAACAGATCTGGAGAATCTAACGTAGATTTTTGTAAAGTAATTTGATTATAGTCTTCTGTATTCATGAAGTGGTACGTATCTCCTTCTGCATATAAAAATTGGAATTTATGTGTTTCTACACGTACATCATCAATTTTATGTCCTGCAGAAAAGGTATTATCAATTACTTTACCAGAGGTTACACTTTTAAGTTTTGTTCTTACAAATGCAGGACCTTTTCCTGGTTTTACATGTAAAAATTCAATAACTTTAAAAATATCATGATTATATTTAATACACAATCCATTTCTTATATCGCTTGTACTTGCCATCTTACTTAAATTCTAAATTATACTTTATCTATTACTAATTAGAAAAATAACCTTTCATTATTCCTCTTTGAGAGTTCTTTATAAATTCTAATACCTCATCACGCTCTGGGGTAGCTTCCATTTCTGCTTCAATTATAGCTACTGCTTGCGTATTATTATAGTTACGTTGATATAAAATTCGATATATGTTTTGAATCTCTCTAATTTTTTCTGTAGAAAAACCTCTTCGACGCAGTCCTATACTATTAATACCTACGTATGATAAAGGTTCACGACCCGCTTTAACATACGGCGGTACATCCTTACGAACCAAAGATCCACCTGTTACAAACGCATGATTACCGATACTACAAAATTGTTGTACCGCAGCCATACCAGCAAGTACCACATCGTTACCAACATTAATATGACCAGCCAAAGTACTATTATTAGAAAAGATGCAATTATCACCGATAATACAATCATGTGCAATATGACAATACGCCATAATCCAACAATTTTTACCGATTTTGGTTTTCATTCTATCGGTAGTTCCTCTATTAATTGTAACACATTCTCGTATAGTTGTATTATCACCTATTTCGGTAATGGTATCCTCATCGTTAAATTTTTTATCCTGCGGAATTGCAGAAATAACCGCACCAGGGAAAATACTACAATTTTTCCCAATACGTGCGCCTTCCATGATTGTCACATTCGAACCTATCCAAGTCCCTTCTCCAATTACAACATTACTATGGATAGTTGTAAATGGTTCTATAACAACGTTTTTTGCTATTTTTGCTCCTGGATGAACATATGCTAAAGGTTGATTCATCTATTTCTTATTTGGATTTTACTATTTGCGCCATCAATTCTGCTTCGGTTACAAGTTTATCATTTGCATATGCAAAGGCTTGCATATGGCAAATACCTCTTCGTATTGGCGTAATTAGTTCTAATTTAAATATTAATGTATCTCCTGGTAAAACCTGTTGTTTAAACTTTACTTTATCAATTTTCATGAAGTACGTTAGATAATTCTCAGGATCTGGTACGGTACTTAATGCCAAAATTCCTCCTGTTTGTGCCATCGCCTCTACCTGTAATACTCCTGGCATTACTGGAGCCCCTGGAAAATGACCTGTAAAAAATGGTTCATTCATGGTTACGTTCTTAAGGCCTACAACATGACTATCTGACATTTCTAAAATTCTATCAATCAATAAAAATGGAGGTCTATGTGGAAGCATCTCCATAATTTTGTTGATATTCATCAAAGGTTCTTTACTCAAATCAAAATGCGGTACTTTGTTTCGCTTTTCAATTTTAATAATTTTGGCCATTTTTTTTGCAAACTGAGTGTTTACATAGTGTCCTGGCTTATTAGCTATTATTTTTCCGCGAATGCGTGTCCCGATTAATGCAAGATCTCCAATCACATCAAGTAATTTATGACGTGCCGCTTCGTTAGGATAGTGCAGGGTTAAATTATCTAAAATACCATTTGGCTTTATAGCTATCGAATCTTTATCAAAAGCTATTTTTAATTTTTCCATGGTATCAGGTTTTAATTCCTTGTCCACATAAACAATAGCATTATTAAGATCTCCTCCTTTAATTAATCCGTGCTCTAACAACATTTCTAGTTCGTGAAGAAAACTGAAAGTTCGTGCGTTAGCGATTTCAGATTTAAAATCGGAAAGATGTTTTAGAGAAGCGTTTTGAGTTCCCAAAACCTTGGTCCCAAAATCTACCATTGTGGTTATTTGATACTCATCGGATGGCATTACGATGATTTCGCTACCAGACTCCTCGTCTGTATAGGATATAACATCTTTTACGATATACTCATCTCGAGGCGCATCTAATTCGACTATACCTGCTTTTTCGAGAGCTTCTATAAAATACTTACTAGATCCATCCATGATGGGTGGCTCTGAAGCATTTAACTCGATAAGCAAATTATCTATTTCTAATCCAACGCACGCTGCCAGAACATGCTCAGAGGTTTGGATACTTACTCCATTTTTTTCAAGATTCGTCCCTCTTTGTGTATTTACTACATAGGTTGCATCAGCTTCAATAACTGGGTTACCTTCTAAATCAACACGACAAAAAGCGTAACCATGATTGGCTGGTGCTGGTTTAAAGGTTAATGTTACTTCTTTACCAGTGTGAAGACCTACTCCTGTAAGCTTCACTTCCTTCTCTATCGTTCTTTGTTTACTTACAACGGCATTACTCATTGTTCTCTGTCTTTTTCTCTAGTTCGTAAATTCTATCTACAATTTTTGGTAAATTTTTAAAATGCACGTAGGATTTATTAAAATCAGCATATGCAAGTGCAGGAGAACCTTGTATTACTTCTCCTTCTTTTATGTTTCTACCAATCCCTGATTGTGCTTGTATTTTTACTTTATCACCAATTGTAAGATGCCCAGCTATTCCTACCTGCCCCCCTATAAGGCACAATTTACCTATTTTGGTGGATCCTGCTATACCAGTTTGCGCTGCAATAGCTGTATGTTCTCCAATTTCAACGTTATGGGCTATTTGTATTTGATTATCCAACTTGACACCTTTACGAATTATTGTTGATCCCAGAGTAGCTCTATCAATTGATGTTCCTGCTCCCACATCGACATTATCCTCGATAATAACATTTCCAGTTTGAGGCACTTTGCTGTATTCTCCTTTAACATTTGGTACAAAACCAAATCCATCAGCTCCTATAATAACACCACTATGTATTACACAGTTATTGCCGATTCTTGTTTCAGAATAAATTTTGGCGCCAGCAAAAACAATTACATTGTCCCCCAAAGTTACATTATCGCCTATATAAACATTTGGATAAATTTTGGCATTTTTACCAATTACCACATTTTCTCCTAAATAAGTAAAAGCTCCTAAATAAATATTTTCTCCATATTTGGCTGTTCCAGAAACAAAAACGGGTTGCTCTACCCCAACTTTATTCATTTTTACCATATTGTAATATTCCAAAAGTTGTGAAAAAGCTTTGTAGGCATCTTCAACACGGATCAACGTTGTAGAAACTTTAGATTCAGCTTCAAAACCTTTATCTACAATAGTAATAGATGCATCTGTCGAATAGATATACTGAGTATATTTTGGATTGGACAAAAAAGTTAATGACCCTTTTGTTCCTTCCTCTATTTTGGCAAGCTTAGATACTTCAACGGTTTCATCGCCTTCGATTTCGCCATTTAATATCCCTGCAATTTGTGTTGCTGTAAAAATCATTCTAGCAAAAGTATAAAAAATGTGTTAATTCTGACCTTTTGGATAACATATAAAATATTTGTTCACAGGTTTTGACAGTGCCTTTAAATTAAATTGATCTGTAGCCTTCACTATATCAACAATTTTACCTGTTTTTAATAAAATATTAATGTTCTCTTTATTTTGATTGTAGGCTTGATTTGAAATTTTTCCAGTAAACACGAAATAGTGTGCTTCTTTATTTGATATTCCATATGTTAGCTCAATTTCACTAATCAGTTTCTCTATTTTCTCTGCTTTAAACGGTTTTTTCTTTATTTTTATTTTTAATAAGTCTCGGTTTAATAACATTGATGATAACTTGGCTAAAACAAAATCATTGCATGTAGACCATTCTTTCATTGCTGCTACAATATCATAATCATCAAGTTTAGCAAATAAATGTAATACTTCATGAGTAAAATCATTCTCTCTTATTTTATTTTGGAGAAAAAAATTAAGTGCATTACTGGATGATAAGGTATGCCCTTCCTCTACTAGCTCTTTTGCTCTTTTGAGCACTCTAATTAATAGATTTTCTGCAACTAGACTGGTTTTATGCAAATAGACTTGCCAATACATTAATCTTCTGGATAAAAGAAACTTTTCTACCGAGTAAATTCCTTTCTCCTCGACCACGAGTTCATCTCTTACTACAGAGAGCATTGTTATGATGCGTTCGCTATTAATATTTCCCTCAGATACTCCTGTGTAAAAACTATCTCTCTTTAAGTAGTCCAAACGATCCATATCCAGTTGACTAGAAATTAACTGATGCAGAAAATTACGATGGTATTCGCCTTTAAAAATTTTAATAGCCAACGTTAAACTCCCGTTAAATTCGCTATTCATTTCTTCCATAAACTTAAGTGAAATGGTCTCATGACTCACTCCGTTCACAATACTATGTTCCATAGCATGAGAGAAAGGTCCATGTCCTATATCATGCAAAAGTATTGCAATATAAAGTGCCTGCTCTTCTTCTTTTGTAATCTCAACTCCTTTAAAACGAAGCACTCTCACTGCTTTTTGCATCAAATACATACAACCAAGTGCATGGTGCAATCTTGTATGATGAGCACCTGGATACACAAGATACGATAATCCCATTTGCGATATTCTACGCAATCTTTGAAAAAATTTATGCTCTATTAAATCAAAAATTAGTTCATTTGGGAGGGTAATAAAACCGTAAATTGGATCGTTTAATATTTTAAGCTTATTTCTCTTCTTCAAATTCCATATCTTTTGTGGATGACAAATATACTGATTAGCTACTTAGAAAATAGATTCAGATCATGTTTGTATTTTAGAATATTTAACAGAAGAGTTTGCGATATTTGAACTTTAAAAAACACACAATGAATACAATCAAGATACTTTGGGTAGATGACGAAATTGATTTATTAAAACCACACATTCTTTTTCTTGAGAAAAAGAACTACGAGGTTACCAAATGTCAAAGTGGTACCGAGGCACTCGAAACTCTCGAAGATCATCAATTTGACATTGTTTTTTTAGACGAAAACATGCCTGGTCTTTCTGGCATTGAAACATTGGCTGAAATTAAAGAAAAAAATGATAGTCTCCCTGTAGTAATGATCACTAAAAGTGAGGAAGAATATATTATGGAAGAGGCAATCGGAAGTAAAATTGCCGATTACTTAATCAAGCCTGTGAACCCAAATCAAATACTTTTGAGTTTAAAAAAGAATTTGGACCACTCCCGTTTGATCTCAGAAAAAACTACCTCCAATTACCAACAAGAGTTTAGGAAAATTGCGATGGATATGGCGATGGTAAATAGTTATGAAGGATGGGTAGAATTATATCAAAGATTGCTGTATTGGGAGCTTCAGTTAGAAAATATTGAAGATAGTGGAATGTTTGAGATTTTAGAATCACAGAAAACAGAAGCTAATTCACAGTTTTGCAAATTCATTGATAAAAATTATGAAGCATGGTTTCAACAAACCGAGCAAGCTCCTATAATGTCACACACACTCTTTAAAGAAAAAGTAGTGCCCGAGTTAAGTAAGGATCAACCTACCCTCCTTATTGTTATTGATAATTTGCGATTTGACCAGTGGAAATCTTTTGAGCCAATAGTTAACAATTACTATAAAAAAGAACAGGAAAGCTCGTACTTTAGCATTTTACCTACCGCTACTCAATATGCGAGAAATGCAATTTTTTCGGGTATGATGCCTGCCGAGATGGAAAAAAAACATCCAGATCTATGGCTTAATGATACCGATGATGGAGGAAAAAACATGTATGAAAATGAATTTCTAGAGCACCAACTTAAAAAACTAGGTCTTTCGTTCAAACACGAATATTACAAAATTACTAACGAGAAATCAGGCAAGACTTTAGCAAATAATTTCAAAGGTTTGAAAAATAATGATCTTACGGTAGTTGTGTACAACTTTGTAGATATGCTATCCCATAGTAAAACCGAACTTGAAGTTATAAAAGAATTAGCTTCTAATGACAAATCCTATAGATCATTGACACAGAGTTGGTTTAAGAACTCACCACTACTAGAAATGATCCAGCAAGCACAACAACTTGGTTTCAAACTTTTAATTACCACTGATCACGGTACTATTAACGTAAAAAATCCATCTAAGGTAATTGGTGATAAAAATACAAGTCTCAATCTTCGATATAAAACAGGTAAAAGTTTAACTTATGAAGACAAAGAGGTACTTGCAGCAACCGATCCAAAAAAAATACAGTTACCAACCATTAATATGAGTAGCTCATTTATTTTTGCAAAGGGTGACTACTTTTTTGCGTATCCCAATAATTATAATCACTATGTTGGGTATTATAGAAACACTTATCAACATGGAGGTGTATCGCTCGAAGAAATGATAATACCATTTATAGTACTCAATCCAAGATAATTTGTAGCATAACTCACACCTATATGTTAACCCTTGAATATACACTGGCTACCATCGATATAGTAGCCCAACAGATCTTAAAATCTGCAACGACTAAACTCTTCTTACTCAACGCCCCAATGGGCGTAGGGAAAACAACTTTAATAAAAGAATTGTGCATAAAACTAGGGGTAGAAGATGGAATTTCGAGCCCTACTTATTCCTTGGTAAATGAATATCATGGATCAAACTGTAAAGTATATCATTTTGATTTATATCGGCTTGCGTCTGAAGCAGAAATTATATCATCTGGATTAGATGATTATCTATACGAAGATGCCTTTATATTTATTGAATGGCCCGAAAAAATTAAACCTTTTTTACCTGAAAATTACCATGAAATTACAATAAAATTAAAAAACAACGGAGACAGAGCACTTACATTATGTTAACAAAAAGTTAAAAAACAGACCGGTTAAACTTTAACTTTTATATTCTTTTTCCTACGCTATAAAAAAATTATATTTGGATGTTTTAACAACTCGTTTTTTTAGCGATAAAATAAATAGTTTTAACAGAATTATGTATCCGAATGTACGTTTAAAAACTCTAAAATAGGGCTTTTAAAATGGGCGCAAAGGTACTAAAAATATGAGTAGATTTTACAGATAGGTTTCTTATAAATTTGGGAAATAATTTTTTTAAAACCTATACAAATGAATATTGTTACCATTATTTTTAGTTTATTTTTTGTTGCAAGTAGTTACACGCTTTATGTAGTAGGAGATCGCACTGATAACCCCAACCCATCACAAAATGATTTCACACAGCAACGAGAAGTCCAAGCTATTGAAAAAAGTAAAATCAAGATACCTACTAACGGGTAGTATAATAATCTTACTAATTTCGTTTACACCCTATCTTTTCTATCTATATCAAAGTTTACCAGATGGAATTGTTTGGGAAACATATTGGTTTACCTATACGAGTCCTTATTATCAAAACGTAAGTGTTTTTGGATGGATGATTATGGGTAAACTAATACCTATTTTTTTATTGCTTATCTGGTTCTTAACCTGTAGACATTGGTGGTATCTAGTCATATCGGTTCCTCTAAGCATGTATATTTTACAATTAATCTCTGTTATTAGAGATGATTTACAGCGTATTGATGAGGTCGAGATATATTACATCGCACCATTTATAATTATCGTTTTAGCATTACTCTATACAATAAGAATCAAAATATTTGATAAAATTCACAATATTGATATTAGTGAAATGGATTCCTTCTCTACAAATAATAAAAAGCGCTGGTGGAATAAGTTTAGATAATCTATTCGAGGTAATGTCAAACAATTTTTAATTCTCAATAATCTCTACGAGGATATTTGCTTTATTTCCATTTTTATTCTTAATTTGGAGTACACAAGATCACACAAATGAGCAGACCGACATCCCCTTTTACTCGAGAACAATTGATTCCACAAGAAGAAATGATCGAGATAGCGCGAAAACAGGGTAAACTATTTATCGGAATCCCAAAAGAAACTCACTATCAAGAAAAAAGAGTCTGCCTAACACCCGATGCTGTTGCTGCCTTAACTGCACATGGACATCGTGTATTGATTGAAGCCAATGCTGGATTAAACGCTAGTTTTACAGATAAGGAATATAGCGAAGCGGGTGCCGAAATTACAAATGATAAAAGTAAAGTTTTTGGGTGTCCGATTGTATTGAAAGTTGAACCACCATCATCAGAAGAACTTAAACATTTTAATCCTCAAACCGTTTTAATTTCTGCACTGCAACTCAAAACTCAATGTAAGGACTACTTTCAAGAATTAGCAAAAAAAAGAATTACTGCGATTGGATTTGAATTTATAAGAGACGCTGATGGAGCATACCCAGCGGTACGAGCTCTTAGTGAAATCGCCGGGACTGCTGCAGTATTAATCGCTTCCGAATTAATGAGTAGCGCCATAAAAGGAAGTGGATTAATGATGGGAAACATTAGCGGTGTCCCGCCAGTAGAAGTCGTTATCATTGGAGCGGGTACCGTAGGTGAGTTTGCAGCACGTTCGGCTATTGGTTTAGGCGCCAATGTAAAAGTATTTGACAATTCGATTACCAAGTTGCGATGCATTCAAACTCATATCGGGCGACCTATATACACCTCTACCATACAACCCAAGAATTTAATGAAAGCTCTACGTCGTTGTGATGTAGTAATTGGTGCAGTACGTGGTAAAAATCGCTCTCCCATTATTGTTTCTGAAGCGATGGTAGAACGAATGAAAACAGGTGCTGTTGTTATTGATGTAAGTATTGATATGGGTGGCTGTTTTGAAACTAGTGAAGTGACTTCACATGATCACCCTACATTTGAAAAACATGGTGTAACTCATTATTGCGTACCCAACATTCCTTCGCGCTACGCTAAGACATCTTCATTATCAATTAGTAATATTTTTACACCTTATTTGCTAGAAATTGGAGAAGCTGGCGGTATAGAAAACGCTGTAAGGTTCGATCGAGGATTAAAAAATGGTTTGTATTTTTATCATGGTATACTAACAAGTAAACCAGTTGCCGAATGGTTTGACTTATCGTACAGAGACATTAACTTATTGATTTTATAAGCATCTAACAGATTATAAGATCCGCGTATTTATTCTTTAACAGCTTAAAAACTTTCCCTACTTTTGACCCTAATTTATTTTTGATAAAATGAGATTAGTTCATCGTATAGGATATTACTTAGGAGGCTTTACTATTGGTTTAATTCTATTAGCTTTTTTTCTTGGAGGTAAACGCACATCATGCGATTATAGCCCAAACGCTCGAGTACTTAAAAACATACGAATTAAAGATCGAGCCTATTCAAGCGAAGCGCTTAACCAAATGAAATCAATGCAAATCGATTCTGCAGATATATCAAATATTTTAACCGATGGGGATGTCGATTTTAGCACAAGTATCACTAAACTTGATTCATGCAATATTTACAATATTATAGGTGAAGTAGGGAAACATCAAGTCTTAGTAAATATTAAAAATTGTGACAGTATTGCTACCATCCAATCCATATCCAAATAAATTCAATCTTCGATATCCAACTTATATTTACCTAGTAACCCTTGCAAACCTTTTGTGGTGAATTTTGCCCCGGTTAACACATTATGCTCTGGATCTATTTTATAATTAATAGCAGTTCTAAAATCTGTATTTTTTGCTACGGTATTTTCAAAAATCGCGTCTTGCAAGTTACAGTTCTCAAAAACAACATCGGACACATCGGTTGCTGTAAAAAGGCTTTCTTTTAAACTACAATTAATAAATGTTGAAGTTCTAATAGTACATGAGGTAAAATTAGCATAATCTAGTCGACAGTTAAAAAAATTGCTGAGAATAAAAAAGTATCACATACCTCAAAAGCAAACCCTAGCATTTTACACTCTTTAAATATGGCTTCCTGAAAAGATGTTTGTGTGAGTTTTACTGAGGTTAAATGGCAAGTATCAAACGCACAGGATAAAAATAACACCCCCCGTACAATCAGTCACGGTAAAGTTACAATTCTTGAAAATACATGAATCACACTCTTTACTATCTAATGTTGAATTAGAAAAATCTTTGTTTTCAATTAGTTCATCTATAACCAAAAGTCTGTGATATTACAATTTTCTTCTCTTTCTTTCTTGCGATAATAAATTGAGCTCTCTACTTGTCTGCCCTGCTACCGATGTATTCTCCTCTGCCCTTCGAATTAAATAAGGCATTACATCCCTCACGGGACCAAAAGGCAGATATTTTGCTACATTATATCCTTCATTCGCTAGATTAAAACTAATATGATCACTCATTCCATAAAGTTGTCCAAGCCAAACGTTTGGATCGTTTTTTTCTATACCTAATTCCTTCATAAGGTTAAGAGCCAAGTAGCTACTTTTTTCGTTGTGAGTACCTATAAACACTGAAATATCCTTATTATGTTCTAATATATATTGTAATGCAAGGTTAAAGTTAGTATCAGTAGCTTCTTTGCTCTCGCAAATCGGAGACGGATACCCTTTTTCTTGAGCCCGCTCTATTTCTTTTTCCATATATGCACCACGAACTATTTTCATTCCTATTTTAAATCCATAGGCTTTTGATTCTTCATGTAGCTTTAATAAATACTCAAATCGATCGTGTCTATACAACTGCAAAGTATTATAAACAATAGCTTTTTCTTTATTAAATTTTCGCATTAAATTACCAACTAACTCATCTGCTGCACCCTGCATCCAGCTTTCTTCTCCATCAATTAAAAGAGCTATATCATAGTCATAAGCTTTTTGACATACTTTTTCAAAACGGGCAACTATACGTTCCCATTCCATAGTTTCTTCATCTGTAAGCGCTACACCTTCGGTCTTTTTTTGCCAAAGTAGAAACCTTCCGAAACCAGATGGCTTGAAAACTGCAAAAGGAACCGAGGTTTTCTCTTTGGCAAAGTCAATGATATCAAGAATTTTATGCACGGTAGCGTCAAAATGTTTTTCTTCTTCCTTTCCTTCTACAGAATAATCCAATACAGAGCAAACACCTTTGTCATACATTTTATCAATAGTATCAATACAATCTTCCTCATTAATTCCTCCACAAAAATGATCAAAAACTGTTGCTCTTATTAGCCCTTTTACAGGTAAATGTGCTTTAAGCGCAAAATTTGTTACCGCGGTACCAATACGTACTAAGGGTTCATTGGCGATCATTTTAAATAAAAAGTAAGCACGCTCAAGCTCTGAATCACTTTTTAATGCAAAAGCAACTTTGGTATTCTCAAAAAGTGTAGTAATATTCTTCATTAAAATAGAAAATTCTTAAAATAAATAGTATTTTTTTATCAATAACCAAATTAAAACACTTTTTAGAAATGGTTATTACAATTCGTGCAAATATATTCTAAAACAAAATAAATATTATAATTTCTGCTTAATTTCGTCATATAAATTATTCCCTTTATGACACCCATAGTTTCCAAAGATTCTGTAGTCTATTTCAATACTTCGGGATACGATGCGATCCATCAATATTTACAGGATTCTCCACCTTCAAAAATTTTTATTCTTGTTGATACGAATACTCAGGAGCATTGCTTACCCATTTTTTTGCAGCTATTAGATACTCATTTACAAATTGAAGTTATAGAGATTGAAGATGGCGAAGTTCATAAAACAATCGAAACATGTAATGGTGTTTGGAGCGCTTTGTCTGAGTTGGGAGCTGATCGCAAAAGCCTACTTATCAATCTAGGTGGAGGCGTTGTAACCGATTTGGGTGGTTTTGTCGCTTGTACTTTTAAAAGGGGGATACCTTATATTAATATACCTACTACCCTACTCGCCATGGTCGATGCCTCGGTAGGAGGCAAAACTGGTGTAGATTTGGGTAATTTGAAAAATATGATCGGGGTTATTAGCGAATCTGTAATGGTTATAGTTGATAGTTCTTATTTGCAAACTCTCCCCACCAATCAAATGCGTAGCGGTCTTGCAGAAATGTTAAAACACGGACTTATCTGCGATAAAAAATATTGGCTACAACTTTCTGATTTATCTAGACTAACCTCAAATGATCTAGATACTTTGATCTATGAATCAGTGACCATTAAAAATAAAATAGTTACACAAGACCCTACAGAAAAAAATGTGCGTAAGTATCTTAACTTTGGTCATACATTGGGCCATGCTATTGAGTCCTTCTATCTAACACATCCCCAAAGAGAAACACTCCTGCATGGTGAAGCCATTGCGATAGGAATGATACTCGAGGCGTTTATATCTACAAAATGTACATCATTATCTATACTAGAGCTTAATCAAATTGCAAAAACCATTGGAGAAACTTTTCCCAAAGTGGATATCGATACTGCTGATCATGATACCATTCTTTCGTTACTAATTCACGACAAAAAAAATGAAAACGACACGGTCTATTTTGTACTTTTAGAAGCTATAGGAAAAGCAGTTTATAATTGTGAAGTCGATAATGTATTGCTCAAAGAAGCTTTTAAATATTATGCTCGTCTAACATAGAAGTAGATTTTTCTATAAGCTTACAAATATAACACCGCTTTAACACAACACAAACAACGGCTATTTTACAATAACGTAACAAATACCTACATTTGCAATCTTGGTTTAAAATTTATGGTGGTTTCAGAAGAAGATAATATAGAAGTACTTGGTGCGCGCGTTCATAATCTCAAAAACATTGATGTATCCATACCTCGAGAAAAATTAGTAGTAATTACGGGTCTATCTGGATCTGGTAAATCCTCTCTAGCATTTGATACTATTTATGCCGAAGGACAAAGACGCTATATTGAAACATTTTCGGCCTACGCGAGACAATTTTTAGGTGGTTTGGAGCGGCCCGATGTCGATAAAATTGACGGTCTCTCTCCAGTTATTGCTATTGAACAAAAAACAACTAGTAAAAGTCCACGAAGTACTGTTGGAACTATTACTGAAATATATGATTTTTTAAGATTACTCTTTTCTAGAGCTAGTGATGCTTACAGCTATAATACAGGTCAAAAGATGGTTAGTTATAGTGATGCACAAATTAGAGATTTGATTTTAAAAGATTTTGAAGGTAAGAAAATAAATATTTTAGCTCCTGTAATTAGATCCCGTAAAGGTCATTATCGCGAGCTTTTTGAACAAATTGCCAAGCAAGGTTTTGTAAAAGTTAGAACAGATGGTAAGATTGTTGATATAACTAAAGGATTAAAACTCGATCGTTATAAAGTACATGATATAGAAATTGTAATTGATCGCCTCAAAATATCAAATAGTCAAGACAATTCTAAACGCTTGATGGAGACTATTAATACAGCAATGTATCATGGAGATGATATTTTAATGGTTATCGAAGAAAACTCTGAAGATACACGCTATTTTAGTCGAAGTCTAATGTGTCCAACCTCGGGTATATCATATCCAAATCCCGAGCCTAATAATTTTTCATTTAATTCACCAAAGGGAGCATGTCCAAAATGTAATGGTATTGGTAGTTTATATGAGGTTAATATCAAAAAAATCATTCCTGATAGTACAAAATCCATCAAAAGTGGAGGCCTTAGCCCACATGGACCTCAAAAAAACAACTGGATCTTTAAGCAGTTAGATTTAATTGCTAAACGATATGACTTTAAATTATCCGATCCTATTGAAAATATTCCCTCAGATGCTTTACACATGATACTACATGGTGGCAAAGAATCTTTTACAGTTGACAGTTCTAGTTTGGGTGTTTCAAGAGCTTTCAAAATTAATTTTGAAGGAGTCGCTACTTTTATTGAAAATACGTATAATGCCAATGATTCTACCTCTTTAAAACGATGGGCCAAAGAATATATGGACAACATCACATGTCCGCAATGTGAAGGTACCCGCTTGCGCAAAGAATCATTGTACTTTAAAGTAAATGAAAAAAATATTGCGCAACTAGCCAATATGGATATTATAGAATTAGCGGGTTGGTTTGCTGCTCTTCCCAAATATCTTAGTAAAAAACAAGCTGCTATTGCCGAGGAGGTTCTTAAAGAGATCAACGCACGATTACAATTTTTAATCGATGTAGGATTAACGTATTTATCGCTAAACAGAAGCAGTAAATCTTTATCTGGTGGTGAAGCGCAACGCATACGACTCGCTACGCAGATTGGTTCACAGCTTGTAGGTGTTTTGTATATACTGGATGAACCAAGTATTGGTTTACATCAACGAGATAATGAGAAATTAATTAATTCGCTTATACAATTAAGGGATATTGGTAATTCGGTTATTGTTGTTGAGCACGATAAGGATATGATAGAACGTGCGGATCATGTAATTGATATTGGTCCCAGAGCTGGTAAATATGGCGGCGAAATCATAAGTGAAGGTACTCCCAGAGAATTACTTACTCATGACACACTAACTGCAGATTATTTAAGTGGAAAACGAAAAATCGAAATTCCGCAAAAAAGAAGAAAAGGAAACGGTAAGAAAATTGTTTTAAAAGGAGCCACTGGTAACAACTTAAAAAATGTAACTATTGAAATACCTTTAGGTAAAATGATAGCAATTACTGGAGTCTCGGGTAGTGGCAAATCTACATTAATTAACGAGACCCTCTACCCTATCCTCAATGCATACTATTTTAATGGGGTAAAAAAACCAATGCCCTATAAAAGTATCACAGGGTTAAAAAATTTGGATAAAGTTATTGATATCAATCAATCCCCAATTGGGAGAACCCCTCGCTCTAACCCTGCAACCTATACTGGTGTGTTTTCAGAAATTCGCAACTTATTCGCCAAGACTCCAGAAGCCATGATACGTGGATACAAACCTGGACGCTTTAGTTTTAACGTAACTGGTGGAAGATGCGAAACATGCAAAGGCGGTGGTTTGAGAGTCATTGAAATGAATTTTTTGCCAGATGTCTATGTAGAGTGTGAAACGTGCCAAGGTAAACGCTTTAATAGAGAAACTTTAGAAATACGATATAAGGGCAAATCGATTGCCGATGTTTTAGAAATGACAATTGATGAAGCATGTCAATTTTTTGAGCATATTCCAAAGATTTTTAGAAAAGTTAAAACTATACAAAATGTTGGGCTAGGATACATTACCTTGGGCCAGCAATCAACTACGTTATCTGGTGGAGAAGCACAGCGAATTAAATTAGCTTCAGAACTTTCAAAACGAGATACGGGTAATACCTTTTATATTCTCGATGAGCCTACCACAGGATTACATTTTGAAGATATACGTTTGCTTATGGAGGTTCTTAATAAGCTCGTGGACAAAGGTAATACGGTACTTATCATAGAACACAATCTTGATGTAGTCAAGACTGCCGATTATATAATAGATATCGGGTATGAAGGAGGCAAGAATGGTGGTGAAGTTGTAGCAAAGGGAACACCAGAACAAGTAATAAAAGATAAAAAAAGTTATACAGCCAAATTTCTCAAAAAAGAATTTGAAACTCAATAACCCAAGAAAAATTCAACCAACTAATCTAACAACTAGAGCATAACATATGAGAAAAGAACAACGTCATAAAGGATGGAACGAAATTAAAACAAATGATTCATGGGCTATTTTTAAGATCATGGGAGAGTTTGTGAGCGGCTTTGAGAAAATGAGCAAAATAGGCCCGTGTGTTTCCATTTTTGGTTCTGCAAGAACAAAAACAGATGACAAATATTATAAGCTAGCAGTTGATGTCGCCAAAAAAATCGTAGACCACGGTTATGGCGTAATTACGGGTGGAGGTCCAGGTATTATGGAAGCAGGTAATAAAGGTGCACACTTAGGCGGCGGAACCTCTGTAGGACTTAATATTGATCTCCCATTTGAGCAACATGACAACCCATATATCGACAGCGATAAAAGTCTTGATTTTGACTATTTCTTTGTACGTAAGGTAATGTTTGTAAAATACTCACAAGGATTTGTGGTTATGCCAGGTGGCTTTGGAACTCTGGACGAATTATTTGAAGCAATTACCTTGATACAAACAAAAAAAATAGCAAAGTTCCCAATCATATTAGTAAGTACAGAATTTTGGGGAGGCTTGATGGATTGGATTCAAAACACTCTTTTAGAACGCTTTACCAACATAAGTCCTGGAGATCTTGACCTGATTCATATAGTAGACACACCAGAAGAGGTTCTTGATATTCTTAATAAATTTTATGGAGAATACAATTTGAGCCCTAATTTTTAAACTATATATCAATTTAAAGAGAAAAACAACTATTGTATGGTTGCTTTTCTCTTTGTAAAAAAACTCTTTTAACCCGGACTATATATTTATACTAAGATTCAATACTTTGTAAATGTAGATACATAGTAAATTTTAAAAACATTGAAAAACTCAAAATTCATTTTTTGTATACTTCTAATTGCCTACGCTTATCAAATGAAGAGCCAACATCAAATCAACATGGATGTTGTATTGGATGTAGATCAAAAAACTCTTTTGATAACTCAAGAAATTAATTATCATAATACGTCCAATGACACCTTGTCTCAACTACTATTTCACGACTGGGCAAACAGCTTTTCAAGCAAAACAACTGCTTTAGGTAAGCGATTTTCTGAAGACTATTTAAGGCGATTTTACTATGCAAAGGATGAAGAAAGAGGTAGTACCACTATCAAAAGTGTTCTAAATTCGAAAAATGAATCTCTAAACTGGGAAAGATATCAAGAAAGTGCCGATATCCTCTCGGTGACTCCCAGCTCACCTATAGTTCCAGGTGCGGCCTACTCTATAACTTTTACCTATACTATTAAAATTCCGAGTGATAAATTTACGCGCTTTGGTTATCACGACAACGGAAATTTCAGTCTACGATATTGGCATATTGTACCCGCAATGTATACCTCTGGTTGGCAAGTTTATAACAATAAAGATCTAGATGATCTATATACTCCTTTACTTGACTATTCAATTGATTTTACCCTTCCGCAAACCTATAACCTAACAACATCTCTTAATGAAATAACTAGTGTACTCACCAAGAATGCATTGCAAAAAACAGTTCGATTGACTGGTGAAAATAGAAATAAGGTGCATTTATTTATTGAAACAAAGAACTCCTTCTACTCCTTTACGACTGATAACATTGAGTTTATAAGTAATATCGAAGACAACGATTTGATGCCAGAAATGAAATCTGTTGCCATCCACAAAATATTTTCTTTTCTAAATAATAAATTAGGTACATATCCTTTTGAAAAAGTTGTAGTTTCTGAGAGTGATTATAAAAGTAATCCTGTTTATGGCTTAAATCAACTACCAGATATACTACGTCCCTTTCCCGATGGTTTTCAATATGAGATCAAGCAGCTTAAAACCATAACCGAAGATTACTTAGAACGTACCCTTATTATTGACCCTAGACATGATGCATGGATAAAAGATGCTTTACATATTTATCTTATGATGGAGTATACCGAGCAGTATTATCCCGAAATGAAATTAATTGGTAATTTGAGTAAGGTTATTGGATTGCGCTGGTTTCATGCCGCAGATTTAGATTTTAATGATCAGTATTTTATGGGTTATAAAAATATGACTCGTCTTTTTCTTGATCAATCCTTAACGACTCCTCAAGATAGTCTCATTAAATTCAATAAAAACATTGCAAACGCATACAAAGCAGGTGTTGGTTTAAAATATCTTGAAGATTATCTGGAAGACGATAATATTATTGCAAACAGTATTCGAGAATTTTATACCGAAAACAAATTACAACCCACCACTCCTTTGGCATTCAAAGAGATTCTAAAGCGAAATTCAAAAAAAGACGTAGATTGGTTTTTTGACAATTATATAGCTACAAACACCAAATTAGATTTTAAAATTAAATCCGTTAGGAAAAAAGAAGATTCACTAATTGTAACGATAGCAGACAAAACTAATAGCGGTATGCCTGTCTCACTCGTTGCGTTGAGAGGTAAAGATTTTGTTTCCAAAACTTGGGTTGGCAATATTAAGGGCAAAAAGAAAGTTACAATAAGTAATGAAAAAATTAGCAAATTAGTATTAGATTATGATCAAAATATACCCGAAAATAACCGACGCAATAACTATAAAAACTTAAAATGGATACTAAACAAGCCAATTCAGTTTAGATTATTACAAGATTTTGAAGACCCAAAGTATAATCAACTTTTTTTTATGCCAGAATTTGATTTTAATGTGTATGATGGCCTTACCTTTGGTTCAAAATTTTATAATAAAACGTTTATTCGTAAACCTTTTAATTACAAAATAACTCCAACTTTTGGAACGGAATCCAAGACTTTACTCGGTTCTGCTGGATTTTCATATAGTAACAATGTGGCCGATGATGGATTGTATCTAATACGCTACGGTCTAAGCGGTAATGTATTTAGTTACGCACAAGATCTACTTTACTACAGGATCTCGCCATCTATGAGTTTTTATTACAGAACCAAAAACAGACGATCCAATGAGATACAACGTTTAACATTTAGAAGTGTAAATGTGTACCGAGAGCTAGATGAAGAAAACCCTGTAGTAACTCCTAATTACAGTGTTTTTAATGCGCGGTATACTTTCTCAAATCCAAACTTATTACACCTTACTAATTATTCTGTAGATTACCAATTGTCAAAGAATTTCAGTAAAATTTCTGGAACATTTAACTATAGAAAAATGTTTTTAAATAATCGTCAGATTAATTTTAGATTATTTGCTGGTATTTTCTTGTTTAACGAAACCAAAAAGGATGGAAACTTTTTCAGCTTTGCCTTAGATCGACCTACAGATTATCTTTTTGATTATAGCTATTTGGGTAGAAGTGAAGAAACTGGATTGGTTAGCCAGCAAATTATATTGGCTGAAGGTGGCTTTAAATCTAAATTAGAATATCAATTTGCTAATCAATGGATGACAACTCTTAATGCCGACACCAATGTATGGAACTGGATTTTTGTATACGGAGATCTCGGATTTGTAAAAAGTAAATTAAACTCTTCACAATTTGTATATGATGCGGGTATAAGGCTCAGCTTGGTTGCAGACTATTTCGAATTATTTTTTCCCGTAGTATCCAATAATGGGTGGGAGATTTCACAACCCAACTATGGCGAAAAAATACGATTTATTGTCACGTTGAGTCCGCAAACATTAATAAAATTATTCACTAGAGAATGGTATTAGGTTAAACTTACGAAGTATGATTTGTGAAATCTTTGAAGATTTGTTAACAAAACTTCAAAATAAACTATTTAAAAGTTTATATTTCAATAAAAACCCTATATCCATAAAGATTTCACAAAAAAATTAAGAATTTTGCTATTGCACAAACTTCTAATTTTAGCTACATTTGCAAATATCCAAAACTCGTTCACATGCAGTCTGAAACACTATCTACGTCAACTATTTCATTTGAAGAATATAGAAATCAAATACTTAACGATTACAAAACCGCTTTATTAAGTAGAGAATGTAGTCTTCTTGGGCGCAGAGAAGTATTGACTGGTAAATCAAAATTTGGAATTTTTGGAGATGGTAAGGAACTTCCACAACTGGCAATGGCAAAAGTCTTCAAAAATGGAGATTTTAGATCAGGGTATTACCGAGATCAAACTTTTATGATGGCTATTGATGCGTTATCTCCAGAACAATTTTTTTCAGGATTATATGCACATACCGATATAAATAGAGAACCTTTTTCTGCAGGAAGACAGATGGGAGGCCATTTCTCCACACATAGTCTTAACGAAGACGGGTCATGGAAAAAACTAACCGCACAAAAAAATTCCAGTTCGGATATTTCACCAACTGCAGGTCAAATGCCAAGACTCCTTGGATTAGCACAAGCCTCAAAAGTATACCGAAGTGAAAAGGGACTTCATGACCAAACAGACTTTTCCATCGATGGTAATGAGGTTGCTTGGGGAACTATAGGAAATGCTAGTACAAGTGAAGGTCTATTTTGGGAAACTATAAATGCTGGAGGTGTTCTACAAGTACCCATGGTAATTAGCGTTTGGGATGATGAATATGGTATTTCTGTCCATGCAAAACATCAAACTACCAAAGAAAATATATCTTTATTACTTGAAGGTTTTAAAAGAGATGAAAACCATGATGGTTATGAAATTATAAAAGTAAAAGGTTGGGACTATCCTTCTTTGATTGATGCTTATGAAACTGCCGAAAAATTAGCCAGAGAAAAGCACATACCTGTTTTGATTCACGTTAAAGAATTAACACAACCTCAAGGTCATTCTACATCTGGATCGCACGAGCGTTATAAGGATGAAGAACGATTAGCTTGGGAGCGAGAACATGACTGTATCAAAAAATTCAAAGAATGGATTATTGATCACAATGTAGCCTCTGCTGAAGAATTAATTGCTATTGACAAAGAAGCAAAAAAAATTGTACGCCAAAGTAAAACAAGTGCTTGGAAAGAATATTTGTCTGAAATTGTCGAAGAGCAACAAGAAGCTCTGAAAATCCTAAAATCTGTCGAGGCAAAAAGTGAAAACAAAAATTTTATAGCTCCTTTAATAAATGGACTGGCCCAAAAAGACGAACCTATACGTAAAGATATATTAGAAGCTACTCGTAAAACACTTCGTTATCTTACCAAAGAAGACTTTGTCGAAAAAGGAACTTTGCAAAGTTGGATTACAGATTATATTAAAAAAATACAACCTAGATATAGCAAACATCTCTTTAACGAGAATCAAACTGGTGTTACGCAAATTAAAGAAGTTGTTCCCATATACGACGCTGACTCAAAAGAAGTTGATGCACGCTTAATTCTTAGGGATAACTTTGACATAATTTTTGATACATTTCCTCAAGCCTTAATATTTGGTGAAGATAGCGGTAAAATTGGGGATGTGAATCAAGGGCTCGAAGGGCTTCAAGATAAATTTGGAGAAACTCGAGTTTCGGATGCGGGAATACGAGAAGCAACTATACTTGGTCAAGGAATTGGAATGGCCATGAGAGGTTTACGACCCATTGCCGAAATACAATATTTGGATTATATTCTATATTGTATACAAGGCTTAAGTGATGATCTAGCCACTCTACGCTACCGTACGTTTGGCACTCAAAAAGCACCACTAATTGTAAGAACACGAGGACATCGCCTTGAAGGAATTTGGCACTCTGGATCACAAATGGGAGGACTTATTCACTTACTAAGAGGAATTCATCTTTTGGTGCCACGTAACATGACCAAAGCCGCAGGGTTTTACAATACACTCTTAGAAAGTGATGAACCTGCTATTGTTGTAGAATGTCTTAATGGGTATCGTTTAAAAGAAAAAATGCCTGCAAATTTATCCGAAATTAGAACTCCTGTGGGAGTTGTTGAGACTATCAAAGAAGGTGTTGATATTACATTGGTATCTTACGGATCAACATTACGACTTGTAGAACAAGCAGCCAAAGAGTTATTAACTACAGGGATCAACGCAGAGATTATCGATATACAATCATTATTGCCATTTGACATACATCATGATATTGTAAAAAGCGTAGCCAAAACTAATCGTCTTCTTATCATCGACGAAGATGTTCCAGGTGGAGCATCTGGATATATTCTTCATAAACTTATAGATGATCAAAATGTTTACAGACATCTAGATAGCAAACCACAAACATTGAGTGCACAGCCACACAGACCTGCTTTTGGAACTGATGGAGATTATTTTAGCAAACCTTCTGCCGATGATATTTTTGAAAAAGTATATGCTATCATGCACGAGGCTAAACCAGCAAAATTTCCAAAATTAAGATAACTAAAAGCTTAAATTAATTATAATTTTCAATAGCTAATCGTTCTCCGTTTTGGTAAGAAATAACAAATATCTTCTTACTAAAACCAGAGGCGATTAATATTTTTCTAAAATCCTGTGCTGCTTTTAAATTAGGAAATATACCTAAGCTTAATTTATTAAATTGGGAATCTTGATAACTAAGACCGTTGATATGATCTGAAGAAAATTCTGGATGACTTTCTGGTAAAAATGCCGCAATTTGCACTGAATAAACAACACCTTTGTTCATAAGCTCTCTACTTTCATATAGATCAGCTTCGTATTCAGAGTTTTTAAGGTTTACATTATGATGTAGCGATGAGTTATCAATACTTTCGACTTTGATAGAGTCAATAATCCTAACTGCCGAATCCTTAGACACAAAATTAGTTTGGGTAGTTATAAAGTTTGTATATAAGTAAGAACCTACTGCAAGTAATGTAGTTAATAAAAATGTGGAGCTCGCGATTTTCCATTTTTTTTTGGAAACACAAGTTTGTTTAATTGTCGATGTTTTGTAATCTAGAAGTCTTTCTAGATCTTTTTGCTTTTTCTCTGCTTGCTCAATTTGTTCGTGAAGAGAGAGCAAGTCTTCTTCTTTAATTATAGGCATAAGAATATAGGGGATTTGGTTAACGTCTAATTTTATATCATACTTTTATTTTAATACAACAGATTTATAATATGAAGTTAAAATCTCTATGAAAGATCAACATTCTTACTATCTAACATTGCTTTGATGACGAATTCTTTGTTTATAACTAATTTTCAACTTAGCTGTATATCACAAACTAAACAATCCTATGCAATTGAATACGAATACAGAAAACCTAGCTTATATAAAATATTTAGTAGTTTAACATGTAAAAAATAAATCGATTTTATCTCTACCCTATTTCCTTAAAAAGGATATAAGAAATTAGTCATCTAACATTTCAATTTTATATTACAATTACAAACAAATTTCTCGTAAAAAACAATATAGTGTAAATCTAAGAAAAATCCTTCAAAAACTATGTATTAATTGCTAATTAATACTAATTAACACTTTAAAACGTTATTTTTTAACTTTTAAACGTGTTTTTAGCCAAACTAGCTCAATTTATTCAATACAAAATAATCAAGACAAAATGTAGCTTATATCAAATAATCTTATATACTTGTAAAAAAAATGGTTAACTGTATTAAATAATTAATTTTGATAATTCATATATGCTTAACAAAATGAAATTTCTAGATATTCTGATTTGCTTATTTCACTATTCCTAGCTATTAAACACTGAAGTACTGCTCAAAAATTCTTTAAAAAAGTTTATCAATTAATTTCTATGTTATAAAATTGTAAATTACTGATAATAGATTTTTCCAGAATATTTAAAACATCTTAAAACTAATCATACCCCTAATAAAATGAAACAGATACGTACAATTATTATTGATAATAATCCTGAACACGCCGCTTTACTAGATCAAACTTTACTTAAAAAATACGACAATATTGTTATCTCTAGTACTGCAACTACTTTGAGAGATGCCAAAGAAAATATTAAAAAGGATGATTACGATATCATTATTTTAAATGTAATGCTAGAAAATGAATGTACTTTTGAAAGTCTTTCTTCTTTTATGCATTATGCTAATGAAAGAGAACTTATCATCTTATCTCATACAGAAAAGTATGCGCTAAATGCTTTTGAATATGGAGCTACAGATTTTGTTATTGTTCCTGTTACATCTAATGCTATCACTAAAGCTATTGATAAAGCTATTAAAAACATACTATTAAAAGATGCCAATATTTCTCAAGGATTTCAATCTAGCAAAAAACCTTTAGAAATTATTGCAATTTCTAATACTCATAAGGTAGATTTAATTCCGGTTAATGAAATTATATACCTCAAATCTGAAGGGAAATATACTCTTTTTCACACCACAAAAAAAGGTGATCTATTATCGAGTAAAAACTTAGGTGAGTATGAAAAATTGTTATCCGATGATTCCTTCTTTAGAATACATCACTCTTATATTGCTAATATTAAATATGCGATAAATATTCAGAAAAAAGATGGTATATATCTAGAAATACCAAATAAACAATTCTTACCAATTTCTAAAAGAAAGCGAGAGTCTCTTTACCAATATCTGGGTATTTAGCATTTTATAAAACGGTCAGTTTGTTTAACGTTAAAGTTTTGTAACTGACCGTTTATATCATTTTTATTTTTTTTCGAAATAATGTGTATCTCGTTAACAACTCGTTGAGTACAAAAATTTTGCTTTGGTTATACTACATTCTTCTTGATCTTCCTGATTTTTTTCATAAATCTGTGGTTGAACTTCTTCTGGTTCTGGAGTTTTCTATTTCTAGATTATTATTTATTTGAATTGACCTCCTCCCATTTTATACAGGACAGTTTATATTTAGAGTATTCTGAGAAATAAATGGTCAACGTTTAAAATTATGATTACCTAATTAATTTCATTCGTATCATCGCCAACTAATATTGATTTTAATTGTTTTACTTGTGAATACTTCCTGATAAACGAAGTAGAATATCCTATATATAGCACGTACGTATTTTATAAATATATTAAAAACTAATAATCTTACATTCCCTTAACTATTAATTATGGAAGAACACTTAAATTTATTTTATAAAAAATCAAACATTATTGGGTACACAGGAGACATCGATAATAATCCTACAGTTTACTTTTTAAAAACGGATAGCCAAGGTTCGCACATATTTGGTCATATAACTCAAGCACATGAAGTTGAAGATAATGTTGGCAGATCCAATGTCTTTATATCCGATGAATACAAATTAGAAAATCGATGGGTAAAACTTCATGAAAACAAATATACGTTTACTGAAGCTAAAAGTTTAAACAGTTCTTATGTTAATGTAGAAACTATTGGTAATGATATTCTTCATGTCTCACGTCATAAATTTAAAGTAGCAAATACTGATATAAAATTGAATAAATTAGCACAAGCTATAACTAAATACCCTAATCTGAAAAAGATTGCTAAGACGATGAATGAAAAGCAACTTATGAGTACTGAAACGGTAGATTTTAAATCAATTAAACCTCAATTAAAACCTACTAAAAAAGAAACCGCTCAAAAGAATAAGGCAAAGTTTACTAGTGAGCAACTAAAAGGTTTTGTAAACCTTGCATTTTCTTTAGGAGAATCACAAAATGATAAAAATGTTAAAGAAAAAACTTCTAAGGTGCTTGATAAAAAAAAACAACGCAAACACGGAATGTAAATTAAAGACTTGTTTATCATCATATTACGGGATCATACACAAACCATCTTTGTTATACAAGAGGATGCAACTTAAGATATGTTGCACCCTCTTTATAAGCAGTATCTTATAAACTGTATAAATTCTTGAATCTTTGGTTAAAAAATTAATTCATTGTATTATTTAATTCTAAACACCTCTTCCGCGAGGGCTTCGGGACCTCCTTTTTGGATTTTTATTAGAGTTTTGCTGTTTAATAGATGTTAAAGTAGCTGCGATATTGCTTTTAGATTGTTCTATGAATGCATGTGTAACATTATCATAATTTTCGACTGCTTCGTTAAAAAGTGTGGTTCTAAGATTATTCTTTAAAGCTTGCGTATCAATAACTCTTAAGACATCGCTACGATCATAATATGTTACAGAAAGTTCTTTGGCTTTCGGATCATTCTCTAAATAGTTTTTAAACTCACTTTCAAAATTATTGATATTACGGCTTATATCAGTCTCAATAGCTAAACTTTGACAATGTTCTTCTCTCAATACCATTAACTTTACAGGATCCACTATATACTTATTGTCATCACTTTTTATTAAAATATCATTATTATCTTTTTTACAACAAATATTAGC
Source organism: Aquimarina rhodophyticola (assembly GCF_042434915.1). Lineage (GTDB taxonomy): Bacteria > Bacteroidota > Bacteroidia > Flavobacteriales > Flavobacteriaceae > Aquimarina. The sequence goes on from NZ_CP170198.1 coordinate 1,542,191, forward strand.
AAGAGCTAGAATTGCATTTTGGTCATCCCGTACCATATTATAGGCAAACTCTAAACTGATAGATTTTGATTCTAAAGGAGTTCTGGGTTCCTCTTGTAAAAAAGGAGAACTATAATTCTTCCTAATATTCTTCACCTGATCTTTAGTAGCTACAGGAGCATATATAAAATTGACAAGACCGCTAATTTTTTCTATAAATTCAGTTGTATTGGCTTCTTGACTACTAAACTTTTTTATAAGTGACTTTTCTAAAGCTTCTCTCTCTAACAGGCACTCTAAAAAAGAATCCATTTTGCCATTTTTGGCATGTATTCCTATATGATTTTGTATTAATAAACTAGTTACTGGAGTCGCACAGTGACCTAAAGAAGTAGTTATGGTCTGTAATTCTATTTCACTCCTACCTTCTGTATTATCCAGAACTTTATTTAATATTTCTTTTACGTTTTTTCTGTATATTTCTTGAAGCTCACTTGGATTTTCTTCAGTTGATAATGGACTAAATTCAATGAAATTTGAAATTACTTTCTCAGTAGACAATTCATTATTCTTTGCATCTTTATATCTCTTATCAGAAGTATAAAGACTTGTTAATCCATTTTTTATTTGGTTGCGTTCTTCTTCTGTTGGATAAAGTACAGTCAAAGCCTGATCTACAGTCAACGCTCTAATTACTAAGTTATTTGTTACAACAGCACTAGTACTAAGATCTTGTATCCAGCTTAAGGTATGTTGATCTAAAGGGTTTCCTGCACGCTCAATTACTTCTAGAGACTCTAATTGACGTATATTTTCTGGTAGACTTGTTAATCTATTAAAAGACAATTTAAGATGTTGCAAATTAGAAAGTTTACCAATACTCTCAGGTATTGCAGTTATTTGGTTTCCCGAAATATCCAAATTCTTAAGGTTTGATAAATCTCCTATACTATCTGGTAAAGAATTGATTTGATTATTTTTTACATTTAAAGCTATGAGTTCTCCAAAAGAACTCATATTTGGTAAACTATTTAATCTATTCAGGTGTAAATTTATCTCTTTTAGGTGTACTAATGCTGTAAAATTATCGGGTAAAGCAACTAACTTATTGGCAGTTAAATTTAAAGATTTAAGATTACTAAGTTTACCTATACCATCAGGTAATCCAGTTAATATATTATGACTTAATTCTATACTCGTTAGATGTTTTAAATTTTCAATTTCATTAGGAATAGAACTAAGTACTTTATTGTTACTAATCTTTAATTTTGTCAACTCTTGCAATGAACCCAACTCCTTAGGGATTTTGGTTATTTTAAACGAATCTTCTAAAGTAAACTCTTTTAGGTCTGGAATTTCCTTGTTGATATATACTATTAATTTTTTTAAACCCTTATCCTTTAGGTCAAGACCAAAAAATTTTAATGATTTACCATTTTCTCTAGCAACCTGATGCACATACTTTTTTGCATTTTCTAAGACTTCGTCCTTTAGACTTAAGATATTTCCCATTTTTTTTTATTTTATTTTCACCTTCATTGTATAAACAATGGCGAGCGTTATTACTATTAAATATTCTAATTAGAACTAATATGTTGAAGCTATCGATTATAAATAGTCTTTTGAGTTAATCAATAGAACCAGATACTTAGTATTAAACTTTTTTTATTTCTAATATTGGAAACATAAGTACTCTTATCCTTGAGCGCGATTATAAACAGTACGTTTTTACTGTTTTACATACCTCTTGATCTTCGTCTAGATCTTCTTTTGGTACTCGGAGTTGAATTGCTTGGTGAATGCATAGTGGACTGAGTAGAATTTTTCGTATTGTCTAAATAGCTAAAAACTTGTATAGACTGTTTGGCTTCTCGTTTAAATGTATCCATAACAGTATTATAATCATCAGTCGTTACTTTCACAAGTTTGCGCATAAGACTATCCTTCAACATTTCTATATTAAGAGTTTTCATGGCTTCAATATTATCATAAAAATCTGCAGCAATCGTTTGGGATAATTCATCCTTTGTAATGTAGTTTAAAAAATCTCTTTCAAAATCATCAAGACATCTACCTATGGGTGTAGCAATACCTTGACTTTGACAATAGCTTTCTGCTATATTTTTTAACTTAATAGTATCTACGATGTATTTACCATCCTCTCCTGCAATAAGATTGTTCTGATCATCGGTCTTGCAACAAATACGGGCGAATATTTTTATCTCATCTTCATTTTCAGTTGCCCTGCGATTCGCATACTCAGGATAGGCGCTCTTAGATTCTAAGTATGTTTGTCTACCACCTTCTTGAAGTATTGGGACATCATATTTCTGATTTTCTATAGTCTTTTTATCGTATATTAAATTAATGAGGCCATTTATTTTTTCAATGAATTCGCCATCTGTCGATTGCTGGTTTATTATTGTTCTAATTTTTTCTTCTAACGCTTCTCTCTCAATAAGCGTATTCATTATAGTACTATTTATAACATTATTTTGGTTATTGTTATATAAATAATATTGTATTAAAAAACTCTTTACTGGAGTGGCACAATTACCTAATGAAGTTGCCATTGCTTGTAGCGTTAATTCTCTAACATTTTGATCACTCCCTAAAACCTTATCTAACAATGATTTTGCAACTGTATTATAGATTTCCTGTAGCTCACCCTTACCTCCACTAGATGCTTTTTGTAAAAATTCGTTTATTACTTGTTTGTTTAATAACTCATTACCTACTCCATTAATATAGTTACTAGTTGTATTGTTGCTATAAAGACGTTCTAAAGCTTCTTTTATCCGATTACGCTCTTCTTCCTGAGGATATAGAATGACTAGGGTCTCAGCAATATAATTCTTGTTAGAGATTTGATTACTCATTATTACATTTAAAATACTGGAGGCGTTCTCTAACCATCTGAGCCATACCATTGATTCTTCAGACAAGGGATTTCCTCTTACACCAATCATGTTTAGATTGTTCAATCCACTAATACTTTCTGGTAAGACGGTTAATTCATTAAAATTTAAACCCAAATATTCTAGATTTGTGAGTGATCCTATTGTATCTGGCAGAGCTTGTAAGAAATTAGCACCTAATTCAAAATTTATAAGTTTATTAAGGTTACCTATTGTTTCTGGCAAGGTCGCTAATGAATTAGAGCTTAAATCTAAAATTTCTAAATTTGATAAATCTCCAATACTACTAGGCAAATTCTCTATTTTATTAAATACCAGTTTAAAATTTTTAAGGTTATCCAGTTTACCTATCGTTTCTGGTAAACGTTTTAATTCATTCCCATTTAAATATAAAATTTCTAAATTTGATAAATCTCCAATACTACTAGGCAAATTCTCTATTTTATTTCGTCCTATATATAATTCTTTAAGCTTATCAAGGTTACCTATCGTTTCTGGTAAACGTTTTAATTCATTATCATTTAAATCTAAAAATTCTAAATTTGATAGGTTAAAAATTGTTTCCGTAATAGTCGTTAATTTAGGGTTCTCTTTTATAATTAACCTTTGAACCTGATGTAACTCTCCTATTTCTTCAGGGATTTTTGTAATTTCACTTAAACATTCTAAACTTAACACCTTAAGGTCTGGAATTTTTTTATTAATATATTTAATTAAACTTATTAAGCTCTTATCATTTAATTTTTTTGTTTGGTTATCAAAATAATCCTCAGTAAAAATTAATTCTTTGCCATTTTCTCTAGCAACCTGATGCACATATTTTTTTGCGTTTTCTAAGGCTTCGTCCTTTCGATTAAAGATATTTCCCATTTTTCTTTATTTTATTTTCACCTTCATTGTATTAACAATGGCGAGCATTATTACTATTAAATATTCTAATTAGAACTAATATGTTGATGCTATCGATTATAAATAGTCTTTTGAGTTAATCAATAGAACCAGATACTTAGTATTAAACTTTTTTTGTTTCTGATATTGGAAGCGTAAATACTCCCAACCGTGAGGGTAATTATACACAGTACGCTTTTACTGTTTTAGACACCTCTAGAACGAGTTCGGGACCTTCGTCTAGAACTCTTAGTTGTATTAATGGTAGTTGATTTTATGGATATACTATCTTCTTTTTGATTATCAATCACTTCTATACCCATTATTCTATCTTTACACTGTTGAACAAATTCATTTGTATGTTCCTCATAATTACTAGGATCCTCGCTTAACAATGCAATCCTAAGTGTGTTTTTTAATGTATTAGTATCTATCGCAGCTGATACCTCGGGGTTATCATATTGTGTACAAATAAGATTTTGGGCCTTTTCATTAGTAGATAAAAGATCATTAAACCCTGTCTCAAAGTTGTTAATACAACTACCTATTGGGGTTGTAATTCCAAGATTTTGACAATACTTTTCTTTTAGTACTATCAATTTTATGGGATCTACAATATACTGGCCGTAATCATTTACAATTAACGTATTGGTATCATCCACCTTGCAACAAATTTCGGCGAATTTTTCCATATCTGCGGGATGCTGTTTTGCCATTAAATATGCATATTCATAATTACTAGTTTTTGAATCTATAGTGTGCCTAGGATTTTCTTGATATATCGGTAAAATATAATTATGGATACCTACAATAGCATTTCTAGTCTCATCTGGAGCGTAGATAAAATTGACAAAACCATTGACTTTTTCTATAAATTCTTTGGTATTGTTGCCTTGACCTCCAAGTGCTATTGTAAGCGATTTTTCTAAAGCCTCTCTTTCTAAAAGATTATTCAAGGTAGTACTCATAATGCCATCATTTGATGCAACACCAATGTGATGCTGTATTAAAAAGTTCACGACAGGAGTTGCACAATCACCCAATGCGGTTGCAATCTTTGCGAGTGTATCCTTTTCTGTCTTCTTATTTATGAGCTCTTCTATTAAGGATCTAGCCGAGTCAATATACATTTCCTGTAAATCGCCAGTACTTTGTAGTGGTAAATTTTTTATAAATTGCATTACTACCTGTTCGTCAGAAATCTTTTCATTTCTGCCATTCAAATAGACTTTTTTACGATTAAACCTTCTATAAAAAGTTCCATATATCTTGTTAATCTTTTCGTCATTGACAAAAATTATCTCAATATTTTCTCTGAGCCTACTTAATCCTCGTCTATCTGTATAAATTATTTCTGTGTTAGAACTTGTCCTCAAATTATTAATCTGATTAATTGCTTCTCGGTTTAAGAAGTTAAAATCCAACGATAAATGTTGTAAAGAGTTTGGAATACTAAATCTTGATGGTAAGGTTTGTAGCCAGTTATCATCTAATGTAAGCTTTTTGAGATGATCCAATTTGTGAATCACATTGGGTATTTTCTTTATTAGATTATCCGATAATAATAAAATTTCAATATTTTTGAGGTTTCCAATGGCGTCTGGCACTTCTCTTAATCTATTATTTCTAGCGTTCAACACTTTCAAATTTGTCAAAGAACCTATAGAACTAGGTAGCGCTTTAATTTTATTTTTATATACCAATAAGGATCTAAGCTCCTTAAGATTCCCTATTTGTTTAGGTAATGTATTTAATTTACAATCAACAATATATAGTTTACGTAGCTTGGATAACTTTGTGACACTCTTTGGTAATTTTGAAAGTTTAGTTTTAGAAAGGTCTAGACTTTCTAAATGCTCTAAGTTTTGGATTGTATCAGAAATTTTTTTTAAATTAGGATTCTCTGATATGTCAAGGTATTTAAGCTCTTTTAGCAACCCTATTTCTTTGGGTATAATTGGGCTACCTATAGCATTAATGGTTAATTTTTTAAGATCTGGAATTTCTTTATTTATATGAATTAGCAAATCCCTTAACTCTGTATTGCTTAATGTCTTCTTAGGCTTTTTCAAAAAAGATGTTTTCTCTGTAGGAGAAATTAATGTATGCTGTAGAGATAATTCTTTGTCCCCATTATTTTTTGCCTCTGTTACCAGAAGTTTAGCATTTTCTAATAAAGTGCTCATGCTCTATTTTTTTAGGTTAATATCATTGTTGTAAGTAAACATTTGTTAGTATCGTACTAAGAAGTTTAGCTAAATAAGAATTCAAGTATAGGTTAGGTACATCTTTTAGATTTTTAATACAAATCAAAAAATAATCAACTATATAACGTACAGTTATACTATTGATATCGTACCGATACAATAACCTCTTCGCTGGGCATACTTATAAACAGCAAGCTGTCGTTGTTTTACATACCTCTTGAACTTCGTCTAGATCTTGGCCTAGTACTCGTAGTTGTACTGGTGGTTGACGACCTTCTTGACACGCTATTTTCTTCTTGATCTTGAGGTATTTCAATACCTTCTATTCTAGCTTTACAACTATTAAAAAAAATTTCTGTATGTTCTTTGTAATCACTAGGGTCCATACTCAACAATTCCCCCTTAAGTGTATTCCTAAAAGCGTTAGCGTCTATCGCCTCCATTACTTCGGGATTCAAATAGTGATCAGATATTAGCTCTTGTGCATGTATATTTTTTTTATCCCTGAAATACTTTTGAAACTCTGCATCAAAATCATCAAGACATCTACCTATGAGTGTAGCAATACCTCGACTTCGACAATAGCTTTCTGATATATCTTTTAACTTAATAGTATCCACAATGTATTTACCATCCTCTCTTTCAATAAGATTATTTTGATCATCGGTTTTGCAACAAATACGGGCGAATATTTTTATCTCATCTTCATTTTCAGTTGCCCTGCGATTCGCATACTCAGGATAGGCGCTCTTAGATCCTAAATACTTGTTTCTACCACCTTCTTGAATTATTGGGACAACATATTCCTGATTATTTATAGTATTTTCATCGTATATAAAATTACTGTAGCCATTTACTTTTTCAATGAATTCGCCATCTGTCGATTGCTGGTTTATTATTGTTCTAATTTTTTCTTCTAACGCTTCTCTCTCAATAAGCGTATTCATTATAGGACTATTTATATCTCTGTTTTGTTGATTGTTACCTAAATAATATTGTATTAAAAAACTCTTTACCGGAGTGGCACAATTACCTAATGAAGTTGCCATTGCTTGTAGCGTTAATTCTCGAACATCTGGATCACTCCCTAAGACTTTATCTAACAATGATTTTGTAGCTGTATTATAGATTTCCTGTAGCTCACCAGTACCCCTACTAGGTATTTTACCTAAAAATTCGTCTATTACTTGTTTGGTTGATAATAGATTACCTTCTTCATCTTTATAGCTATTATCTTTATTATTAGTATAAAGACTTTCTAACGCTACTTTTATCCGAGTATGATCCTGTTCCTCGGGATAGAGTAACTCTAGAGAGGTAGCAGCGTTAAATACCAGAGAATTTTCATCTGGTGTTGTAACTGAAAAACCATCCATATCAATTGGATTATCAATTTGACTTCTATATGAAAATGAGTATAGCGATTCGCTATCTTCGGTTATGTTAAATCCTTGACTCAATTCATCATCTAATGAATTTAGGATGGTAAGTTCGGGTAAACTTGTTATCTCAGATGACAGAGTTTGAATAGAATTATAACTTAAATTTAATAACCTAAGGTTTTCAAGATTACATATCGAATCTGGTATACTTTCTAGTTGATTATTTTGTAAATCAAGAGTTCTCAACTCCCTTAAATCCCCTATATTATTAGGCAAAGCTTCTATTTCATTACTCTCCAGTTTTAAATTTACAAGATTATGAAGATCGCCTATCGTATCTGGTAACTCTTTAAGCTTATTATTATGCAATTGTAATTTTTGTAGTTTAGTCAGATTACCTAGAGATTCGGGTAGAACTTCTACAATGGTATTTGTCAACTCTAGAGACTCGAGATTGACTAACTCCCCTATAGTTTCTGGAATAACCTTTAATTTTTCAGTATCAACAATTTCTAGATTGACCAGATTTGATAGCCGACCAATTTCATCAGGCAAATCAGTAAGGTTTTCAAAATTACTAATTACCAATGACGACAATTCATTTAACAAGCTTATTTGCTCTGGTATTCTTGTTATATTAGAACAATAGTTAATCGATAACTCTTTGAGATCAGGAATTTTATCGTGAATGTATTCAAATAAGTATTTTAAATCATCATTTTGTAAATTGAAATTAAAGAGAAACAACTCTTTCCTGTTCCTTGAATAGGCCTCATTCACCTTTATTTTAGCATATTCTAAATTAATTGACATTATAATGTTGTTTTAAGATATTAAATTTATAATGAATACGATAACACTAACGATCGTTAAGTTATAAGCGGTTGATTTAAGAAAAAAAGTGGATATTGTGTTTTTGTAACTAGTACTGATAAAGCAAATACTTGGTTACTTTCACATACCTCTGGATCTTCGTCTAGATCTTCGTCTAGATCTTCGTCTAGTACTCGTATTTGTACTGGTGGTTGACGACCTTCTTGACACGCTATTTTCTTCTTGATCTTGAGGTATTTCAATACCTTCTATTCTAGCTTTACAACTATTAAAAAAATTTTCTGTATGTTCTTTGTAATCACTAGGGTCCATACTCAACAATTCCCCCTTAAGTGTATTTCTAAAAGCGTTAGCGTCTATCGCCTCCTTTACTTCGGGATTCAAATAGTGATCAGATATTAGCTCTTGTGCATGTATATTTTCTTTATCCCTGAAATACTTTTGAAACTCTGCATCAAAATCATCAAGACATCTACCTATGAGTGTAGCAATACCTCGACTTCGACAATAGCTTTCTGATATATCTTTTAACTTAATAGTATCCACAATGTATTTACCATCGCTTCCTGCAATAAGATTGTTTTGATCATCGGTTTTGCAACAAATACGGGCGAATATTTTTGTCTCCTCTACATTTTCAGTTGCCCTGCGATTCGCATACTCAGGATAGGCGCTCTTAGATCCTAAATATAGGTCTCTTGCTTGCTCATGGTATAAAGGCATAGTTAAATGATCCATAGTATGTTTACAATATATAAGATTACTATAGCCGTTTACTTTTTCAATAAACTCTGCTCCTCTCGCTCCCCTTTGTGCATTACTAAACGATTTTATAACCGCTTCTTCTAACGCTTCTCTCTCAATAAGCGTATTTATTATAGGACTATTTATATCTCTGTTTTGGTCATTGTTGCCTAAATAATATTGTATTAAAAAACTCTTTACTGGAGTGGCACAATTACCTAATGAAGTTGCTATTGCTTGTAGTGTTAATTCTCCAACATCTGGATCACTCCCTAAGACTTTATCTAACAATGATTTTACAGCTGTAAGATAGATTTCCTGTAACCCACCAGTACCCCTACTAGGTATTTTACCTAAAAACTCGGTTATTACTTGTTTGCTTGATAATAGATTACCTGCTCCATCTTTATAGGTATTATCTGTATTATTAGTATAAAGACTTTCTAACGCTTCTTTTATCCGAGTACGATCCTGTTCCTCGGGATATAGGGTGGGTAGTGTATCAATAGAATAATCCTCATAAGACGCTTGATTATCATGACTTATCTGTAAGTTCCCGTTAGTACCTTGCAACGATCTAAGCCATAGAATTGATTCTTCGTTCAAGGGATTTCTTCTAACACCAATTGATTCTAGACTATTTAAGCGATTAATACTTTCTGGTAAGATGGTTAATTGATTATTATCTAAACCCAAATATTGCAAATTTGTTAACAAACCTATAGTATCTGGCAAAACATTTATTTTATTAAATCTTAAGTTTAGTGATTCTAAATTTTCTAAACTACCAATAGACTCTGGAATATTAGTTAATGAAGTGTTTAATGAAATGTCTAGATCGACCAGTTTATTTAAATCTCCTATTTGATTAGGTAGTTGGATAAGACTTCTATTACTCTTTAGTTCTAATTGAGTTAACTCGCTAAATAAACTTATTTCTTGTGGTATTTTTGTAATTGTATGGTTATTTTTAATAGAAAACTTTTCAAGATCTGGTAACTTGCTATGGATATATTGTATTAGTTGTTTTAGTTCCTCATCTTGCAAGTTGAAACTAGCAAGATTTAACTCTTTACTTTTAAATAAAGTCATTACATCAACAAATTGTTTTGCTCTTTCTAATTGAGTTGCCATATGATGTTTTTGTTATAGTTATCGATATTTTAAATATGATGAATCTTTATCCACATGAGTGCTAAAACTATACCTAACCGCTTACCATTTAATTTGACGAAGCTATAGATAGAATGCTCTATATTTTAAAAAAAATTAAGAACGTTAAGTTTTTGCAAAACACTTATTCCTTATTTTATCTTTTAGGTCGTCTTGGTTTTTGTGGTTTTCTTTGTTTAGCTTCTTTTTGTGGTTGTCCTTTTTCATTACTACCTAAAGCCTTTATTTGTTCTGATAAAAGTGGATTTACTGTATATTTTATTTCGACTAGTTTATTTAATCTATTTATTTCGGATCTCAACTTGTTCTCTACTTCTTTATATTCTAAAGGCGAAAAAACTAGTAACTTATTTTCTCGGTTTCTGGCTTGTTTTTGGTTTTCTACAAAACTACCACTACCTACAATTTGATTTAATTTTGCATTTTCTTCTTTCAATTTTAAATCTATTACCTTACTATTAAGTCCTTCCAATTCAGCTATTGATTCTTGTACTTTTTTAGGATCTTTACCATCTAGCTTACTACTCTTATTAATTACTTCATCAATCTTTTTGGTTACTGTTGTTAAGCTATCCTTTGTAAAAAAATCTTTTATAGATTCAATACTCTTGTTCATATTTTTTTATTTAAATTTTAATACTTTTCTTTTTATAAGAATGTTACATGCTGTAGCTATGCTAAGTCCAATTCTCGCACTCCTTTAAGATCTCTGCGAATATCTACAGCTACTCTTAGCTTTTCTTTGATTATATATCCTGTTTCTAGTCCCATCAATACTTGCTTGGGGGTGTCCATATCTGCTGTGATTAGAACAATGTTTGATAACCCAAAAATTCTTAATAGGAAAGGCTCTGTAAGTGTTATGTCTTTAATTCTATATACTTCGAGCTCTTTGGTAGTTTTTGACAAAATTCCGCGCTCCTCTATAATACGTTGATCAGTTATGGTCAACTGATTATATTTGGTGTCCAGATATTTCCAAAAGGCAAATAAAATGCCCAAACCAAATACCAAGGATAATGGAATGCAGCATATATAGAACATAAAATTGACCCATTGCGAGGGTGTACCCTGCCATATAGTTTTTTCTTCTTGCATTGATTTATTATTTTTTGATACAAATGTTAGGTTGTTACAGACTTCGTCCTTTTTTCTTAGGCTTTTTAGGACGTTTTGGTTCTTTGTTTAACGTCGTACTTGCATTTAAATCTCCCATATAGTTGCTGGTGGGCATAGGAGAGCGACTGCTATTATTTTGGTTAATTCCTCGACCTGGTGATGGATTTAATATTTCATTTATTTGCCTTTCGGTCAATGGTGAAGATGTTCCTGATATGGAGCCCTCAACATTTTTTTGCTTTCTTTTCTCTATTAAAACTAACCTATCTTCTAGATTACTAATTGAGCGTGCAAGCTGTTCTTTTAAATTATTTATTTCTTTTAATATTGGAGCCATTTTAGTATTTTGAAACTTTTCCATGACCTTAAAAAGTTTATCATAATACTCCTGTTCTTCTACTGTAGCAGTCTTTTTAGAGATTTTAGTACTAATTTCAGAAAACTGATCTTTGTTAAAGGTTAAATTGTTTTTTTTGAGAAATTTTTCTCTTTCATTTTGAAAAGTATTATTAAGACCTTCTAACTCTTTATAATTTTGTTTATAACCTTTCAATTTTTGTTGATCATCCAATTGCTGTAGTAAAATATCATCGGTGGACTTCGTAATCCTAGCTAAGGCCTGTTTGGCTTTATTTATTAATACTACTTGATGTATAAATTCTCTAAATCCCATAATTTTATAATTAAAACGATATGTGTTAACATTCTATTTGTTTTGTTTGTTAACTTAGCTTCTAGGCAACTCGGTAAATTCATCTGCATCATAACACAAAACATTGTACTAAATTTATTGAATACCAAACGCTTATGCTTTTGTATTTTTAATAATCTAAACTTATTTGATTACAACTGGTTTGGACTCCAAATGATAATTTTCGATTAAAAGTCCGTGAGGATTTTTATTGGTTCTGGCTACATTATAAAGTACAAATTTGGCTCTGATATCGTTGATAGATTCGGATTTTTGGTCTGTTCTCAGTACTTTAAGTTTTCCATAAAATTTAGCCTGATAGGGTGTAACTTGATCATTAACCTTAATGGAGTCTATTTCTATCTTTTGCGTTAAATTTTGGGTTGATATTTTGGCAAAATGTCCATTAGCCTCTAAGGTTTTAAAAAGTTGTTTTCCTGATCTACCAGATAGATAGAGTGCCTTATCTATTTTTCTTTTATAATTAAATTGATCTATCTCCCAAAAAGCTTTGTGAAACATTTTTACATGATTGATAATCTCTGGCTTACGGTAATCATCTATTGCTCCTATTGGAATTGTTTGTAACAGTGCTGCTTGACCATCTTTTGTCAACACAAAAGCAGAATTTTTAATATTATTGGTGGTTATATAGGCCCATATAAGACTACCAATAGAAATAGTGATTGACATGATTAAGCAAAATAAAAGTGCTCGTCTGGCCAAAGCAAAATTAGCCGGTATATCTTTTAATGATTTTAAATCCATAAATTCTTATTTTTAATTTGTACTAGCAGAATGCATAGCTAATTTTAAAATTCAAGAATGCTGCATGCGTATACATTTTATAGGTGCAAACAGCATTCTTGTCAAATTGTGTATGATATGGCTTACTCAATTACCCATCCCACTCTACATCATTATTAGCTCCTGGTAAGAACAAATTAGCTATTAATGCTACTAAACCAAAAATGGCTAGTCCGATTATAAACCGAATAAAGTTCTTTTGCGCTTGCTCATTACCTTGCATATATTGGATAAATATTAAAAATCCACCGGCTATCGAAAAAATTCCTACCACTGCATTTAAAATGGTTTTAATTTGAGCTCCCCACTCGCTTAATCGTGTTTCAATATCTGCCTGTTGCGCAAAAATTGGTGCAACGTGTAGCACTAATATTGCTAATGTACATAGCATTTTGGAGGTTCTGATTCGTGCTTTAAGACGTTTTACGTCTACCTTTCTAAAATTCATAAAGTTAAATTTGGTGGTTTTCATATAGTTGTTTTGATTATTTCAAATTCTTATCGTCTCCTAATTATTGTTTTAAGAGGTTGATTAATGGTTACGCATTTAATACTAGAACCATATTTTAAAAGTGTTTTTAATTGTCCTTTTTCTGGATATTTTTTATTGATCTGTACATAACTTATGGCTACTGCTATAAAAAATAGGGCTCCCAAAAAAGAGGTAAATACAGTAAATAAAAATAAAAGTGAGCAAGCGGCTATAATGACAATAGTTTTGAGATCAAATCCTCCTATCACTGGCTTTTTTTCTAGTACTTTGGGTGTTTTGTAAATCATAGTATATTATTTTTTCATGAACCTTCTAGGTATAGAACCAACAGTTCTTAAACCAGATCTTGCCATATTGTTTAGTGAATACGAACTCATTATACTTGTACTGATATCGCTACCCGTGCTCACTAATAGATTTGCGAATTTGGGAACGCTAAGAATGGTTATGATCATTACTAACTGTAGAGCTACCGAAAATAAAATATTACCAAATCCTCCTTGTGCATTTCTTTGTACAATAACAAGAATCACTTTTAAAATTGAAATTATGGGTATCCATAATAGTGTAGATATAAACCCATAAAACCATTTTTTTAAAATTTCTTGATTGCCTGGAGCTAAGGAAAGTGGAAGTACAAAAATGCCAAGTATAAAATAGATCGCTTTATAGATGAGCTGCTTAAACAGCATAAAAGCTGTAACACAGGTTGCTACGAAATAAATAATTAAATGCAATAATTCTAGATTCTCACTAACACTAGTAATTGCGTAGATCCCATCACCCTCGGTACCATCTTCATTTGTAGATGAGTCTTCTATATGCGACATACTATCCTCAAAAGTAGAATTGAGATTATCAATATTACCGTTATTAGTCACATATAATGCGCCTTGATCAACAATTTGAGTGATTATATTTACAGGTTTTACCAAAAGGAACTCCACCAACGGTTGGTAAAGTGCGATTGCTGCCAAAATTAATATAGGCTTTACGAGTACATACGGGTCAAAATTACCTGAAGGATTTACAAAATATAGAATCACTTTGGATCCTACAAAGATGATCATAATAATAGCTGCAAGCATATGCGCATAGGTGGTTAAGTACTCTACATATTTATTTATTCCTAATAGATTGGCGCCTCCAACATTTCCAGAAAACATTGACTGCTCCAACGTTTTTATCAATTCATATAAATCCATATATCTTATTTATTTTGTTAACAACCAACTAGCTGCCATTAATGACTTCACATTTTTATCAATTTGTAAGATTCTGTTTCTTACATTAATAGTCCGTTTTAGTAATTTGAGTAATGCTGTATAATTGTGCCCTACCCCCCCGCTCAACATAAATTGACTATTGAGCAGTATTCTCTCTTGATTTAATTTTTTAAAATATTTTTCTTCCTTTACTAACTCAGCTTCATAGCGTATTAACCCATGTCGTATACGATAAGTCTTTAGCCCAAGATTCAATTTTATCTTGGCTATTTTAGTTTCTATAGTGCTCATCATAGTACTTACAGCTCCCGTAAAAAGAAGATTGTGAACACTCGTCGCTGGATTTCTATTTCTTGCATATTCTTTCTCTTTAACAGTGAGTTGAGCAATTAGACGAGCTTGTTCAGCTTTTAATTGTTTTTCTTTAGTCAATAATCCTAATATTACACCGTATTGACCTGCGGCAACTATATCAGCTATCGAATGCGACATAGATTGCCCAACCATTATATTTACATATAAAACAGAACACAATACGAACAGTCTAAAAGGTTTCATTTTTTATAGTTATTTTGATTACTTTTTCTAAGGATGTTAACACTAATAAAATCCGTTCTCCCTCTGGTATCGGATTCAAAGGATTAAGATAATCCCCAATAGCATTGCGCTCTTTTAACAGTTTAATACTATAGCGGGTTCTTATTATTTTATTGCGTAAAATATCTCCTGGATTAATTAAATTGAGTATCGGATATCTTTTTTTTATATAAGCATACGTGGGACTAGTACCCGTTGGAGAAAGTGCATATACAAAATTTTGCAAAGTAACTCCCTTTGTAATCCAAGCTGGAGATAATGTCGTTAATTCTAAAAGTTGCATATCCATTACAGAAGTAAAAAGTAAAGACTCTGCCGTATTAGCACTTGCATAAATTCCCATCAAACGGTTAGAGTTATTAATTGCTGTATAGTTGCCCTGAGATAACTCATCTCTTAAATATGTTTTTATGGGGGGCATTCTAATTGGTATTTGAGCACAAATACTGTTACAAAAAAATATGCTTATTATCCAGAAATATCTTTTATTCATTACTATCTTTTATTAGTTAAAGTATCCAAAAAATTACTTCTTGATATACCCGACGCTACCTCATCTAATAAGCGATCGACACTAGATAAAGACTCCATCATATCTTGATACAAATTCATTTGCTCACCATGTAAAACATCTGTAAAGCTTTGTTTATCAATTTCTAGTTTAATATTAGTCAACATTTTATCTATGGTTACCAATAATTTTGTGTTCACCTTTTTTCTTGAGAAACTAAAAAATGCTAATTTTTCATTCTGATTCTTTAGATTTTTATGTTTTAGATCTAACCTATTCCAATCCTCTATGATAGCACTGGTTATTTGATTCGTTAAACGATTTAGATAAAGTAGTCGTTGTCCAAATTGACTCTCAAAGGTTACCAGCGCTCCACCAATTTTTTTACCCTCATTAGCTATATCAGTATAAAACGTAGCAGATACAATCGATTCTGCACTAATTGGCGCATCTGTAAGAATGGGAAATAGTTGTGAATACCCGATGGCTGTATATAAAACAGCTATTATTAATATAAAGTTTTCTTTCATAGTGTGACTGTATTTATACTCATAGTAGACCATAAAACTCGTGGTTATCTTCAATCTCTAGAGTAGAACTTCTATAACCTTCATAGCTTTTGAAAGCTCCAAAAACGTTTCAAAATTTACCATGACTAATCCTGCTGCAGAAAAGAGTAAAATTTTTCTTGCTTCTTTATCATTTCTAGAAAGCTCTTTTACCAATTCGCCTCGCAGTCTATAAATCTCTTGACGTTTTCCTGATTTAATCTTACCCGCAGGAACATTTTGAAGAAATGCCAATAACAACTTGTTTTGTGTAAGTTGATCAAGATATTCTCGCTTAGCCTTAGTCATATAAGGTAATTTTGGATAACCACTCAATTTTGAAGTAACTAAACTAAGGGATCCGGATAGTAATAATTTTGCTAGAAAAGAATCTCCTTTATCAAAAACGTTTTTAGTGTAATTTGCTTTTAATTGTGCTTTATGGCTTTTAAGCGCTTTATTTAAACTTGCGTTTGTAGCCTTTAACGCTGTATTTTTGGCTCCTAGAATACGGATCAAACTAGCAAATTTTGTTCTTGTCGCTGCATCATTATTATCAAAATGAAAATGAAAATGAACAAATTGACCAAAACCTGTATTAAAAACAAAGAACAATGCTATAACAAACATCCATTTTGACTTCATAATCTTATGATTTAACTAAAAAAAACTGTTTTAATTTTTACTCATTCGTTTTAAAAACGATTGTCTCTCGGCTTTTTCCTTCATACTATTTAATTCCTTATAGATCGTATTTATAATATGTATATACTTTTCTCCTATCCGTTCTTTCACCCCTTTATTAATGAAATTGAGTGTGGGTGTTTGTATTAATTCTGCAGTTTGTAGATATGCATCTTTCAGATAGTTATATTTATTAGAACATCTTCTTTTTTTAAAAGGATTTATGTAATGGTTACACATAGTCCTGTATTCCAAAAGATTGATCAAATACACATTAGCTGGATTAACGATAAAAGTAGTTTTTGACATACCCTCTTTTATCGCAATGCCTGCAGCTGCTGTATACAAAAATGTAGTGGCCAAAGCTGCTTTTTGAGCACTGCTAGCATTTAATTTGGCAAAAGAAGTTGCACCAAAATTAACACCATCAAGATATTGTGCCTGTATTACATTACATGAACCTATTAGAAAAATAAAAGACATTCGTAAAACTTTCATGTTATATAATCTTAGGTTGCAGCAATTTTTTTCTTGGGATATCTAGAGAGACTGATCTACCTCCATTTTTCTCAAAAATATCTATGGCCAGTTTTTCTTTTTCATTAAGCATAAACTTGTCAAATAGGATGGTAAATGTTTGCTGGCCATGGCCTATCACCTCGCGATCATCGGTACACGTAAATAGTGCTGGGATTACACGTTCTTGGTATAAATAATCCTTTGCAGGACGTTTCCGTAATTTGGTTCTAAATAGGATATCATCTATATCAAAATCTAGGGTAGATTCATTCTTAAATTCTAAGCGTATTCCTATTTTTTCATTTATATAAAATATACCTGATACGGCGACCTTAAGATCTCCAGCTTTACCACCTTTGATACGTGTATTAAAATCTTGTTTATCCAACTGCTCACAAATAGATTCTAATGCATTAGATTTTTTCTCAACAAATTCTTGATTTCTCGTAAAAACCTCAACAATCTGTTCTGATGGATTAACCTGATACGAAACTTGCTCTGCAAAACGATTAAAACCCAAAACAATAGAGTAATAGCCTCCATCATCGGTTATTACCGTGAGATTGGATAATTTACTGCGTACATCGGTTAACTCTTCGCCAATATGCTTTAACCGTAACAATTGCTGTATGGTATCTGCAACAAAATAAGGTGAGCCTATATCTAAGTATTTGATTGATTTAGCAAATAACAGATGCGTAGTTTTAATATCGGATACCAATAGTGTATCCTGCTTTTGTAAAGGTATCAAATGCTTTTGTCCGTATAATGAGGATCCTAAGCATAAAATGACTATAAATTTTAAAATTGTATGATTCATTAGGTTACTTTTTAATTAGCTTCAACAAACTCGTTTAATGCCAGTTTCATGTTTTGTCGTTGATTATAGATATCATAGATAAATTTATTCTCATCGGCGTTAGACGAATAACATGCATAGCGCTCTGGTGATACACTTACTTTATACACGTTTGAGACACTGCCAACTTTTACAAATACCTCTCTTTTATCTGTAGAAAATAGTTTTTCTAAATCCGATTCGCTGAAGGATAAAAACTCTGCAAACTTATTTTTTGCCGCCATTTTCTTTTTATGTGATAATAAAATCATAGTATCTGTATTATTGATCATTGCGGGACCTGCAGGGGTATCAAGAATATCTTCTACATCTTGGGTTGCAATAGCAACCTCTCCATAAAATTTTCTAACAGTTTTGTATAGATATTTAATAAATTGTGCCATTTCGCCCTTAGAGATAGGTTTCCAACACTCATCAATGAATATTGACTTTTTGATTTCGGGGATTTTTCTAATTTTTTCCATAACCACATCAATACATAGCATTGTGACTAATGGAAATAATATAGGATGATCTTTAATATTATCCATTTCAAAAACAATAAACCGTTCATCGACCAAGTCAATTTGATCTCTAGAGTTTAAGATTTCACTATACTTACCATCGTGAAAATCTCTTAGTGATAATTGAAAACTTATCTTATCGAAATATCGTTTTTCGTCTTCCATCACTGTATTTTGATCTACAAATTCGTAGAAGGTAGACATACAAGGAAATCGATCTTGATGATCAGAAAAACTATCGTAATAAGCATCTAGATATAGACCTATAATTTGTTTTTCTTCTCTTCGTACGGGATCATCTTCTCCTTTCCATAAAAAGATGATTAGAGAGGTTAAAAAGATTTTTTTATCGTTTGTAACAGGTCCGATAGTATGAACCAGAAAAGGATTAAATTGCAAAGGTTTGTCTGGATCATATGCAAAGTATTGTCCCTCTACTAACTGGCACAACTTTTTATAAGAATTACCGATATCAATCATCACGATATGATGACCCTGTTCATAATACTGACTCGCGATATGATTAATCAAGAACGATTTACCAGTTCCCGACGGTCCAAAAATTAATCGATTTCTATTAACAATCAGACCTCTCTTAAGGGGTTCATCCCATAAGTCTAATCGAATTGGACCGCCATTTTTGCGATCAGCAAAAAGAATTCCATCTTTATTGCCTTGGTAATAACTTTCAAAATTCAAAAATAATGGCACCTGCTCTGATATGCCTATAAACCTATAACTTTGAGGAATCCCTACGGTTGCACCAGGTGCATTATTAATATATACATCCTTAATCCCGTGCTTAATTTGGTAGGGTACTATCCCTAGTTCTTTAAATGAATTTTCTAATTGGTTTTTATTATTTTCTAAGTTTTCTTCGTTAATATCCCATAAAATCACATTGAAATGTAAGTTTACAAATCGTAATTCATTCTCAATAACGTTGTTAACTAAATCATCAATTTGATCATAGGTTACTTCATTTTCTTTTGATAACAAGGCTAAACTTTTGAACTGATTTAGTTTTGTTTTTAATTTTGAAAATACTTTCTCTGATTTCTCAATATAAATTACTTGATTGTAAATATGATTACATTCGATACCAAAACAAATTGGCTGTATAAATGGAATTTGAAAACTTGTTTTTGGCGTTGAGAAATCTATATGCTTCTTAGTAGATTCTATTACAAGTGGTAATTGATCATAGGAGGTGATGGCATATACCTCTCCTATTTTATTACCCACTTGTAATTTTTTATCAAAGAAAATATCTTTGAGCGGCTGATCCCCCTCTGGTGTTAATGAGAAGTATTTACCTACTACTTCGAGCATCATATCGCCGTCCAATCGCTCTATGGTAAAAAACTCTTCTTTTGCCAAAAATGATATACTTGTATTTACCGTTTTTAAGAAATCTTTTACCTCTTCCATCTGCTTTTTGTAAAGCTTGGGTGTTTGTTCTAGGTTGATTTTCTTTTTTGAATCCTTGGTAATAAATAAATAGCACTCATGCTTAAGCGTAGGTTTTTCATAAAAAAACTTATTATCACTGCGAGATAACATTTCTTCTCCTTGAGAGACAGCTTCTTTGATTGTATCAACAAAAAAGTAGTCTTGTTTTTGAATAATCGTATTCTCTGGCAAGGCTCTAATAATCTTATCAAATAATTGATTAATCCTATCAATACTCTCTGCATCGAGTGAATAAACTTGAGGTAAAGTGAATTTATACCCTACGCTTATATCTCCTTTTTTTGAGATAATTAAGTCGCTCTCTACTGCATAAATCGGTAGTATTTTATCTATAGTTTCACTCTTCATCTTATTTGGTATTTATGTTAAACCATAAATGATATTTTTTTGGCATATAGACTCTTCGCTTGGCGAATATCTCTTTACTTATTTCTTTGGCCGCTGATAAACCTGCAACTGTTTTAGCCTCATCCATTTGTATACCTTGACTTTCACCTCCAAAAGTTGCGGCTTGTGTTCCTTTTTGATAAGCATAATCAAATACATCATTAGCTACTTTTGATGGTATTTTGGGCCAGGTCCTGTTACCTAATTGTATACCTTCTCTCCCATCATAATCATAGATACTAAAATCTAATAGGTAAAGTTTTTCTGCAGTCTTATAGCTATTTATGGCAACCGTTAATCTATCCTGTCCCATAGTAACCCTACCATATACAATGGATCCTTTGGGTATTAATAACTTTGGATTGGAGAGTCTTACTTCTTTTTTGGTTCTTATGGCTATAGTACTACCATTGACCAAAATCCCTTGATCTACAGTTTCGGCTGGTATTAAACCTAAAATCTCATCAGATGAGTTTGTAGATCCAGCACCTTGAAAATAAGAACGCTTTTTAAACTTTTCTTCGACCGCTTTTGCTATTTTTTCTTTGACCTGACCATCAATTTCCATAATTCTTTCGGCCGTTAGAGGTGGTTCAACATTTTGACCTCCATAATTATTCGTATAACTACTATAAGATTGTAATAGCGTTTCTAAATTTTCATTGTCTAATTGAGTATTATTTGCTTCTTGGGACTTCGATTGATTAAGTAGTTCTTGTTGCAGCGCCATCAATTCCTGCAATTCTTTATCTGCAGAACTTACAGGGGTTGCTTTCACTTTTTTTTGTGAACTTTTCTTTTTATTTCTTTTTCTGTACGTGGGTACCGCAACTTCTTTTTTTTCTAAATTTTCTTTAATTATTGGAGGCTCTTCGATCAGTGTATCCTCTTCGACTTTGCTAAGATTTGTCAAATTGCTAATAATTGAATTACCGCTAGCTCCATTTACCCCTTCTCTTTCGTAGTTTTGCAATTTTGATTTTCTTTCAATCTTGGTATCATCTACACCTGGTGTACTTATTGAAAAATTGTCACTTAATATCGTATTTTGATTATTAGAGGGAAAAATGACTAACTTAAAAAAGCCAACCAGCATGGCTATACTTAATAGCCCTACAATTGCCACAATTATTTTTTTCTTAGTGTCCATTACCTTTTATATTTTTTTGAATTAGATTTTTTTGCATAAAAATTTTTCCAAATAAGCATCGGATTTATTCTTTTATTTTTAAACCAAACTTCATAATGCAGATGAGTACCTGTAACTCTACCTGTATCTCCAACAAAACCTATCAATTGTCCATTATGTACTTTTTCTCCAACAGTGACCATTTTGATCCACAAGTGTGCATATAATGTTTTTATCTTGGATCCGTGGGCAATCAAAATACGGTTACCATAGCCTGTATCATAATCTGAAACTTCGATGATACCAGATCCAGTGGCAAATACTGGTTTTCCTTTTTTGGCTACTAAATCAATTCCATGATGCATTTTTACGTTATTATATATTGGATGTAACCTGTAACCATATACAGATGATATTTTTTCAAAATCACTCGTATCAAGCGGAAACTTTATAGGTACTTTCATATAGATATCATCTACTCTAGACGATGCCTGTGAAAATCCTTGTATAGTAAGCATTAATAATACTATACTGGTTCTAATTAATATGTTACCGTTTGTAGTTTTCATGATTTCACTCTTTGTTACTACTATTTATATAGCTTTTAAAGTGTATGTAACATCTTATATTTTATTTGATAATTTAAATAGGTTAATTGTAATTTAGGCTGTTGTATAGTTTTGTTGTGGTTCTCCTGTGATTCGATGTAATTCTGAAGCAATGAGCATATCGATTTCGTGTACTATTCTTTCAAAATTACCATTGAGAAGTTCTTCAATATTAGAATCCTCTCCAATAATCATAGGGATGTCACTCTTAATTTGATCATGTCTTTTATCAACCTTAATCTTGCCTCTAAAAATTTTTCTTTCTATCTCTTCGCCAAAGTTATCAGAGACTAGCCCTACAAACTCCCCTTGTGACAATTGAGAAATGGTAGCCACTGGTATAACGAATTCCAAATTTTCGTTTATACTATAAGATGTTGCACTAGTATCAACAGAGATATTTTTCAGTTTTTGCTTCTTTTTTCCGAAAATATCCTGAAGTTTTGTTGCTGTATTGCTACGCACCGATCCGCTAAAAATATTTCCGACAATATTAAAAATAGTGTCTGCTATTTTCTCACCATAGTCCCTTTTGAGCTGTTCTAGATCTTGCATACCAATAGTGGTCGATATCTTATTAGATCTTGCAGTAGCTATCAAGTTATCTAATCCCATAAAATACATAGTGGGTAACTCATCTATAATTACAGAGCAAGGTTGTTTGCCTTGTGTATTGATTTCTTTCAACAATTGTGTAGCCACTAGACCAAGAGCAGGTGAATTTGTTTTTTGTGTGGCAGGTGAATTTGCCAAAATCATAATAGAAGGATCCTCTGGATTATTAATCCCTAAGGGTACATTCATTTCTGGATGTACATTATTACCCATTACCCAAAACAATTCTTTGGTTGCTAACTGTGATAAAGGAATTCTGGCAGAAGCGGTTTGTCCAGAAAGTTGCTCATACGCCTCTTTTTCTAAAGCATCAGCAAAAGGAGTCATAAAAAATTTAAGCTCTGAGTAGGTACTCAAAATTCTAAAAACCTTCTCATCTGAACACGATGCTAATGCAATAGCATGAGGTAAAGTACAGTATTTACCGTTATCAAATATTTTGAGAAAATAGATACAGGATGCAAAATAAGATATGGCAGATTGAGCGAAGAAATCTTGCTTTGTAATCCACTCTTTGTTTAAGTTAAACAAAACGGTTTGAGAAGCCTCAATGGCATCTGCTGCTTTTGTAATCAAATCTGGACTAATCGGATTAACAAAATTTGATCTAGCAATATCGTCTAACGATATCACACTAAAATTGGGTTCTATTTCATAATTCTTTTTATAGTATTCAAAGAAATTGAAGGTTTCTTGGGCTAGCGATGGAAACTTAAAGTCATAAACCATCATCGTAAATTTTTTCTGAATGTGTTGTCTAATATATTCTTCGATTACCGAATATGATTTTCCAGATCCAGGCGTACCTAGTACCATTGTTGCCCTAAAGGGGTTGACTACATTTATAAATCCTTTATCTGTTTTTAAGTTGACAGAATAAGGGTTTGTTTTGACCTTCTTTTCTTGTTGAAAAATTAAATTATCATCGTTAAATTCATCTTTGTGTCCAAAATATTGAAAGTGCCTTCGTAAACTAAAAAAACTATAAATAAATCCTATAAATGATATCGCAGCTATTGCAATATTTAGAAATAAGGGAACTCCCAACGACCCTCCCACGATATATACTAATGAACAAAGTATAAGCAGTGCAACTTGATACTTTATCATACTACCGTTATCTGGCTTTTTCTTTACATCAAACCCAAAAGAAGCTATCGAGAAAATTGACAAACAAACAATTCTCATTACAAATGAGTATTGAAAGATCGTTAGTGTACTATAAAATTTTAATAAAAAATTACTAAGATGATTTTGTGTTAAACCTTTACTATGAAAAAAGTTAAGGTGTGTACTATAGATATCTGTGCATATCAACAGGAGACATACACAAAAGGTAAAGATCACAAGCATATCTATGGACAGTTTACTATCTTTCATTTTAAGAGACTGTTGGTTAAATTTCAAACCAAAAATAACTATGAGGTAAGGGATAGCAAGATGAAAATTAATAAATGGGAGCAAATACGGAATAAGTGGTAAAACTGTGTAAAGTTTGGTAACAATGACCAGAAAATAAACAGTTACTACAAAATATATAGAGCATGCGTTTGTTAACAGACAATAAGTTAATGCTGATTCATTTTTTGCTATGGTAAGTATCGCAAGTGAAATTATAAATTAAAACAAGGACCTAACACATCCCTATCTTTTTTTAATTATTTGATACTAGCTAAATTATTTAGAATAAATTTTGAGGTACATCAAAGGCATTTTTAGGAGTCGAAAAAGAACATTAAAAAGGGTCTAAACTTAATGTACAAGTAAAACAAAATAACAGGTGTTTTTCCTACAAAATGAACTCCATTAGAGATTATACAGATGATTATTTTATAAAAAACAATCTGGGGAAATATCTCAAATCACTGAAAAATAGATCTATAAATTTTAAACACTACTCCAATATTTTCTTCCTACAATATTTGCATACTATCCTAAGAATTATATCTTTACGTCATATAATAAAATTTACACCCCAAAATGAATTCTTATTTTATAACAAAAAGAAGATTAATTCCTTTTAATCTTACGTATCCAATTCGAACACTTAAAAGATCCAGTAATTTGAGAATAAATAATGTTATAGATTATTTACTTTTCAATATCTCTTCAAAATGTTTTCCGTAAAAATTAGTTGAAATTCATCTTTTATGTTGCGTTTTAAACCTCCACAGTGTTACGTAGATATTTCCTAATACTTTGAATAGTATTAGATTGTTTGTAAGCTTTTATTTAATTCATTTTTGATATACTATCAAATAATGCAGGACTATATATTAATGTTAACATCAATCATTTTTTATATTATTTAATATTAACCCATAACTAAACAACCCTCAATCATGAAAAACTGTAAAAAAAAGGTAGTCCCATGGATACCTTTATTCAAAGTATTTAATCTCATCATTTTTGGATTATTACTAACCTGTCAAGTACAAGCCCAACAAACTAAAAAAATCAAACTATTCTTGATGGCTGGGCAATCTAATATGCAAGGTCATGCACAAACTGCACAGCTCAATAAACTACTCTGCGCTAAAAATGAAGTATCATTACCCAATGATAATAAAAATTGTTATGCCGATATTACTGATCAAGAAGAAAGACTTTTTCAAACCATTAGTGATTTTTATTGGAATGGTTCTACCTATGCATTTGGTTATGCAGAAGAGCAGGCAAGGCTCGAAGCTAAATACCTGAATGGCAGTTCGCTAGTTAGTGAAGCGCTATTACAACCTATGAGTCATGTAAAAATGATTAACTACAATTATCGTAGAAATGGAGATAATCATGCATCGCCATCCTTACGAACTGGTGCTTTGCAACCTGGGTATGGACATAATAACAATAATTCGTATGGTCCAGAATTAGCTTTTGGTCATCAAATTGCACAGCATATCGATGATGATGTGGTATTGTTAAAAGTTGCCGAGGGTGGATCTGATCTTCATGAGAAATGGAGAAGTCCTAGTATGAAGGATCGCTTGGGTTCTATAGCAGTAGCTAGTAACTATCCCTTACTTCTTGAACACCTTAATGAAGTTAAAGCCAATATTGGAGACTTTTTGCCAGAATATCAAGGTATGGATGTAACGATCGAAGTTGCTGGTTTTTTATGGTTTCAAGGTTTTAATGATGCGGGTAGCGATGTTTTTGCTAATGCCTACGAACAAAATTTAACTGACCTGATTACCGATTTACGTAATGACTTAAACCTTGATAATTTGCCCGTAGTCATTGGGCAATCTCATAGAGGTCAAGTTAATGGTTTAAAGGTTCAAGAAGCACAAAAAAATGTGGCTGAAACGATTGGAAATGCTGGTTTGATTATAAGTAAAGACCTTTCCAATTATTATCATTTTGATTCTGCATCGCATTTAATTATTGGTGATAGAATGGGATTAAAAATGGCTTCATTACTAACAGATTCTACTCCCAATGATGAACTCCCTGCTCCTTGGAAACGTGAGCTTGTGGGTACCCCAAGCCCTGTAGGTCAAGTTACCTATAATTCGGGAGTATTCACCATTCAGTCTGGAGGAGAGCTTTGGAAAAAAGCTGACGATTTTACCTTTACCTATCAACCGCTTTCTGGTAATGGAGAAATCATTGCAAAATTAGAGAATATAGAAGGTGCAGACTGGGCAAGAGCCGGCGTAATGATCAGAGAATCTCTCGATACCGATGCTGCCTATGTCATGGCGATGTCCAACGGTAGAAAAGCCGTGGGAGTACAGTCAAGAGTTACGACAGGCGACGTTACCACTTTTAGTAAGACTCTCAATGCAGGTCCTGTATGGTTCAAAATAGTAAGAAATAATGAAAACTTTACTAGTTATTATTCCGAAGATGGTATTACTTGGATAGTTATGAAAGAAACAACTATCCCAATGAATGAAAATGTGTACATTGGTATGGCAGTGTCTAATTTTAATCAAAGTTCACTTTGTGAGGCTACTTTTGATAATGTTATTGTAAAACAAAGCCTAGCTGTACCAGCAACTCCTACTGCCCTAACAGCAGCGGCGGTAACAGATCAAAGTATTCAATTAGAATGGAGTGCTAATGCTACGAATACAACTGGGTTTATCGTACAACGCTCTTTGGCTCGAGAAGGCTCTTTTGAAACTATTGCATCGGTAGATGCCAATAGTATACGCTATGAAGACATCAATGTTACTCCTAATACAACCTATTACTATCGTATAGCTGCTGTTAATGAAGCAGGAACATCAGCATATACCGATATTCTTGAAGTGACAACGGTTGATGCTAATAATGATCTTCCTGCTCCTTGGAAACGTGAGCTTGTTGGTAACCCAAGTCCTGCAGGTCAAGTGAGTTATGATGCTGGAGTATTCACTATCCAGTCTGGAGGAGAACTTTGGAAAAAAGCTGACGATTTTACCTTTACCTATCAACCGCTTTCTGGGAATGGAGAAATCATTGCAAAATTAGAGAATATAGAAGGTGCAGACTGGGCAAGAGCCGGCGTAATGATCAGAGAATCTCTTGATACCGATGCTGCCTATGTCATGGCGATGTCCAACGGTAGAAAAGCTGTGGGAGTACAGTCAAGAGTTACGACAGGCGACGTTACCACTTTTAGTAAAGCTCTTAATGCAGGTCCTGTATGGTTCAAAGTAGTAAGAAACAATGAAAACTTTACTAGCTATTATTCTGAAGATGGAGCTACTTGGACAGTTATGAAAGAAACAACTATCCCAATGAACCAAAATGTATACATTGGTATGGCGGTAGCTAATTTTAATCAAAGTTCCCTTTGCGAAGCTACTTTTGACAAGGTTGTGGTAAATCAAGGCTTAGCTGTACCAGCAACTCCTACTGCCCTAACAGCAGCAGCGGTAACAGATCAAAGTATTCAATTAGAATGGAGTGCTAATACTACAAATACAACTGGATTTATTGTGCAACGATCTATGGTTCGAGAGGGATCATTTGAAACCATTGCATCGATAGATGCCAATAGTATGAATTATGAGGATACCAATGTGATCCCTACGTCAACCTATTATTATCGTATAGCTGCTGTTAATGAAGTAGGCACATCAGCATATACCGATATTCTAGAAGTTACAACGGCTGATGCTAACAATGATCTTCCTAATCCATGGATGCATACAGATATCGGTACACCAAGCCCTGCAGGACAGGCTGCTTATAGTAATGATGTATTTACTGTATCTGGAGCGGGTAGCGATATTTGGGGAGGTTCTGATCATTTTCAATTTGTGTATCAAGCCTTTGAGGGTGATGGTACCATTATTGCTAAAGTTGCTTCGCAAACTAATACCCATCCGTGGGCAAAAGCCGGAGTTATGATTAGAAGTGATTTGACCACTAATGCGAGTCACGCGATGATGATCAAGACGCCAGCACAAGGTATTTCGTTCCAACGTAGGTTAGAAACAGGTAGTTCTTCTTCTCTTGCTAATAATAACAGCGGGGATCCTGCTACTTGGTTTAAAATGGTGCGCGAGGGTGATCTATTCTCTGCATACGCATCTATAGATGGTATTAATTGGGTATTAGAAGGAAGCGATACGATATCCATGAATAATCAAGTTTATGTAGGATTAGCAGTTACTAGTCACCAAAATGGTGCGCTAAGTACTGTGACATTTGAGAATGTTGAAGTAATAAATACTATAAACCCTCCTATTGCTCCACGAGAGGTTTTTAATATGTCGCGATTGGCTGGAGATTATGAAAAATCTGATTTTGATAACACTATCAAAGTTATCGTAAATCCTTCACATGAAAATGAAACACATACATTTACTGGTATGCTCGGTAAAAATATTTATGTTGATTTGGATAACAAAATATCCTCTCAATCTGGTACAATCTCTTTGAAGGTAATGCCAGAAAACTTAGAGCAATCTGGAGAAATTTTTGAGTCAGAATCCGGTGTAACCATTTCTCAAGTAAGAGATAAATTACTGGTTACAGTTAATGGTGAGCAATGGATAAGTGAAGCTTCTTTACAGCTCCTCATTTGTAATCATATTGTACTTCGATTTAATGAAGGTTCTTTACAAATCTATTTTAACGGAACTTGGAATTCTTTTCAAGCGAATGTGGCGTTTCAAATGTCTCAATTTGACCTGCACGAGTATAATGGACAGGTGTGGGATATACGATTATTTAACTATTCGATTACAGATGAATTGACTACTAAAATGAGTCAATATTGCCTTATGGACGTACTACCGGATAATCTTCCCAATAGCGAATTAACAAATGTTATTTGTGGGTCTTATTTATGTTTATGGTATGACCGTGCTACCACAACTGTATCACAAGAAAAAATGATCAAAGCAACGTCTCAATGGGATGTTACCTTTGAGCATGCTGTTGCTACAACGGGTATGTATAAAGAGGGTGAATTAGAAGCATATTTGGAGAGTCGTCATAGACGTGATATAACTGCTACTGAAGGTTTTATTAATGCTTGGATAGCAAGATATAATTTTCCTTTAAGCCGTACAGATTCTAATTATTGGGTGCATGAAAACTTTCATTCGTACCAGAAAATACCTAATTTAGTTAATAAAGGTAAGTGGTTTGCAGAGGCTACTGCAGAGTGGGCGCCTGATGCGGTATATCCTGGAGCTACCTCTACTTTATTGGGATATTACTCATTGTTCCCTCACTTACCGTTATATCGTATAATAAGTTCTCCTACCCAAGGATATCTGGGTGAAGAGTTTAATGGAGGAAGTAATTATGGTTGTTATGTGTTTTTTAGATACATTACTAATTTTATTTCTGATAAAAGTTTTATAGGTAAGCTTTATAATTTGAGAATGAGTAATAATATTACTGATATAGACTTTGCATTAGCCGAAGAAGGGTATGATATGGGGACTGTTTTTGCAGATTTTGCTGCACGTACAACTGTTTGGGATTATGAAGATGGTACGGGTGCTTATTTTGAAGATTCAGAAAAAAAATCTGAAAATAGAATGAGAAATACAAAACCAGAGGCTAGATCTTTTAATAATAAGATTACTAGTGAATTTGATACAGCAGGTACTGCGGGTCAACTGATTAGTGTTCCAACAAAAATGGTTCCAGGTGCTTGGGCTTTTAATGCTTATAAGGTAAATAATACTGCACTTGGTACGTATAAAATTAGATTAAAAGGTGAGAGTAATAATCCTGCTAATACTGATTTACAGGCTAGAATTATTGTAGGTTCTAAGGATGATTATAGGTATTATAACTTCCCTATTAGCTCAGAGGTGGCCTTTGGTACTCAAGAAGCTTCTATCCAAGTTACTACTAATGAGGGTGACGAGTTGTATCTCATCGTAGCTACTACTCCGCGAGGGTATCAAGGTTTTGATCATCATTATAACTATACCTATGCTGTCGAAGCGCTTCCTACTGGAAATGGTAGAAGGTCTGCCTTGTTAGACACTGGAAAATATATTCCTTATCCTAATGCGACAGATGGTCGTTTGACTGTAGATTTAGGAAGCGATGCAAAAGCTAGTAAGGTTTTTCTTAGTGATCTTAATGGTCGTGTAGTTCCTTTTAATTATGAGCAACATAAGAGTATTATTCGTGTGGATTTTAAAGGTCCATCGGGTTTATATGTACTTAAAGTAATAAATGAAGAAGGTGTACAAAATTTCCAAATCTTAAAAGAGTAATTTTTTGTTATTGATATAAAGTATCTAATTAGTCTTAATCTAGATTTTTATAATTGATGTGAATTGGCTCAGTGATCCTACGATCGCTGAGCTTTTTTAGTTTTGAATACTTGTAGCTGCATTGAATGGTTGTCCTTCTATTATGTTGTATACTTTTGGATTTATTTATTGATTACTTAAGAGATTCTTATGTTTTTACTAGTGAGTGTTCCATTATTTATAGTGAAGTAAAGATTTTCACACATCTAGTATCTACAAATTTATATGGAGTATATATAATTATAAATAAAGTGTATACAACTGTACATGTGCTATATACAGATGGATACAAGTTATCATCTACTGTATATGAGTTTGATGCTATTTTTATATTTTAACCAGTGATATATATACTTTTTTACATATACTATAGTGAATGTGATTGTATTCATGGTATAGTAAGTTGTTGGTTAGGGCTGGTGCGATGATTGGTATTCGCTTACTTATTGAGCTCTAAACTATGTTTGGATTTAATAATCTATAAAAAATCGTTTCAAACTAGTTGATCGATGAATCAGTGTATTTTAAAACGATTTTTTATGATTTTGATAGTGCTTATCAAATGTTGAAGGACTTATGTATGCATTATGGAATCCACTTAATATTTTTAAAGTCTGGTTTACGCTTTTCTAAAAATGCATTTCTTCCTTCTTTTGCTTCGTCGGTCATATATGCTAATCGGGTAGCCTCTCCAGCAAAAACTTGCTGTCCTACCATACCATCATCGGTGGCATTAAAAGCAAATTTGAGCATTTTAATGGATGTTGGGGATTTTGCTAATATTTCTTGAGCCCACTCAAAAGCGGTATGCTCTAATTCATCATGAGGAATCACGGCATTAACCATACCCATCTCGTAGGCGTCTTGTGCAGAATAGTTTCTTCCTAAAAAGAAAATTTCTCTAGCACGTTTCTGCCCTACCATTTTTGCTAGATATGCTGATCCATATCCACCATCAAAACTTGTAACATCTGCATCGGTTTGTTTAAATATAGCATGTTCCTTACTTGCTAGTGTTAGATCGCATACGGTGTGTAAACTATGTCCGCCTCCTACTGCCCATCCTGGTACTACGGCTATCACGACTTTGGGCATAAAGCGTATGAGACGTTGTACCTCTAATATATTAAGTCGTGGCATGCCATCGTCATCGACATATCCTTGATGGCCGCGTGCATTTTGATCACCGCCGCTACAAAATGAATAGACTCCGTCTTTTGACGAAGGACCTTCGGCTGATAATAAAACGACCCCGATAGAAGTATCTTCTCTAGCGTCCAAGAGGGCTTCAAAAAGTTCTCCTACTGTTTTTGGTCTAAAAGCATTTCTTACATCTGGACGGTTAAACGCTATTCTAGCTACACCTTCAAATTTTTTATAGGTTATATCTTGATATTCTTTAACTACTTTCCAATCTATTGTATTCATTCTTTTCAATTTTAAAATTCAAAAATAAGCTTTTAAATTGAGTCGTCTTAATGATTTTTTGCAGATACTAGGTACGGTTGGGACGGACTAAACTGATACTATATTTTTTATCTCGACTGCAATATCTTACCTTAGCATTATGAAAATGATTGTTTTTGGTCTTTTATTTACTCTTAGCACGCTGTCGTATGGTCAGGAGGTTGAGCAGTACGTGATAGATTGGAAAATTGAAACTCCTTCATTATCGATAGTAAGCGCTTCCATTACATCTTCGATTTTTGAATTACTTGAGGTGGATTTGGATCAAGATTTAAGAAGACAAGGATTGCGTAAGGAGCAACCTATACTTTTGGTAGAACAACAACCTAAACCTGTAAGGAAATATAATTTTACTATTGGTGGCAGTAAACCAAAACCATCTTCTTTTTCAATTACGGGTAGTGGTTCTAATCTTAATAATCCAAATAATGCGGGTATAAGAAACTCTGCATACCAAGATATGTCGCGCTATAGCCGAATTTATTATAGAAGATCTCCTAATGTGTTTTATTACCGATAGTAAGATTGCTATTTTTTATAATTTACAATTATTCTTTTTCGAGTAATCGTATACCATCTTTTTCTATTGTTATTGCTCTTGCTTTGTACAAGGTTCCAATAGCTTTTTTGAAACTCTTTTTGCTCATTTGAAAAACTTCTTGAATAGCTTCTGGATTTGATTTATCGTTAAGATCGATAAAACCTCCACTTCTTGTTAGCTCATCCATTATTTGCTGTGCATTGGGTTCGATACCACGATATCCATGTTTTTGAAGTACTAAATCTATCTTGCCGTCTGGACGTACTTTTTTTACAAACCCCTTAAGTTGATCACCGACTGTTATTTTTTGAAATATCTCATCACTGTACACCAAGCCTAGGTGTTTTTGGTTCACAATCATATTCCATCCAATAGGTGATGGATGGCTAGCAATCAAATCTACTTCTTCAAAGGGTGATAATAATACTAGATTATTGTCTAAGAATTGATTGGTCTTACTGGATCCTGTTAATCGATTAGATTCTTTATCTAGATATAAATAGATTAGATACCAGCTACCTGCTCTCATTTGTGAGGCTTGCTCTTTAAAGGGTATAAATAATTCTTTATCCAAACCCCAGTCGATAAATGCTCCTATATCGATAACACTGGTACATTTTAAATAGGCAAATGTGTTGAGGGTTATATAGGGTTCTTGGGTGGTAGCTACGACACGCTCTTCATTATCCAAATATACAAATACACGAAGCTTATCACCGATTTCAAAATTTTCTGGCACATATTTATTTGGTACCAGTACTTCATTTCCTTGATCATCACCTAGGTAGATACCTGGACTACGTTCTCTTAAAATCTCTAATGTGTTATACGTTCCTAAACTTAGCATGCTTTCAAAAATTTAAGCAAAGATACTTCTTTATAACTGCTATAAAATACTTTTACCAAAAAAGGTGATCCTTTTGGGATCACCTTTTTTTAGCATCATTGTGATAATATTCTAGTTATAGATTGACGCTTTGCCAAAATGTTTTGTCAATAAATAATAAACTACTGCTCTATATTTATTTCTATTTGATTTACCGTATTTCTCCATTACTGCATCAATGGCTTCATCTAATTTTGGTCCATCAGACAAACCTAGTTTTTTAATTAAGAAATTTTTCTTAACCGTTTCTAACTCTTTGGGATCACTCCCAGATACCGTTGCTGCATCACTATTGTAAATAGAAGGACCACATCCAATAGTAACTTTGGTTAAAAGATCCATATCTGGATTTTCACCAATTTTGTCTTTAAGATCTGCTGCGTATTTTGTAATTAATTCGTCTCTCTTGCTCATAAGGGTAATTAATTTTTTAATTAGTTAATTGATTATACTATCAAATATAGTGTAATTCTTTACGAATTAAATAAAAAAATCATGAATTTAGTTCAAGAAATCAGACCAAATGCTTAAAGTAATCGATTAAAACCACATCATTCACTAATCTTGGTGTAAATACCTCTAACAGTTTGGGTTGGTTTGAGAGTTTATAAAAGGTCTTTAATTCTTTATCTAAGTCTTCTACCGATTCAGCTTTTGCATATTCAAAATTATACATGGCGCACAGGTGATTTGCTGTGAGTGCATGGGTGGTTTCAAAAAAGGTATTAAAATTGGCTTCGTCTGACTTTCCTGGTAAGATTCTAAAAATTCCTCCTCCTCCATTATTAATTACTACAATTCTGAAATTGGTTGGGATATAATTATTCCAAAGCGCATTACTGTCATAGAAAAAACTAAGATCTCCTGTTATCAATGTTGTTGGTTGTTTTGATACTATTGCAGATCCTATTGCCGTTGATGTGCTACCATCGATACCACTGGTGCCTCGATTACAAAAGACTTGAAAATTTGAAGTAAGTGAAAATAGTTGTGCATACCGTATCGTTGAACTATTACTTAATTGTACTAGTTGATGTTTGGGTATTTGTTTAATTAATACCTCAAACACTTTTAAGTCACAAAAGGGTATGCTTGTTAAGTATTCCTTATGTTTTACACTACGCATATCTCGAACCGTCAACCAATGCTTTTTATAGGTAGATACTACATTATTAGCTAATGGCAGAAGTTCTGCGAAAAATTTTTCTGGATTCATTTTGATATGATAATCCAAACAAAAATAAGTATCGAAGGCTTTTTTCTCATCGACATGCCAATGGGTGCCTGGAGAAAATGTACGTAAAAATGCTTTAATTCGTTTTGATACTACCATACCCCCGATGGTAAGTAGCAAGTCTGGTTGTAGTGCTAAAAATTCTTTGTTACTTAAAGGTGTTATCAACTGATCTATATTATCAACATGGGTAGCGTGAAAAATATTAGAGGTGGTTTCTGTTAATACCAATACCGAAGGATCCTTTGCTAATATATCAAAATAGCGTTGATCTATATTTTTAGGCGAATTGGTTCCTATAAGGATTAATTTTTTTGAAGCCTGATTCCACTGCTCGATTATATCATCTTGTGCAAAATCTTGTAAAGAGTAGCTATGTTTTTTTATGGGAAGTACTAAGGGATCAACCGTCGATTCGGTAATTTTGTCGTATAAAGGTTCGTAAAATGGGATATTAATATGTACAGGTCCTTTTTGTTCTATGGCCTGATTGAGTGCTAGATTAATTTCTCGTTCATTATGTTTTTGTGCTTCTTTTTGTTTTTGTAAAATGCGCAGGTCTGTAATCTTTTCGGCAGCAATAAGTTCTGAATATAGGTTGGCCGAATATAAAATATGATTTTCGAATACATTTCTTTGTCTAATGGTTTGCCCATCGCCAATATCTATACGCTCTATTGGGCGATCGGCACTTAATACCACTAGAGGGATATCGCTATAAAATGCCTCTGCAATTGCTGGATAATAATTAAGTAGTGCACTACCCGAGGTGCAAACTAATCCTACAGGTTTTTTGAGCTGTTGTGCTAAGCCTAATGCAAAAAAAGCAGCACATCGCTCATCAACAATGCTATAGCATTGTAAATCGGGATGTTCACTAAACCCAATTGTAAGTGGTGCGTTGCGCGATCCTGGGGATATGACTATATGGTGTACACCTTTAACATCGCATAGGTGTACTATGGTTTGCGCTAGTGGTATTGTCGAGTATAAACGTTTCTTCACACGTTTTGAATTTTAATGATATTGCCTCGCACATGCTATCGATTTTGGTACTTGGCTTTTTCTTTTTGTTACCTGTAAAATTACACTATTACAGGTTTGATGTCCTAGCAAATTTTATAATTTTATTTTAAAACCTTTTTGATTGTTTGGGATTTTTTTACGGTTTCTTCCCATTCTTTTTTTGGATTAGAGTCTTTTGTAATTCCGCCTCCAACGTATATTTTAACTTGCTTATGCTGTACTTGCATACATCTAAGGTTTACATAAAAGTTAGTATGCAACGTAGTAGGAGTAGTTATTATATGTTCTCCTAAAAATCCTGTATAAAATTTACGATCATACGGCTCGTTTTTTTTGATAAATTTAAGTGCCGATTGTTTGGGTAAACCACATACTGCTGGAGTTGGATGTAATTTTTGTACTATTTCTTGCAAAGATACTGCAGAGAAATCGATGGTAGCAATGATATCAGATCGTAAATGCAGAAGAGTCCCTGCTCGATGTGTATATGGTTGTGAAATCTCTAGTGCACTTGCCCAGGGTTGTAAGGTGTCCTTAATATAATCTGTGACTATTTGCTGCTCGTCTTGCTCTTTTATACTCCAAGCTACGTTCGTTGCTCCTATATTAGCTTGAGTGGCTGCTAGAGCCATAGTATAAAGTTTATCTTTTTTAATAGATAATAAGGTTTCTGGTGTTGCTCCTAACCATAGTCCTACTTGGGGATGGTACCATATATATACAAATGCAGTTGGATAGGAGGCTAATAAGTTTTCAAAAACATTTATCCAATCCTGATTGTTTGTCGGGATCTCTTCTTCTCTGGAGAGTACGACTTTATCCAAAACACCTTGTTTAATGGTATCAATCCCTGCCTTAATAAGTGCTATATGGCTATCATAAGCAAGTCCCAAAATGGATCTTGGGTCACTTATTACTTTGGGAGATATATCTTCATCGATAGTTAACTGTTCTTGTTGTTTACAGCTTTTTGAAAGCGGAAAAATTATAGCGTCTTCTGTTGTATCAAAAGGAGCCATTACAAATCCAGAATGTGTATAATCCGTTGTACGATTAAGACTATTATCATTCTGAAAATAACTTAGGAGCACCTGAGAATTTGGTGCTCTATACAAAACAAAAGGTTGTTCCTCGTTAAGATGGTTACGAGCTTTTTTGTATAAAGATCCTGATTTCAAATTATTTATATTTTGGCAAAGCTATAGTAGTTAACTTGACCACTGATATGAGCTGTTCTTCTTGATCTGTAATTTTAATATCCCAAAGTTGAGTTGTTCGCCCTTTGTGTACAATTACCGCTTTGGCATATACAAACCCTTCTCGAATACTTTTTACATGATTTGCTGATATCTCGATACCACGTATATAAAAATCTTTAGAATTTAAGAATATATAAGTTGCTGCGCTCCCCACACTCTCGGCTAAGGCAACCATTGCTCCTCCATGTAGTACTCCATCTGGTTGATGCACTTTTGATGTTACTGGCATTTTTGCCGTAAGATGGGAATCGCTCACATCACAGAATGTAATATCCAAAGTTTCCATCAACGTGTTCTTACACATCGTATTACATTGCACAAGTAAATTATCTTTTTCTAGCACCATTATTCTGTTTTTAACAAAAATATGGATTCTTACATAATTTTGTGTGGAATCCGCTTATAATAATCCTCAATAGTGATAGTAATTTATGGGAATTTTAACTTTAAGGAAGTAGTAGCAAGAGAAACTTAAAAGAAAGTATTAAATCTGTTTCAAATCAAATAAAATCCAAATATATTGTGAACCTATTCTCTAATACTTTAAAATATATGAGTAAGAAACAGGTTGACTATACTTCTATTAACACTTATGATACTTTAAATAGTATTTCGCCAAGTACTAAAAATATTTGGATTGTTTTTCATGGCATTGGATATCTGAGTAAATATTTTATTCGGTTATTCGAAGATCTTGATAAAGATGAGAACTATATCATCGCCCCACAGGCTCCATCAAAATATTACAAAGACGATGGATATCGTCGAGTTGGGTCTAGTTGGTTGACCAAAGAAAATACCGAAACAGATATTGAAAATGTACTGCGATATATCGATGCGGTAATATTGTCAGAAAATTTACCCGATGATGTACAATTGATACTATTAGGATATTCGCAGGGTGTAAGTATTGCTAGTCGGTATATAGCTCGTAGAAAATTTAAATGCGATCATCTTATTTTGATCTCGGGAGCTTTTCCTAAAGAGCTTACCTATAAAGATTTTGATTTTTTACCAGAGTCTACTTTAATAAGTCATATTGTTGGGGATAATGATCCCTATTTTGAGAAAAGAAACGTGATTGCAGAAAAAGAAAGAGTTAGTACTATCTTACCACGAATAAAGTTTTATACACATGCTGGGGGACATGAGCTACATCTGCCATCTGTAAAGGCGGCATGTAATCTAGTTACTGAATAAAAAAAATCACCTTTTAAAGGTGATTTTTTTATACTTGGTTCGGCATCCAAATTATGCGTGTTGTTCGTCATGTTTCCCTTCATGAACTTCTTCAACTAGTTTACGATTGAATGCTTCTAGATCTTCGGGTGAACGACTTGTAACAAAACCATGATCTACCACTACTTCTTCATCTACCCAATTTGCTCCTGCATTTATCAAATCTTTCTTTACTGATGGAAAAGATGTCATTTTTCTTCCTTCGACAACTTCAGCTTCAATAAGTACCTGCGGTCCATGACAGATAGACGCTACGGGTTTCTCTTGTTTAAAAAAATCTTTTACAAATGTAATTGCTTTTTCTTCTCTTCTTAATTTATCTGGATTAATAACTCCGCCAGGAATCACTAAAGCATTGTAGTCTGATGATGATACTTGATCTAATGTATAATCTACAGTAAACTCACTACCCCAGTTACCATCTTTCCAACTTTTAATTTTACCACTCTCTAGGCTCACAATATCTGCTTGCCATCCTTCTTTTTCTAATGCGTTTTTAGGACTTGTCAATTCAACTTCTTCAAAACCATTTGTTGCCAAAATTGCAATTCTTTTAGACATATTTTTTTCTTTTTTAATTAAACATTTTTATTTGATATAAAATTAAAAAGATAGGTGCTGTCTGTGTTATAAAGGAATAATAAACTTAAACCTGAAATTGTTATAAATTCTATAAAAACTAAGGAATTATGTTAATTACTTACTGAGAGTAAACTATATATTAATCTACAAAATATGCATGCTTATTTGGCTGAATAACAACTCCGTATTTTTTGGCGTATTGAACTGTTAACTCTGCGCCAAAGAATAAGATTAAACAAGTATAATATACCCAAAGAAGAATCAAAACTACCGATGAAGCGCCGCCATAAACTGAAGCTGGATTAGCATTACCAAAATAGAGGCCAATTAGATATTCACCAATTAAAAAAAGAAAGGTCGTAATCGCAGCTCCCAAAAAGGTAGTTTTCCATCCAATTGTTATATCTGGTAAGAGTCTAAAGATCGAGGCAAATAAAAGGGTAATAAACGCAAATGAGAACACAAAATCCAAAAGGTCTACTGCTATAGCGGTCATATGGGGATAATAATGCTCTACGTACTCACTAAATGCACTTAACATGGCTGATATAGTGAGTGAGGTTAGTAACATCATACC
Organism: Aquimarina rhodophyticola; assembly: GCF_042434915.1. Lineage (GTDB taxonomy): Bacteria > Bacteroidota > Bacteroidia > Flavobacteriales > Flavobacteriaceae > Aquimarina. Next base: position 1,581,617 of record NZ_CP170198.1, read on the forward strand.
TATTACCAATACCATTCCAAAAGATATCGCACGATCTTTGATGGTTCTCAAAAAAGTTTGTTGCTTTGCTTTCACTCCCCAAATAGTATTCATAGCATGTTTGAGTTGAAAAAATGCACCTGTTGCACCAAAGAGCAATGCTCCAAATCCAAAGATCACTGTAAAGGTACCACTATCATTAAGTGCCGCACTTTTAACCATACCTTCTACTGCTTGCGCACTACCCTCCCCAATAAATCCAGCAATTTGATTTGTTATTCTTCCTTGTACAGCGTCTCTTCCAAAAAAATAACCTGCAATACTAACTACAATCATTAATAGCGAGGGAAGAGAAAAAAGCGTGTAGTATGCAATAATCGCACTTCTTGCAAAGGGTTGATTTTTATCCCAATTTATATAGGTTTGTTTAAGTAAATGTGCTATTTGTTTCAAGAATTTAATCATAAATAACGTGATTTTATAACTTCGAAATGATGTTGTTGATGCCCTGGAATTATGTATCCCACTGCTCTAGCACTCATAGGACTCTTACTTGCCTCTCCTATACGTGTACTCATCTCTGGTGTACACCGCTTAAATAGTGAAATCGTACTCTCTCTCACAGCGATAAAATCACTTACAATTTCCTTTTTACTTGAATTATTGGCGTTTGAAAAAGGTACGTATTGATCCTGATCAAATCCTGGTAAAGAATTACCATCATTACGAGCAAAACATAAAGCTCGATAGCTAAAAACTCGCTCTGTATCTATTAGATGTTGTAACACTTCGACTAACGTCCATTTACCATCTGCATAGGAGAACAACCATTTATCATCTGGCAAATTGGTTACAAAAGACACAAATTCTTCTTTACTATGTTGTAGTCCTAAGACAATATCTTCGTGTTTTGCTTTTTGAATATAGTTTGAATAATAAGAACTGTATTCATTGTTAGATAAGTGCGTAATCATATAATTGTTTTAATAGGTGTTGAAATTTAATACTTCTAAGATATTATAAATAACGATTAACAGATCTTTATCATGTAATTAAAAACTAAAAAACCCTCTATGCCAAAATAAGCACAGAGGGTTTTTATATAGAATAGTTTTATGCTTACATATCCTGAAAGATAGAATGCATCAATCGTTTCTTATCATTAATACTTTCTTCTAGCGATATCATAGTTTCTGTACGATACACTCCGTCAATATCATCTAACTTAAAAATAATATCCTTTGCATGATTGGTATCTTTTGCTCGAACCTTACAAAATATATTAAATTTTCCAGTAGTGATATGTGCAACTGTTACATATGGTATCTCTGCAATACGCTCTAGTACAAATTTTGTTTGGGAGGTGTTCTGTAAATAAATTCCGACATATGCAATAAATGCATAGCCTAATTTCGTGTAATCCAACGTCAATGAAGAACCTTCAATAATTCCAGCTTCTTCCATTTTCTTAACACGTACATGAACCGTTCCTGCAGAAATCAATAATTTCTTTGCTATATCTGTAAAAGGAGTCCGTGTATTCTCAATTAACATATCCAGTATTTGATGGTCTACTTCATCTAATTTAAACTTTGCCATAGTATATTTAATAATTGTCAGATTGTTTACATTGCAAAAATAACAGAAAAATACTGTTTAAAAACATTTTAATTTACATTTTTACCTATAAGACTGAGAATAATTCAGTGTCTAGATAAAATTTTAACATCTCAACCTCTGGAACTACCTCTACTACATCGTTATAGTGACGTATTATTCGTCCTTCGGCATATAGCTCTCGATGACCAAAAAAACCGTTAAGATCCCCAATAACTGCGATCTTAGGTATAAATTTAATCTCATCATCCAATAATTTCTCGGTGAACTGCACAGCTATATCGATAATCGTGTCTTTTAAACGTGCTTTTCTTATAATAACATCATAAAATAATTTTTTGTTTTCTGGTATTTTAAAATAGTCCTTATAATTATAGGTGCTAAAAGCTTTTGAAGCAATAGAACTTACGCCTTGTACCAAAGCATAAAAAATAAAACTTCTTGTTACCTCTCGCTCATAATCTTGTTCATAATGTCCTGCCTCAAATAAAACAGTCGGAATCCCTTGACTTTCTAAAGTATCTCCAATACAATTAATATTAAAACCATCATCATATCGTCCAATTTGATCGGGTACAAATTCTTGCAACACTTTATTCATTGCAACAATAACCTGCATTGATCTTACTCTACTTGAGGTTATAGATCTTTCGGTATCACCTGCAGGAGACAAAAATGACACCGTAGCAGATTTATTATTAGTACCGGCACTAAAAATTGTGCGTTGATCGTGAAGATTAAACGCAAAGTTTGGTTTTATAGTATCAATATATGAACGTAAAATTAAACTCTCTTTTTGGGTTAGTTCTTGGGCATCTCTATTAAGGTCTATTTCATTTCCATTAACGCGTGTATATGCATCTGCACCATCTGGATTAAGTAATGGTATTAAATAAATAGTACAATTAGATAATAGCATTTGAGTTGTCTCACAGGTGGTGTCGTGAAGCATATTTATAAAATCAAAAACAGCTTTTGTAGTGGTACTCTCATTACCATGCATCTGTGACCACATTACTATTTTATTGGTACCTATACCAAATTTTACCAAATGTATTGGTGTACCAGCTTCTGAATAGCCAATAACATCTGAAGGAATAGCTAAAGATTTTAATTGACCAAGAACAATTTTTGAAGGCAAATATCTACCCGAAATAGATTTGTTCTGATACCGCTTATAAAGATTTTTAAGTTTAGTAGTACTCATATCATATTTAAAATGCAAAGCTAGTATTGTAAAGAATAGATTCCTAATAGAGTATTTAAAATCACGTTTACAACTGTAAAACACATCATTGTTTACAATTGGAACAGCTTTGTTTTTACAAATGTATACAGAATAATTTTCCAAGAATGTTTACCTAGGTAAACAGTATATAGATGTTAATTTACGCACAGTAAATTATTTCTATATTGTTTAATAATTGTTAGAGCAACCAGTTATATTTTACTATAAATCAGTTTTTTAATAGCTAAAAATTGAAGTTTTAGTTTAATGTGCTATAATTCTATTTACAATTGTAAATTGCGTAGTAAATCAAATTTGTTTACATTTGTATAGTCTTAATTATTGATATACATTTTACAATGGTAAACAGCGAAAAGTTTGGAAAAAGAATTCAAAAAATAATGGATCACTATCAAGTTTCTGCTTCTGCATTTGCTGATGCTATGGGTGTAGGTAGATCCTCGATCTCACATATTCTTTCGGGAAGAAATAAACCCAGTTTAGATTTTGTCATGAAAATAGTAGACGCTTATCCTGATGCACAACTACGTTGGTTGTTATATGGTGAAGGAAATTTTCCTAAAGCGAAAGAGGAAAAAAACATTCCTACTCCACCTCCTAAAGTTATGTCGGAAACAACAACTCCAACAAAAGAAAAACCTATTGAGACTACCAATGATTTGTTCAATCAAAGTGAAAATAGATTGGTAGATGCACCGCCTCCTATTCCAGAAATTAATGAAAATATTTTAAGTAAAGAGACACGAAGTAATGGTGCTATGGATAGTACTATCAAAAAAGAAATTGAACGTATCGTATTTTTTTATAAAGATGGTTCTTTTAAAAGTTATGAAAATTAAAAAAGGAAAACTTTTACATTTTAAGTTATATTATTTCTTTAAATACAATTATTTTCGTTGACACAATAAGAGCACTTTCAATTTATGAAATCCGTTTTATCAATTTGGTTACTTGCACTACTATGTACTGGATGTTTTAAACAAGAACGCAGGTGCGAAAATTTTCATGTTGGAACGTTTGAGTTTGAAACCTATATTAATGGCGAATTGGCCAAAACGACATTTGTTCGTAACGATACTATCGAAATCGATTTTTTTAAAGGTAAACAAGATACCTCTTCCATTCGCTGGATTAATGCCTGTGAATATATTGTAAAAAAAATCCATCCAAAAAACAGAGCCGAAGAGAAAGCTATCCATATGAAGATACTTACTACTTCATCAAATACCTATTCTTTTGAATATGGTCTTGTAGGCTCAAGTGAAAAACAAAAAGGAACCGCAAAAAAAATTAACTAATGTTTGAAATTTTCTATACTGCCGACGCTTGGGTCGCATTACTTACCTTAACATTTTTAGAAATCGTTTTAGGAATTGATAATATAATTTTTATATCGTTAGCCTCTAGTAAACTGCCTGCAGACCAACAAAAGAAAGCTACCAATATTGGTTTATTTCTTGCCATGATAATGCGTATTGTTTTATTGTTCGGTATTTCTTTACTGGTTGCTATGGAAGCACCGTTTTGGCATATCAACCTACCTTGGATTGAAGCTGGGATTAGCGGACAATCTTTAATATTATTTGGTGGCGGAATTTTCTTACTATATAAAAGTGTACACGAAATACATCAAAAAGTTGATGAAAAAGGTGAAGAAGAAAAAGACATACAGGCAAAAAGTTCTTCGACCTTATCCAATGCAATTGTACAAATTACTCTAATAAACATTGTTTTCTCTTTTGATTCGATTTTGACCGCAGTAGGTATGACCAATGGCCTAAGTTCTAATCCTAACGATGCATTAATTATAATGATTATTGCCGTGGTTGTTTCAGTTTTAATTATGATGATTTTTGCTACACCCGTTGGACGTTTTGTAAACAAACACCCATCTGTTCAAATTCTTGGTTTATCTTTTTTAATTTTAATTGGCTTTATGTTAATCGCAGAAGCCGCTCATCTCGCTCATTTGGAAATATTCAAATCATCGGTTGGTACTATCCCAAAAGGATATTTATATTTTACTATCGCATTTTCTCTTTTCATTGAATTTTTAAACTTTAAACTTCGTAAGAAGACAAAAACTAAATAAGCATCACAACAACAAACTACGTGTGATCTAACTATAAATTTTGTCGGTTTACCTAATCAAATAGTATGAATATACAAAAAGAATTAGAGAAAAGAAGTAATGCGCAATGTGAGCTTTGCAGTACCTCAGAAAACTTGACTCCATATGTTGTGGCTCCTTCAAAAGGAACTAACCTTGATGAAACTATTTTAATTTGCTCAACATGTCGTTCACAAGTTGAGAATCCTAACAGTATGGATCCAAATCATTGGCGTTGCCTCAATGATAGTATGTGGAGCTCTGTCCCCGCTGTTCAAGTAGTCGTATGGAGAATACTTACACTTCTTAGTGCCGAGGGATGGCCTCAAGATTTACTGGACATGTTATATCTAGAAGATGATACCCTAGCTTGGGCTCAAGCTACTGGTGTAGGCGTGGATGATACCAATACGGTCAAGCACCTCGACGCTAACGGTGCAACACTTACAGCTGGCGATACCGTAGTTCTTATAAAAGATCTTACTGTCAAAGGTGCTAATTTTACTGCTAAGAGAGGAACAGCTGTTCGTAATATATCATTGGTTCACGATAATGCAGATCAAATAGAAGGTCGTGTTAACGGTCAACATATTGTCATATTAACCAAATTTGTAAAGAAAAATAGCTAAATCTTAATTTTTACTATAATTATCCAAATTTTGTATCAAATTACTGTTAATAAAACTTAGAAACTATAATCTTACATGTAATTTTAACAGATAACTACAAAACCAATAGTATGATTAAAATATTAGGCCTTACCCTTACTATAGGGGGCGCAATTGCATTAGTAATTGGCGTTTTGGGTGCATTTGGAAACATTAGTATAGGAGTGAGCCCTTGGGCTCTACTTATTTTGGGTATCATTTTCTTTTTCGCTGGCATCGGTTTGCTCAAATACAGAAAAGATACCGATACAATTGAAGCACAGAAAAAAGCATAGCTTCAAAACTTTTTACAAAGAAGTGTATGATACATATGCTTCTTTGTGTTTTTTAACTACCCCCATTCCTACTTAATTTTTCTAGTACCTATAAAAATTTCAATAGATCACTTTATTTTTATACAATATTGACTTATCTTTTAGTATTCTTAACTTGATTTATTTAGAATATATAAACCTAAAGTATCCTACTCTTTAATTAAATCTTAGTATGATTGAAACTAAAAGATTACTAGCCTTAAAGGAATACCAAATACTGGATACACTTCCCGAACAAGAATATAATGATATTGTAGAATTAGCATCTGCATTATTTAAAACTCCAATTTCATTAATAACATTATTAGATTCTGAGCGACAATGGTTCAAAGCTAAAAAAGGTCTTTTGGTTAATGAAACTAAAAGAACTTATGCCTTTTGTCACTATGCTATTCAAAATCCAAATGAGGTGATGGTTGTTAATGACGCACTTTCTGATGCCAGATTTACTGAAAATCCATTAGTGAATTTTGATCCCAAAGTTCGATTTTATGCAGGAGCCCCTCTAATAACTTCTTCAAAACATGCCATTGGGACACTTTGCATTATTGATACCGTACCCAGAAATTTTAGTGATGAAAAAAAAAACATGCTCAAAATTCTTGCTAATAAAGTTATTAGATTACTAGAATTACGCAAACAAAACTTGGATCAAAATGAAAAATTAGAATCTGTAAGTAAGCGATTTGAAACTACACTCTCAAGACTACTTGAGGCTCAAGAAACTGCCAAAATTGGAAGTTGGGATTGGGATTTACAAAAGGATCAATTATACTGGTCTCCTCAATTGTTTAGACTTTTTGATTTTGAAACTAAAGCATCTAGTCAAATGGTAACTCACGAATGGCAAGCTGCTATACATCCCTGCGATCTAGAAAATGTTCAAAACTTCTTAAAAAAATTATTAAAGTCCAAATCTCGACATTGTATTGAATATCGGATAGTTAAAAAGGATGGATCAGAACTTTGGATGTTAGGTCAAGGAGCCTCTGATATCGATGATAGTGGTAACATAATTAGAGTGTATGGAACGGGCCAGGATATTACCAATAAAAAACAAGCAGAATTTGATCGAAATCTATATTTGACTACTTTAAAAGATATGCTATTTAGCTTATCCCATAAAATTAGAGGTCCCCTGACTTCATGCATTGGACTACTTAATATTTTAGAAAAAGAGCATCTCGAAGAAGAGGATATTAAAAAATTTGCATCTTTCTTTAAAGTTTCTACGCTTGAAATGGATGAATATGTACGCGAACTTATTACCTTCATACATACAAATTCTCTTAAATTAAATGAGGAACCTGCTAAAAGGCCTTAGCTTACCATACATCCTTAAAGTTTTATATAGCGATTTTATAATTTGTTATAATTACCACATGGTTAAACAATATTAAAGTAAATATCAAGTTTTAACCTAGCATACTATTGTAGTTTTTCTTAAGAAATTTTATAATAAGAGTAGTGTTGTATGGTAATATATAACTCTCAATATATTTATTCATTCTTATAAACTCTACATTATAATATATTGATATCTATACAGTTATAAAAAATACCAAGCTACCTAGAAGAGTTTTAAAATACCTCAAAAAAATTTCTTGCGTAATATATCCAAACTTAATCCTTTTAAAAGGATGCTTATATTCTTATTAATCTAACTTAACAAATCATGAAATTTAAATTCTATTTAATTGCATTTTTAGCATTATTCTCAACAATTCTTACTGCTCAAACCACCAATAAAATTCCAGCTTTTCCAGGAGCAGAGGGATTTGGACGATATACTACTGGAGGTCGAGGTGGTAAAATCATATACGTGACTAACCTAAAGGATAGCGGTACTGGAAGTTTAAGAGATGCCGTTAAAGCAAGCGGACCAAGAACTGTGATCTTTAAAGTCTCGGGAACGATTACATTAAATTCTAGTATTAAAATTAGTAATGGAGATATTACCATTGCTGGTCAAACTGCCCCTGGTGATGGTATTTGTTTGAAAAATTATTCTTTAGTTATAGACGCAGATAATGTAATTATAAGATATATGCGTTTTCGTATGGGAGATGAAGCAAAACATGAAGGTGATGCCTTAGGCGGAAGATTCCATAAAAACATCATTGTTGATCACTGCTCAATGAGCTGGTCTACAGATGAGTGCGTGTCTATATACAATAATGAAAACACCACCTTACAATGGTGTATTATTTCTGAAAGTCTTCGTAATTCTGTTCACGGTAAAGGTGCACATGGATATGGAGGTATCTGGGGTGGAAAGAAAGCTTCATTTCACCACAATTTATTAGCTCATCACGACAGTCGTAATGCGAGATTTGGTGAACAAGCTGGTACGGCATTTGCGCTAACCGATCTTGTTGATATTAGAAATAACGTGGTTTATAACTGGGGTCATAACAGTGCTTACGGTGGAGAAGCTATGAACATTAATATTATTAACAATTACTATAAACCTGGGCCTGCCACAAAAGCAACAAATGGAAGTAATGCCAAACGAGGCCGCATTTTTTCTATTGATAAAAATAAAACCAAAGGCACAGCAGTTTACGATACATGGGGTAAATTTTTTATAGATGGAAACTATGTTGACGGACATGAAGATGCTACAAATGATAATTGGAAACATGGTGTCTACAATCAGTTTCATGGATCCTATAGCTCATATTCTAACAGTTGTAAAGATAGTAATGGAAATACTATATCCTGTGAATATTCAATCCCCGTTTCGTCATCTGATAAAGAGCGAATGCGCATAACTACTCCGCATCAAGGAGAGAATCATATAACTACCCATACTGCCAAAGAGGCTTTTAACGCTATTCTTGCACATGGAGGTGCATCTTTAAAACGAGATCCAATAGATAGCCGTATTGTGAGTGAAGCCAAAAATGGGACCTACACCTTTACTGGTTCTAATGGAAGTAAAAATGGTATCATTGATACCCAAAGTGATGTGGGCGGATGGCCAACGTACAACTCTGTTACTGCCCCTACAGATTCTGATGGTGACGGAATGCCAGACTCATGGGAATCATCACGAGGATTGAACAGTAATGATGCTTCAGACGGTGTGGCGTATACTTTAAGTACAATCTACACAAACGTTGAGATCTATATAAACAGTCTGGTTGCCTCAATTACTACAAATCAAAATGCCAATGGAGTAGCTAATTATACGGATCCTGATGGCGCAATTGAATCTGATACTTATACGGTGATTACAAATAGACATAGCAAAAAAAATATTGATGTGTCAGAAAGATCAACTTTGGACAACGCAAATATTATTCAATGGGAATCCACAGGTGCTCAAAATCAAAAATGGAAAATTGAAGATGCTGGTGATGGTTATGTATACCTTAAGGTAGAAAGTAGTGGTAAATGTATGCGTGCTGCAAATGGAAATGTCTTTCAATTTACGTGTAACGAGGGTTGGTGGAGTGAGATGTTCAAGATAGATGAAGTTGCAGAAGGTTACTATACCATCAAAAGTAGAAGTACAAATATGTGCTTACGTGTTTCAAATTCTTCAGATGTAAATGGAGCCAATATTGTACTTTACAGATGTAATAGTAGTTATTGGAGTCAACAATTTAGCCTTTCTAACATCCTTACATCGTATTCATCGATGACTGCAACGAGTCAACGAACGGTTGATAGTAGTAGCATTATACTGCATTCTAATCCTGTAAAAGATAATATTCTTAAGATTGAGTATCTTAACACAGCTCAAAAAGAAAACATTCTAGAGGTATATAACAACTCAGGAAAACTCGTGTTATCTAATACTATTCACAACGGGATAAACCACATTAATACAACGCAATTACGAGCGGGATTATATTTTATCAAAACTTTGGATAATCCATCGAATCAACATATTAAAGTTATCATTCGCAAATAAGTTTTAAAATTTAAAAGATAATTTGAATGGATTGTTTCACATAAGCATGAAACAATCCATTTTTTTTGCTACTTACAATATTATTATCCATTTCTTTGAATGATGAAGGTCGGTTAAAAAACCACCATCTTAAGTTACTAATTTACCTTAGCTAAGCCACTAATAAAAACAAGCACTTAACTCTGGTTAAAATAATTGTATTTAGGGATAGTCTTAGATAAACTTGTATTGAATTATCATACAAATATTAACTATTGGTATCCTTAGTATGTACCCTCAAAACTGCAGAGATAATGGGAAATAATGTTGCTATTAAATAAGCTTACGAAGAGAAATAGGCATCCCTAAACCTTCTTCTATACATCGCTTTTGAACAGTCTTTTTTAGGCCATATTTCATTTTGAATTCCTTAAAGGGAACAGATATCTATACATAGGTACAAATATGAATATGGGTATCTAAAATAGTAATTACTCGAACCTTGACATTGCTAAGCAGTTCGTTTTATCTTTTTAAAGGACTTGTGCAACGGTTACTGGTATTAGCCGCTGGCAATACTTTTTAGATTTTAGAAAAATGCTTGTATTTTAATTGGTTCTTTTTCGATTATTTAAATTTTCAATTATTTTGAATGCAACATCTTTGGATGATAAATAATTTTGTCCTGTTATTAAATTTCCATCGACTTCAATGTGAGAATTGTTTCTTGGTGAGAATTTAAAAATAGCACCTCGATCTTCTAATGTTTTCTGTATTAGAAACGGAAAATGTGCGAAATATTCTGCATCTTTCTTTTCAAATGAATCTGGATACCCACTTACTACTTTATTTTTAAATAAGTATTTGCCATCACTAGTTTTGAGATTTACAACTCCCGCTGTCCCATGACATACGGAAGATATAATTCCGTTGTGCTGTTCATAAATAGTCATTGATATTTTTTGAATTTCTTTATTTTCAGGAACTCCAAACATTGCAGCACCCCCACCTATGTAATGTACTGCTTTATAATTATGCGCAATGATTTCGTCAGGCTTATATGTGTTTTTCAAGGCGTACATAAAATCTGGATTATATAAATATTTAATAGCTAAGGAGTCCGAAGTATCAATATATGAAAGAGGGATAGTGCCACCTTTCGGGCTCACAAAATCTACAGTAAAACCTGCTTCTTTAAAAGTATCATAGGCATTTACTAGTTCAGAGAAGCTATTGCCTGTAGGAATATCAGATTTTCCATAATATGCTGCATTTGAAACTATAAATAGAATCTTATCTGCTACGGTTGTAGTATTTTTTTTATCTTTTGTAGCAGCTTTACTAATAATTTTCCATTCATTCTCTATTTTTTTTAAAAGAAACAAGTCTATATATCTTGAATTAACCTCTGGAAATAATATTTCTACCTTTGCAGTAGCAATTGTATTGTTATAGTCTATTGATATTATATTACCGATTCTACCATTGAACTCCCCCTGCTTTTTATTTTCGTACCAGCTTTGGTATTTTTTAATAGAAATTATCCATAATTCTTCTTCCTTGCTATCTAAAAAGAGATTTGCTTTAGAGTAAAATGCTTTTTGAATAAGTTCGGGTTGATTGTAAGATGTGCCATTAACATAATTTAAAAGGGTATTTCTAATTTGATGTTCTTCAGTTTGTCCGTAAGAGTATAAGCTAAAAAAAATCAGACCAAATACTAAGAAAGGATGTTTCATAAAAATTGAATTTTGTTTTGACTGCAATTTTAGTTGAAACATTTACGTATGTTATACTAGAAATATACTTTAAAACTCCTAATGTATATATTTGGAGTATAGAATACAGACTATTTATCGTTGTATTTTGAAGGCGTAGTATTCGTTATCTTTTTAAATGCCGAATAGAACGTGCTGTTCGAATTAAACCCACACTCTTCAGCAATTGTTTCAATTTTTAAATAAGGCTTTGTTTTTATAAGCTGTATAGCTTCTTCAATTCTATACTCATTAATAAATTGAGAAAAGCTTTTATTTAGATTGTTATTTAATAATTGTGATAATAATTGTGGGCGAATATTAATTTTTTTAGCTAAAACAGGCATTGTTATGTTTGGGTTCTTAAATAACTCTTCATCGATTATTATGGATTTGATTTCTCCCAATAATCGATTAGCTTCCGTTACTTTTATTTGAACATTTGCATACTTTTCTTTTTTTGCTGAAATGATAAATTCTTTTTTCCTTTTGTAATAAAGCATTAACCCTGACAAATAAAAAATAAAAGAAAATGATAATGCTCCTAAAAGGTATGACGTGTACGATGCCGTATTATATGCCGTCCATATGATTAAAACCCCAAAGAACACACTAAAAATCCAAACCTCATTATATCTCAACTTTTCATTTTTGGACAGTAATTTTCGAATAATATTTTTTAATAGAAATGCAGATATCAAGATGTAAACAAACCATTGAAAATTAATGATGTAATAAAAATAGTTAATCCAAAGGTCTATATTTTTTTGATATGGATATAATATCCCTACACTTATGATAAGTGTTAAAAGGAAAAATAACTGAAAGTATAAAAACCTTATGGATTCTTCAGGTTTTAGAACCTTAGATTTAATGTAGAAATATAAAAATGGTCCTATAAGAAAACAAGCAGATAATCCTATTTGCAGGTATGTTTTAGAAAGCTCGGGATTAAAATAGAAAAATAAAGATTTCCAAACCCGAATACTTAACACGATAAGTAATCCACCTAAAAAGTAATTTGATTTATTCCTAGGCCTAGCAAAAAACAGAAAGTAGATGCTTATTACAATGCTATTAAAAGCACCTAAAGCACTAAAAAAAAATATTAATTTGTTATCTAAATTCAATTTATTTCGTAATTTTTTGAGCTTGTGGCGTAGCGTAGTGCCTGATAGCGCTACTCCTATTTGTATCTGTTAAAGATATAAATATTCTAGAACTATCAGTGCATCCTTTATCAAACCGTACGTGAACTTTTCACTCATCCGACTTGATTTTTTGAAAATTCATAGCTTCAGCAGATCCCACACAAGAACAATTGCATGCTATTCTTCAGAGTGAACAGCCAATTACTCTGGTGGGATTCTCACCCACTGGACAAACACAGCTTCATGGTACACTAATGTGTTTGTGTAAGGTTAGTTGCTTATAAAAAGACACTAACTTTTCGGATAAACAAAGAATCAAATTTTCATATTTTGTTTTTAATTTATCATTTTTTAAATACCAAATTAAATTTGGTAGATATTATAAATATACAAAAACCTCTCAGAAAGCCTACAAAAGCTATGTTCTATACACGTTATTGTGTTTTCTTACTTTGCTTTTTTTGGTTAATACGTATATAGTATGTATATTTGTCTTCGGATTGGGCTTTTCCCGGTCGGCATTTTTCCTCGGTCTTTACTGGGGATTTTGTTTTTTATGGGAATACTTTATAACCAAATTTCTTGTTTTTTATTATATCATAAGCTCTATTTACTTGATTTGGTCTTAAATATTTCAGACCAATTGGTCTAGCTGTTAGATCAGCTAACTGTAATCCACTAGAATTCGTTTTTTTGTCAGAGATTAAAAATTTATATGCCATTTTGCCAAAGTTTATATTTTTATATCCGAACTGTTGATTTTCAGTACAAATTCTCAAAAATTCAAGTTCTAAATCTTTGTCTTCATTATTTCCCCTTTTTTCAAAAATCAAAGAAATTTCTTTTCCTTCTTGACCGTCATATAATAGTATTTGATTTAGCTTTTCTAAACCGAAGCGTAAACCTAAATAATAAGGGTTAAAAGGCTTATTGTATTTCGACATAAGTTTTCTTTTATCAATAACTATGGGAACAATCTGAAAAGGAATATTTTCGATAATTTTTGATAAATCTGACATAAAGCTTTCTCTTAATTCTCTGTTAGTTCGCAAAAACTTAAAAGGCTCTTTATTCTTTCTTATATCTATTTCGTGTAGAACTATTTGGTCGTGTCCAAAATACTTAAATTTAAAACGTTGAAGTTCTGGAACTGCTTGTTCTATGTAATTAGATATTTTAAAACAACAAAAAGTCAATACAAATATTGGGTAATTATTGTCAATATTTTTCAATCCGTGGTCTCCTGATTCATCTACATAAACAATATAGTCTCCTTTTTCTGTCATAAATTTTAGTCTCTATTCATATTTTCGAGCTTATTGTCAACAATGTTATATTGTCACCTATGATAACTATATTTCTCTTTTACAAACACTACCCTTGGGATACTAAGTGGGGTTGGTAGTGGGTTTTATTAGTACTAAACTACATAATTTATTATATATAAACTACGTAAGGATCCAACAGATTTTAAAACCCTTCAGGACAAGGGCGGCAACATTTCCCACCTCTGGGAAAGCTTCCTGACAAGTGCGGCAACGTTTCCCACCTTCGGGAAAGTTTCCTGACAAGTGCGGCAACATTTCTCACCATCGGGAAAGCTTCCTGAAAAGTGCGGCAACGTTTCCCACCTCTGGGAAAGCTTCCTGACAAGTGCGGCAACTTTCCAAGCAGTGGTGGCAAGGGTTTAGCAAAATATGTGCTTTGCTAAATAATGAAACTATACCGTATTTTTATCGTTTTTTACTAGTTTAAACAGGTGTTGTTTGCTTTGAAGCTTTTATTGTTTGTTCACCTAGATACCTAACGGGAGAGATATTTAACTAGCTTATGGATACTATAATCATAAAAAAAAGCAAACAGTACTAACCATTTGTAGATTCTATTTTTTGCCCCTTATCTCAGGCTGCCTCTTAAGGTTTCTAACGGATCAAAAACTTGTGGCTATTGAATGATTTTGCGTAAAGGTATTGGCATCTCAATACCTTCGGCTATAAAACGTTTTTGTACAGCCTCTTTAAGGTCGCATTTCATCTTAAACTCCATAAAGGGATCTGATATCCATACATAAGCTCTTATTTGAATATACGTATCAAAAACTTCGATAACACGCACCTCTACATCACTTACTGTCTTATTTTCAATCTCAAAGTTCGTTCGGTTATCAAAGTATAAGGATAATTTTCGGGCCTCTTCTTGAATAATAATTCTAGTCTTATCAATATCTGCGAATAATCCTATCTTAAAATTATTAAAACTCAATATTTTAGAGTTACGAATATTATGATTAAGTACAGATTCATTGCTAATTACAGAGTTAGGAATGATTAATAGCTTATTTTCAAACGTACGAATAACAGTTTGTCTCAAATTAATATCTTCGACAATTCCTAAGCGTTCTTCATCAAGTTTTATATAATCCCCTACTCTGAAGGGTTTAAAAATAACAATAAAAATACCAGCAATAATATTGGCTACAGCCGCCTGTGCTGCAAAGGCTATAACCGCTGCTAATATCCCTGCTCCAGAAAAGATATAGGTTGCTTTTTCTCTAAGGCCAGGAACTGTTAGAACTATAATAAAAATACCTAAAAGAAAGAGCAACAAACGAAGTGCATTCTTAAAAAATTTGATTTGGGTAACTCCTCGTAATGCTTTATTCTGTCTGTAATACAAGAATTTACCAAGTATAAAACCTAAAATTAATGATACTGCCCAGCATATTAGCAGTACTGCCAAACTATAGAGCAATGTACCCTCTACGGTGGATACATCTATGTATTTTTGAAGAAACTTTTCCATCAAAAATTAAAATAAGGTTGTTTGTGCCTCATCATCATTTTCTTCCCCCTTGGTATCTGGAGTAGATTTTTCTTTATCGGGTGTCACTGGTACCTCATCGTTAACCTCGATATCCTCTGGTTTTATAGGTTCTGGTTCTTCAAAAGGTATAGGCGCTAATAAGTTAAGTTGTTTCACCTTTTCAGTTGTTAATTGATTCCCCAACGCTTTGATTCCTTTTATCGAAATAAATTCTTCTAATTCAATTTGATCACTTGGTTTTTGCTCCTTACCCCTTATTTTATTATACACTATCTCCACCTGAGGTTTGTAATCTGTTGATAGAATTTCCAATTGCGTCTTGGGATGTTCGGTTACAAAAACTTCCTCTTTTTCTGGATTTTCTATTAAGAAACGTTTTACAAAATATCGCTCTTTTTCTCCGTCCCAATAAATGGCAGAAACTGGTTTTTTGGGCTTCCACTTCTCTAAAACAATCATATCAGAATCAAAGTGAGCGGTAATCTCGGGGACTATCGTTTTTGCAACACCCCGTTGATTAATAATTAATAAGCGATCCTCTCCTCTAAACTCTCCTAACAACTCCCCTCTACCATCTACATTGAGTCGCTGCACTGTCTCATCAAACCAAATTTTTCTTGGCTTTAAAGTTGAAACTCCTTGCTCTTTTAATTCAATTCGTTTAATATTATACTTGGTCACGATATTACCCTTAACCCCTCGTCCTTTAATTAAAAGATCGGCAAAATCGAGATCAAATTTTAATTTTTTGATACTTCCCGCCTGTCTTAAATGAATGGTTACAACCTCGGCTTCTCCATTGGGATTTGCAGAAAAGTAGGATAGTTTAGAATTCTTTTTACCCTGTGTTATATCATACTCTTTATCTCGAGTAATACTGGTTACTGCAAAACGTTTTACGTAGGATGCACCGCCCTTACCATCTTGATAGATGATATTATAGATCGTACGTTTATCCTTTTTCTTAAACACCGCTACATGGATAATATCTTTACCTATAAAGGTTTTGGCATCTACCCGAGTGACCATCATTTTACCCTCTGCAGTAAAACAGATTACATCATCAATATCTGAGCAATCTGCAACATATTCATCTTTACGCAATGAGGTTCCTACGAAGCCCTCTTCTCTATTTACATAAAGCTTTGTATTTCTAATGATAACCTTGGTAGCTTCGATATCATCAAAAATTCTTATTTCTGTTTGTCGTTCACGATCTTTACCATAGGTTGTTTTTAATCGTTTAAAGTGATCTATCGCGTATAGTACTAAATTATCCAGATGATGCCTTATTTGAGCTATATCTGCCTCAAGTGCTTCTATTTTTTGTTGCGCCTTATCAATATCAAATTTTGAAATTCTTTTTATACGTATTTCGGTCAATCGTACGATATCCTCTTCGGTAACTGCTCTTTTTAAGTGTTTGATATGAGGCTTCAAGCCTTTATCTATTGCATTTATAACACCTTGCCAGGTTTCCTCCTCCTCGATTTCTCGATAGATTCTATTCTCAATAAAAATTCGTTCCAACGATGCAAAGTGCCATTGTTCTTGCAACTCATTAAGTTGGATTTCTAATTCACTTTTAAGCAATTCTACAGTATGATCAGTAGAACGACGCAGCATCTCTGACACGCCTATAAAATTAGGACGGTTATCTTCAATTATACATCCTAAGGGTGAAATTGAGACTTCGCAGTTAGTAAAAGCGTACAAAGCATCAATAGTTTTATCAGGTGAAATTCCGCCAGGGAGGTGCACTAATATTTCGACTTTTGCTGCGGTATTATCTTCTATTTTTTTAACCTTAATCTTTCCTTTTTCATTCGCCTTTAAAATAGAATCTATCAAAGAACTTGTAGTAGTCGAAAAAGGAATTTCATTGATTACAAGGGTGTTTTTATCCAATTGGGATATTTTTGCACGAACTCGCACTTTACCTCCTCGCTGTCCATCATTGTAATTGGTGAAATCTGCGATTCCCGCTGTAGGAAAATCTGGTAAAATTGTAAATTTCTTTCCTTGTAAGTGCTTTATAGAGGCGTCAATAAGTTCTATAAAGTTATGTGGTAGTACTTTTGTGCTTAACCCCACCGCAATACCTTCGGCTCCTTGAGCTAGTAATAAAGGAAATTTAATAGGTAAATTAATAGGCTCTTTTTTACGCCCATCGTATGAAAGTTGCCAATCTGTAATCTTTGCATTATACACGACATCCAACGCAAACTTGGATAAACGTGCTTCGATATATCGAGCTGCTGCTGCACGGTCACCAGTTAAAATATTACCCCAGTTACCCTGCATATCGATTAATAGATCTTTTTGACCTATCTGTACCATAGCATCCGAGATACTCGCATCTCCATGCGGGTGATATTGCATGGTATGCCCTACGATATTAGCTACTTTATTATAGCGGCCATCATCTAGATCTTTCATCGAGTGTAAAATACGACGCTGTACAGGTTTAAGTCCATCCTCGATTGCTGGTACGGCGCGTTCTAAAATTACATAAGAGGCATAATCCAAAAACCAATCTTTGTACATGCCAGAGACTTTGGTAATAACTTCTTGTGGCTCGTGTTGGGGTTCTTGGTTCTCTGCCGGAGTATTTTCTAACGGATCAGATTCGTTTTCCTTATCTGTATTCATATAAATTTAGGGATTCACTTAAAATTATAGTTCTTCAATTGTATCCAATTCTACCTTGAGATTATCGATAATAAATTCCTGTCGATCAGGAGTATTTTTACCCATATAAAAAGATAGCAATTCTTCTATAGTTTGTTCTTTGTCTAGCATTACAGGATCCAAACGTATATCATCACCTATGAAATGTACGAACTCATCTGGAGAAATTTCACCTAATCCCTTAAAACGAGTAATCTCATGTTTTCCGGCTAATTTACTTATGGCATCACGCCGTTCTTGTTCAGAATAACAATAAATAGTTTCTTTTTTATTTCGTACTCGGAATAAAGGTGTTTGTAATATATAAAGATGTCCTTCTTTAATAAGCTCTGGGAAAAACTGTAAGAAAAATGTGATCAATAAGAGTCGTATGTGCATACCATCTACATCGGCATCGGTGGCTATCACAATATTGTTATAGCGCAAATCCTCCATAGATTCCTCAATATTGAGCGCTGCCTGCAATAGATTAAACTCTTCATTCTCATAAACAATTTTTTTGCTCATGTTGTAGCAGTTAAGCGGCTTTCCTCTTAAACTAAACACCGCTTGTGTGTTAACGTCTCTAGATTTGGTTATCGAACCACTAGCTGAATCCCCCTCGGTTATAAAAAGTGTACTTTCTAGATTACGATCTTTTTTACTATCGGTTAAGTGGACTCTACAATCCCTAAGTTTTTTGTTATGTAAACTAGCTTTTTTTGCACGCTCTTTGGCTAATTTTCGAATTCCTGAAAGATCTTTACGTTCTCGCTCTGCTTGCAAAATCTTGCGCTGTAATTGCTCTGCAGTAGCCGAATTTTTATGTAGATAATTATCTAGCTTTGTTTTTAAGAAATCATTGATAAAGGTACGAACCGTTGGCAAACCATCTCCCATATCGGTAGATCCTAATTTTGTCTTGGTCTGGCTCTCAAAAACAGGTTCGGTTACTTTAATGCTAATAGCAGAAACAATAGACTTACGAATATCACTCGCTTCATAATTTTTACCGTAAAACTCGCGAACAGTTTTGACAACTGCTTCTCTAAATGCTGCTTGATGCGTTCCTCCTTGTGTAGTATTTTGACCGTTTACAAAAGAATGGTACTCTTCACTGTATTGGGTTTTACTATGGGTAATAGCAACTTCTATATCATCACCTCTAAGATGAATAATATCGTACAGTCGATCCTCTTCTCCTATACTCTCTGAAAGTAAATCTTTAAGTCCGTTTTCAGAAAAGAATTTTTCACCGTTAAAAATAATGGTTAACCCTGGATTGAGATACACATAATTTTTAAGCATTTTGGCTACATACTCTGCGCGGTACTTATAATTTTTAAAAATGGAATCATCGGGGATAAAAGAAACTTTGGTTCCTCGTCTTCTCGAAGTTTCTTCAAGGGTATCTCTATTAATTAAGTTTCCTTTTTCGAACTCGGCAGAGGCTGATTTTCCTTCTCTCGTAGACTCTACTCTAAAAAAGGATGATAAAGCATTAACAGCTTTGGTTCCTACTCCGTTTAATCCAACCGATTTCTTAAAAGCTTTGCTGTCATATTTTCCTCCTGTATTCATTTTGGATACAACATCAACGACTTTACCCAAAGGAATTCCACGACCATAATCTCGCACAATCACTTTTTCTCCTTGGATTGAAACGTCTATAGTTTTTCCTCCTCCCATGACAAATTCGTCAATAGAGTTATCCAATACTTCTTTTAATAAAATGTAAATACCATCATCTGCAGAGGAACCGTCACCTAACTTACCAATATACATCCCAGGACGCATACGGATGTGTTCTTTCCAGTCAAGAGATCGAATGTTATCTTCTGTATACTTCGTTTCGTTGCTCATAAATTTTGGGTAGAATGCTTGCTAAGATAAGACTTCACCTACAAATTTAAAACTTGCTAATTACAAAGTAATTAACAATTATAAATCCGACATTGTTGATTAATTGATTTACAGATTCTTACCCATATAACTTGATTACCATACTTCGTATTTCAATTGTATAGCTTTTCTCTGATTACTACCAATGAATTGTATGAAATTTTGGTATAAAAATTGTTTCTTATATTTACAAATTAATTTAAAAAAGTTTTATGATGATCAAAAAATTTCCCAAATCTTTTCTGATACTCTTCACATTTGCCCTAAGCTTACTAGCTTGTGATGCAGTAGATGATTTATTGACCTTTACAATTACAGACGATATTGATTTTGAAGTATCCTCAGGAATTCCAATTTCTACTCCCTTTGAAATAAGTACTCCGCCCGTTGAGAGTAATTCAAAAAGTGAATTTGAAAATAATAATAGTCGAGTTGATTTAGTTAAAGAAATAAAGTTAAAATCTTTAAATCTGGCCATTACCTCGCCTGAAGGAAAGACCTTTAGTTTTTTAAAATCAATCAAAATTTTTATTTCGGACAGCAATGATAAAAATGAAATTGAACTTGCTTCACTAGACACGGTTCCAGAAGATGCCAAAACAATTTCGTTAGAAACAACTAATACTGCTCTAGATGCGTATGTAAAAGGTTCTTCATACAATTTACGTACCGAAGTAGTTACTAGAGAAACTCTTACAGAAACAGTTGCAATAAATGCAGAAATGAAATATCAAGTTACGGCAGATCCACTATAGTGTATTAAAATATACCGTAAAAAGCAAACTCGTGAACAATTATCACGAGTTTGCTTTTTTATAAATCTATGACTATCCTTTTAACCAAGCATTTCTTAGTGCGTGTTGTTTCTCTGTACCATTTTTATTTAATGTTATCTTTTTACCCTGAGTATATGATTTGACCAATTTAGTTTCGACAACCACTTCTTCTCCTCCTCTATTCAATACTACTTTTATAGGATCACCTTCTTGCCATTGTAAGGAGCCTCTAAGCACCATATTTGCATTTTGCAAAGTAAGGGGTTCATCATTTACAGAAACGATAAGATCGTTAGGTAATACTCCGTTATCCGCCCAAAAGCTGTTATCCACCACTAATTCATTAAAATAAATAGCGTCTTTATCTGTATCCCCAGCTACAATGAGAGCTCCTGCATTTTGTATATAGTTTGTTTCGACCTTGCTTGAAAAAATTGTTAAACCGACTTTTTCTAAAAATGTTTCGTAGTTAATAGCTGTAGTGCCCTGAACGTGATCGTTTAAAAACGTTTCGATTGATGGATACGTCATTTTAGATATTTCTGTTAGTAAATCATCATCTTTAAACGGTTTTTCCTTTCCATATTTATTAGATAATTCTTTCATAAGAGACAAAATACCTCTATCCCCATTGCTAGCCTCGCGCATTAATATATCAATACACATACCTATCAAAGCTCCTTTTTGGTAAACATTAATATAATTAGCCGCATAAGGGTTCTCCAGGATATTTTCGCTCATTACTGTAAAACTCATGGTATCATTAAAACTCTTTGAAGAAGTCATCTTATCTAAGATTTTCTCATAAAATTCACTTTCTGAGACCAACCCTTGCTGTACTTGAAATAAAGTTGCAAAATATTCGGTTACCCCTTCATACATCCATAAATGTTTAGAGAAGGTTGGATTGTTATAATCGAAATAATGAACGTCTTCAGAATGAACACTAAGCGGTGTCACAATATGAAAGAATTCATGAGAAACCACATCAATCATAGCACTAGCTAAAGCTTCGTTAGGCATCTGTTCTGGCAATACCACCACGGTAGAGGTATGATGCTCTAAAGCACCGAAACCAGTTGGTGCTGTATCTGATCCCGAAGATAAATATAAATAAATATCATATCTAGGTGTACTATCTATATCACCCAGATATGCTTTTTGAGCTTTCATCATTTTGAATACAGTTTCTTTTATAGCTTTTGCCGTATGTACGTTGTTTGGAGAATATACACTCAATACGATTTTAATATCTCCAACCTTAAATTCTTCAACATCTAAGGCTCCATACATCATAGGATTATCTGTTATCTCAAAATAACGATTCGCCATATAGGTGTCAACCATTGTGTTATCATCTTTAAGTATAGAACTCGTTAGTGGTAATGCCGAAGTTTTTAGAACTGTACTTGGTCTATGCACATTTAAACTATATTGATTGGTTTTTAACTTATCAAAGTATCCTATGAAACCGTGTAAGTTTAAGACAAAGTTATCTGGCTCGATATTAGTACCCGACGGTGAGAAAGGAGTTTTTTGAGAAGTCTGTTCTATATCGTAGGTATCGTTAACAAAATATTGAATTACATCTAATTGCTGTGCATTTTGTATTTGCCATGAATTGGTATCAATTTTGGTAACTACTATTTCTTTACCTGTATAATCTAAAGCTTTAAAGTTTTCGATAAAAGATCCAAAATTACTTATTGCATATGTACCTTGTACGACTTTTGGCAATCGATAGGTAATCGTATCTTGTATAAATCTTCCTGGATTTATCGTTACTAACACCTTATCTTCTTGTACATTTACCAAATCAATAGAAGTTACAATCGGTGTATTTATAGCCAAATCATTATTTTGTTTAGTCGTTCCACACCCATACAATAAAATTGACATACATGCGGTAGCTATTATTTTTTTCATAAAACCTATCTTAATAAAATTTGTTACGTTAGCGTTCATTTTTATCCTTATATTACTACTCTATTGGACGCTTGACTTATAGTAGTGTTACAGCAAACAGTGTAAAAAAAGGTTTTTTCTTCAATATTTATTATAATTTTGAGAATTTAATCCATGCAACACTTAATAATTGACAATATTGCTATAGCCGTACATATTTCTCCATCCTTTGATGCCACCAAAAAAACGTTAGTATTTCTACATGATTCTTTAGGTTGTATTGAGCTATGGCGAGATTTTCCAGAACAATTAGCTCAACTAACAAACTGTAATGCAATAGTATACGACAGACAGGGCTACGGAAAATCTGACCCAGCAATTATAGATTCGAGAGATCGCGATTATTTAACAAAAGAAGCTCATACTCTTTTTAAAATACTTAACTCCCTGCATCTAAAATCTTGTATTTTATTTGGCCATAGTGATGGTGGTAGTATTGCGCTACTAGCAGCTGCTATCTATCCTAATACATTTGAAGCTATAATTACCGAAGGAGCGCATGTATTTGTAGAAGATAAAACGCTAGATGGAATTATAAGGGCAAAACAAGCCTATAAAACAACATCTTTAAAATCCAAATTAGAAAAGTATCATGGCTCAAAAACTAATAGTGTTTTCAAATTATGGACAGAGACTTGGTTATCAAAAGATTTTAAAAAATGGGATATCACGGGATATTTGAAAAAGATTCAATGTCCTACGCTAGTAATACAAGGTTATGATGATGAATATGGAACCGAACATCAAGTAATGGCAATTATCAACATGCATCCTTTACAAAATGCTGAAGCTTATATGATCCCAAAAACAGGACATTCGCCACATAAGGAGTGTCCAGAATTAGTGCTACTTAAAGTTCAACAATTTATATCCAAGATAAGCTAAACATTGTATACATTTTAAGGCAGTAGGTTTTTGGCTATAATATTTTTTAAATCATTTTTGTTAAGTGGTTTGTTTATGACATCGTTCATTCCAACCGCTAGACAATCCTCTCTAATCTCCTCTAATTCTGATGCGGTAAGTGCTACAATTGGCGTAGATTGGTCAAACTCACGAATTCTTTTGGATGCTTCGATCCCATTTAAATAAGGCATATTAAGATCCATCAGGACCAGATCAAAATCCTCTTTCTTCATCATTTGTAACGCATTAAAACCGTTCTCAACAATAGTACAATCATAGCCAATAAGATTTAAAAGATTTTTTGTAACTATTTGATTGATTTTATTATCCTCGGCAATCAAAATGCGACGATATACCTCGGTCACACCATTTTCACTATTATAATGACTGTTTTTTGACTCTTCATAAATGATATGAAGCTTTAAGTCAAAATAAAATCGTGTTCCTCTACCTTCTTTACTATCTAGATGAATACTACTATCCATCATTTGGACTAAATTTTTCACTATTGAGAGACCCAAACCAGTCCCTTCTAATTTATTCGATTCACGGTTGACTTGCGAAAATTTTTCGAACACATAGTCTTGTTTACTTTCTGGTATACCCAATCCATTATCTTCTACTTCAAAACGGAGGTGCACCTGGTCATCATTGGTATCTATCATTTTAATACGTAACCAAATTTTGCCATTCTCTGTAAATTTTATAGCATTACCTATTAGGTTAATTAATATTTCTGATAATCTTAAAGAATCTACATCTATAGTTTCGGGAAGGTTGCTAGGACTTTCTAAAATAAGTTCGGTATGTTTACTTAGTGCTTGGTATTCTAATGAATTTAAAATATTTTGACACAGTTTGAATATATTCGTAGGAGTATTTGCTAACTTAATATTTTTTGCCTCTATCTTACTAATTTGCAAAACATTATTAATCAAATTAAGTAGATAATCTCCCGAAAATTTTAACGAACTTAGAAGCTTTTTATGCTTTTCTAACACATCATCCTCTTCTAATAACAAGGATGTGATCCCTACTACTCCATACAAGGGCGTACGCAATTCATGACTTACTGTTGAGATAAATTGAGATTTTATGCGAGTCAACTCTTCGGCTTTGGTTTTTGCTGTGATCAATTCTTTGTTTTTATTTTTGAGAACATCACTTAACTTTTTCTTGGCATGATATCCTCTATAAAAAAAGAAAACTGCTCCCAATAAAAACACCAATGCAATCCCTGAAACTATATTTATAAATCTATTATTTTTGGCAATGCGCGTTTGATAGTCTTTTTCTTTTTTGGTTCGTTCAAGTTCTTGTTCATATTCTTCTACCTCAAATCCAGCTTTGGCAGTTTCTATTTGTTTAAGCTGTTCTTTGGTATATAATTGATCTTTGTATGCTTGATATGCCTTAATATCAGAATACGCACTATCCATCATATTTAACGCCCTATATAATTCGGCTCTTCCTTCATAAATATAAGACATCTCAAGTAACATTTCATTTTCTTTGGCCATGGTTAAAGCCAGTGTAAAATGATGTTTTGATTTTTTTAAATCATTTTTATATAAGTAATACTTTCCTTTTAAAAAATTCACACCACAATAAGCCTCCATATCCTTTGTAACTAATAACAAATCATCTGCTTCCATCAAATAAGGATAGGCTTCTTCATATTTATTAACATCAATATAACTCCACGCAAGATTGATCACTGGAGGTAAATACTCATATGGATCATCTAAAATTTTTCCTATCTCGACGGCTTTCAAATAGTAGGTAACAGCTTTAGATAAATTTTTATAACCATCAGAGAAGACATTACCTAATCCATTAACTGACCATAAGGTTAGAATAGAGTCATTGGCTAATTCTGCAAATTCTAATGCTTTTCGAAAATTTTTTTCAGCATTTTCGTAATCTGCTAAAATTTGATAATTATACCCCATTAAATAATGAGCATGCCCTTTGTAGTAATGACTGTTTATTCGGTTAGAATATTTGGCAGCTTGAATGGCATGTTCAAGGGATTCTTTAATCTTATATTGATAAGAAAGTTGACTAGATTTTTCAATCAATTGTTGTAAGCTATCATTATGAAGATGACCCACAGGTTTTTGACCTAATAACAAATAGATGTTAGTATTAATACAAAGTAATAAGAGTAATATTTTTTTCAATATGTAAGCCCTTTGAGTGATAAGTAATGATTTAAAACAATAATTATTTAGAGTGATTTTTTACCTAACCAAATTAAAGATATTGGTTATAACATTAATATGCCAATAAAACTAAAATTAATTAACTATTAATAGTTTTTTCACTAAATAACTAAATTTTCTGTATTAAATTAATAAAGCTAATGTGAATTACATTAGCTTTATTAACAGTCTTAAAACGTATTTTGTTTGTTTAAACATTAAATAGAAAATGCATTACATCCCCATCATCTACTACATATGATTTACCTTCTACTCCTAATTTACCAGCTTCTCTAGCTTTTGCTTCACTACCATAGGTTATAAAGTCATCGTATTTAATAACTTCTGCTCTAATAAAACCTTTTTCAAAATCTGTATGAATTACTCCTGCTGCTTGAGGTGCTGTAGAACCTATCGGAATAGTCCATGCACGAACCTCTTTGACACCAGCCGTAAAGTAGGTTTGTTGATTTAATAATTTATAAGCAGCTCGTATCAAAACCGAGGCTCCAGCTTCCTCTAGTCCCATATCTTGTAAGAACATTTGTCGTTCGTCAAAATCTTCTAACTCGGTTATATCGGCCTCTGTAGCGACTGCTAGTGTAATCACCTCTGCATTTTCTTTGGCGACTGCTTCTTTTACTTTGGTTACAAGATCGTTGCCGTCAACTGCAGAATTTTCATCCACATTACAAACATATAATACTGGTTTATCGGTAATAAATTGTAAGGGCTTGACAAAAGCTTCATGATCATCCTCTGATACATCAATAGCTCGAATGGATATCCCTGCCTCCAAACCATTTTTTAACTTTAACAAAACTGCCTCTTCTTTTTGTGCCTCTTTATTACCAGTTTTTGCAGCTCTCTTTATTTTATCTAACTTTTTATCTAACGTTTCAAGATCCTTTAATTGTAACTCTATATCTATCGTTTCTTTATCCCGTATTGGATCTACAGAACCGTCTACATGTACAATGTTATCATTTTCAAAGCATCTTAATACATGAATAATTGCATCTGTTTCTCTGATATTACCCAAAAATTGATTACCTAATCCTTCACCTTTACTAGCTCCTTTTACTAATCCTGCAATATCAACAATCTCTACAGTTGCTGGCAATACCCTTTCTGGGTTCACTAAAGCTTCGAGTTTTTCTAATCTCGGATCTGGTACATTTACTACACCTATATTAGGTTCTATTGTACAAAATGGAAAATTAGCACTTTGCGCTTTGGCATTAGACAGACAATTAAATAATGTAGACTTACCTACATTGGGTAATCCAACAATTCCAGCTTTCATAAAATTCAATTAATTTTAGATCAAACGATCTAATTTTTGACCGCAAAGATAATGTTATTAAAAGCAACTAAGCAATAGGTACACTTACTTTAATACAATGTAATTGACACAAATATTTATAGCCGCCAAAATTTTATTATAAAGCCAAAAGATTAATTATAAATTGATTCAGCAATCAAGATAAAACTGTTAAATGCGGTAAAACCGTAAAAAATTATCAGGCTAAATGTTAAAAAAGTATGGTTTTAAGGTATATTTGCCGAAAAGGACTAATTTTTTTTAAAACACTTTACATGAAACAACTCACACTAATCTTATTTACATTACTTACCTCTGTCAGCTTTGCTCAGCAAACTGTAACAGGTACGGTCAAAGATGTCGATGGTGCTTTACTTCCAGGAGTAAACATTATCGAAAAAGGAACTAATAATGGCTCAACTACCGATTTTGACGGAAAATATAGCATCGAAGTTCCTACAGATGCTATTTTAGTTTTTAGTTATGTCGGATTTACCTCGAAAGAAGTTCCTGTTAACTCAAAAACCACCATTAATATTGTTATGGACAGTGGTGCTCAACTAGAAGAGGTTTTGTTAGTAGGTTCTCGTGCATTACCTAGAAGTAATACCACATCTTCACTACCAATTGATGTGCTACCAGCAAAAGAATTAGCCTCGACTGGGCAACTTACTTTTGACAAAGCTTTACAGTATAAAATACCATCATTTAATACAGTCCAAACCCCTGTTAATGATGCTACATCGCTATTAGATCCTTATGAAATTCGGAATATGGGTCCTAGTAGAACATTAATTCTTATCAATGGAAAACGTAAGAACTTAAGTTCACTACTATACACACAAACTTCTCCAGGACGTGGAGAAACGGGTTCTGACATCTCTGCCATTCCAACTGATGCTATTAAACGTGTTGAAATATTAAGAGATGGTGCCTCTGCACAATATGGATCGGATGCCATTGCGGGTGTGATGAATATAATCTTAAAAGATACCGATGATGAAGGCTCTGTTACGCTTAGATCAGGTATAACCTCTGAAGGTGACGGAGAAACTATTGGCGTTAGCGTAAATAATGGCACCTCTATAGGAACCGAAGATAACGGCTTTTTTAATTATACAATAGATTTTGCTAAAACAAATTTAGCAAATCGTCCTGGCACTGTAGATGCAGAAGGTGAAGCGATAGATTTTGAAGCAGATATTAATGATGTACAAAACTTTTTAAATGCCTATCCCGATGCCAATAATGTAAATGGTTCTCCAGAAAATGCAGCTGCTAAATTTTTAATTAATGGTGGTTACGATCTTAATGAGGCTTCTTCTATTTATATGAATGCTGCTTATGTGTATAAAAAGGTAAATAGTTTTGCTAATTATAGAACTCCATATTGGAGGCCTGCAACTGGCGATACCGAATATTTATCAGATTTCTTTCCCAATGGTCCTAATGGACGATATATCGGTTATGCGCCTACATTTGAGGGAGATTTAAATGACTACAATGCCTCTATTGGCTTTAAAACGAAGAAAAATGGATGGAACTACGATGTGAGCTATACTACCGGTGGTAACTCTCAATCGTATACCGTGAGTAATTCTCACAACAGTAGTAGTGAAAGAAATCCAGATACCTTCTTGGGAGATTTAAATGATGATGGATTAGTTAATTTAACCCCTTTTGATTTAAATAATGACGGAAATATTGATGATAACGAAGGAGTAGAGTTACTTCAAGGAGATTTTAAATACCGTGGCAATAGTCCAATCTCATTTGATCCAGGAGGAACTAAATTTTCTCATCATGTAGGTAACATAGATATAGCTAAACTACTTTCAGATAAAATTAGTGTTGGTTTTGGAGCTGAATTTAGAGCAGAAAAATTTGAGATA
Source organism: Aquimarina rhodophyticola (assembly GCF_042434915.1). Taxonomy (GTDB): domain Bacteria; phylum Bacteroidota; class Bacteroidia; order Flavobacteriales; family Flavobacteriaceae; genus Aquimarina. The sequence goes on from NZ_CP170198.1 coordinate 1,610,825, forward strand.
ATAGAAGGTGATCGTGCATCATGGGAAGGCGGCGGAGCCGATTCTTTTGCAGGAAATAGTCCAGAAAACTCTGGTGAATTTACTCGTTACAACTTTGGAGGCTATTTTGATATTGCTTATGATATTACCGAAGATTTCTTAATCAATGGAACCGTACGTTTGGAGGATTACAGTGATTTTGGCGAAGCTTTTGTATGGAAAGTAAGTTCACGTTATAAATTTTTGGAGGATAAAATCACTCTTAGAGCGTCTGCTTCGACAGGGTTTAGAGCACCAACACTTCACCAAATTTACACACAAAAAGCACAATATAGCTTTGTACCTGGGCAAGGTATTCAAGTTGGAGGACTAATTAATAATGTAAGTCCACAAGCAAAACTTTTAGGTATACCCGAACTAGACGCCGAAAAATCTTTTAACGTTACTGTAGGTTTAGGAGTTAAGGTTAATAGCAATATTAACTTCACAGTTGATTACTACAATATTCAAGTCGAAGATCGTATCGTTTTAAGTACCGAGATTGGACCTACAGCTGTTGATGAAGATAGTGGCGAGAACATTGGGACAACTGCTTTAGACGATGTATTAAGAGACAATAATTTATCTGACGTTAGTTTTTTTGCAAATGCTATCGATACGAGAACGTCGGGTATTGATTTTGTAGCAAATTACAAAAACATCAAATTAGGAACGGGTGATCTTGGTTTTAGCTTGTCTGGGAATTATACAATTGAAAATAAGCGTGATGGAGAGGTAAAGAACCCAGCCTTGGTTGCTGATTCTGGTCAGTCTGTAGTTAATGAAACACAGGAAGCTTTATTTTTTACATCCAGACCTCGTACTAAGTGGATTTTAGGTGCAAATTATGAAATCGGTAAATTTGATTTTTCATTAAATAACACCTATTTTGGTAAAACCACCTTTAGACAACAAGGTTTAGATCAAAACCTTTCAACCGAGTTTATTCCTAAAGTCGTTACGGATCTTGGAATTGGATTTGCTGCTACAGATAAATTTACCATTTCGCTTAATGTTAATAACATCTTGAATGTATTACCTGAGTGGGAATTTGTTTCTTTAAACGCTGCAGGAGATACTATTTTAAACGATCCTGCTCAAGTAAAAACACAATCTAATTTGATTACTTTTAATCAAAGATATTCTCAAATGACCTACGATGGTTACCATTTTAGCCAATTGGGAACTATGTTTACTTTATCGTTAAATTATAAATTATAGTTACTACGATAAAATAGTTTAAAAAAAAGAGCTTCAAAATTAAATTTTGAAGCTCTTTTTGATTAAAATAGTATCCTTATCGTCTGGCATCGTAAACACGATATCTGATCCCAACCCTTGCATATATATCAAAAAACTTACTGCTTTGATCGGTAAGATTATCTATAAAATCATTCATAATCCCAGCATCAATCATAAAATCAAACATCTCTCCTGTAGCTACAGAAAAGCCAGCTCCATATACACCTCCTAGAACAATTTGCTCGTAATCCCGAGTAGAAAGCTTTTGATCCCCATTTTCAACTTTAGCATTTACTCGGAAAGAAGGACCAACTTGGAAAAATGCTCTGAAATTATCCGTATTTTGACCTGTAATAACTCTAAATTTTGGTGAGAAACCAATCTGTAATGCTCTAAAACTATCTCCTTCATTATAAGAAACACTTAAAGTCTCATCGTTAACTAGAATACTATTAACACCTGATTCTGCAAAAGTACTTCGACGTTGCAACGCTTCCAAAGAGAATACAATACTAGTTTTAGCTCGATCATCCAACATATAACCGTAACCTGCATTAATATAAAATCCAGTTCCACGATTTGTATCAATATTATCTAAATTTAATTTTGAAAAGGTTGCTCCGGCTGAAACTTCCCATCGATACTGTGCCGAACTAATTGAAACTATAAAAATCAGACACACAAATAAAATAATCTTTCTCATGACATTTGTTTTATAAAACAATAACGTCAGCGAAAGTACTAAATTTTGAAAAGTAAAAAAAAACCTATCGTTTCCGATAGGCTATTTAATGTCTATTTCTAAATATTATTCATGATGCATAAATGCTTGTTTTTTCAATAAAAACTCTTCAGATTCTACAATATCTTCATCTGGAACACAACAATCAACTGGACAAACAGCCGCACACTGTGGCTCTTCATGAAAACCTTTACATTCTGTACATTTATCTGGTACTATGTAGTAAATTTCATCACTAATAGGTTCTTGAGCTTCTTCTGAGTCAACTTCTTTACCTCCAGGCAACACTACATTGCCACTCAAATCAGTACCATCTGCATATCGCCAATCGTCTGCTCCCTCATAAATTGCGGTGTTAGGGCATTCTGGCTCACATGCACCACAGTTTATACATTCATCTGTTATTATAATTGCCATAGCTCTTTTTTATTCTAAATTTGCAGTACAAAAATAACTCCTATACAAGTGATAAACAAATCAGATATGACTAAAGATGATCGAATAGCTGCTTTTTCTCAATTGGGACAATTTTTAAATCAATTCTCAAACCCCACTCCTATTCGCAATGATGCCATTAAATTTAACGATTCATTTTTTGATAAAATGAAGGTTACTATAGAACAAATGGTACATCATAATGGTTGGTTCACTTTGGATAATGTAACATTCTCTATTAATCAATGGAGCAATTTGTTAACCGAAGATCAACTTAATAATTGGCTACAAACGTATACACTACCAGAGACTGTTTCCAAAAAAGTTGGAATCATTATGGCTGGCAATATACCTTTAGTTGGTTTTCATGATTTTCTATCTGTACTTATTACAGGCAATACGGCAATAGTAAAATTATCTTCACATGATAATTTACTAGTACCCTTAATAAGTGAATACTTAATTGCTATCGCTCCTAAATTTAAAGAACAAATACTTTTTAGTAACGAAAAGCTTACTGGTTTTGAAGCCATTATTGCAACTGGCAGTGATAATACTGCACGTTATTTTGAACATTATTTTGGCAATGTACCCAATATAATTCGCAAGAATAGAAACTCTGTCGCCATACTCACGGGTACTGAGACAGAAGCTGAGTTGCAAGTACTAGGTGAAGATATTTTTACCTATTTTGGATTAGGTTGTCGCAGTGTTTCCAAGATTTTAGTTCCAAATCAATACAACTTTGATTCCTTTTTCAAAGCCATTTATGCATACAATGACATTGTTAATAATGCAAAATATGCTAACAATTACGACTACAACAAAGCTGTTTATTTAATGAGTGAATATAAATTACTTGACAATGGTTTTTTGATGTTGAAAGAAGATACGAGGTATAGTTCACCTATTGCAACTATCTTTTATGAAACTTACGAAGATAAAAACAATCTTAAAACCATGATAGCCAAGGATCGTCATTTATTGCAATGTATTGTTGGCAATCATGAAGAAGCTACAATTCCATTTGGAAAAACACAGCACCCAAAACTTACTGATTACGCGGATGGGAAGGATATTATTGAATTTTTAGCAAATATTAACTAAATATTTTATCACATTGACAATGCATATCTTTTAGATTATTAGCACCTTTGTGAAGAATATTTTACGTACTCAAGTCACGTGGTTATTCATTATAATAATTTACAAACACCATTAAAAACCATTGATGAAAAAGCATAATTTTAGCGCTGGACCCTGTATTTTACCTCAAACCGTATTTAACGAAGCCTCAAAAGCAATTATGGATTTTAATAATTCAGGGCTGTCAATTCTAGAAATATCGCATCGTAGTAAGGATTTTGTAGATGTTATGGAAGAATCGAGAAATTTGGTTCTTGAACTTTTAAATCTTGAAGGTCAAGGCTATAAAGTGCTGTTTCTTCAAGGAGGAGCGAGTCTTCAATTTTTGATGGTAGCTTATAATTTATTAGAAAAAAAAGCAGGGTATCTTAACACAGGTACTTGGAGTGATAAAGCTATCAAAGAAGCCAAACTTTTTGGCGAGGTAATCGAAGTTGCCTCTTCAAAAGACACAAATTTCAACCATATCCCCAAAGGGTATACCATCCCTGATGCTATTGATTATTTACATTGTACTAGTAATAACACCATATTTGGTACACAAATAAAAACTTTTCCAAGTACCAAAGCGCCTCTAATTTGTGATATGAGTAGCGATATATTTTCACGTTCATTAGATTTTTCAAAATTTGACTTAATCTATGCCGGAGCTCAAAAAAATATGGGACCAGCGGGTACCACAATGGTTGTAGTTAAAGAAGATATTTTAGGAAAAGTAACAAGACAAATCCCTTCTATGCTTAATTACCAAACACATATCAGTAAAGCAAGTATGTTTAATACTCCGCCAGTATTTGCCGTGTATACTTCTATGCTTACTATGCGTTGGATCAAAGAGCAAGGAGGTATCACAGCAATGGAAGAAGCAAATGAGAAAAAAGCAAAATTATTGTATTCTGAAATAGATCTTAATCCTTTATTTAAAGGGTTCTCTGCGACTGAAGATCGATCTAACATGAATGCAACTTTTTCTCTTCTTGAAGAAGATTTAAAAGAAACCTTTGACGCAATGTGGAAGGATGCAGGAATTAATGGCATTAACGGACACAGAAGCGTTGGTGGATACCGCGCTAGCATGTATAACGCTTTATCTCTCGATAGTGTTGCAGTCCTTGTCGATGTAATGAGTGACCTAGAGCGTAAGGCGTAAAAAAGATCTAATCTATATCTAGAAATAATAAACAAAATTTTATCATGAAAGTGTTAGCAAATGACGGTGTATCTCAAAGCGGTATAAAGGCTCTAGAAGCAAGCGGTTTTGAAGTTATTACCACTACAGTAGCGCAAGATCAGCTAGTAAACTATATCAACGAGAAAAATATTTCTGTGTTATTAGTTAGAAGTGCTACCAAAGTTAGAAAAGATATTATTGATAACTGTAAAGGATTAAAGATAATAGGACGCGGAGGCGTTGGTATGGACAATATTGATGTTGCTTACGCAAAACAAAAAGGAATCGAAGTGATCAATACTCCCGCTGCTTCGTCTAGCTCGGTAGCCGAACTAGTTTTTGCCCATTTATATAGCGGTGTCCGATTTTTACATGACGCTAATCGCAATATGCCTTTGGATGGCGACAGTAAGTTTAAAAACTTAAAAAAAGCATATGCAGGCGGTATAGAATTAAGAGGAAAAACTTTAGGTATTTTAGGAATTGGTCGCATCGGACAAGAAACTGCAAAAATAGCAATAGGTGTTGGCATGAAGGTTATTGCATATGATCCCTTTATAGATACAGTAGCTATCCCTTTAGAATTTTACGATGGTCAAAAGTTAGATTTTACTATTAATACCGTCTCCAAAGAAGAAGTATTAGAACATGCAGATTTTATAACACTGCACGTGCCTGCACAAAAAAATTATGTTATTGGTGCTAGCGAAATCAATAAAATGAAAGATGGAGCAGGAATTGTCAACGCTGCTCGCGGTGGTGTTGTGGACGAAGTAGCGTTAGTTAATGCCCTAGAAAAAGGAAAATTAAGCTTTGCGGGATTGGATGTTTTTGAAAACGAACCAACTCCTGCTGTGAAAGTTCTTATGAATCACAAAATTTCATTAACTCCTCATATCGGTGCAGCTACGAGTGAAGCGCAAGATCGAATAGGAAAAGAACTTGCAGATCAAATTATTGGCATACTTAAATAATCAATAATTACAATCGATAGTAAAAAGCTCTGTGTTAATTACACAGAGCTTTTTGCGTATAAATAATGATGTAAAGCTATAAAAATGAGTTTTAAAAACAACTTTTGTCGATTTTTCATGTATTTAATCGTGTTTTGATATATATTTTGATTAGATTTAAATGACTACAGATCTAAGAAATAGTAATTTTATTATATAATTTTAAAACACGTATACAAATGTCAGGATTATTAGATTTATTAAATAGTGATATCGGAAAACAAATGATCAGCGGATTGAGTTCTCAAACAGGTCAATCAGAAAGTAAAACTGAAAATGTTTTAAGTATGGGATTACCAGTACTCATGGGCGCTATGAAAAAAAATGCATCTACAAATGATGGAGCACAAGGCCTTATGAATGCCCTTTCAAACAAACATGATGGAAGCATTTTGAATAACTTAGGAGGATTGTTTCAAAACGGAATTGATAGTAATGTACTTTCTGATGGGGCAGGAATTTTAGGACATGTTTTAGGCGGTAAACAATCACAAGTTGAACAAACCATTGGAGCCAAATCAGGCGTGGATAGCAGCTCTGTTAGTCAGATATTAAAAGTTGCAGCTCCTGTTTTAATGGGGTTACTAGGTCAACAAAAAAAAGCGAATAATGTATCTGATTCTAACGGAATTACATCCTTACTAGGTAGTATGCTAGGGGGACAACCTCAAGAAAATCAAAGTTTAATAATGTCTTTAATTGATTCTGATGGAGATGGAAGTGTTTTAGATGATGTTGCTGACATAGTTTTAGGCTCAAGTAAGAAAAAGGGCGGACTTGGTGGTTTGCTCGGAGGATTGTTTGGTAAATAACCTGCGAATAATATTCTAAAAAATGAAAATTGATATTTAATTTGAATTGGTTTTTTGTAAGAATTGTTAAATAATATTTAACAAAAAGTTATTTTTGACTACTTTTACAAGTATAAATTTAATTTATTAAATATCAATTTTACTCTTTTGAAAAAAACTACTTTACTGATTTTACTGCTTGTGACAAGCACTATAACTGCTCAAATTGATGCTTTTTCACTAATGGGACTTCCTTCAGCTACTTCTAATGAGATCAATGCGATTCCTACAGCAACGATTCAAGAAGGTGCTATTATATATGATATTGATAAAAAAACAATCCTAAACTATGATGGTACAGCTTGGAAAGAATTTATGAGCGCTCCAACGGTATCTGTCAAAACAGGAAATTATACACTTAAGCCCATAGATAATAGAAATATATTGACCTTCAATAGCCAAAATGATATTGTATTAACTGTGCCTGCAGGCTTATCTGTAGGATTCAATATTAGTATCTATCAAATTGGAAATGGAAAAGTAACTATAACAGGTGCTGGAGGTGTAACTATAAAAAACAGACTTTCACGATTTAGAACTGCTGGATTGGATGCTGGAGTAGGAATTGTATGTACAGCTCCTAATATTTTTCATGTTACTGGTGACTTAAGAATATGAAAACTTTTTTGATTTACTTTTACTTTCTATGCTGCTCTTTAGGATATGCACAAATAGCGTTATCTAATCATTTTCCTACATTACAACCATCCCATATTATTGACGAAAAATTGACGAATATAAGTTTCGCTTTATCCATGCGTGTTGTCGAATCTAATTACAATGGGCCACTGATTAGACTGCGAAGAGATAGTGACAATGCCGTAAGAGATTTTTGGTTCGCAGATAATGATATCGTAGATGTAGCAGCTATTGATGCTTGGCGTGGAAACGCAAATGTTTTTGTGGTTATATGGTATGATCAAAGTGGTCTCGGCAGAAATGCGACACAAAATACAAACGCGTTTCAGCCCCAATTCATTACAGACCCATCAAGACCCTATTTTGTTGGAGATGGAACTAATGATAGACTTGATATTAACACCAGTATCCAAGTACTTACCAATGCAGGAGTTAACGGATCTATCTTTACTGTAATATTTTCTACAAGTAATAATCAATTCTCTATGGGAACCAGACGCCCAGGTAATAGTCGTGATCGCTGGTCCATACATCTCAATTGGACTGATAATAATGTATATTTTGATTCAGGATTTTGTTGTATTGAGAATGTAAGATCTGCACAAAACCCCAATAATCAATGGCAACAACTTTCTTTTATTCGTGCTAATATTATTCAGTCAATCCGCAGATCTGGAGTCGAATTAAATAGTGGTAATTATACTCAAAATCCTTGTACAGCTACAAATAATTTTGGAATACTATATGCTAATGGAATTAATAATGAGTTTGCCAATAATCGTTTTACAGAAATAATTATGTACAACACGGATATCGAGTTGTCAGATATACAAGAAATTGAAGAAAATCAAATAACATTCTGGAATTTATAATTTCTACAACATAGTATTCATATTGTTTTGAATATTTTTATACTATGAAAAAAATTGTAATAATATTTATTTTAGGAATAACTATTTATAGTTGTAGTTCGTCCAAAAATCAGATCCGTGATCTTGACAAGATTAATAGTAACACAAGTGACACCCTGAGAATTGCAAATGATAGTCTCGAATATGAAATTATAATTATTGAACCTGGTTTTAATGCTTGGATTGTCACTCAGCGTCCTAGGGGTTACTACTCCGAACAATTTTTGGAAACACGCAATAGGAGCAATGTAATTGCATACAATCAACGCGTACGACAGCCACAACAATTTAATCCAAATATTTATATGCAGGAAATTAACTATCAGCAAAATATCCACTATGGATATGAGGTTAATTACCTCTTATACAATTACTTTTTGTTTTTAGAGCAACGGTATAAGCAAAAGTTTTTCTTCTCTAGACGATAAACTTTTAGCACTAACAAGTTTTTGATGTTCGCCTTTTTATAGTAATTTTGCATCATGCAAAATTTTAAAAATCGGTGGGAAATTAATCAGAATTGGCAACTTATATTTCCCTTAGTTGGAATTATTGGATTACTTTTTTCTGGATATCTAGTTGCTAATAAAATGTTAACCAATTTTTCAGAAAGTAATGGCTTATACCTACTAACTAAGTTAATACTTTCGCTAGCCATAGCATTATTCTTTCTTTGGATAACTTTAAAAATATTTAAAAAATTAGAAGACAAATGGGAAGTATCTTATCGTTGGGAATTAATTGCTATTTTTATTGTATTTGCAATTACTGGTTCAACTTCGGCTAAAATTTCAGATCCTATTTTGAGTCTCTTAGGTCTTTCAAACGAAAACACTGCCACCTATATTTATTGGCCACTGCGAATCATTTTAATTTTTCCGATATATCAGATTCTTTTGATTGTAATGGGTTGGCTCTTCGGTCAATTTTCTTTTTTCTGGCAATTTGAAAAGAAAATGTTGTCTCGTTTAGGCTTTTCAAAATTTTTTAAAGAATAGCGTCTTGGATTTTACACTTCGTTATTGAACTACTTCGGCATCAATATCGATTGTATGTATATCCTTATTTACTTTGGTTTTTTGAAATACAAACGTATAGCACCACATCAAGGTAAAAGATGGAATTATATCTGTACCTGGAATTATTTCTTCAATAAACGTTAGTATAGAAGCTATTTTACCTTGACGACCAGGATACATGGTACTCATTTTTTTTGCCGCATAGGGAGCCCATATAAGGTCTAAGAACGGGCCAATTAATGGTATGGCCATTGAAGCCATCCCTAAGAGATCATAGACTATACCTTGTCGCAGTAATTTATATTTATTTTGCATATTTTTTATAGTTTATAACTAATATAACAAAAAAAATGCCAAAGATTTATTACTTAAGATCAGCACTTATTAACTTCAGAAATTCATTACGTGTTTCTATTTTTTCAAATTGACCTCTAAATCCAGAGGTTGTGGTTGATGAGTTTTGTTTTTGAACACCTCGCATCATCATGCATAAATGTTGGGCCTCTATAACCACCGCAACTCCTTTGGGCTTTAAAGTTGTGTTAATACACTCTAAAATATCATGAGTTAGCCGCTCTTGAACTTGCATACGTCGTGAAAAAACATCTACAATTCTAGGTAATTTACTTAAACCCACTATATGACCATTAGGTATATAAGCTATGTGAGCTTTGCCAAAAAAAGGTAGCATGTGATGTTCACACAAAGAATATAACTCTATATCTTTGACGATTACCATCTCATTGTAGTCTTCTTTAAACATTGCACTTCTTAAAATCTCTGCTGCATCTTGATCATAACCCTGCATAAGAAATTGCATCGCTTTTGCCGCTCGTTCTGGAGTTTTTGTAATACCTGCTCTTGTGATATCTTCACCTAAATCTGTTATTATAGATGCAAATTTACTTTTGATTTCTTCAGTAACTTGGATGTTGTACTCCTCTAACTTAGTATACGGCATTCAATTTGAGTTTTTATTTAATTTCCCTTTTTAGTTTACTTTCAAAATTTTTTCTAAGTTTTGCCAGTTTTGGATTAATAACATATTGGCAATAGCCTTGATCGCTGTTTTGATTATAATAGTTATGATGCTCCTGTTCTGCTGGGTAGAACGGTCCTAATTTCGAAATTTCGGTGATTATTGGAGTGTTAAATATGTCATCGTTACTTAGTTTTTTAATGAGTCGCTCTGCAATTACCTTTTGTATGTTATCAACATAAAATATCGCACTTCTATACTGTGTCCCTTTATCTGCTCCTTGTTGATTTAATGTTGTTGGATCATGCGTGTAAAAAAAAACTTCTAACAACTCTTTATAAGATATAACATTTGACCTATACGTAATTTTGACTGCTTCGGCATGACCGGTTCGCCCTGTAGTAATTTCTCGATATGCTGGATTCTTGATAGAACCACCTGTGTACCCAGACACTACCTCTACTACTCCATTTAATCTTTGAAAGACTGCCTCTGTACACCAAAAACATCCCCCGGCAAAAACAGCTATTTCCTGTTGATCTTTAGAATCCATAAATTTTATAATTGTTTAACGAAATTAGTTTATTGATAAACAAGTTACTTTACTTTTAACGTATTATTAATAACTAACTTTATTATAATAATCATAAGTTTGCATTTCATTATAGGAAGTAAGAATTTTTTAACAGACTTTATGACAATTTTAATGCGCTTAGTACTGAGCTTATTCGCTATATGTTGTGTTTTTTCTACATCAGCTCAAAATAATAAGACTATCCATGCACATCGTATAGCAAATCCACCCAAAATCGATGGTGATTTAAATGATGCTATATGGGAAGAGATAGCTCCTTCTGGCAATTTTAACATGTTTCAGCCCAGTAATGAAGGTAGCATTTCAAACCAATCTCGAACCGAGGTTAAAATGGCTTATGATAATAAAGCTGTATATGTAGCAGCTTATATGTTTGACAAAGAGCCAAAAAAAATCTTGAAACAGTTTAGTCAGCGTGATGATGTCTTTGTACAAGCAGACTTTTTTTCTATTGCGCTAAACACATACAATGATGGCATCAATGAAACACGCTTTTTTATCACAAGTGCAGGAACTATAGGTGATGCAAGAGCCGATCAGTTTAATGAAGATTTTAGTTATAATGTAGTTTTCGAAGCTAAAACCACTTCTGATGAAAAGGGCTGGTATGCAGAGTTTAAAATTCCGTACAATGCGCTACGTTTTCCAGAATCTGAGATTCAGGATTGGAGTGTAAATTTTTATCGAAGACTTACCAGACAAAATCAAACGCATAGTTGGTCTCGAATTGATAATTCTGTTGGTCAGCAAACACAGTATAATGGATTGGTTCAAGGTGTTCGCAATATTAATCCTCCTGTACGTCTCACTTTCTTTCCTTTTGTACAAGGAGATGTTTCCCATTTTGAAGGTGAATTTGAAACCAATTTAAGCGCAGGTATGGATGTTAAGTACGGATTAAATGATAGTTTTACACTGGACGCTACTTTAATTCCTGATTTTGGTCAAGCCTCGTTCGATAACGTTAGACTCAATTTAGGACCATTTGAACAAACCTTCGACGAGAACCGACAATTTTTTACTGAAGGAACAGAATTATTTAATAAAGGTAATATTTTCTTTTCACGAAGAGTGGGTAATGCACCATCAGAAAATGTAGAGGAAGAGGATTTAGCCCAGCACGAATTTGTAGAAAATGAACCTCAAAAAGTAAACCTATTAAATGCCATAAAAGTTTCGGGACGAACCCAAGATAACCTTGGTGTTGGCTTTTTTAATGCAGTTACAGAACGTACAGAAGTAACAATAAAAGATTCTATTTCAGGAAAAACAAGAACACAGCTGGTAGAACCTCTAGCAAATTACAATGTTTTTGTGGTGGATCAATTATTTAACAAAAACTCTTCTATTTCTTTAATAAATACTAATGTTACGCGTAGCGGAAGTAAATTTAGAGATGCTAATACCTCTGCCCTAGCGTGGAATTTGACGAACAATGCAAATAGCTTCCGCTTAACTGGGCGAACTATAATGAGTCAATTAAACTTAGCTGATTCAAATGTTTCTGGATTTGCATCAGAGCTAGATTTTGATAGAATTAAAGGACAGTTTCGCTATGGCTTTGGACATGATCTGGCTAATAAAACTTATGATATCAACGACTTTGGAGTTAACTTTACCAACAATTACAACAATTTTAGAGTCAGTACGTCTTTTCAAATTTTTAAACCAACTGCTTGGTTTAACGAATATCGTATACGTATGGTTGCTCGCCATAGGCGATTGTATGATCCCAGTATAAAAACTCAAAATTCTATTGAAGTTGATTGGTTTTTTGCAACTAAAGAACGACTAGCCTTTGGTGGTTTTGCTAATTATAACTCTAAAAATGATGATTATTTTGAACCTCGGGTAGATGGTCGCTTTGTAACTTTTAGAGAAAACGTAGGAGGAAGAGTCTGGGTTTCATCAGACTATCGTAAAAAATTTGCTTATGATATTAGTGTTGGTATGCGAGATTGGATTGGTAACGATCGTAAAAATTTTGAATTAGAGCTTTCGCCACGTTACCGCTTCTCTGATAAGCTACTTATGATTTTAAGTTCTGAATATAGCGTACAAGAAAAGAATATAGGATATGTGAATAATGACGAAGATCTAGATCGTATCTACTTTGGACAAAGAGATATTACTTCTCTTGAAAATTCAATTAATTTAAGTTATAATTTTAATCCTTTTAAAGCGATTAACCTTAAATTTAGAAATTTCTGGAGTACTGCTAACTATGCTGAAAATGTCTTTTCTACCTTAAATGTAGATGGAACACGTACTCAAAATGAGTATTTATTTGAGCCAGATGATGATCCTAATACAAACTTCAATATCTGGAATCTAGACCTAAGTTTTAATTGGCGGTTTGCACCTGGTAGTGAAGCTACCCTACTCTATCGTAATCAAATATTTAATCAAGACGAATTATCTTCAATTAATTACACAGAAAGTATGGATAATTTATTTAATCAACCTATTCAGCATAATCTTTCACTACGCGTTGTTTACTTTTTAGATATAAATAATTTTAAACGTTCTTCTTAACCATTAGCATTGGTTAATTATCCAATTATATTTACTTTCACACTTCAAATTAAACTTATGATCAAAGCAAATCAGATTTTTAAAAGTTACGGTACCTTGGCTGTTTTAAAAGGTGTAGATTTGCACATTCATGAAGGTGAAATTGTTTCTATTGTAGGAGCTTCGGGAGCAGGAAAAACTACTTTATTACAAATTCTTGGCACCTTAGATAAAGCTGATACTAAAAAGGAAAGCGAACTTATTATCGATAATACGGCTATTAAATCACTTTCTCAAAAGCAATTGGCTAAGTTTAGAAATGAAAAACTTGGTTTTATTTTTCAATTTCATCAACTTTTACCAGAATTTACTGCATTAGAAAACGTATGTATCCCTGCATTTATTAAAAACACGTCAAAAACTGCAGCAATACATCGCGCAAAAGAGCTTTTAGATTTTCTTGGACTATCTAATCGCTATGACCATAAACCATCAGCTTTATCTGGGGGTGAACAACAGAGAGTAGCAGTAGCTCGGGCTTTGATTAATAGTCCAAAGGTGGTATTTGCAGATGAACCATCAGGAAACTTGGATAGCGAAGCAGCCAAAAAACTACATTCGCTTTTTTTTGAATTAAGGGATAAGTTTGGTCAAACGTTTGTAATTGTAACTCACAACGAAGAATTAGCCGATATGGCTGATCGTAAGTTAGTTATGGTAGACGGTAACATTGAAAATTAAAAGGGCTGCCAAAAAAGGCAGCCCATGTACATATTTATTCTTTTTTTAATATAAATACTCGATAGCGGTTACATCGTTTCTATTTAGCACTCCATTCTCATTACCTGTGGCACATGAGATCATAATGGATGTTCTATCAATCCCAGTCGGCGTTCCTGGGATATGAATAGCTCCTACAGAACCAGCACCCTCATTACTTCCGTCGCAAGATCTAGCAAACCAATCTGTATGTCTAAGGCCGATACAGTGTCCCATCTCATGAGTAATTACATGAGTAGCGTATGTCACTCCATTATTAGAAACACTAGGACCTATTCTCGCCCATTTGTAAACATTACCACCAGATGGAAAACCAGCCTGTCCCCCGCCACCTAGGTCACTACGAACATAAACAACCAAGTCTGCATTTTGATAATTTGTACCAAAAGTTAATCTCATATTCAACGTTGAATTAACATTATTATAGTTGGCTACAGCTCTCCTTAACGCTTCTTGATTCGTCGCATTTAGACCTTGGCCACTACCGCCAGTGTATCCTAATACATCTATGGTTCTATTAGCACTTGATATTAGGTTGTTTGTACGATATTGCTTAGTTCCATTTGTATTAGACTCCAAATTGGGCAAAGTCTCAAAACCATCTACTGGTATTGTGATATCACCTGATACAAAATACTCTGCAGTATCACCATTAAGTAATGAAATTTTTTGAATTGTTACTTCGTCAATATTGACACCCATATCAAACAATTTACTTAATTGTTCTTTTGTAGGCTCGTTATTGATTTCTTGAGTTTCTGTAGAAATCTCATCCTTTTGACAAGCAGTAAATAGTAAACTACCAGTCACTAATACACTTAGTGCAATTTGTTTTACATTTTTCATAATTATTGAGTTTGTGTTTATGAATCTCAAAGCTCAACTATTATTGATCAAATAGCAACAAAAAAGTGTCTCAAATCTTGTTTTAGGACATCCTGAAACATGATTTAACACATACAATTTAATACGTCAGTTCTCGATGTTTTTTGCATAAGCGGTTGGAGATTCTCCTACAATGCTTTTAAAGTTTTTATAAAATGATGCTCTAGAATTAAACCCTACTTCATCTGCTATAGCAGATATACAGTATTTTTGATGTGAATCTGATTGCAGTAATTTCTTCACTTCTTCAATACGATAAGAGTTAATAAAAGTATTAAAATTTTTGTTTTCAATCACATTAATAGCTTTTGAAATATTACGTTGCGGAAGATCTACTTCTAAAGCTATTTTACGTAAGTTAATCTTGGGGTCTAGATACGCTTTATCAACCTCCATATGGTGTTTAACTCTGGCATATATCTCTTTTAAATTATTTTTATCCTCTTGTTTTTTGGGTGGGTGAATGGTGTTGACAATATTAATTTGCACGATACTTGCAATACTTATATAATACATAGTTAATAAATAACTACTATTAAATAGTATTACGATAGTTTCATTATCGTTAAAATAAAATCTTAAATAACTAATAATATTTAAGATACTACCCAAAATGCAAAATATACCTAGCCATATAATAGATTTAAATCTTTTGTTTGTATAATATCTGTTTAACAATGTATGATGAGCCACTACCTGTTTAAGTATTAAGGTGCTCATAATAAAAAAATATACTATAGAAATAATACGACTTATATGCCAAAAGTATGTGGTTTGTATATATTGATGTATTTTTGGTCGAATACATATGGATAAAAAGAGTACAAAAAATACCAAAAATTCAATAATTGCTGGAATGTATGTTTTCCATTTGTATTTCATTCTTTTTCCAGAAGTTTCAGCTGCAAAAAGATATAAAAAATTAATCGTAAGAAGATTGAAACGAAATGGTAAATAATAAATTGAAGGATGGACAGTATCCATACGATGAATAAAAAACATAAGTATCTCGATGAGTAACGTAAGAAAGAAAAATCCTAGATATCGATTTAACTTATATTTTTCTGATCGATAAAAAAATAAAATCCCTGTGACCATAAAAGTTTGAATTCCAAGTAATAGAAATATAAATTCTTTTGTTTCCATAATTTTATTCGAATAATAGAGTAACTGACATCTTATTGGGTCTTAACATCATACTAATTCAATTAAAAATAGCAAAAGTTTAAAGTACTGAATTAGTATTTGAAAAAATCAGGTAAAAAGACTTAGTATTTATGGTTTTTACTTTTTTTATCAATGGTTAAACTGCTTTTATGATTTTATCTTTGGGATTTAAAATAATTAAACTTTAAATAGTACTCCTGATGCAAGCACAAGATTTAAAAGAATTTTTGGATCAAAAATCCTTCTATTATGAGCAACCCGATTTTATTACAACCGATCCCATTCAAGTACCACATCGATATACCAATAAAAAGGATATTGAAATTTCAGGGTTTTTGACTGCAACTATTTCTTGGGGCAATAGAAAAAGTATACTCAAAAATGCACATCGTATGATGGACTTGATGGGTAACGATCCATATAACTTTGTGATGTATCATACAGATGTAGATTTAACCAAATTAAACGGTTTTGTACATCGTACTTTTAATGCCATCGACTTTGCCTATTTTATTAAGGCGTTACAAGCTTTATATAATACGCATGGTGATATGGAGTCTTTTTATAGCCAATTTGCCCGTCATGAGAACCTAAACTATGCGATACATGAGTTTAAAAAAGAATTTTTTGCTCTACCTCATCCAGACCGCACACAAAAACATGTGAGTGATCCTTTAAAAAATTCGGCAGCAAAGCGTATTCATATGTTTTTACGATGGATGGTTCGCAGTTCAAAGGGAGGGGTCGATTTTGGTATTTGGAAAACAATTCCCCCTAAAATACTGTCATGCCCATTAGATGTACACTCTGGTAATGTAGCCCGTAAATTGGGTTTACTTAACCGTAAACAAAATGATGGAAAGGCATTATCAGAATTAGATGAAAGTTTACGCTACCTTTGTCCAGAAGATCCGGTAAAATATGATTATGCGCTTTTTGGTTTAGGGGTTTTTGAAAAGTTCTAAACTATCTACTAAAACCCATCTTTGGGTATGTGATGGGTTTATATGCGCTACAATTTTTGTTTAATTTACTAACAACTTTTTATAGTTTTAACTATCTGTTGCAACTTGATAATCGGTTAATGTTTTAAGATACGCTATCAAAGCTTCTAATTCTGCATCCGTTAACTCTAATTTGTCAAATGGCAAGGTTTGATGTGGCAGGTCAAAACCTAAACCTGCTCCTCCCCCCAGATTATAAAATTCCATCACTTGATCCAATGTTTTATATACCCCATTATGCATATATGGAGCTGTCTTCTCAACATTGCGTACGGTAGGCGTTTTAAACATTCCTTTATGAATTGACTCTTTAAATTTCCAATAGAAACCGGTATCATTATCTAACTCTAAATTCGCTTCAGTTTGGGGTACTCCAATTACTTCTTTTTCAGTCTCTGTATAAAAGGGTGGTACGGTTCCATTCATTAAAGGAATAAAGTGACAGGTAGCACAAAGAGCCTTGCCAGCAAACAAATTAAATCCTTGCTTTTCTTGTTCGGTAAAAGTATTTTCGTCTCCCCTTATGTTTCTATCAAACTTAGCATTAAAACCATTTAGTGTCCCAATAAATGAGGAAATAGCTTTTATCACTTCTGTATTTCGACTGGATAATCCACCGTAAGCTTTATTAAATAATTCTATATAGGTAGTATCTTTAAGAATTTCATTTGAAAACTGATGAACTGTAGAATCAAACTCTTTTTCATTGGTGAAAACTGATGCTATCTGATCCAATAATGTTTGTGATCTTCCATCCCAAAAGAAGCTGCGTTGATAGATACTATTTATCAAAGTAGGTGTGTTACGCAACAAGGGATTTCCATTATTATCCAAACTATTAACTAAGGTATCGCTGTATGCCTCGTTAGGAAGATGACATGTAGCACATGAGATTGTCTTATTTTTGGATAAATTTTTATCAAAAAATAATCGCTCTCCCAAAGCTATTCGATCTCTAGTTGTATTACGATTAATTGCTGAAGTAAAATATTCTGTGTTGAAAGAATCATGCTCAAAAAAAGTAGGTGCATTAAAATTAAATGGAAATGCTAGGTTATCCTTCCATAATCCAGATTTTTGACGCATTGAAACCCATAATCTTGTAATTGGATTCATGTAATCTCTCAAAAAAGTATACCTATCAAAATCTTCAAAAGATGGTTGTGTTTCTATAAACCGAATAGCTTTTACTATTGAATCTAAAAAAGCTGAATCCAAATCTGCATCCTTTTTTTTGATGTCCATTTGTATAGTCATTGTATAGACATCTGCCAAACTTTGTAATGACAACGCAGATTCTTGAAGTCCTAAATGACTTATAGGGGTATCAAAACCTGTTATTCCTAAACTTATTATTCGCAAAAGTTGTTGATGTGTAGCAATAAAAAATCGTTGTGCATTCAAGGGTCTCTTTGCTACAGACTTTGTCAATGTTTTTAATAATCCAATTGTAATATCAACCTCTCGTCTAAAATGAGCAGTAGCCATTTTATCTTCATATATGGACTCCTCGATTGTTTGCAGACCTACAGGTTCTATGATCTTTTGATTGTCTTCTTTGAAAATAGGTAGAGCGGGGCCGTTAACACGGTGACCCACCGATGGATTAAGGTACGATGCATAAGGTTCTGCCTTTTTAAAAGCATTTCTAACCGATGCAAATATAACTTTTGCCTCTTCAATTTGTAAATCTTTTCTTTTTAGGGTGGTTAGTTGATTAATTGATGTTTCTAAATTGGTTAAGTAGTAGTGCTGAATTGGCGTCCAATTAATTTCATATTGCTTTGTTTCTTTTGAACAAGATATCATAAACAATAGAATACCTAATTTTAAATAAACTTTCATTAAATTAAAATATTAAAAACGAGTAAAAAGAAAAGGATCTTTATCAACAGATAAAGACCTTTTCAAAAGTATAACTAACACATTATTTTATCTAGGTAGTCCCTTTAAGATGACTATTTGTGAAGCTTGATTATCCTCAAAAGTAGCATTGATATGCCCGTCTAAGCCTTTGAAGTCGTCATGTTTCCAATAGTGTGGTTGTAATGCTAATAAAAATGTATTTGGCTCTCCTATTTTGTCAGAAATATCAATTAGAGATCCAAATTCGCCACTAATACCCGTACTATTATTTTGAGCTAAATCTTGACGTACTACAAGTTCTAATACTTTTTGAGGATTATTACCATTAATATCTGTTTGATAGATTTGTGCAGCATGCCCTCTATCGAACGAATTTGGGTCCTCTTGTACATATATAAAATTCTCGGTTACACAAATGTTATCAGGACTTTGAAGTTCTGCCAGATTACCATCCATATTATTTGTGTCGGTATTACCACTAATTATTTGCGTCAATGTACCTGTCAAAGGTGAATTTTCATTCAGTTCTAGTTTATAAACTGTTCCCCAGTCGTTATATGTCCCTCTTCCTGGTCCTCTACCTGTTACAGCAAAAAATACATTTCTCCCTTTTTCATCTGTTCCCTTTTGATAGTCTACATCTTCAACTCTCATAAACTGTGAAGCAAATACATCTTGGCAGGCAACTTCCATTTCATCTTTAGTCAAATTTTTGCCATTTGTAATTTCTACAAATTCAACATCATAAGAAGTACCAAAATCCAAACTAGCTTCATTATAAATTGTATTAGGAGTCACGGTTTGTACTCCTTGAGCACCGTCAGAAATTTGTTTAAATCTCAAGACGTAAATCTTTCCATTTTCTAAATCTGCATCACCGTTCTCAGAGTAATACAATGTCACTTGACCTTCAGAACCACTAGAATCATCATCACCTCCAATTATCACAGTCTTACCAGAATACGCATCTTTTGGCAAAGGCACTGCATTTTCCCAAGAAAATTCACCTAAAGCATCCAAACCAAAATCTGCATTCGGAGTAGGTACCTCAATCCTTGGGTCAATTCCTTTAATGTCATAATTAATACTTTCAGAAGCCGATAAAAATAAATCGCTTGTACCCCCATGAATAGCAGCCTCCCACATAGTTCCAGAACACTGTCTTGCAAAATCTGAAACGCCAGAGTTAAGCAAGTAATCTCCCGAAACGGGAATTAAATTTTTATCTAATCTTATCCTTGCAACGCTGTAGCTATCCTCGCAGTTTACTACATAGATATAACCATCATCTTCTTTTAAGAATCCTGCGCCATCTGCAGACCCGGCTAATTGAAAAGATTCATCTATTACATCTGGGGTACTAATTAAAGAGTATGCTTTTACATAATTGAACTGAGGTGCCATCGCCACTAATGGTTCAATACTCGATTTATTTGCAAATATTGTAGGTTGGGGAACAAAATCTTCTCCATCCTTACCGTTATCTCCCTTAGCGCCATCAACACCGTCAATGCCATTTTTGCCATCCGTACCATTAAGGCCGTCGATGCCATCCTCTACATCGCAGCTTATGATAAGTAATAGTAGCGAGAGTAAACTAATTTTAAATAGCCCTTTCAAAATTGTTGTCATGATTTTTTTAGTTTATTATTTATAATTATGACTTCAAAAATAATAGGGACAAAAAGATCTATAGTTAATTAAATAAGGTGATAGCGTTACTAATTTCTTATATAAAATGTCTGTTCGTTAAGAAATTATTAAAAGTTGTGACTAATCGAAGAACAACCGCATTTAATTAACATTTGTTTACTAAAAATTATGTTAATAATCACTAAATTTATGTAAAATACACGGGCTTATTCTAATATATATGATTACCAACTCAACCACACCCTACGAAAGTAGACGATTGCAGGCATTACATAGTTATCAAATTTTAAACACTCCAAGAGAAACCATTTATGACGAAATAACTAAAATAACATCCAAAATGACTGGCAAGCCTATTGCTTTAATATCATTTGTGGATAAGGATTATACCTGGTATAAAGCGAGTACGGGATATGATCAAGAACAAGACGAAAGAGCCTACTCATTTTGTAGTCACGCTATCTTAGAAGAACAAAAATATCTGATAGTCGAAAATGCGCTTATAGATACTAGGTTCTCCAAGTTTCCATCAGTTAACAATAGTCATTCGGTTAGGTTTTATGCAGGAGTATGTTTAATCGACGAACAGGGATTTCCATTGGGTACCTTATGCATTTTTGATTCGAAACCTAGTCACATTTCCGAAGAGCATTTAGAGTTTTTGAAAGTTACTTCACGACAAATAATCAAAATCTTAACCCTAACAAAATTAAACAAACAATTATCGTGGAATCAATCGCAGGTTGAAAAACGCAATGCATTACTTAGAGATTTTGCTGGTATTGTGTCTCACGACATAAAAATGCCCTTGTCCAATATTATTCTTACTACAGAGGTATTGCGAAACAAATATTTTAATAAACTTGATTTTAAAGCCTTAGAATATCTATCCTATTTAAAAGAATCCGCTTTTAGACTAAGTGATTATATCAATGATTTACTTTCTCATTATGAATCAGAACATGATACTCAAGATAAATTAGAAAAATTTGATCTCAATGAATTATTATCAGAAATTGTAGACCTATTAAGTATAAGTGATGATGTGACTATTCATTTTCCCGAAACTTCAATGGATCTATATGTAAACAGAGCAGCATTGGAGCAAATCTTTCTAAATTTGATCGGTAATTGTTTAAAATATAATGATAAAGACTTAATAGAAATCGACATTAAGGTTGGCGATGGTGATTCTTATTATTACTTCAGTATTACAGATAATGGCATTGGTATTTCAGAGGAGAAGCAAAGTAAAATTTTTGACTTATTTAAAACAGCTGTGGATAAAGATCGATCTGGTAATACAGGCAATGGGATTGGGCTTAATACGGTAAAGAATCTAGTAGAAAATTTAGGAGGCACTATAACCCTATCATCTAAGATAGGAAAAGGCACCTCTTTTCACTTTTCTTTAAAAAAACATATGTAATCATAAAGAGGTATTTAAAAAATTCAACTTTTTTAATCAGAACTGCTACTCTTTAATTTTATATATTTGTCAACTATATTTTAAGATTCTCTTTTATTATGCTCAACCCCGCAAAAGCAATAAACGAAGAAGAACGACTCAAAGCTCTTCACAGTTATCATGTTTTACATACAGAAAAAGAAATTGAGTATAACGAAATTACCGATCTTGCTGCCGAGATCACTGGTAAACCAGTTGCAATTATCTCTTTAGTAGATCAAGATGAAGTATGGCTTAAAGCCACCTTTGGCATGGATATTTGTAGCTCTGAACGCAAGTATTCGTTTTGCAGTCATACAATTTTGGAAGAAGATGAAGTATTAATTGTAGAAGATGCAAAAAAGGATACTAGATTTTATGATAATCCTTATACCACAGGTGAGACGCCTATAATATTTTATGCAGGAGTAAGCTTAAAAGACGAAGGGGGTCATGCTTTGGGTACACTCTGTGTAATTGATCATAAGCCTAATACGATTAGTAAAAAACAAATTCAATCCTTACAAATACTAGCAAGACAAATAATGAAGTTACTAACATTGAGGAAAAACAATGAACAACTTCAAAAATTACAATTAGAACTTACCCAAAAAAATGAATTACTTAAAGGTTTTGCAGGTATCGTATCACATGACATGAAAATGCCCTTGGCCAATATGATCTTAACAACAGATGTGCTTAGGGCTAAATATAGAAATCAATTAGATACCAAGGGTGTAGCTTATCTAGATAACTTAAAACAATCCTCCTTCAAGTTAAGCGATTATGTTGATAATTTGCTCTCTTACTATGAGTCTGATGGCCTTTCAAGAACCAAACCCGAAGAATTTCATCTAAATCATTTATTAGAAGAGATTGTCGAACTTCTTGGAATTGACCACAAGGTTATAATTAACTTTCCTGATGAGAATGTAAACTTGCATTGCAATCGTGCTGCACTAGAGCAAATTCTATTAAATCTAATCGGCAACAGCTTAAAATACAATGATAAAGAAGAGGTGATCATCAGTATAAAATGTGAAGAACACAAAAATGATTATCGTTTTCAAGTATCAGACAATGGAATCGGTATTCCAAAAGATAAGCAACATTTAATTTTTGATTTATTCACTACCGTAGCAGAATCGGATCGACAAGGTAACAAAGGTAACGGCATTGGTCTGAGTACAGTTAAAAAATTAATAGATAGTCTCCATGGAACTATCAATGTAGTTTCAAAAGAAAAAGAGGGTACTTCCTTCAATTTTACGGTAAAAAAATAAGTTATCGTACTCAGTTTTTTACTAGTTTAATTTTAGATTACGAATACATGCCTCAACACATTTTTCACCATCTATAGCTGCCGATATAATACCACCCGCGTACCCAGCACCTTCTCCGCTAGGATACAAACCCTTGATTTGAACATGCTCATAACTAATGCGATCTCGAGGTATACGCACAGGAGACGAAGTTCTAGACTCTGGCGCATGCACAACTGCATCGTTAGTTAAATAGCCACGCATACTTTTATCAAAAGCTTTAAATCCTTGTTGCAAAATTTGATGAAGAAAAGGAGGAAAAACCTCACCCATCTCAATACTAGTAAGTCCCGGTTTATAGGAAGTTAAAGGCAAATCTTTTGAAACTTTACTATGAACCATATCCACCAAACGTTGTGCAGGGACCCGCTGTGTTTCACCTGCTAATTGCCATGCCTTTTGTTCAATACTTTTTTGAAAATGCATTCCAGCTAAAGGACCATGAGAAAAATATTCTTTAAAATCCTCTGGTCTTAATTCTACAACGATACCGCTATTTGATGTAGGCTGATCTCTTTTTGAAGGTGACCATCCATTAGTTACAACTTCTCCTGGACTAGTAGCGCACGGTGCTATGACTCCTCCTGGACACATACAAAACGAATACATTCCTCTTCCCTGCACCTGTTTGACTATACTGTAAGGAGATGGAGGTAAATATGGTCCTCTGTTTTCAGATTTATACTGGATTTTATCGATTAGATGTTGAGAATGTTCTACCCTTACACCCAGTGCAAAAGGCTTTGCTTCGATATGAATTTGCTTATTATACAGTAATTCATACACATCTCTGGCCGAGTGACCAGTAGCTAAAATTACAGCATTGGTATCTATTGTCGTTCCATTTTTTGTAACTACACCTGTAATAGCACTATTTTTTATCTGAAAATCAATAACGCGCGTATCAAAATGGATTTCCCCACCTTGTGCAATAATTTTATTGCGAATCGACGCAATAATATCAGGTAATTTATTTGTACCAATATGAGGGTGAGCCTCAACCATAATTTGGGGTGTCGCTCCAAAGCCAACCAATAACTCCAAAATTCTGGTTACATCACCTCTCTTTTTTGATCGGGTATATAGTTTACCATCACTATACGTGCCTGCTCCTCCTTCCCCAAAACAATAATTAGAATCTTCATTTACAAGATGATCCCTATTTATTGCTTTCAAATCTCGTCGTCTTGCACGAACATCTTTACCTCGCTCCAAAACAATTGGTTTACATCCTAATTCTATAGCACGCAATGCGGCAAATAACCCAGCAGGTCCAGCCCCAATGATAACCACCTCGCTCGCATTCGACACCAACGGGTAATCAGGTAATCGTATCGGAGTATCGACAAACATTTCATTAATGTATACTCTAATCTTTAAATTAACTTTAACTGCAATTTGCCTAGCATCAATAGAACGTTTAACTATTTGTATATGAGAAATCTCGGCTACCTTCAACTTATTTAGTTGTGCTATTTTTTGCTTTAATAATTCTTTGTCGGCAGCTATGTGTGGAGATACTTGTATACTAAACTCGTGTTGCACAGTTATATTTTTGTTTTTTTGGCGAAGATACAATATTATGCACAAGCGCATTAGCTTCTCTGACAGTACTTCAATTAAAAAATAACAATAATCCTTTATTTTTTGAGTTATCTTTGAACTTAATAAACCTTAAAATTTACAATTATGAAAAGAATATTTTTATCTGCTATTGCAATTTTTGGATTCTCAGTTGCTACGCAAGCGCAAGACCTTAAATTTGGTTTTAAAGGAGGTGTTAACTTTGCAACACTAAGCGGAGATGATGTAGATAGTGATTTGGATGGTAGAACTGGGTATCATATTGGTGCTGTAGCTCAAGTAAGTTTAATGGATATGATTGCTTTGCAACCAGAAGTTCTATATTCTGCTCAGGGTGTTAAGGATAGAAATATTGATTATCTTAATGTCCCTGTTTTATTAAAATATAAATTTGCTAAAGTACTTAGCATTGAAGCTGGTCCTCAATTTGGCTTTGTTGTAAATGATGATGTAAAAAATGGCGCAAAACCTGAAAGCTTTGATTTTAGTGGTGCTGTTGGTGCAGGAGTAGAAATTAGTTCCTTTTTTGCACAAATACGCTATAACATAGGTTTTACTGAAGTTGTTGAGAATTTTGACGGAAAAAACTCAGCTTTTCAAATATCAGTAGGCTACTATATATTTTAATACAATAGTTTATTAAAAAAAATAAATGCATAAAAGCGGAAGTGGATACTTTCGCTTTTATGCATTATACTATAGTTGTATTTTATACATATCAACCAAAGTTTATCTTTTTCTATTTGTATTGCGTGACCTGCGCTGTTGTGGTTTACGTTTAGTATTGGCTCCAGACCGATGCTTTGATGCAATACCTTTCTTTGCGGCAGTGGTAGGAAAAGGAGTTAATGGTTCAAATCCTTCTATTGTATCTTTTGCTATTGGATCTCCCAAAAGTTTTTCAATATCCCACATGTATGCTGCTTCATCATGAGAAACTAATGAGATAGCTTCACCACTAGCACCTGCTCTACCCGTTCTACCAATGCGATGCACATAATCTGCAGCAATATTGGGCAACTCATAATTAATTACATGTGGCAATAAAGGTATATCTAATCCTCTAGCTGCGATATCAGTGGCTACCAAAACTCTGATCTTACTCTTCTTGAAACCATCTAGTGCTTTTGTTCTAGCACCTTGACTTTTATTTCCGTGAATAGCTGCAGCAGAGATGCCGCTTTTTGTTAATTTTTCACTAAGCCTATTAGCGCCATGCTTTGTACGCGTAAAAATTAAGACTTGTTTCCAATTACCTTCCGATATTAGTTTTATAACAGCTGCTGCTTTATTAGTTTTGTCTAATAAATACATACGCTGATTAACTTTTTCGGCTGTTGAGTTTTCTGGTGCTGCTTCTACAGTCACTGGGTGATGTAAAATACCATTTGCTAACTTCTTTATTTCTTTAGAAAAAGTTGCAGAAAATAATAAGTTCTGACGCTTCGATGGTAATAGATCTAATATTTTATTAATATCCCGTTGAAACCCCATATCCAACATGCGATCTGCCTCATCAAGAACAAGGGTGGTAACTCTGCCTAAACTTAATGCTTTCTGACTATGTAAATCTAGTAATCTACCAGGGGTAGCTACCAAAATATCAACCCCGTTGCGAAGCGTTCTGATTTGAGGTTTTGCGTTAACCCCACCAAAAACTACGGTTGATTTAATATCAAGATATTTGCTGTAAGCTTCTGCATTCTCCAAGATCTGAGCTGCTAACTCACGTGTTGGTGTTAATACTAATGCTCTAATTGGACGTTTTCCCTGTTTCTTTGTTTCTGTAATAATTTGTAATATTGGAAGGATAAACCCAGCGGTTTTTCCTGTTCCTGTTTGTGCTGATGCTAGTACATCTTTTCCTTCTAAAATTTCAGGAATTGCTTTCTCTTGAATTGTAGATGGTTTTGTGTATCCTTTTTCGCTTATAGCTTTGAGCAATGCGTCGGATAATCCTAAGGCGGTAAATGACATAAAAAAAATTTGAGAGATCAACAGCAAAATAGTATTTGTTGCCTCTTTATTTGAGGGTAAAGGTACACCTATTTTTAAACAAACAACTCTTCATACTATGAAGTACTCTGTTATAAACAAAATTTTGCTACTATTTTGGATTGTAAAATATGAATAGGGGGTGATTTTTACATTGATTTTTTCCAAAAAAGGTGCAGTCGTAAACTTTAATTTCAAATCTTATAGTATCTTTACCCTACACAAGAATTAAGATATAGAATGCATTTTAAACATCCGGAATTTCTCTACGCACTTTTTGCACTATTAATTCCTGTATTGATTCACTTATTTCAACTTCGTAAATTTCGCAAAATTGAATTTAGCAATGTTCAGTTTTTAAAAGCCGTGAGTTTACAAACCCGAAAGAGTTCCATTCTTAAAAAATTATTGATACTAATTACAAGAATGTTGTTATTTGCTTGTGTAATTATTGCTTTTGCACAACCTTTTTTTACTAATGAAGAGGATTTTGATACTCCGCAAGAACTAGTTATCTACTTGGACAACTCCTTTAGTATGGAGGCCAAAGGTCAAAAAGGCCCCCTCCTTAAGCGTGCCGTTCAAGATATAATTCAAGCCATCCCAGAACATCAAATTTTTACTTTATTTACTAATACAGAAGTTTTTAAAGATGTTACTAAAAAAGATATTCTTAACGATCTTTTAAAAATAGATTACAGCCCTAATCAACTTTCATACGCTATTGCGTATCTCAAAGCCAAAAAGCTATTTAAAAAGAATACGCTTTCTACTAAAAAGATGCTTTTGATATCAGACTTTCAGAACAATAATGATGTATCCGATATAGGACTTGATAAGGATATCTCTCCTATACTTGTTCAATTAACACCAGAGACCAAAAATAATATTGCTATTGATACGCTTTATATAGAGCAAAATCAAAACAATGACTTTACTCTTTTGGCATCTGTATCATCTACCAGTTTAATGGCGTCCAGTGTTCCTATTTCATTGTATAACGACGACAGACTACTTGCAAAATCCTCTGTATCCTTTGTAGATAAAACCGAACAGCAAGTAAGTTTTAGTTTGTCAAAGGGCGAAGCTTTGCAGGGTAAATTAGTCGTTCGGGACCCTAATTTATCGTTTGATAACATACGCTATCTTACTATCAATTCTCCTAAAAAAACCAAAGTGGTAACCATTTCTGGCACTAATGATGATTTTTTAAGACGTATTTATACCGAAGACGAGTTTTTACTCACACAAAGTTCTTTAACCACCTTAAATTATAATGCCATTAGTCAGGCTGATTTGATTATTTTAAATGAGATAGATACAATTCCCATTACCTTACTTAATACACTAAAAACAGCTATAGATCGTAACGCTATCCTCGGTTTTATTCCTTCTCATAAAGGAGAACTTAAAGATTACAATCTACTTATGAACGAACTAGGCGCACCCAAATTTGCCCCTCTGATAACTACTGATAATTTGATCTCTACGATTCATTTTGATCACCCCTTATTTATTGGGGTTTTTGACAAAAAAATTGATAATTTTCAATATCCAAAAGTAACTTCCTATTTTCCAGTTACTGCTACAAACTCTATCTTATCCTATACAGATGATAATTCGTTTCTCTATAATTACGGGAACACCTATATATTTACTGCGAGTATAGCTTCAGAATACAGTAATTTTAAAAACACCTCCTTAATAGTACCCGTATTTTATAATATTGGAAAAGAAAGTCTACAGCGACCTATTTTATATTATCAAATCGGAAAATCAAATAGTTATGATATTCAAGAATCTTTGGATCAAGATGAGATTGTTGCATTATCATCAGAACAAGAAACGATCATACCCTTACAACAAAATTTTTCAAATAAAGTTAGAATAACTACAGAAGATACTCCTAAGAATGCTGGTATTTTTACCGTAAAAAAAGGAGAGCAACCTTTGGGAAAGGTAGCTTATAATTATAATTCTACAGAAAGTAAATTACAGTATCATACACTAGCAACAACTAATAACTACAGTGTTGAACAAGATATTACTGTATTATTCGAGAAACTAAAAGAAAATAGTAGCGTGCAAGAATTTTGGAAATGGTTTATTATTTTTGCCCTTATCTTTTTGTTGATAGAAATTTTATTATTAAAATATTTGAAATGAAAGTTTTATTAAAAGCTACCACTGTACTCGATCCTCTATCTAAATATCATGGAGAGTCTGTTGATATTTTAATTGAAAATGGCTTTTTTAAACAAATTGATACAGATATTACACCTTCAAAAGAAATGAAGGTTATTAGTTTACCTAATTTATGTTGTTCACAAGGGTGGTTTGACAGCAGTGTTAGTTTAGGAGAACCCGGGTACGAAGAGCGAGAAACTTTATTACATGGACTCAATGTCGCTGCTCGCAGCGGTTTTACATCCATAGCACTTCAGCCCAATACGCATCCTATAATAGATACTAATTCTTCCGTAGGATTTATTACAGGTAAAACGCTTAATAATCCTGTAAAAGTGTATCCAATTGGTGCACTTACGGTAAAATCTGAAGGTATAGATTTAGCAGAATTATACGACATGTCTCAAGCTGGAGCAATAGCTTTTGGAGATTACAAAAAAGCTATCGAAAATCCTAATTTACTTAAATTAGCGTTATTATATGTTCAAAATTTTGACGGTTTGGTTCTTTCCTATCCTCAAGATAATGCGATTGCAGGCAAAGGAATGGTACATGAAGAAGAGCAAAGTACGTTATTGGGATTAAAGGGAATTCCTGCTCTTGCAGAAGAATTACAAATAGCTAGAGATCTCTCAATATTGGAATATACTGGAGGAAAATTACATATTCCTACCATATCTACAGCAAAGTCTGTTGCCTTAATAAAGGAAGCCAAAGCCAAAGGTCTCCAAGTGAGTTGTGCTGTAGCTGTACATCATCTACTTTTAACAGATCAAGAATTAACTAATTTTGATACTCGCTTTAAAGTACTACCGCCTCTAAGAACCTCAAAAGATACAACTGCATTACTAGAAGGTATTGATAATGGCACCATTGATATGATTAGTACAGATCATCAACCTATTGACATAGAGCATAAGAAAGTAGAGTTTGATCATGCCAAATATGGAACTGTTGGATTAGAAAGTGCTTTCGGAATTCTAAACAATCTATTAGGAACTCCCAAAACTTTGAAAATGCTAACACACGGTAAAACAATATTTGGTATTAAAACTACACCAATTGAGGTTGGTAACACTGTAGATCTTGCATTATTTAGCCCAGAAGGAAAAGCAAAATTCACAAAAGACGACATTCTCTCTACATCAAAAAATAGTGCTTTTTTTGGTAAAGAAACTAAAGGAAAAGTTTATGGCATTATTGCTCATAACCACATGATTATTAACAGCTAACACAGAGTATTTAGGCTATTTAACGTAATAATTTTAATTTAAATGCAAACAAATAATACCACCAATAATGGACGAACTCCTGCAATGATTGCCTATTTTACTTTAATAGGGACGATTGTTGCTTTTTATATGAATCAAGATGAGAAAAAGACCTCACTAGCTAGTTTTCATATTCGACAAGCGTTGGGAGTGCATATATCTTTTTATATTTTAGGGGCGCTGGTAAGCTTATTCGATTCTTGGCCTATAAGTTCGGCATTTTATGTTTTCATACTTGTACTCTGGGTTTTTGGATTGATAACCGCTCTACAACAGGAAGAAAAACCTACACCTATATTGGGTCCATTTTTTCAGCAATGGTTTACCTTTATTAAATAATTAGTTTCAATATTTTAAATTTCGTACTCCAAATGCAAGTCAAAACACTTTCGCTTCAACATGTAATAAGAACCCCAAAAACTGTTTCTGATACGACTCCCGTACTATTCATGTTTCATGGTTATGGAAGTGATGAAAACGATTTATTTTCTTTTGCTACCGAGTTACCCGAAGAATTATTTATAATTTCTGTAAGAGCACCGTATCCAATGCAACCTCATGGGAATGCATGGTATACTATTCACTTTGATGCTATCGATGGTAAGTTTAGTGACGACAAACAAGCTATACTCTCTCGAGATGCTATTGCAAAATTTATAGATGAAGCCACTGTTGCCTATACATTAAACCCATCAAACGTATCTATTCTAGGTTTTAGCCAAGGAACTATACTTAGTTATGCTGTAGCTCTTTCTTATCCAGAAAAGATTAAGAACGTGATCGCTTTAAGTGGCTATATTAACGAAGCTATTTTGGCAGAAGGGTATAAAAACAATAACTTTAATAATTTAAATATTTACTGCTCTCATGGCAGCGTGGATCAAGTGATACCAATAGATTGGGCGAGAAAAGCTCCTGAATTTTTGCGTACTTTGGGTATCCAAGCATCCTTGGAGGAGTTTCCTGTAGGACACGGGGTAGCACCTCAAAATTTTTATCAGTTTAGAGATTGGCTCATCGAAAATTTATAACGATACATCTATCTCAAAACTTTTAATAAACTCATGCAAACTTTAAGTCGAAAAACCCATAGTCCCGAATGCTAGTAACGAATAATTTAAAGTTTTAAAAGTATTCGCTGTTTTTGTTCAGAATTCCAAATTGAACGTATTTGAACAAGTTTATTTTCTGATTCATATTCAAATTCTGATGTTACACCATCTATAATAACTTCTCTTGGTTTATTTTGTACATTATGAACAAATAGGGTTACAGATCTTTTTTGCCCATTATACTGTTCTCCTATCTTACTTGAATAGTGTATTGCTAGATCTTTTTGTTGTACTACTGAATTAAAGGAAAGAAGCTCATACTGTTTTTTTTCATAAGCGTTTACAGTTGTTCCATCATCTTCATATAAAATACTCGAAGCCTCCTTAACATTCGCATCGTGATAATAATGGAGATTTAAATTTTCAGTTGTATAATCATCGGTAGTCATAAATACGTCTACCATGGGTATGAACGATCCTGCTCGTACAAATGTAGGGATGTGATCGTCTACTAGTGTAACAGTATCTGTAAACCCGCCTTCGTACCGTTTATCCGAATAAAAATCAAACCAAGCACTTGATTTTGGAAATTTGATAGACATTTCTTTAAGACCCGCAACGGTCACTGGCGCTACCAGAAAATTATTTCCCCAAAAATAGTATTCATCTGTTAATAAATAGGACGAATCAACCTCTATATCAAACAGTATGGGTTGCATAAAAGGTACTCCTGTCTGGTTATTATTAAAAGCTAACGTATAATTATAGGGTAGTAATTTATAGCGTAATTCAATACTCTTTTTTGCTAATTGTAGTGTGTTTTTATCATGAAAAACTGGCTCAGGTGCAATGTGTTCTTGGGCATGAGGTCTAAAAATTGGCTGAAACACTCCAAATTGCAACCAACGAGTATACAATTCTGAATCGAAACTTTCGCCCCCGGCAAATCCACCCAAATCGGAGTGCATATATCCAATTCCTTGCATTCCCATTTGCAAGGCAATTTCAGCTTGTGATTGTAAGCCTCCCCAACTACGATTTACATCACCAGACCACGGAATCATCCCAAATTTTTGAGATCCTGAATATCCAGCTCGCATCAATATAAATGGTCGTTGTGTAGGAAAATCTTGGCGATAACCGTCGTAAATTAATCGTGCCCAATCATGTCCATAGACATTATGAACTTCGTCTGCAGATCCTGTTGCATGCAAAAGATCAGAGGGATGTACTTCGGGTTCTCCCAAATCTCCCCACCATCCTGCAATCTTATATTCTTCTGTAAATTTTTTGTAAAAAGACCAAAACCAATCCCTTGCTTTACGGTCGTAAATATCAATGATACCTGTATTGCCAAAGTAAAAATCATAGGTATAGGTATCGCCATTCTTATTTTTTCCCAAATACCCATTAGTTTCTGCTTCGTAATATTTTTTTGAGGTCGACAATACAAAGGGCTCTGTTATCAAAATCGTTTTAACACCTTCTTTTTTAAGATCATTTATCATTTTTTTAGGGGTAGGAAACGAATCGCTGAAAAATTCTAGATTCCCCATATTTCCTTTAATTTCCTTTCCGAACCAGTAGATATCCAACACTAAAGCGTCTAACGGAATGTTATTTTCTTTAAATTTTTGAACCACGTTACGGACCTCCATTTCAGAATGGTACCCAAATCTACTTGCAAAATTGCCAAAACTCCATCTGGGTGGTATGGGTTGCCTTCCGGTAAGTTTAGTAAATTCAATAGTAACCTCCTTAAGATTTTGCCCAGCAATTACTTGGTATGTTTTACGCCCGCCTTGTACTTCATATTGTAATGTATTTTGCTTTTTACTATCCAAATCCAAATATCCAATTGTAGGGTTGTCAAAATGAACTGCATAACCTTTTGACGAAATCACCAAAGGCATCGTGAAATTCATAAGAGGTGCTTCTGTTTCATATCCATAATGTGCGCGGTTATAGAGTTGCAAACGATGTCCTCTACGATTCATCCCCAAAGCTCTAGCTCCACCACCATATAAAATTTCGGTACTGTCAATTTTAAAATGTAAAATTTCGGTACTATCTGTTTTTATATACCCCTTACCTTCAGAAATAAGTTTGGAATTTTTATAATAATATGAAATTGTAAATGGTTCTTTGGTAATTAATACATGTAAGCCATCTTTTGTTCCATAAGAAATAGTCGTAGTCTCTGGATTAACTATTTTTTTATTGGACATAGGGTGTAATACCACAGCATGAGAAATAGTATCCAACATTTCTCCTGATGGAATAAAATTAGTTTCTATAATTTTATCTGAAAGCTTATGAAACTGATACGTTCCATTTTTTACCTCAACTCGTAGTTGATCTGCTTTATGAGCTACTCCTTTGAAATAGGTAGAATCTTGCGCTTTAATAGTATAAACGCTTCCTATGCATAAAAGGAAGGCATACCTTATTAATATTTTTATTAGCATGTAAATTTCGATATGGATCCATTCAAAGATATAAGAATCTATATGATTGAACGTAAACATTTAGTCTACCTCATTACTTTTACGATAATTACAGGAAGTATTAGTGTTTGTTAGAGATATACTAACGATCTGTACTTTATAGAAACAAAATTTCAATAATCATTCAATGAGAACATAGTATTCTGTTAAAATAGAACATACCTAGTCTTATAAACTAAAATTTATGAGAAAATTAAAATAGAATTAGTTTCTAGGATATAGAAAAGATTTTTCAACCTCAAAATCAACGGTGTCATCCTCGTTAACCTGGTAAGAAATAAAGAGCTCCCCCCAATAAGTACCATCAGTAAAATCAGCGATTATCCATTTATGATTAAGAAGCCTTACTTTATTAATACTCATATTACCCTCCATTCCTGCATAAGGAATTATTGGGTTATCCATACCAGCTTTATTTTGACTAATAATTTGGTCACTTATAGTATTGGCTAGTTGAATTGCATTATATCCTTGCTCTTCAAAATAGCTCATTGCTTCTTCATTAGTATGTAAAGAAAAATATGTCATATCCATTGCAGAACTAATCAAAGAATCAATTTGAACGTCTTTATACGCAATTTTGGTGTTCATATTTTCAATTTTGGCATCATACGATTCCTGAGCTTTTTTACCGTTCATGAATTGATATAAAATAAACAAAAGTGAAAAAATAAACAAATACAAAAATATTTTACTTCTCATTTTATACAGTAATTTTTAAATTATCATATGCTAAAAATACACCTTTTGGCAAGGATGCTTGAACATCTTTATGAAACCCAAGCATATGGCTTATATGTGTTAAATAGGCTGTATCTGGTTTTATTTGAGCTATAAACTCTAAAGCTTCTTCCAAATTAAAATGTGAATGGTGAGGCTCTATACGCAAGGCATTGATCACCAACACATCAATACCTTTTAATTTTTCCATTTCTGTAGTTGCGATAGTTTTTACATCTGTTAAATACGCAAATTTATCAAATCGATAGCCAAAAACTTGCAATCGATTATGCATAGCATTGATGGGAGTAATATCCAGGTTGCCTAATGTAAACGGTTGGCTAGTTATTTCGTTTTCAATAACACTAGGCGCTCCTGGATATTTATTTTCAGATGTAAAAATATAGTCGAATCTTAATTTTAAAGCCTTCAAAACTCTTTTATGGGCATAGATTGGAATATCTCCTTGTCTAAAGAAAAAAGGTCTAATATCGTCTAACCCCATCGTATGATCAGCATGCTCATGAGTAAACAATACACCATCGATTTCGGAAACATTATTTGAAAGCATTTGTTGTCTAAAATCTGGACCACAGTCAATTATATAGGTATAGTCATCCCAACGAACCATTACAGATACACGTAATCTTTTATCTTTAGGGTCTTTGCTTAGGCACACAGGATGAGTACTACCAATAATTGGTATGCCTTGTGATGTTCCTGTACCTAAAAAAGTTACTTCCATAAAAAAGATCTTAGGACAAATGTAGCCATATTTTTTTTGCCAAAAACGAATTCATTTATGTTAAATGTTATTTAAAGCCGATATAAAATTCAGAAATTTGTAATTCATATTTTTTATAATACCTAGGTATTATTAATTTTACATTGAACAAAAAAAGCCCCTAGCGCTATGCCTATAACTATAATGGGAGATAAGGAATTCGAATCAGTTCCTTCAATTAAGAGTAAAGCCTTACGCATCAATCTCAATCAAAATATTTACGGAACTTTTTCCGAGATTGGAGCTGGTCAAGAAACGGTACGTAATTTTTTTAGAGCAGGAGGTGCTTCTGGTACTATTGCCAAAGCAATGAGCGCCTATGACAAGGATTTTAGCGATGCTATTTATGGTATCGAAAGTGACAAACGTTATGTAACCGAAGCACGGTTAAAAAAAATGTTATCGCATGAGGTTAATTTAATGGAGGAGCGGATTTCGCGAGAAAAACACCCGAACAAACTCTTTTTTAGTTACGCCAATACTGTTGCCACAATCGATTTTGCGAAAAAATATAAAGGCCATGGCTGGATTGGTATACGATATCAAACTGTTCCTAATGAAGAGTATAACGAAATTTCGCTACACATACGATTTCATGAAAATGATGCCCGTTTACAACAAATGACTTTGGGGATTTTGGGAGTAAATCTAATTTATGGTGCCTATTATAAATACGATAATCCAAAAAAACTTCTTAGATATCTCTACGATCATTTGGATAAAGATCAAATTGAAATTGATACAATTAACTTTTCGGGACCTAGATTCAAAAAAGTTGACAACCGCCTCATGAGTCTTCAGTTAGTGAAAAATGGTATGACTGAAGCAGTTATTTTTGGACCAGATGGTAATAATATTTTACCTGCGAGGATACTATATAAAAAGAATATTTTGGCGTTACGAGGTAGTTTTAGACCTGTTACCAAAGTAAATATGGATATCTATAAGAAATCTCTGAATAGATTTCTAGATGAAAATAAAGTAGATAAGAAAAAAACTGAAGTGATTTTTGAAATTACGCTCTCCAATTTAAGAGCCGAGGGTGAAATTGATGAAAAAGATTTTATGGATCGAGCAAGGTTACTTTGCTCCCTAGGTCAGACAGTCATGATTTCTAACTTTCAAGAATATTATAAAGTAGTCGAATATTTTTCTAACTACACCAAGGAACGCATGGCACTTGCAATGGGTGTTAATAATTTGGTAGATATTTTTGATGAAAAGTACTATCGTCACCTTAGCGGTGGTATTTTAGAAGCTTTTGGAAAATTATTTTTTAAAGATCTAAAAGTTTATCTCTATCCCTTAAAAGATCATAAAACGGGAGAAATTACTAATAGTGACAATCTCAAAGTACATCCTAGAATGAAAGAATTGTATAAATTCTTTAAATACAATGGTAAGTTGCAAGATATTACGGACTATGATCCTGATATTATGGATGTCTTTTCAAGAGAAGTACTGCAAATGATTCATGATGGAGAAGCTGGCTGGGAAACTATGCTGCCTGAGGGAATAGCTGATATTATTAAAGAAAACAATCTTTTTGGATATAATCTCAAGACTACTAAAACCTTAAAATAATAGAAACTACCAGATGTGTATTTTTACTACACATCTGGTAGTTTCACTTATTAAACCACACTTTAATGTAGTACTTTTATGTTAATGCTTATAGCTTTGTTCGATTCGCAAAAGAACTATTATTATTAATTTTTCGTAGGCATGCAACTATATTAAAAACATCCAACGCTACTTTAACAATTCACTATTTTAAGATTTGTGCTGCGTGATCTTTAGTTTTTACTTTTGAAATAACTTCTTCTATAACACCCTCTTCATCGATAACAAAAGTAGTGCGATGTATCCCGTCATACTCTTTACCCATAAATTTTTTAGGACCCCATACACCAAAAGCATTGATTACCTCTTTATCTTCATCTGCTAGTAACGGGTATGGTAGTTCGTATTTATTTTTAAAATTTTGTTGACGCTTAGCACTATCTGCACTAACTCCTAAAATTTCATAGCCCTGTGACTGGAAGGTATGATAATTATCTTTGAGATTGCATGCCTCTGCAGTACATCCTGGTGTGCTCGCTTTTGGATAAAAGAAGACAACTAGTTTTTTATTTTTAAAATCTTGAAGGCTTACTGTATTACCATCTTGATCCAAAGCTGAAAAGTCTGGAGCCTTATCCCCTTCTTTAAGTAATGTCATAATATAAATAGATTACGAAATTTAATATGTCAAATTTCTTATTTTGTTTAAATTTAGCCTAAAAGTACATAAAATGACAAAACAGGAAAAGGTTAACTATGTTATAAAAACTCTAAAAGACTTATATCCTACAATACCAATACCTTTGGACCATAAAGATCCTTATACCTTATTAATAGCCGTGCTTATGAGTGCACAAAGCACCGATGTTCGAGTGAATCAAATTACACCCTTGTTATTTGAACGCGCAGATAATCCATATGCTATGATCAAGCTCTCGATTGACGAAATAAGAGCTATCATAAAACCCGTTGGATTAAGCCCTATGAAAGCTAAGGGAATTCACGGTTTATCGCATATCTTAATTGACAAATACAATGGTGAGGTACCACAAAGTTTTGAAGCTTTAGAATCTCTACCTGCTGTAGGACATAAAACTGCGAGTGTTGTGATGTCCCAAGCTTTTGGTGTACCGGCGTTTCCTGTTGACACCCATATTCATCGACTTATGTATCGTTGGGGGTTTACAAACGGAAAAAATGTAACACAAACAGAAAAAGATGCTAAACGCCTTTTTCCAGAAGCGTGTTGGAATGACCTACACCTACAAATTATATGGTATGGTAGACAGTATTCTCCTGCTAGAGGATGGGATCTATCAAAAGATATCATTACCCGCACTATAGGCAGAAAAACTGTATTGAATGACTATTACAAAAAAAGACCTGTGTAAAACAGGTCTTTTTTATTAATTTAATGAGGTTTCGAATTGAAAATCTCCTACGTCGATTATATTTAACGACTTCGAAAAATTAAGTAAGAAATCAACGGTCTGCTTTTGTGGTTGCAAACATATATCCTCTTTTATACGAGTGTTTTTAAAGTAAAATTTTGCCATAGTATCGTCTTAAAAAATAGTTATTATAAGAAGATAACGGCAGTAAAACAATTTTTATTGTCTCATACAAATGTTAATTTGTTAAGACGATATTATTTTTATCAATCACTTTTCTCAAATTAATTAAAGCATATCGCATTCTTCCTAATGCGGTATTGATACTTACTCCTGTTTTATCAGAAATTTCTTTAAAACTCATATCTTTATACATTCTCATCACAAGAACCTCTCGCTGGTCTTCTGGCAGTTCTTGTATGATCGTTCGTAGTTCCTCTTCTATTTGATCTTTAATCAGTTGCTTCTCGGCATTAAGACCCGTATCACTGATTACTGAAAAGATACTGAACTCTCCGTTATCCTCAAACTTTGGCATACGATTACCTTTTCTAAAATGATCAATTACAAGATTGTGAGCAATACGCATTACCCATGGCAAAAACTTACCTTCTTCATTGTATTTCCCCTTTTTTAAG
The DNA here is from genome assembly GCF_042434915.1 of Aquimarina rhodophyticola. GTDB lineage: Bacteria > Bacteroidota > Bacteroidia > Flavobacteriales > Flavobacteriaceae > Aquimarina. The sequence goes on from NZ_CP170198.1 coordinate 1,649,916, forward strand.
GTCTTAATAACCTTAATAAAAGTATCTTGAAAAATATCCTCAGAAACATCTTTATCAAATACTTTTGAAAATATAAAACTGTAAATACGTTGTTTGTGTCGTTCTATGAGAGAAGCTAAAGCAGCTTCATCACCTTGGATATAACGGCTTACTAAAAGCGCGTCAGATAGCGTGTAATCTTTCATACCATACTTAATTTTAGTACCAACAAGCTTGGGGCTCGGGCTATGTTAAACTTAAAAAGTAATGATATTCTATAGGCTATTTATTTAGTTTTGGGTTGATTTGATGGGGCTAATATAATAACTCTAAGTGAATAACAAATCATTTTTGTTAATTTTTTTAACTGTATATATCCCCAAAGCGGATTATTAATCTAATTTGGGATTGCTTATCTTTGCCGCTATACTGCGTTTTTACTATGACTCAAGACATCACCACTTTAGATCCAAAAAAAAATATTTTAATTAAAGGAGCTAAGCTTCACAACCTTAAAAATCTAGATGTTGCGATTCCTCGTAATAAATTAGTCGTAATCACTGGTTTATCGGGTTCTGGTAAATCTAGTCTTGCCTTTGATACTTTATATGCAGAGGGTCAGCGCCGATATGTAGAGAGTTTATCATCCTATGCAAGACAATTTTTAGGACGTTTGAATAAGCCTAAAGTAGATTATATAAAGGGTATTGCGCCCGCAATCGCTATTGAACAAAAAGTAAATTCTACTAATCCAAGATCTACAGTTGGAACTACTACAGAAATTTATGATTATCTAAAACTTTTGTATGCTCGTATTGGCAAAACCTACTCTCCTATCTCTGGTAATGAAGTAAAAAAGGATACTGTAACAGACCTTATAAATTATGTGAAGCAATTTGATGATGGTGAAAAGATGCTATTGCTAGCAACCATATTTGTCGAGGAAGGAAGAACAACCGAAGAAAAATTGAAAGTTCTGCAACAACAAGGCTATGCTCGTATAAAAGTTAATGATCAAGTTGTACGTATTGAGGAGGCTCAATTTACAAGCGACGATACGTTATTTTTAGTTGTGGATCGTATTATTAAAAGAGATGACGAGGATTTTTATAATCGATTGGCTGATGCTGTGGATGCTGCTTTTTTTCAAGGAAAAGGGAGCTGTTATATTGAGACGTTAAGCGATAATACTTTACGTCAATTCAGCAACAAATTTGAACTAGATGGAATTACGTTTCTAGAACCAAACGTGCATCTTTTTAGTTTCAACAATCCATATGGTGCTTGCCCCCAGTGTGAGGGTTATGGTGATGTAATAGGTATTGATGAGGATTTAGTAATTCCTAATACAGGTTTAAGTATTTATGAAGAAGCTGTATTTCCTTGGCGGGGTGAAAGTATGAGCTGGTACAAAGATCAATTAATCAATTCTGCTTATAAATTTGATTTTCCTATACATAAGCCATACTATGAACTTTCCGAGAGTCAAAAAGAGTTACTATGGAAAGGTAATAGTTACTTTGAAGGAATTGATAGTTTTTTCAAAGAGCTTGAGGCCAAAGCCTATAAAATTCAGAATCGTGTAATGTTATCACGCTACCGCGGTAAAACACGTTGTTCGATGTGCCAAGGAAAACGTTTACGTACCGAGACCAACTATGTCAAAATTGCGAATACAACAATTACTGATTTAGTAGATAAACCATTGGATGAATTAATAGTATTCTTTAAGAATTTAAAACTTAGTATTTCTGATAGCCAAATCGCTAAACGCTTGCTTAAAGAAATAAATAGCAGACTTAGTTTTTTAAGTAAAGTAGGACTTGATTATCTAACACTTAATAGAAAATCTAATAGCTTATCAGGAGGAGAATCACAACGTATTAACTTAGCTACTTCTTTGGGAAGTAGTCTTGTAGGTTCTATGTATATTTTGGACGAACCCAGTATCGGCCTACATCCAAAAGACACCGAAAAACTCATACAAGTACTTTTATCCTTGAGAAATCTTGGTAATACAGTGATTGTCGTAGAGCATGATGAGGATATTATGAAGGCTGCCGACGAAATTATAGATATCGGTCCCGAAGCTGGTACACATGGTGGTCAATTGGTGGCCGCAGGTACGTACAATGAAATTTTAAGTGCTGAATCGTTAACTGCCAAATATTTAAACGGTGATTTTAGCATTGAGGTTCCAGCAAAGCGTAGAACCTCTTCCTATTATCTAGAAATACTTGGAGCTCGAGAAAATAATCTCAGTAATATTGACGTAACTATACCACTGGGAGTATTTACAGCTGTCACAGGAGTTTCGGGTAGCGGAAAAAGTACTCTCATCAAAAAAATAGTATACCCAGCACTACTAAAAAAACTAGGCGGCTATGGTGAGAAAGCGGGCCAGTTTACTGCTCTAAAAGGGAAATTTAGTAATATAAAACATGTAGAATTTGTAGATCAAAATCCAATTGGTCGCTCCTCAAGATCCAACCCTGTCACTTATATTAAGGCTTATGATGATATAAGAGCTTTATTTTCTAACCAAAAGCTAGCAACTATACGTAATTATAAGCCAAAACATTTTTCGTTCAACGTGGATGGAGGCAGATGCGAAACGTGCAAAGGAGAAGGAGAAGTTACCATAGAGATGCAGTTTATGGCTGATGTTCATCTTACTTGTGAAACTTGTAATGGTAAACGATTTAAAAAAGAAGTTCTCGAAGTGACTTTTCATGACAAAAATATCGACGATATTTTATGTATGACTATTGATGATGCTATAGAATTTTTTACCGCTCATAATCAACCTAAAATTACTAAAAAGTTACAGCCGTTGCAAGATGTAGGCTTAGGGTACGTGCAATTGGGACAAAGCTCTTCTACGCTATCTGGTGGCGAAGCACAACGAATTAAGTTAGCATCCTTCTTAGTAAAAGGTATCACAAAAGATAAGGCTTTATTTATCTTTGACGAACCTACTACTGGATTACATTTTCATGACATAAAAAAACTTCTAAAATCGTTTAATGAACTTATAGAAAAAGGGCACTCTGTGCTAGTTATTGAACATAATTTAGATTTAATAAAATGTGCCGATTACATTATAGATTTAGGTCCTGATGGTGGAAAATATGGCGGAACAATAGTTGCAAAAGGTACTCCCGAAGAGATAATTAAAGTTAAGGAATCCTATACTGGACAATTTTTAAAAGAAAAGCTGTAAGGATACGGGATGTTTACATCAAAGTTCCTTTGCTAATAATAGTATCCATCTACGCATAGAACATTGTACGTAATATTTTTTATGATTCGCTCGGTTGCAAATCAGTATTAACTTCTAAAAATTATGTAGTAAAAGAACCTATAAAACAACATAGCATTTATTTTGTTGGGTTTAGTTCATTCTTAAAATAGAAACCTCAACTTTGAAAAATTGGTAATGAATCGAATCGCATATTTTTTTAAAAAAATTGTAAACATCCCCTTTTTAAAACTTCTTGCTTTTTTATTTTAAACTTACAGTTTCAAGAAATGATATTTAAAAAACTAATCTTAGTAAAACAAGCATCTATAGGATCAACAAAATTATTTAACTGAGATTATTTGTTACTTACAAATTTTAGATTTGTCAAGGTTACAAACTCCTACCCTATTACTGTAACATTCCTGTTGTTCTACATATTAAAATAGGTGTATGTAAAAGTGATTATGCACTCTGATACACCCCACTAGGTTCTATCGTTAATAAATAGCAAGTGACTTAATTTTTAACGAAACATTACATGTGTTGTTTTTGTAATACTTTTCAAAACCGCTAATTAATGTGTATACCCTTTTAAAATCTCACGTATATTACAATGCTTTTCTCTCTTCTTATAAATTATTAAAACCCTAGAAATACTGTAATAACAAAAATTGAAATTCACCCAACTAAACTTTATGTTCACTTTATAAAATAAGCTGTTCAAAATTTTATCAAAAAATGTTTAAGTCACCTTTAAGAACAAGTGTATTGTTTAAAAAAAAACGATAAAACTAAAACACAAATAAATAACTAACTGAAAATCATGTTTTTATGTTTTTGGCACGTTGATTGATTACTATATCTACGAACTTAGAACTGAGCAGTTCTATCTAAATTATAGAAATATGAGAAATTTTATTTTACTTTTGGCAGGTTTCTTATTCGTGTCATCAAACATTCAAGCAAATACAGAGTATACAGCATCAAGCTACTTGACTCGAAATAATAATTCTTTTATTTTTACTGAGGGTGGTGTGGAGTTTTCGATATATCCCGATGGTCAATTTGATTTCTATTTACCTAATGCTCATCGCAGAAGTAATGTTAGTGTTGCTGTAAGTAGACCGGGAGTAAGTATTAGTTTTAATGCTGGTTATAATTATGATCCGTATGTTCAATACGATGATTATGGAGCGGTTGTTCAAATAGAAAATGTTCCTGTATTTTATGATTACTACGGACGAATAACGCAAGCTGGTGATGTTTATATTACCTATAATCGTTATGGGCGAATTGCTCGACTAGGTGGATTGTATGTGAATTATAATGCTTATGGAAACTATGTAAATGTATCAGGATACATAAATAATTATAATCGACACTACGTTTATCGTCCTCATCATGCTTATTTTACAATTCCTGTAGTATCGAGATGTATCGTATACGAGCGTCCATACCGAAGATATTATACTCCATATAGATACTCTTATAATGTGTATCGAAAATCATATCAAAGAGGGTATGTACAGAGTCCTTATCGTACAAAATCTTATTATAGACCTTCTCAACGTGTTAGCACTTATAATCGAGGGGCTTACCTTAAAACGTCTCGTCAAATTGCTTATCAAGATAGAAGCAGAAGAATTCAAACTCAAAAAAGAAACGATAAGTTATATTTAGAGAACTCACGTAGTAGAAGTACATCTAACACCTATACTAAGCAGAGATCGGGTACTAAAAAAATTATTAGTCCTAATACTAGAACTACTAAAAAGGCGGTAGTTTCAAAAAGAACATCAAGAGTAGCTCCCAGAAGATATGAGGGAACTAATAGACAAATAACAACGAATTCTACTCAAAATAGAAATACTACTGTAACAAATAGATCTTCACGTCGTCCTTCTAATACAGGAAACCGTGTCTCGCCTAAAACGAGTAAGAATACAACAAATGTAGCAAGATCTACTACGAATAATGGTAGAGCAAAAGTATCAAAAATAGCAAAAAGATCAACACCTACAAGAGCAGCTTCTAGAACTCGAACCTCTAGTACATCGCGAAGTAGAAGTTAATACTATAAAGAAATCTAATTTTTTGGTTGGTTAGTTGGAGAATCCCCCAGAGTTGTATGCTTAGGCACCTCGGGGGATTTTCTTTAGTAGCAAATTTATATCTTCAGATATCTTAAGATGATAAATTAACACTAGATAGCTTATAGTAATAAGCGAACTCTTCACTACAATATTAAGAATAGGAGTGAAATTAAAGTTCCAGAAATAAAACAAACAGGTCAATACTGCAATTATCAGCACTGCTTGTCCTGAGTTTTTATCAAAGGGGTGCATATCATATTTTTTATAAACTAACCATAGTTTTATACTATTATAAATACTAATAGCTGTAAAAGTAGCAAAAGCAGCACCACTAATTCCGTAAATTGGTATGCAGATATAATTTAAAACAGCTGCAAGAAGTGCCATAATAACTCCAGTTTTTAAGACAATTCTGTAGTACGGCGAATTATATAATATTGCGTTGTTGTTGCCTAGTAAATTATCGTATAGTTTGGAAAATGAAATCCATAGAGTAACCCATATATATAATTGATAATTCTCAGAAATAATATGATACAATTCTTCAACGTTGCATATAATAAGTATAAACAATAAACCACTTATAGTTATCAAATTTATAGAGCTTTGTATATATAGTTTTTTAAGTGCTTCTTTGTTTTTTTCATTTAATAATTTTGCTGTTAAGGGATAGGTAATTTGATGCATTGCCCTGCTTGGTATAATAATAACGCTAGCTATATAAGCTGCTAAGCTATATTCTGCCACACTTTCAAAGAACCACAACCTTTCGATCATAACTTTATCCAAATCTATTAGCAAGCTTGCTACAGAACCCGCTACCAAAATTAAAACAGAATACTTCAGTACATCTACATAATTAGCTGGCATTGTAATTTTAAAATTAATGGGATGCAAAATAATTGCATATACCATCATAATAGAGGTCCTTAAAACGTAGAGTCCGATAAGAGTAGTAATAAATTGAGAAATGCTTAGTAGCTTAAAGTAAACAAGCAATAAAAGAAAGGCTGTACAAATACGAATAAAAATTTCTTTGAGTATATTACCAAAAACACTCTTTAACTTCACTTTAGACCAAGCAAAAAAGATTTCAAAATATGCCATCGATACCCCTAGTATAAGTATGGAACTTACATAAGGTTTGACAATTGCATTATCGTTTGTAAAGTACGATAATATTGGTTCTTTAAACAAAATATAACTTATGAATAAGATGATAGCTATCATTCCAGGGATAAGTAACATCATACTTAAAAAGCGATGTTCTTCTAAAGAGGTTTTGTAAGAACTAAAAAATTTGATTAAAGTATTATGTATTCCGAAGGCTATAAGTGGCCAAAGTAAATTAGCTACAGCTATGAGATAGGTAATGAGTGCATAATATTCTTTGTCTAACAAATGAGTAAACAAAAACAACGTATTTATAGCTCCAATACCAAAGCCAGCTACTGTTGTAAACCCATTACGTATAGATTGTTTAACTACAATTCCCATTTTACCAATACTATTGTTAAAGATGTAATATATGTTATATCATTTGTTTTAAAAGATCTGCTAACTTATGAGTTAGTTCTCTTCTACTAAATTTTTCAAGTCCCACCGGATCAGTTTTTAACGCTCCTGATTGATAGGCTTCAAAATAGTGTTTAAAACGGTTTTTGATGGCTTCATATTCGTTGTATTGAAAAAAGTGCCCTGTGTGAGTTTCTTGTATTATGTCTTTAATATCAGCATTCTTTGGACCTAATGCCACTATTGGTCTTTTAGAAACCATATACTCAAACAGTTTACCTGGTATAATACATTTGGTTTGTTTACTGTCAATTTCAATTAAAAGCAGTACTTGAGAAGCTCTTTGTAAATAAAGTGCTTTCTCGTGAGATACATACCCCTTATCTTCTACAAAGCTAGATAATCCAATTCTATTTATTGTTTCCAAAACATTTGGGCTTGTAGCTCCTATTAACTGAAGTTTGAAATGTTTTGCAAAATTTTCATTTTCGAGTGTTAAGTCATATAAGGCTTGCCAAAGATTTACAGGATTACGCTCTGACAATAATGACCCTATATGAGACACCGTAAAATTTTGATCCAGTGCAATATGCGAACTATTGAACGTATCATATCCATTGGTAATAACAGTTATAGGACGATTTGTTAAACGTGAAAACTCTTTTGCGGTAGTATGACTTGTGACTAATAATTGGTTTGCAGCGTTTAAAACTTCTGACTCTAGTTTCTTATGCTTTGCCTTAGCTTTTTTAGATAAATTTAATTTTTTATGATAGCCAATAGTAGTCCATGGATCTCTAAAATCAGCCAACCAAGGTAGTTTTATTTTTTTAGTAAGTGCTTTCCCTATTAAATGTATACTATGCGGTGGACCTGTAGTAATTATAATATCGACACTATTAGATTCTAAATAATTTTCTAAAAACTTTACCGAAGGCTTTACCCAAAATTTTCGTGCATCAGGAATAAAAAAATTACCTCGAATATATAACAAAAGTTGCTGAATTAATGACTGCTTTTTTTTATCATTAATTATCCCTTTGCTTATAGTTTTTGTATCAGATTTTGAGAAGAGTTCTGCAAAACGATACGGTTCAAAAATCGGATGCTTTATGATTTTAAAATCTCCTGAAATATCTTTGCTTAACGTAATATCTGTTAAAGGATATTGAGGATTCTCTGGACAGTAAACGACAGGTTCAATATCAAAATCACGTAAATATTTAACAAATTTTAACCAACGTTGTACCCCAGGTCCGCCTGCGGGTGGCCAATAATATGTTATGATTAAAACTCTGAGCATCAGCTTATGCTTCAGAGTTCAATATGGTATGCTTATTTCTCTTCTTAAATTCGAGATAAGCACCAATACCAAGTAAAATCAAAAATAATAATGCGGATATGCTGGTAATTGTATTTCCAGTCTGGATGATCTTTGGTTCAAATTTAAAAGTGATGGTATGTTTTCCTTTAGGAATTAGAAGTCCCCGCAACAAAAAATTTGTTTGTACATGATCCACGGGTTTTTGATCAATATACGCTTGCCATCCTGGATAATAATTTTCTGAAAATACCGAAAACCCATCCGTACTATTTTGTGAAGTATATACAAGCTTATTAGGTTTATGGCTTACTAAAGTAATTTGGGCAGTACTATCCAAACTAAAATTTTTATTCAATACCTTATCGTTAAAATTTTGATTGATAACCGCAGTAGTTTTGGTGTTTACATCTTGTAAAGCTAGTAGCTCCTCATCTGCAGTAGCTACACTAATGATCTCTTCGACAAACCAAGCATTACCATTAGCGGCTTGATTTTCTTGTACCACAGCGCCCTGTTTTTCATGTGGAATAATAAAGTACTTTACATTAAACATATTGAGGATATTCATATCCCCTTTAGCTAAATAAAAATCATAAATATCTTGAACTCTACCTGGTTTTGCAGCATGATACCCTCCAAGTGCATTGTGAAAATACGATGTGCGTGCACCGTTAAAAGGATCACCAGTAACATCATAGACACGATAATGTGAGGTATCCTTCAGTATTTCTTGATCTGCCGCAGTAGGTGTAAAAGGTTTACTTAAAGTTCTTGCCGATACAAAATTATCATTATTCACATATTTCCTATCCACAGATATAAGATCGGTCAAAATCAACACCCCAAGAATTAAAATTGTAAAACTTTGCTTCAATTTGTCTTTTAGAAACAACCAGCAAACAACAGCTGTTGCTAAAATAAAGACAAGTGTTCGAATTACATCTGTTGTAAAAATAGATTTTCGATCCTCACGTAGAGCTCTCACAAAATCTGGCCCATATTGTTCGATCCAAATTGAATCCTGTGCCCCTTTAAAGGAGAATAATAATGAATTAAAGAGCAAAAAGACAAACGCTATACTACCCAAAATAATTGTAGTCATTTTAAGAGCCTTCATTTTTTCATCATTAGTACGTACCCTACTAAACAATTGTTGTAATCCCAAAATTGCCAAAATTGGTATACAAAGCTCTATAAGAACTTGTATGGACGAAACTGCTCTAAACTTATCATACATGGGTACATAATCTATAAAGAAATTAGTTACGAAACCCAAGTTTTTTCCCCATGATAGAAGCAACGCCAATATAGAACCTCCAAGTAGCCACCATTTTAACCTTCCTTTTACCAAGTATAACGACAACACAAATAAAAATATAAGCACTGCGCCAATGTAAGCAGGTCCAGCTACGATAGGTTGGTCTCCCCAATATGTTGGTACATTTTGTGAGAACTCTCTAGCTTGTGAAGGACTAGCACCCATTGTAAGTAGTTCCTTATAAATGTTTGAATTGGAACCGACATCCTCAGACGAAGCACCTCCCATAAAACGTGGTATAAATAGATTGAAGGTTTCTACAATACCATAACTATATTGAGTGATATAATCATAGTCCAAACCGGTATTCTTTTTTTCTTTTCCATTAGGTGTAATAGTAACACCCGTATTCCCACGTGTACTGTAACTAGCATATTGTTTGGTAGCTAATAAAGGAGTAGCATTAAGCAAAATTGAAAATAGTACCGCCACAACCATAGTCCCAATAGCTTTAAAAAATTGAGATACCTTTTTATGTTTGACAGCGTCTACGAGGTACACAACCCCCAATACAACTACTAGAAGAAACAAATAGTAGGTCATTTGAACGTGATTTGCAGCAATCTCTAAAGCCATAGTGATCGCTAATAAAACACCTCCCCAAAAATATCGCCCTCTAAAGGTGAGTATAATACCACTTAATACCAAAGGCATATAGCCAATTGCATGAGCTTTGGCATTATGTCCAACACCTAAAATAATTATAAAATACGTAGAAAAACCGAACGCAAGACTTCCTAAAAAAGCAAGTTTATAATCAACCTTGAGAACCAGTAACAAAACATAAAAACCTATAAAATATAAAAAAAGATAATCTGCAGGTCGTGGTAAAAACCGAATCAAACGATCAAGTTTTTTAATGTAATCGTGATCGTACTGAGCTCCTACTTGATACGAAACCATCCCTCCAAAAGCATTGTCTATCCAATAAGGCTCTTCTCCTGTTTTGTTTCTAAAATCAGTTTGCTGCTTAGCCATTCCGCTATATTGAACAATATCGCTTTGTCTAATTTTTTTCCCACTGATTACAGGACTAAAATAAGCTAAGGAAGCAATAATACAACCCAATACAATAACAAGATGTGGTAAAACTTTATAAAAAAATGGCTTCATTTGGTCTTTTTTATGAATAAAGAGCCAAATTAATCAATTTCCTCATAATCGATATATTCTCCTACATCTTTATTCGAAGATTTGCTTTTTGTTTTCTTATCGATGGTTACTTCACCCTCAGGTGACGTTTGAGAAGTATTTTGATTTTGAAAATTTTGAAACTGCTGTTGAAATTTCTGTCCAGCTTTCTTTGTGATATATTTAAGCAATAGAGGACCAAATAAACGCGTTATAATCTTAATCCCGTAATAGATTAGCAAAATTATGAGAATAACCTTTAATACCCCTGATAAAGAAGCTTCTTGCATTTTGTCTTTTTGCAAAAATAAAGAACTTGTTTTAGAATTACAGCTATACTACATTAAAAAAATGATAAAATCTACTATATTTGAGCCAAATCAATTGAATATGAGCCCAAAATCTATTCTACCCTTTTTTTTAATAGTTATATGTACATGGATATCCCATGCGCAATATACTGAGAGAATTAATAGTAACCGACCAGGAACCTCCCAAGGGGCTTTTGCTGTGGGAAATAATGTTTTACAAGCAGAGGGTGGCTTTGGCTTTGGAAAAGAAAACCATAATCTACTTAATACGAAAACTAACTTTTTCAACTTTGATTACTCTGCACGCTATGGTCTTTTAATCGAACAACTAGAAATACGACTAGAAGGACGCTTACGTAGCGATGGTGTTAGACAAACGATTGGCAGTTCTGAAGAAAAAATTACAAGGACAAATTTTGAATACAATACATTAGGTGCAAAATATTTGATTTTTGATCCTTATAAAAATCCCAAAAAGGATTCTATTAACTTAAATAGTTGGAAAGCACAGCATCGCTTTAAATGGAAGTCATTAATCCCAGCTGTCTCTGCTTATTTAGGTGTTAACTATGTTACAAAAAACAATCCTTTTACCTTTCCAGAAGACGCTACCATCAGCCCTAAAATTGTCCTTATGACACAAAATAATTGGACTACGAGTCGCACTGGCAATTGGGTATTGGTTACCAATTTAATTCTTGACAAAGTTACCACAGATATGCCGGTTTATGGCTGGATTATCACCTCAACCCATACCATTAATCATAAATGGGCTGTTTTTGGTGAATACCAAGGTCAAAAAAGTGATTTTTACAGTGACGATATTTTAAGAGTGGGCGGAGCTTATTTATGGGATAAAAACCTTCAACTTGACGCAAATATAGCTACCAATTTTAAAGACACACCTTCAATTTTAAATATTAGCTTTGGGGGCTCTTATCGCTTTGATTGGCATACTAAAGATGAAATTATCGAAAAACCAGGCCTCGAAGGAGGCGTAAAAGAAAAGGAAGAAGAAGAACTCGAACCAGAGGAAGGAAATCCTGATAATGACACGTATGAATATGAAAAAGGGGAAACCGATAGTTTGAAACAAGGAAAATTACCCTTAATAAACGATTTTGAAGATGATGATTTTAGACAAGCTATAGAACAAGATCTTGATGAACGTCGTACAGCAGAACGCTTAGAACGAGAAAGAATCGAAAGCGAAAAACAAGCAAAGAAAGACGATAAAAAATTAAGAAAAGAGCAAAGAAAACTTGAAAAGCGTCAAGCTAAAGAAGCCAAAGAAGCTGAGAAAGCACTCTTAAAGGCTGAAAAAGAACGACAGAAAATGATTGAAGACATAGATTCAGAGCTTGACATGATAGAAGAACCTTTAAATGAAGATAAGGAATTAGAACAGATTGAGAGAGAGCTTGATAATCTTGAAAAAGAAATTGAATCCGAACAACCATTAGAAACCAAGACAACCCCTAATCCTGAGGAAGAAATCGATGTTGACAAAGCATATGATGAAATGAAAAAACAGGAGGAAAAACGCAGAAAGAAAGAGGAAAAAGCCAGAAAAGAAGAAGAAAAGCGTAGACAAAAAGAGGAAAAATTACGCTTAAAAGAGGAGCAAAAAAGGCAAAAAGAGAAAGAAAAGGAAGAAAAAGCAAAAAATCAAGATAAGGATGATAATGGCAAATAATCATATTCATAGTCTGGATAGTATTTGTGAAACAAAAAGTTAATAATTCGGTTTACAATTTATTTTTAGAAAATTGATTTAAGAACTAGTCCGTATATTTAACAAAAGAATATATATTTGCTACGAACTAGAGAAGATGTATGATTACCATTAAAGAAATTACTTCAAAAGGAGATTTAGCAACCTTTGTTAAATTTCCTTTTGAATTATATAAAGACTCACCCTATTACGTTCCCCCGATTATAAAAGAGGAACTCGATGTATTAAATCCAAGTAAAAACCCTGTATTTCAAAATTCTGAAGCTAAATTCTTTTTAGCCTATCAAAATAACAAAGTTGTTGGACGAATAGCAGCTATTATTAATTGGATTGAAGTAAAAGAACAAAAAAAATCAAAAGTACGTTTTGGATGGTATGATGTAATTGATGATGTTGAAGTAACCAAAGCCTTACTCGAAAAAGTTATTGAGTATGGAGCAAAAAACAATCTAGAATATATGGAAGGCCCTGCAGGGTTTTCTATAATGGATAAAGCTGGCATTCTTATTAAAGGTTTTGAAGAGCTTAATACAATGATTACTTGGTATAACTACCCATACTACCAAAAACACATGGAAGAGCTCGGCTTCAAAAACGCTGCTACTTGGGTAGAATACAGAATACAAGTTCCTAAAAAGATCAAAGAAAAAGTCGTTAAATTTTCAAATATTATTAAAGAACGTTATCAGCTTAATTTGATAAAATTTAATAATAGTAAAGAAATTTTAGGCTATGCTGATGAGATGTTTGATCTTCTCAATAAAACCTATAGCGGTTTACAGACATTTGTACCTATACAACAGTACCAGATTGACATGTACAAGAAGAAATATTTACCCTATATAAACCCACAATACATCACTTGTATTGCTGATAAGACTGGTAAGCTTATTGCTTTTTCAATTGTTATGCCTTCATTTTCCAAAGCATTAAAAAAAATGAACGGTAAAATGTATCCTTTGGGGTTCTTACATATCTTAAAAGCACAGCGCAAAAATAATACTGCCGCATTTTATTTGATTGGTATTGATCCAGAATATCAAAATAAAGGGGTAACAGCTCTTATTTTTAAAGAAATGAATGAGGTTTTCTTACGCAATGGTATTGAGGTAGTTGAAACGAATCCCGAATTAGAAGAAAATAAGGCCATACAAGCACTTTGGAACGATTATGAGCATGAGCAGCACAAAATGCGTAGAACGTATCGTAAGGCCCTTAAAAATTAATTTTATCACCCCTGATACTATACTCAAAAAATTATAAAAAAAAAGCCACCGATCGGTGGCTTTTTTTTTAATATATTATACATGAGTTATTCACCCATAGCTTCTGCAACTGAAGCAGAGATTCTTTTATAAGTTCCATTTTCTAAGGTTTCCCGAATGGCTGAGAAAGCAACGAGTGTTTCATCAATATCTTGTTGCGTATGGGATGCTGTAGGAATTAATCGTAATAATATCAATCCTTTTGGTATCACTGGATACACAACGATTGAACAAAATACCCCATGATTTTCTCTCAAATCTTTCACTAATGCCATTGCTTCAGGAATACTTCCTTTAAGATACACTGGTGTAACACAACTTTGAGTCGTACCCAAGTCAAAACCTCTGGCACGCAATCCATTTTGTAATGCGTTCGTATTTTCCCAAAGCTTGTCTTTAAGTTCTGGCATAGTTCTAAGCATGTCTAAACGCTTTAGAGCCCCCACAACCAATTGCATTTGCAATGATTTAGCAAACATTTGAGATCTTAAATTGTACTTTAAAAAATCAATAATTTCTTTATCTGCCGCGATAAATGCTCCTGTACTTGCCATAGATTTTGCAAAAGTTGCAAAGTAAACATCTATTTGATCTTGAACACCTTGCTCCTCACCTGTACCTGCACCTGTTTTACCTAACGTACCAAATCCATGTGCATCATCAACAAAAAGTCTAAAATTGTATTTTTCTTTTAATGCTACAATTTCTCTAAGTTTTCCTTGCTCTCCTCGCATACCAAAAACACCTTCAGAGATCAATAAAATTCCCCCTCCAGTTTTTTCGGCCATTTTGGTAGCACGCATCAAATTCTTTTCGATACTTTCTACATCGTTATGACGATACGTATAACGCTGCCCTTGATGCAATCTAACACCATCGATAATACATGCATGTGCGTCTACATCATAAACTATAATATCATCCTTTGTAACCAAAGCGTCTACTGTAGAAACCATTCCTTGATAACCAAAATTAAGAAGATATGCTGCTTCTTTCTTAACAAAAGCTGCTAATTCATCTTGAAGTTTTTCATGCAAATCGGTATGACCGCTCATCATTCTGGCTCCCATAGGATAAGCAGAACCATAATCGGCCGCAGCTTGAGCATCAACTTCTCTTATTTCAGCTTTATTTGCTAGTCCCAAATAATCATTAATACTCCAAGTGATCACATCCCTACCCTGAAACTTCATTCTATTTGATATTGGGCCTTCAAGCTTAGGGAATACAAAATAACCTTCTGCCTTATCTGCCCATTTTCCTAAAGGACCTTTATCCTTGTAAATTTTATCAAATAAATCTCTCATCTACCTAAAATTTGATTTTATAAGTTTGCGAAAATACTGAAAATTGACGTGACGACATAATAATATTTACCATCCCTTATCAAAAAAAAATATTTCACAAAAAAGCACCTGAAATATTATCAGATG
Organism: Aquimarina rhodophyticola; assembly: GCF_042434915.1. Taxonomy (GTDB): domain Bacteria; phylum Bacteroidota; class Bacteroidia; order Flavobacteriales; family Flavobacteriaceae; genus Aquimarina. The sequence goes on from NZ_CP170198.1 coordinate 1,665,264, forward strand.
CTAATGTTTTTAACTAGTATAACTACTTAACTACTTGTATAGCCGAAGCAGTCAAAATATCTTCATTATCCATAAAGCCTTGATCCTGCATCCACTCATCACTATACACTTTACTCATATACCTAGATCCATGATCAGGTAAAATTATAACGACGTTGCTAGAGTTGTCAAACTCTCCTTGTTGTGCTAATTGCTTAACACCTTGTATAGCAGCTCCACTTGTATACCCTAGAAACAATCCTTCTAATCTTGCTAGCTCTCTTGCAGTAATTGCACTTTCCTCATCTCCGACTTTTTCAAATTTGTCAATACTATCAAAATCAGTTGCTGTTGGAATTAAATTTTTACCCAGACCTTCTATACGATATGGATAAATTTCATTTTTATCCAATGTTTTGGTTTCATGATACTTTTTAAGCACTGATCCATAGGCATCAATCCCTAACACTCGTACTTCTGGATTTTTAGCTTTTAAATATCGTGCTGTTCCCGATATAGTTCCACCTGTTCCACTGCAAGCCACCAAATGCGTTATATGTCCATTAGTTTGCTTCCAAATTTCTGGCCCCGTAGATTCAAAATGCGCATCTACATTAAGTTCATTAAAATATTGATTAATATATACTGAACCTTCTGTTTCTTGATGAATACGTTTTGCTACTTCATAATAGGATCTTGGATCATCTGCTGCTACGTGTGCAGGACAAACATGAACCTCTGCTCCCATACTTTTGAGCATGGCTATTTTATCTTTTGATGATTTTGAGCTTACAGCCAAAATACATTTATATCCTTTTATCGCACTTACCATAGCTAAACTAAAACCAGTATTACCACTCGTAGTTTCAACAATAGTATTGCCTGGCTTAAGTATTCCTTTTTTCTCTGCTTGCTCGATTATATAAAGAGCTATTCGATCTTTGGAAGAATGCCCTGGATTAAAAGACTCTATTTTGGCATAATAATTACCCGGTAAACCTTTAATTATTCTGTTCAATTTAATGAGTGGAGTGTCGCCGATAAGCTCCAGAATACTATTGTACGCCTGTATCTTTTCTTTCATAAAGTTAGTTTTTCAGTTTATCGATCATACTTTGGGGTATCGATAAACGGCTAAAAAACGCCACGAAGTTACATTATTTTTTTTAATTATTCAGTTATACCTTCCAAATCTAATAAAAAAGCATACTCTTCTGCAACCTCTTTTAAAGCTTCAAAACGTCCTGAAGCTCCTCCATGGCCAGCTTCCATATTTGTGTGTAACAATAATATATTTGTATCTTGTTTGACTGCTCTCATTTTTGCTACCCATTTTGCTGGTTCCCAATATTGAACTTGGGAATCATGTAAACCTGTTGTTACTAACAAATTTGGGTATACTTGAGCTGTAATGTTATCATATGGCGAGTAGGATTTCATATACGAATAGTATTCCTCATCGTTTGGATTCCCCCATTCATCATATTCTCCAGTGGTTAGTGGTATACTATCATCTAGCATGGTTGTTACTACATCTACAAAAGGTACCGCTGCCACTACTCCATGATATAGTTCTGGTGCCATATTGATAACTGCACCCATAAGCAATCCCCCCGCAGAACCTCCCATAGCATATAAATGTTCTTTTGAAGTATAGCCTTCTTCAATTAAAAATCTTGAACAATCTATAAAATCTGTAAATGTATTTTTCTTTTTAAGAAGCTTTCCTTCTTCATACCAAGGCCGTCCTAGGTACTCTCCTCCTCTTACATGAGCAATCGCATATACAAAGCCTCTATCCAGCAAACTTAACCTAGCTGTCGAAAAATAAGGATCGATAGTAGCACCGTAAGATCCATAACCATATTGTAAAACAGGGTTTGTACCATCCATTTTAAGACCTTTGCGATATACTAAAGACATCGGGATTTTTGTACCATCAATCGCAGTAGCCCACACTCTTTCTGATGTATAGTTATTTTTATCAAACGTACCTCCTAATACTTCTTGCTCTTTCTTTACATTTTTCTCCTTGGTTGCCATATTGAAATCAATAACCGAGTTTGGAGTTACTAAAGAGTTATAAGCATATCGTAAAATCTTAGTGTCAAAATCTGGATTGGTACTTACATAGGCAGTATATGTTTCATTATCAAAGGGTAAATAATAGGTTTCAGATCCATCCCATCGTTGTACTTGAATCTTATTTAATCCATTAGTACGCTCACTAATAACTAAATAATCTTTAAAAATCTCGATATCCTCTAGCAATGTATTTTGTCGATGAGGAATAACATCAACCCAATTTTCTTTTTCTGTGTTCTGCTCCTTAGTTTTTACCAACTTAAAATTTGTCGCCCCGTCTGCATTTGTTAATACATAGAAATGATCATTATAATGGGAAATTCCATATTCTAGACCTCGAACTCTAGGTTGAAATATTTTAAACTCTCCATTGGGTTCATTTGCTCTTAATATTCTATATTCTGAAGTGAGGGTACTAGTTGATCCAATAACAATATACTTATCTGACTTAGTCTTATAAACAAATGTATTAAAGGTATCATCCTCTTCTGTAAACACCTCAACATCCTGTGATGTTGAAGTTCCCAAAATATGCTTCATTATTTTATAAGACCTAAGAGTTTCTGCGTCTTTTTTTGTGTAAAACAAAGTTTTACCATCTGCAGCCCAAGTACTACTTCCTGTTGTATTTTCGATCTTATCTTCATACACATTACCATCAACCAAATTTTTAATACGAATGGTATACTGGCGTCTACTTACCGTATCTTCTCCAAAAGCAACCAACGTATTATCTGGACTTACATTTAAGCCTATTAAACGGTAATAACTATATCCCTTTGCCTCGAGGTTGCAATCGAATAAAATTTCTTCGGGTGCATTCAAAGTCTCTTTTTTTCTTGAATAGATTGGGTAATCTTTTCCTTTCTCATATCTAGTTATATACCAATACCCGTTAAACTTATAGGGAACTGATGCATCGTCTTCTTTTATTCGAGATTTCATCTCTTCAAAAAGTTGTTTTTGCAGGGCTTTGGTATGAGCTGTCATATCCTCATTATATGCATTCTCTCTCTCAAGATAATCAATCACTTCTGGATCTTCGCGATCATTTAACCAAAAATAATTATCATGTCGAATGTCTTCAAACTTTTCGAGTTGATACTCTCTAGTTTCTGCTATAGGAGGAGTAGGTGTTGTATTCAATTCTTTATCTTTTTTTGTACATGAAGTTGTAAAAATAAGGGATACCACGCAGATAATATCAAAGGTTTTCATCTAATATCAATTTTGAATAATTAAGTTATATAACAACAACGCGTACATTTGTGACATTTATTAATTAAGAAAATGCTACTCACAGAGCTTTTTGCCTAAATTACTAGCTTATTTATTGTAGCAAAATAGTAATTTTGTCATTAATACTAATTAAAATACAATAAGAAATGTTTGGAGATATGATGGGTAAACTAAAAGAAACCCAAGCTCGTGTAGAGGAAACAAAAAAAAGAATGAATTCTGTACTTATTGATGAGGCGAGTACAGATGACCTTCTACAAATTACGATTACAGCCAATCGAGAAATAAAAAAGGTTACAATTGCAAACGAACTTCTTGAAGACAAAGAACAGCTAGAAGATTATTTGATTCTAACCTTAAATAAAGCTATAGCAAAAGCTACCAAAGTAAATGAGGATGAATTAGCAGCTGTAGCAAAGGACGGTATGCCAAACATCCCAGGACTTGATAAGTTTATGTAAAACTTTATTGTTTTTTAGTGTTCTTTTAATTCTATATTTTTATATTTTAATAGGATGCTAAAAGATTCAATATGTTTGAACTAGTAAAGAAAGGAGATGATACTTATTATTTTAATTTGAAAGCTAACAATGGTCAAATTATAATGAGTAGTGTATTATTCACGAGTAAAAATGCGGCAGAAAATGGTATCTTATCGGTAAAAAAAAATGCAGCAGAAGCTGATCGCTATGAAAGAAAAACTGCAAAAGATGGCCGTTTTTATTTTAATCTAAAATCATCTAACGGTCAAATTATTGGTAAAAGTCAAATGTACACCTCTGAGTCTGGCATGGAAAATGGAATTTTAGCTTTAAAAAAAATGCGGCAGAAGCAAAAATAAAATCTCTGTAAAGTTTAAAAAAAAGTAAGTCAAGGTTGATCAACCTTGACTTACTTTTTTTTAATTTCGATCTAAATCTCTCAAAACTTGTAGAAAATGCGTATGCATTTGCTCGGTATAATCATGATGTGTAACTAACCTTAATTTTCCTTGACCCATACTATAAAAATGAATATCCTTTTTGGCCATTGTATCTATAAAGTCATGTTCATTAGTCGAAATTTTAAATATTATTATATTAGTGTCTATTGGTTCTACTTCTTCTACAAATGATAACCCCTTAAGCACCCCACCTATTTCTTGCGCACGTTTGTGATCCTCGACTAATCTATCCCATTGATATTTTATACCATAAAGGCCTGCAGCAGCCATAAAACCTACTTGACGCATTCCCCCTCCCAAAACTTTACGAACGCGTATCGCATGTTGCATAATAGCCGCATCACCTATCAAAACAGACCCCATAGGGGCCCCCAATCCCTTACTTAAACATACAGATATAGTGTCGAATAAATCACCAAAATCTTTTGGATTTTGATTTTTTGCTATTAACGCATTCCACAATCTAGCGCCATCCAAATGGAAACCAAGATTATGTTTATCACATATTTTTTTAATAGCTCGTAAGGTTGTTAAATCATAACAAGCTCCTCCACCTTTATTAGTTGTATTTTCAACACAAACTAGCGTAGTTAATGGACTGTGATAAAAATCAGGCGGATTTATTGAGGCTTCTACCTGTTCTGCTGTAATCATCCCTCGATTTCCTTGCAATAATTTACAGGATACTCCGCTGTTAAAAGACACACCTCCCCCTTCATAATTAAAAACATGCGCATAATGATCTGCTATTAGCTGTTCACCAGGCTGTGTATGCAATTTTATAGCTGCTTGATTAGCCATACTCCCCGTAGGAAAAAACAATGCGCTTTCCTTTCCAAAAAGATTAGCAATATAGGCTTCAAGTTCATTTACAGAGGGATCTTCTTTATAAACGTCATCTCCTACCGAAGCATTGATCATTGCATCAAGCATTCCTGGTGAGGGTTTGGTTATAGTATCGCTTCTTAAGTCTATTTTCATTCGTACAGTACTATTATATTATTATATTAAAATGTGCATTCAAAACTACCTATGGGAGATCCATCGGGAATCTCCACATTGGTTGAAGGAACTATTAATTCTGTTCTTTCAGTATATTCCTTAATGATATATGCCAAGTATGAAACAAAAGTCTTATCCCCTTTAAAAACATCCGTCTCAAGACTTTTACGTACCTCGTTTAATTTTGATAAAGCAATAGCGTTAACTTGTGGGTATACTGTTTTTTCCTTACTTAAGCGAAGTAAATGTTGAATCATTAAAAATTGTATATTTTTTTTAATTTCATTGGTATAAGAATTCAGAGATTTACTATCAAAAATTGTCATAATTAACTGATCAATCACTTCGGATAAGCCTAATTGATTTGCATCCAAACTTTTTTGTTGTATGAGTCGAGACGCGCGCTCTGGATGTAACAATAAAGATAAGGTCATTTCACTCGCAGTTGCAGCTGCACTTATCGCATCAAAAGCTACACCGGTTTTACTTTTAAAAGATTCTCTAGTTCTTGCAAAACCATATGCTCTTGGTGGAAATAATTTAAGTTTATCTTTTGGAATTGCTAGAACTTCTGGAGTCAATGTTTTGCAAATTGACGTTAAGGCTTTCCGTTGTTTCTCTGAAGCCAATATAGACATTATTGGTTGTTCACTACCCTTAATTGCATAGGTATACTCCAACCCGGCTATTGATTTTATGACAGCTTCAGTTTGATAGCGATGAAAAAAATATAAAGGGACAAATACATCTTCCAAAACGGTAAAGGGTTCATCTTTTCGGATATTATCTTCAGAAAAAGTTTCTATTGCCACTTTACGTATGTTTAAAATTCGATCCAATTCATCACTCATATCTGTACCATTATCCCAAAGATGTGCCTTTACGTGAGCCCCTCCTTTGGCTCTAGCATCACTATCAGTTATAAAGCGCATACCGCTAGCGTATGAATTATTTAAGATCGAATCCAACTGTTTTTTTTCGTTTACTTTTGAAAAATCCGAATAGCTATAGGCAACAGTTACTTTATCCCAAGCTCCTATACCATCTGCGTAAGCATCAGATATATCTATTTTTCCTCTATTTAGTTTTACCAATGGGTGTGGATAATCCATTACAGATGCGCGCTCTATAGAACTAGCAGCAAAATTATGAGCAAACCCCAAAGTATGTCCTACTTCATGAGCCGATAATTGTTTGATTCTATCCAAAGCCATATTCAACATGGGTTCGTAATTTAAATCATTATTTGCAAAAGGCTTGTCTAGTAGTGCTTGAGCAATTAAAAAATCTTGACGAATTCTCAAACTTCCTAAACTAACGTGCCCTTTTAGGATTTCACCCGTTCGCGGATCGATGATACTTGCACCGTAGCTCCATCCTCTGGTCGAGCGATGCACCCATTGTATAACATTATATCTTAAATCCAAAGGATCTGCATCTACGGGTAACATTTTTACTTGAAATGCATTTGTGTATCCAATAGCTTCAAAAGCTTCATTCCACCAAGATGCTCCCTCTAACAATGCAGTCTTAACTGGCTCGGGGGTACCTGGATCTAAATAATAAACTATAGGTTTTTTTGCTTCACTTTTTAATGCTTCTGGATCCTTTTTCTCTAAGCGGTGACGTAAAATAATCTGTTTTTTTATAGGAGATTGGATAGGGGTGGCATAATCATAGAATGAGGTGGAGATAGCTCCACTACGCGGATCAAAAGCTCTCATACTATAACCACTGTTTGGTAACGCAACAAGTGAATGATGTTGTACAACGGTAATCGCTTTTGGGTCAGGCACAACACTAGCAAGGTATTTACCACTAGGCGTCCCTGTGAAGGTAAGTTGACTTTCAAATTCCAAATTTTTTGGAAATGCTTTTAACCTATCCTCTATTAAAGCACTTCTAGATATATCCAATTCATACGAACCTTCTTTCCTTTTTTTTAAACGCTCTTGTACACCATGACTATCTCGTAGCAAAAACGGAGTGAAATCAATAATATATTTCCCGTTAATCTCTTCTTTCACAGGAAAACCAAATAAAACTGACCGTGCAAACGCTTGTTTAACACTTTGCTTCTCCAACGCATTGTTTGTGTTTGCTCTATATTTAAGGTTTTCCTGAACTAAGAATATTTTATTCCCTTTTTTTTCAAATCTTACAATTTTGCCACCACCTAATTGACCACGATCCAAGCCTATATCATTAGAGCCTATACCGTTTACTAATGCGTGAACATACAAAAACTCTTCATCCAATCGATCCACCTCTAGATATACCGCATCCTTTGCCTCGCTATAATAAAAATTAAATAATCCTTCATACGATTTTAGTTCCTTTTGTTTCCCCAAAAATTGAGCATTTAAAGATGTATACGTAAGTAGTAAAAAACATATGATGATTATTCTCATTACCCTAGATTTTATTTAAGACTCTAAAGCTATAAAAATAATCGTAAAATCATTTTGTTCTAGTTCCTTTAATCCTATTTTTGCGTAAAAACAACTATATGATTACAGCTGAGACAATTCTTGATCTTAGAGAGCGCCAGGTAGCGTTAAGGAGGTATCTTTGACATTGATGCCAAAACTATAGAAATATCTAATCAAGAGGAAAAAACTTTTGCACCAGATTTTTGGAACGATGCGCGAAAAGCAGAACAGCTAATGCGAACCTTAAATACTGAGAAAAAATGGGTGTCAGAGTACACAAAAAGTGAATCACTTGTAGACGACCTTGAAGTAGTATTCGACTTTTACAAAGAAGGAGGTGCTACAGAGAGTGAACTTCAAGAACGGTACATTGAAGCCAAAGATCTTATCGAAGGATTAGAATTTAAAAATATGTTAAGTGATGAAGGTGATTCACTTAGTGCTGTTATTCAAATTACAGCTGGAGCAGGTGGAACAGAGAGTTGCGATTGGGCTAGTATGCTCATGAGAATGTACTTAATGTGGGCTGAAAAAAACGGATATAAAATAAAAGAACTAAATTATCAAGAAGGAGATGTAGCAGGTATTAAAACTGTAACTCTCGAAATTGAAGGAGACTATGCTTTTGGATGGCTTAAAGGAGAAAACGGAGTTCACCGATTAGTTCGTATTTCGCCTTTTGATAGCAATGCAAAACGGCATACTTCTTTTGCCTCTATTTATGTATATCCACTTGTGGACGATTCCATCGAAATTGAAATAAATCCTGCTGATATTAATTGGGATTTTGCCAGATCTAGTGGTGCTGGAGGACAAAATGTCAATAAGGTCGAAACAAAAGCTATCCTGACTCACCATCCCACTGGTATTGTAATTCACAATTCTGAAACACGTTCTCAGCTAGAAAATAGAGAAAAAGCAATGCAAATGCTCAAATCTCAATTATATGAGATCGAACTAAAAAAACAGCAAGCCCAACGCGACGAAATTGAATCCTCAAAAATGAAAATTGAATGGGGATCGCAAATTCGTAACTATGTAATGCATCCCTATAAATTGGTCAAAGATGTACGTACGGCACACGAGACTGGAAACGTGGACGCTGTAATGAATGGCAACATTGATGAATTTTTAAAAGCCTATTTAATGATGATGGGACAAAAAGAAGACGAATAAAAAATATTCTATGTTTACAATATATCACAATCCCCGTTGCAGTAAATCAAGAGCAACCTTATCTATACTGCAAGAAGAACAAAATGAATCGATAGAAATTGTAAAGTATTTAGATCAAAACTTTACTAAAGAAGCGATCGAAAATCTATTGACTAAATTAAATATAGAGCCCATAGAACTTGTTCGCAAAAATGAGCCTTATTGGAAAGAGCATTACAAGAACAAAGAATTATCAAATGATGAAATCATTACGCTACTTGCAGAGCATCCAAATTTAATAGAACGTCCTATTGTAGTTAAGGGTTCAAAAGCTATATTGGGACGCCCTCCCGAAAATGTGAAAGATCTTTTTTGAATTCTCATCAACCCGATGTAGTTACTTAAAGCGATATGTACACGATATCGCTTTTTTTATACATTATTGTAACTACCATCTTTATTTACTGTTTTCCCATAACTTATATATTTTTTTTACGTATTTGAATGTTATTTAGGTAAGAACATGCAGTATTATTAAAAAATAGTTAATTTTTTCCTTGATTATTCCCTAGTATAGTTATAAAATTGTAGCTACTAAAGACACCAACACTTTAGCACTCAAAATAACTTTAAATACTATAATCCGCATTCTGTAAAAATACTCTTGAACCTAATTGAATAATGAAGAAAATTATTGTGCTTGTCATAATGTTTTTCAATTTGCTTGTGTATTCGCAAACTGAAAAAAAAATAGTGATAACTGGTCAAATTGCAGATGCTAGTACTTCAACACCTTTAGAGTATGCCACTGTTTCATTTATTGAACCAGCTTCTAAACGCGTTGCTTTTGGAGGAATAACTGATAAAAAAGGAAAATTCAAGATTACTATTAGCCCAGGTATGTACGAGGTTTATATCGAATTTATTTCCTGTGAAACTAAAATAATTACTCAACAAAATTATAGTAGCAATACAAATCTTGGAATGATTATTTTGAAACCGTCTTCAGAAGAGCTCGATGATGTAGTAATCACAAGCGAAAAGACAAGTGTCGAAATACGATTGGATAAAAAGATATACAATGTCGGAAAAGATTTAACTGCAGCAGGAGGCTCCCTAAGTGACGTTTTAACTAACGTCCCCTCTGTATCTGTAGATGCTGCGGGCAGTATTGCCCTTAGAGGTAATGAAAATGTACGTATATTGGTGGATGGAAAACCTTCTGCACTGGTCGGTCTAGGAAATGCAGAAGCACTGCGCCAACTTCCGGCAGAATCAATTGATCGAATCGAAATTATCACTTCACCTTCCGCTCGTTATGATGCTGAGGGTACAGCCGGTATTATCAATTTAATTCTGAAAAAAAATAAATTAGCAGGTATCAATGCTACACTATTAGCCAAAACTGGCTATCCTGAAACTGGCGGAGCTTCAGGAAATTTTAATTACCGAACTAATAAAGTAAATATCACCAATTTTACTAGCTATACCTATCGAGAAACTCCAGGTAATTCTTTTGTCGAGAATCGTTTTTTTAATATTATACAAGATGTTACAGCTGATAATGGTTTACGTGATGATCCTGATTCCTATCTTCAAGAAGATAGAGAGTATGACAGAATTTATAGGGGTCTAACAGTCAATTCTGGATTAGAATGGTTTGTGAATGAATCTTCTTCTATTACTAATAAATTTTTATATCGCGCAAGTAATATTGACAATATCACTACAAATTCGATAACTCAATTTGACGAAAACAAAAATAGAGTTGCTCAAAATGTACGGGTAGACCCAAATAATGAAAAAGACATCACACGACAGTATTCTTTAAATTACAATAAAAAGTTTAAAACTTCAGATCATAACCTTTCGTTCGATTTTCAATTTGAAAATAGTGAAGAAAATGACGCTACGCGCATTACTCAAAGTAATTCAACGTTAGCCGAATTAGTCTCTACAGACATAGACGAGCGCAATATTTTGTTACAATCTGACTATAATCTACCTCTATCCCAAAAATTTAAAATCGAGCTTGGGTATAGAGGGATTTTTAACAATCGACAAACTGATTTTGTGGTTAGCGAGGAATTGAATAATACCATTGCACTAAATAACGACTTAACTAATTTTCTAGAGTTTCAGCAATATGTTAATGCTGCCTATGTTCAATTTGGAAGCAAATTTGGTAAATTCTCCATCCTTTTAGGTTTAAGAGCAGAAGATACACGAATCATCATAATACAAAAAACTAATTTTGAATTTAATAAAAAAGAATATACAGACGTATTTCCTACTTCGAATATAGCCTATGAAATAGGTAAAAAGCACACCATAACTTTAGGTTTTAATAGAAGAATTCGAAGACCTGGCGCAGCTTTTTTAAATCCATTTCCTGCTAGATCTAGTATAACAAATATTTTTCAAGGCAACCCTAACTTAGATCCTAGCTACAGCAATGTTGCAGAGGTATCGTATCTTAATAAGATGCCTAAGTTAACCTTGGATGCTTCTATCTATTATAATCATACCTCGGATGTTTTTACATTCGTACCTATCGATACGGGAGAACGTGTCACCATCGGAGTTGATGCCAACAACAACCCAACAATTGTACCAGTGATATCAAGAACACCGATTAATCTAAATAACTCTGATCGCTACGGTGTTGATTTTACTGCTATATACACACCGATTAAAAAATGGAGAATTAATGGCAACTTCAATGGTTCATACTATGAAATTAATGGCAATTATGAAAGAGAAAACCTTGATGCTGCAGCGTTTAGCTGGTCTGCCCGCTTAAACAACAAAATATCTCTGCCAGCAGCAATTGATTGGCAAACTATTTTGGACTATCGAGGCCCAATAGTTAATGGTCAAATAAGAAACAAAGGTGTTTTTACAACGAACCTCGCATTCAGTAAAAATTTCTTTAAAAATAAGGCCACCTTGACTTTGGGTATTAATGACGTATTTAATTCCAACATTGGAAAAAGTACAGTAACAGCCTCAACGTTTACCTCTTATAGCGAATATCAATGGAGGGTACGTACTTTTAATTTATCATTTACCTACCGCTTTAAGCGAAAAAAAAGCAAGTAAGAAGTCTGAAAACAACCTTATGATGTTTTAACATTATCTTAACTGTTATGGATTAAACCTACTTCCTATTTACAAGTCTAACGTTCAAAAAAACATGTTTAGATTTCAAATGATGGTTAGAGCCATCGTCTTCTTTTTGGGTATATCCTTGACTGCACAGACTTCGAACAACCCTGTTAGGATAACAGGAAAGGTAGTTGATCAAATTACTAATGAACCTTTAGAATACGCGACTGTAAGTTTTTTCGACGTAAAGCAACAAAGAATTGTTACTGGAGGTATTACTGATCAAAATGGTGCTTTTGGTATCGATGTTCCTTCGGGTGTTTATGATGTAAAAATTGAATTTATTTCATTTAAAACTGTTACATTACCTCAGCAAAAATTATTTAAAGATACCACGCTTAAGCCTGTACTCTTAAGTCTGGATACCGAGTCCTTAGAAGATGTAGTTATTATTGCCGAAAAAACTACCGTTGATATCCGTTTGGATAAAAAGATATACAATGTGGGAAAAGATTTGACAGTAAGTGGCGGAACGGTAAGTGATGTATTAGATAATGTTCCCTCTGTTTCTGTTGATGTAGAAGGGAATGTTGCGTTACGGGGTAACGATAATGTCAAAATTTTAATTAATGGAAAACCTTCGGGCTTAGTTGGATTGAGTGGTACAGATGCATTAAGACAATTACCTGCAGAATCTATCGAACGTGTCGAGGTAATTACGTCTCCCTCTGCACGCTATGATGCCGAAGGAACTGCTGGTATACTCAACATTATTCTTAGGCGAAGTAAATTACAAGGTCTTAATGGCGCTATCACTCTAAATTCTGGATACCCTTTTCAGGCAGGGGCTTCGGGAAATTTAAACTATCGTACGGGAGATTTTAATTTTTTTACAACCTCGGGATATGCTTATCGCGAAGTACCAGGAAATGCATTGACGAGAACACGATATTTTAATATAAATACAGATACCGGTATAGATGGACCAGATTCTTTCTTAAATGAAACTCGAGATTTTGATCGCATACGTAAGGGTCTAAATACGAATATAGGAGTAGAATGGTATGTTAATGAAACTTCGTCGATTACTACTTCCTTTTTATACAGAAATAGTGATAATGAGAGTAATACTACAAATATTATTGTCGAACCAGATAGTAATGGTTCAATTGTTAATAGTACCGTTAGATTTGACCCCGAGCGAGAAGATGATATTACTAAACAATACTCATTAAACTATGTGAAAAACTTTAAGAAAGCTGGTCACAAATTAACCTTTGATTTTCAAATTGAAAATAGTTTAGAAGAAGAAAATTCTGAAATCATACAGGGTAATACATCTAGCATCGAATTAGTGAACACTGTAGAAGATCAGGATCGAATTTTGCTACAAAGTGATTATGTGTTACCACTAGGTGAATTAAGTCAATTTGAATTAGGTTATCGCGGTAACTTCAATACTTTACGTACAGATTACCTTGTGGGCACAGATAATAATGGAGTAATTACCATTGATAGAGGTGTTTCAAATAATCTTATCTATACAGAACAAGTAAATGCTTTTTATTCTCAATTTGGTAGTAAAATTAATGCTTTTTCATTTTTATTAGGATTACGCTTAGAAGAAACAAGAATTACCATCGATCAAACAACTAGTGGTGATTTTAGTAAAAAGAACTACTTAGATTTCTTTCCAACAATTAATTTAAGTTATGAATTTAATGAGAAACAAAGTTTAACTCTAGGATACAATCGTAGAATTAGAAGACCTCGCTCTCGATTTATAAATCCTTTTCCCTCTAGATCGAGTATAACGAATATTTTTCAAGGAAATGCAGATTTGGATCCTAGCTATGCAGATGCATTTGACATTGGTTACCTCAATCGAATGGGAAAGGTAACCTTAAATACATCTTTATATTACAATCACTCAACTCAGATATTCACATTTATTTCTGAAGACACAGGAACAACGGCTCTTATATCTAATAGTGATACTTCTCAAACCGAAGTTCCCGTTATTAGAAGAACGCCAATAAACTTATCAAGTTCTGATAGATATGGTTTTGAATTTACTTTGACATATAATCCAATCAAGAAATGGCGAATGAATGGAAGTTTTAATGCTTTTCAAGATAATACTAGCGGCAGTTATGAAGGAGTTAATTTTGATAATGATAACTTTAGCTGGTTTGCCCGTTTTAGCAATAAAATCACACTCCCTGCAAAAATTGATTGGCAAACCAATATAGATTATCGTGGTCCTAGTGAGACGGCACAAAGTCAAAATGATGGAATTTTCACTACTAATATGGCTTTTAGTAAAGATCTTTTTAAAGACAAAGCTTCGATTACTTTTAATATCAGTGATCTTTTCAATTCAAGAAAACGAATTAGTAACTCTATAACTAATACTTTTGAATCATATAGTGAATTTCAATGGAGAGAACGCAATTTTAATGTATCATTTACTTACCGTTTTAATCAAAAGAAAAAACGTGAACGATCCACTAGAGAAGGTAATGGAGATGAAGAATATGAGGGATAGATAACTTAAAAAGGGACTTCAAATGAAGTCCCTTTTTAAAGTATATAATGAATAGCGTATTTATGCTACTTCTTTAGCTTTTCGCTTTTCTTCACGCTTTAATTTAAAGTTTTCGATAGTTGCACCAAAAATCCAATATGGTACTACGAAGGTTAATAAAAAGATCATTAACCAAAAGCCTATTGTTAATATGGTTAAAAAAGCTAAAAAACCTAAGTATTGATCAAATTCAAACATAATGCTATAGTAATTTACAATTTTGCCAAAGATAGTAACTCTGTCCTTTATCTCATAAAATTACTTTAAATAATTTGAAATACTTTATTATAGCAACATGGGTAATGAATAAACAATAGTTTTCTGAAGATCTAGTGCTACAAATTCTTAAATTTGCATTCTAAAAATTTAACACACATACTATGGATTTTAGAATAGAAAAAGATACCATGGGGGAAGTTAAAGTTCCTTCTGATAAGTTATGGGGTGCACAGACAGAGCGTTCGAGAAATAATTTTAAAATTGGAGCTGCCGCCTCCATGCCTTTAGAAATAATTTATGGCTTTGCTTATCTTAAAAAATCAGCTGCTTATACAAATTGTGAATTAGGTGTTTTACCTATCGAAAAAAGAGATCTTATTGCTCAAGTTTGTGACGAGATTTTAGAAGGAAAACACGATGACCAGTTCCCACTAGTAATTTGGCAAACTGGATCTGGGACACAAAGTAATATGAATGTTAATGAGGTTATTGCTAATAGAGCACATCAATTGGCTGGTAAAACTATTGGAGAGGGTGAAAAAACATTACAACCTAATGACGACGTAAATAAATCACAATCATCTAACGATACATTTCCGACCGGGATGCATATAGCTGCCTATAAGAAATTAGTAGAAGTTACAATACCTGGTGTTACTCAATTAAGAGATACCTTACATAGAAAGTCTGAAGAATTTAAAAACGTTGTCAAAATAGGTCGTACGCATTTCATGGATGCTACACCCTTGACTATCGGACAGGAATTATCTGGATATGTTTCTCAATTAGATCACGGACTCAAAGCTTTAGAAAACACTTTACCACACATGGCAGAGATTGCTTTGGGTGGAACAGCTGTTGGTACTGGCCTTAATACTCCCGAAGGTTATGCCAAAAAGGTTTCTGAGTATATCGCTCAGTTTACCAAACTACCCTTTACAACTGCCGATAATAAATTCGAAGCTTTGGCCGCACATGATGCATTTGTTGAAACTCATGGTGCATTAAAGCAATTGGCAGTTGCGCTAAATAAAATCGGTAATGATATTAGAATGCTTGCTTCTGGACCTCGAAGTGGCATTGGTGAATTAATAATTCCTGCCAATGAACCTGGTAGTTCCATTATGCCAGGAAAGGTAAATCCTACACAATGTGAAGCATTAACTATGGTCTGTGCACAAGTAGTAGGAAATGATGTTGCTATTAGTGTTGGAGGTATGCAAGGACATTTCGAATTAAATGTTTTTAAGCCAGTTTTGGCTGCCAGTTTATTACAAAGTGCTCAATTGATTGGAGATGCATGTGTATCTTTTGATGAACATTGTGCTCAAGGTATTGAACCAAATCAAGCAAGGATTACAGAATTATTAAATAATTCATTAATGTTAGTAACCGCTTTAAACACCAAAATTGGTTACTATAAAGCTGCCGAAATAGCAAATACTGCACATCAAAATGGTACAACCTTAAAACAGGAAGCTGTTGCATTAGGCTATGTAACCGAAGAAGAGTTTGACCAATGGGTAAAACCTGAAAACATGGTGGGTAAATTATAATGATAATGATCATAGTTAAATTAAGAAGGCAGTCTAATATAAATAGACTGCTTTCTTAATTATAGGATAAAATAAAGTCTTATACTTGATCCAAAGCCTGTTTAAGATCCCAAATTATATCTTCATAATTTTCTATTCCAATAGATAACCGTACCAATTTATCGGTTATTTTGAGCTTTTTGCGATGTTGCTCCTCTACGCCTGCGTGAGTCATTGTTTTGGGATGCTCTGCTAGACTTTCGGTTCCACCTAAGCTTACTGCTAATTTGATCAATTGCAAGCTATTTAAAAATTTAAAAGCTTCTTTTTCTCCACCCTTGATATCAAATGAAACCATGGCACCTGGCTCAGAACATTGCTTTTTATAAATATCATAATGTCGTGTACCCTCTGTTAATAGCCCTAAATAATAAACCTTTTCTATCTTTTTATGATCCTTGAGAAAATAAGCAATCTCTTGTGCATTCTTAGTTTGTTGATCCATTCTTACTTTCAAGGTTTCTAAGCTTCTCAATAGTAACCATGCCGTATGCGGACTCACCATATTCCCTAAAAATGTTCTAAGCACTCGTACTCGTTGCATCACTTCTGCTCCTCCCAAAACGGCTCCGGCTATTAGATCGCTATGTCCCCCAATATATTTTGTAGCAGAATATAGTACCAAATCTGCACCACATTGCAAAGGATGTTGCCACAAAGGTCCCATATAGGTGTTATCGACAGCTAATAAAACTTTTTTAACATCTGTAGAGTAGGAAGCTGCCATAGCACTAAATTCACTAATATCTACTATATCATTTGTTGGATTAGCAGGGGTCTCAAGGTATATCATAGCTAACTTATCTGCCTTACCAGTGGCTTTAATCATAGCATTTATTTCATCCATACTTTGATTAGGAAAAACTGCCAATGTATGTACTCCTATTTTGTCTAAAAAATGTTGAATAAAATGATCAGTACCACCATACACTGGATTACCATACACTAACAAATCACCTGGATTTAAAAATTCCATTAATACGGTACTTATTGCTGACATTCCACTTTCAAATACAGCGCAAGCATCAGCTTGATCCCATAAGCTAAGGCGGTTCTCTAAAATTTCTAAATTAGGATTATTAATGCGACTGTAAATTAAACCTAATTCTTCGGTAGGATTTTTTTCTCGCAAACCATAAGCTAATTCAAAAAACGCTTTTCCCTCTTCGGCTGTCTTAAATACAAACGTGGAGGTTTGAAAAATAGGACATTTTATGGCTCCTTCTGATAATTCGGGTTTATACCCATAGGTCATCATTAAACTCTCAGGATTAAAGGTATGATCTTTCATTTTTTATATGATTTATATAATTAGAATAGGTTAAAATAATTAGTAGGTCTCAACTAATAAATACCATATAAAACTATCAATTTAAAGAATAATAAACTTCACTATTAGAAATATTAGAATATTATTCTAATTAAATAATATTAAAAGCAAAAAATTCTAAATTAGATTATATATTACGCTTTCTTTAGAATAAAATTATGGACACTACTGACAAGGCGATACTAATACTATTACAAAAAAATGGGAAAATAACAATTAAAGAAATTGCAGAACGCCTCAATTTGACTACTACTCCAATATTTGAGCGTGTCAAAAAACTTGAACGAGAAGGTTTTATCACTTCATATAAAGCAATTGTTGATCGTAAAAAAGTAAACTTACAGCTGATTGTGTTTTGTAACATAACTCTTAATTTACACCAAACTGATTTTCTTAAAAAATTTGAAAAAGATATTCAGCAATTCCCTGAGGTAGTTGAATGCTATCACGTTGCTGGTATGTTTGATTATTTGGTAAAGATCTATGCTAGAAACATGGAGGAATATCAATATTTTTTATCCAATAAATTAGCTTCTTTAGAAAATATCAGTAAAGTACAGAGTTCCTTTGTTATGACCGAAGTAAAGTCACTGTCTTACCTACCAATAGCCTAGATGAACATTACTTATTTCTTAAAAATTGTTAACTCGATATAGTTAAAAAATACTTAAATAATTGACTTCATTATTTAAGCAAATGTTAATAGTAATAGTCTTGGTTGGTACTTGGTTTCCTTGACGTTCTCTCGATATCCATTGCTCTTAACATCATGTTAGATTGCACTAGTGTTATTATTTCTCTTTAATCCTGAATCTCTGATTTTAACCTTAAACTTTTCAATTACGTCATGTTATCCTCAATTGCTGTGCTATTTTAAGTTTTTAGTAACATTTGACATTACTGCATGACCAACTATTGTTTCTGTTTTCATGCGATTATAAAGTACATTTGTTTTAAGGAAAACACACAAATCATTTAATCAACCACACATGAAAGTTAACGCTGTTTATCTTTTACTCATTGTACTTTGTACCCAAAGTTCTTTATATTCACAATACAGAAAACGTAATAATCCTTGGATTCTTGGTGTCGGAATTAATTTAATCGATGATTCTGGAACTGGTTTGAGTGGAAAATTTAAAATTTCTGAAAATTATAATTATAGCGCTCCTATATCGATGTCTTTGGAAAAACGATATCATAATGACTATGGCATATCAGTAATGTTGAGCCATAATCGATTTTTGGAAGGAAAACGAGTAAATATGCAACTTTTAGAAGATCCAATTTCTTTTTATGCCATTGATACTAACTTTAAATATTACATAACGAATAACTGGTTATATACCGAGCGTGCCATGTATGAAGGATATTTGACAACTGGTGCAGGAGTAAGTATTTATAATCAAGAGCGTGCTACCTTAATAAATGCTGGTTTAGGAGTAAATATTTATCTTTCAGAACGTATTCGTTTGAATCTGCAAGGTTTGGCAAAACTTTATCCTGGGTCAAAAAATCGACTGGCCAGCAATTATTATCAATATAATATTGGACTAATTTTTAGATTTACAGACGGCAAAATTTGTCATTGTTAGCATTGGTAATTTTTTTAAGAAAAAATTTTTACCAATAATTCTTTCAAAATATCACCTTGGGATAAGCTTACAGCACCAACACCTTTACTTTTAACATCCGACTCTCTAAGTAAATTTATTATACCACTTACTTTTTTCATAGGGTAATTATGTGCTGCTTCAGTATAATCCTTTACAAAATAGGGATTTATCTTTAAAGCCGAGGCTACCCCTCTTGGAGACTTATCAGATAAACCATGATATTGTAACACCTGAGAAAAGTAACTATACAGCAAAGATATTGTAACCACTAAAGGATTGTCCTTTGGATTTTGCGCAAAATAATTTATTATTCTGTAGGCTTTCAAAACATTACGTGATCCTATTGCTTTGCGCAGTTCAAAATTATTAAAATCTTTACTAATCCCTATATTTTGCTCAATATGATCTGGTGTTATTTGGGATCCAACTGGCAATATTAACTTCAGCTTATCGAGCTCATTATTTATTTTACCTAAATCTGTACCCAGAAATTCTACTAGCATTTGAGATGCTTTTGGATCTATTGCATATTTTGCACCTGCAAGTACTTTTTTTATCCAATCTGCGACCTGATTTTCATATAATTTTTTACTCTCAAAAATGACGCCTGATTTAGCTATTGTTTTGTAAAGTTTCTTTCTTTTATCTATTTTCTTGTACTTGTAGCAAAGTACCAAAACTGTTGTAGGCTGAGGATTTTCGGCATAACTTGCCAATTTTTCAATTGTTCTTGATAAATCTTGAGCTTCTTTGACAATGACAACTTGCCGCTCTGCCATCATCGGATAACGTTTTGCGTTAGAAACGATATCCTCTACGGTAACGTCACGTCCATACAAAACCATTTGATTAAATCCTTTCTCTTCTTCAGCTAAAATATTGTTATTAATGTATTCAGATATTCTGTCTATATAGTACGGTTCCTCTCCCATTAAAAAATATATAGGTTTGATGACTCCGCTCTTTATATCACTAACTATTTTCTTTACTTCATCCATTCAGAAAAATTCCTCAAATTTGTGATATGGTTTCCTTAAACTTCCCAACATATCAATTTCGATTCAAAAATAGCGAAAATAAAATTTCTATTTTTGACAGAATTCGTAAAAAATTTGTGATACTTACCCCAGAGGAATGGGTACGACAACATACAGTTGAATATCTTATTACAGAAAAAAACTATCCCTCAAGTTTAATCAATGTTGAAAAAATGATTTGCTTACATGGACGAAAAAAACGTTATGATATTGTAGTTTTTAATACTGACGGAACTATTCACTTAATCGTTGAGTGCAAAGCAAACTCGATTCCGATCACACAAAATGTTTTTGATCAAATTGCGCAATATAACTTAGAGTTAAATGCTAGTTATTTAATGATAACAAATGGTATACATCATTATTATTGTGAGATGAACTATACCCAAAAGAAGTTTAATTTTTTGAAAGATATACCAGATTATACTAATTCCCTTTGAGAATATAGACGACATTCTTTCTGTATTTAAAGAAACCAAAGAGAATGTATAATTAAAGCAAAGTACCTTTCCTTTATATTTGCCAAACAAAACCTTGAATCCCTTGAAAAATTCAGCTAGTACATCACCCACCAAACTCACTACCGCAGTTGTTATCTTAAACTGGAATGGCGTACAACTTTTGGAACAGTTTTTACCTTCTGTCTGCAAATACTCACCTCAAGCATCAATCTACATTGCAGATAATGCCTCTACCGATAGTTCTATAATCTTCATACAAGAACACTATCCCGAAGTAATAATTATAAAAAATACTCAAAATGGTGGCTATGCAAAAGGGTATAATGACGCACTGCAACATATTGATGCAGATATTTACTGTTTATTAAATAGTGATGTTGAAGTTACTAACAATTGGCTCCAACCAATTCTAGAAAAGTTCGAGAGTGATCGCTATATTGCCGCTGTACAACCTAAAATACTTGACTATAAAAATAAATCCTATTTTGAGTATGCAGGTGCTGCAGGTGGATTTATTGATCAATTTGGGTATCCATATTGTCGAGGCAGAATTTTTGACACTATTGAAAAAGATACGGGTCAGTACGATGACTCTATAGAAATTTTTTGGGCTAGTGGAGCCTGTTTCTTTGTGCGCAAACAAGTTTTTGAAGAGGTTGGTAAATTGGATGAAGCTTTTTTTGCACATCAGGAAGAAATTGATTTATGCTGGCGAATTAGAAATTATGGATATAAAATTATGTATGAAGGTAAATCCCATGTATACCATTTGGGTGGAGCTACATTACATAGCATGAATCCAAAGAAAACTTACCTTAATTTTAGAAACAGTCTTTTTAATTTGGTAAAAAATTGTAGTAGCTATAGTGTAGTGATAGTAGTTTTTGTGAGGATGCTATTAGATGGCTTAGCCGCGATACAATTTATTACCTCTGGAAAAATATCGCATGCCTTCGCCATTTTGCGGGCACACATTAGTTTTTACAAAAACTTTAATACCTTTAGAAAAAAAAGAAAAAAACTCCCCTCTCAAAAGAAATATTTTAGGATTTCCTCCGTTGTATGGCAGTACTTTATATCAAAACGTAAATATTATAATCAATTATAAGCTGTTATAAAAACTCTTTACATAAAGTATTGTTAATGCCTAACGTTTGGACGACATTTTTAATAATTTTGAGCTTTATAACAGGTTAAAGACTAAAACAAATTTTCTAATGAAAAAAGCAATGATTATTGGGGCTTCAATCGCAGTATTTCTTTCTTCTTGTGTTTCGCAGAAGAAATACGCTGAGATGGAAGCTAAACAAAAAGAAACTCAAGATTTATTAAATACAGCTACTGTAAAATTAAATAGCTGTTTAGAAGAAAAGGCAAGTGCAACTTCTGAACTTAAAATTTTACAGGATCAAGTTGGAAATCTTAAAAATACAAATGCAGCATTATTAAATAATGTTGGCAATTTAGCTACGCTATCAACCAAAGAAGCAGAAAACTTAGAACGCTCCTTAGAAAGCATCAAAGAGAAAGATCTACAGATCAAAACTATGAACGATGCTATTAATAAGAAAGATTCTGTTACTTTAGCTTTAGTAACTAGTTTAAAAGGTGCATTAGGTAACTTGGATGACGAGGATATCGAGATCAATGTTGAAAAGGGTGTTGTATATGTATCTATTTCAGATAAACTTCTTTTCAAAAGCGGAAGCTACAATGTTTCAGACAAGGCCAAAAGTGTGTTAGGCAAAGTTGCAAAAGTGGTAAATGATAAGCCAGATATCGAATTTTTGGTAGAAGGACATACCGATAATGTGCCAATTAAAAATAAAGTCCTTTTGGATAACTGGGACTTAAGTGTAAAGAGAGCTACTTCTGTGGTTCGTGTGTTACAAGATGAGTTTAAAGTTGATCCAAAACGTATGACTGCTGCCGGAAGAAGCTATTATGTGCCAGTTGCAGATAATTCTAATGCAGCAAATAGAGCGGCTAACCGACGCACTCGTATTGTTGTACTTCCTAAATTAGATCAATTCTATAATATGATTGAAGATGGGATGAAAAAAGCTTCTGAAGGAGGAAAATAAATCAAACCATTATACTATTGAAGCTGCTAAGAGTTATCTTAGCAGCTTTTTTTATGCTTTTTTTTCTTAATCTACTCTATCTTGCGTACACTCCCTACGTATACATCAGTTTATGAAGTAGTTGCAAATAATTACATTTAACATTAAAAAAACTTTAGTTAAAAATATTAACATATATTTGCTAATCCAAAAAAAACCAAAAACTTAAAAAAAATTATTAATGAAAAAATTAATTCTCTTTGGAGTTTTCATTCTTAGCTCAATAGTAGCCAATGCTCAATCCTATATAGGGTATCTCTCAGATAACTATAGTGGTGTTAACAGTGTTATTGTGAATCCAGCTAATATTGCAGACTCTCGTTTTAAAACCGATATAAATTTAGTCGGTGCCAGTGCTTTTTTAGGCAATGATTATTATTCAGTTAAATTAGATAATGTCTTTGATAGCGATTTTAATTTTGATGACGATGGTAAAAAATCTCCTAGTGACAATAACAACATCCTAGGAAATGTGGATATTTTAGGGCCATCTTTCATGTTTAATCTAAATCCAAAAAGTTCAATTGCTGTTTTTACTAGAGCCAGAGTTTTCTACAGCGTAAATGAGGTTAATGGAAAGACCTACGAGAGTATTGAAGATGGATTTGATGATAATGAAGATTTTATAATCGATGAAAAAGACGTATTCTTAACAGGGAATGCTTGGGCAGAGGTAGGTGTATCCTATGCACGTATCCTTATGAACAAGGAGCAACATTTCTTAAAAGGAGGTCTTTCTGTAAAGTATATGCAAGGATTAGGAAATGCCTACGCTAGTGGTAGAAATGTTACTGTTAATTATGATGCAGATGGTAGCGGGACTACTGGAAGTATTGATACAACGGGAGAAGTAACATACGGTTATTCGAGCAATGTTGAGGATGATTTTGATGAATTTGAAGTATTAAGTGGAGCCAATGGCGTTGCTTTTGACCTAGGTTTCGTGTATGAATGGAGACCAGATCACGCAAGTTATATGATAAAGGATAGTAAGGGTAATGCTTACGCTCCGAAAGATATCAATAAATACAAAGTAAAATTTGGATTGTCTGTGACCGATCTTGGTGCAATAAAGTACAAGGATGCTACCGAAGAGATCTATGATATTACAAATTCAATAAACGAAGATGATTTTGATGATATAGACGGGTTTCAAGATAAACTAGAAAACTTTTATACGCGAACAAGTGTTAGAAATGCTACCAAAGCAGTTTTACCGACAGCTTTACATCTAACAGCGGATTGGAATATCAATAATCATTTTTACGTGAATTTAAACTCTGACCTTTCATTAACTTCAAAAAATAAGGAAAACACGAGTCGCGTAGCGAATAGCTTGTCATTAACTCCACGATTCGAAAGTAAGTGGTTTAGTTTTTACTCACCTATTAGCATGATGCAGCACAGTGGTTTTCAATGGGGAGCTGGGTTAAGAGCTGGCCCTCTTTATGTTGGATCTGGATCCATACTTTCTTTGCTAATTTCTGACGAGTCTAAGGCAGCCGATATCTATGTTGGTTTAAAAGTGCCTGTATATCAGGGTCGTCTTAAGGACAAAGATGGTGATGGTGTCTTAGACAAAGTTGATGATTGTCCAGAAGTTGCTGGACCAGAAGAAAATTTTGGTTGCCCTTGGCCTGATACTGATGGTGATACCGTTTTAGATAAAGATGATGCGTGTCCTGAAGTAACAGGTCCTGTAGAAAATGGAGGATGCCCTTGGCCTGATACTGACGGTGATTCCTTACTTGATAAAGATGATACCTGTCCAGACGTGGCTGGTCCTGTAGAGAACGGTGGATGCCCTTGGCCTGATACTGACGGAGACTCTGTTTTAGACAAAGATGACAACTGTCCTACAGTTGCAGGAACAGTTGCTAATAATGGTTGTCCAGAAGTTACCGAAGAGGTTCAAAAAACACTTAATGAATATGCTAAAACCATTTTATTTGACTCAGGAAAATCATCTATAAAAGAAGCTTCTAACGAGGTTCTTAACGATATTATCGGGATTTTAAAGGAGTATGCTACCGCTAAATTTACAGTAGAGGGTCATACTGATAGTGCAGGTAGTGCCAAATTAAACCAACGTTTATCTGACGCCAGAGCAAACGCTGTAAAAAACTATTTGGTTGAAAACGGTATTGATCAATTTAGATTGTCTGCAGTTGGTTATGGGGAAGATCGCCCTATTGCAACAAACAAGACTAGAGCTGGTCGAACACAAAACAGACGTGTAGAAATCAATTTGGTGAAAGAATAAGTATTCTTATTTACCATTTAATATTTAAAAGCGCCTTCTTAAGAGGGCGCTTTTTTTATAGAATATCAGTACTACCTTTACCTTCTCTAATAATTACCGGTTCATCGGTTGTTAAATCAATAATTGTTGATGGTATATTATCGCCGTAACCACCATCAATGACAATATCCACCAATTTATCCCATTTCTCTACAATAAGTTCTGGATCCGTAGTGTACTCAATAACTTCATCTTCATCACGAATAGATGTAGAAACAATCGGATTTCCCAATAGCTCAACAATAGCATTACTAATAGCATTGTTTGGCACTCGTATTCCAACAGTTTTCTTTTTTTTAAATACTGTAGGTAAGTTATTGTTACCTGGCAAGATAAAGGTATAAGGTCCTGGCAAGGATCGTTTTAATAATTTAAAAGTACGATTATCTATCTGTTTAACATAATCTGATAAATTACTTAAATCCTTACAAATGAAAGAAAAATTAGCTTTCTCCAACTTTACATTTTTAATTCTAGCTATCCGATCTAGAGCCTTACTATTAGTAATATCACAGCCCAAACCATAAACTGTATCTGTTGGATATATTACCAATCCGCCACTCTTAAGACAATCTACAACCTTTTGTATCTCTTTGGGACTAGGATTATCTTCATAAATTCGTATTAACTTAGCCATCTATATAATTTTCACCATTAAAGATACTTGTATTCAAGTAAACTCAAAAAACTTTAAAATTTAATTAATACTTGATTAAGCCTTTTATATTAATAATGAGCAGAAGTACTCCTAATAATATAATTAGAGATACGATGAGCATAGCTAGGTTTACGGTAAAACTCATGGTACTCATTAGTATATATCTGGGTGTGGTCGCTATATCTTTTTTGCCAAAGAGCTCTAGGTTTATTCGTATCTAAAGAACCATAGAATAATGTAGTACTACAGGCAAGATGACAGTCCTCTTTGCGTAATCTTGTTGATGAAACTGCAAATAAATGTTTTATTTTGAGCCCAAGAGCAATAGTTTTCCATGCAATAGTTCCTCCAATACTAAAAGCAAGTATGTAATCAGTTTCGATACAACTCAGACCCTTAACTGCTTTTTGTATTCCGTATTGCACAAAATTAGCATGTACCACATTGATTTCTTGAATCTTATAATTAATTCCGGCTAACGTTCTAACATCTATAAATTTTACATCAAAATGATTATCTAGCTTTTGCAAATAAGTAGTTATCCAATCTGAGTTTAACGTTCCCCAAATATCCGAAAGTATTACTAATTTAGGTTGCAATGAATTTACCTTATTACTCATACCATAAATACGCTAAAGCTAGGTAAAATTGGTCTTTCTATGTGATTTTAAAAACGCATATATGTCAATACTGACAAACCGATCGTTTTTAATTTCGCTATCTATCATAGTGCCTTCATACTTGAAATCTAACTTTTTAAGTGCTCGTTTACATTTAATATTTTGGGAGTCCACATGACCTTCAATTCTATGTAGCAGCAATTTATCAAATGCATAATTCAAAATCAGCGGCATTACCGCTGCCATAATTCCTTGCCCCCAGTTCTCTTTTAACAGCCACAAACCTACCTCGGCTTTCTTATGCTCACTGTGGATATCATTCAACCCTCCTGCTCCCAAAAATTTTTGAGTACTAATATCACAAATTGCCCACCAAATCCCTTTATTGTTCTTTTTCAAATTTTTGAACCAAAGCATTTGCTCTTCAGTAGCTTCCAACGAATCAAAATTCACTCCGTAATATTTCACGATTGCTGGATCTGATAAACCAATAAATACATTTTCATGATCATTAGGTTCTATTTCTCGTAAAAAAAAACGATCCGTTTTCATAAGAATTTTAAATTTAACTTACGGTTACAGCACTTTTAATTTGGCAAAACGAAGTAGCAAATTCTTGATTCCTCCATTTTCAAAATTAATTTCGGCTTTACGGTCTTGTCCTACACCTTCAATTTTGAGAATCTTACCTTTACCAAAACGCATATGCTCTACCATGGTACCAGGACCAAAATTTTCATCAAATAAAGCAGTATTATTGGTTGATGATGTGTTGCCAGAAGGTCTCAACTTTCTAAGTTTACGTAATTGCTCTTCGCTAGGCTTATGAGCTAACGGTGCAGAACTGGCTACTGGTTTTTTTAATCTAAGCTTGCTTTTATCAACTTCTCCAAAAATATCATTATCTACCAAGGGTTTATAACGATACGTATCAATAGGAGTGATATATTCTACAAATTTATCATCAATCTCTTCGATAAAACGACTGGGTTCTGCATCTACCAATTTACCCCAGCGGTAGCGAGACTGTGTATAAGTGAGGTATGCTTGTTTCTCTGCTCTCGTTAGCGCTACATAAAATAAACGTCGTTCTTCTTCTAGTTCGCTACGTGTATTCATACTCATCCCCGAAGGAAATAGATCTTCCTCCATCCCCACTATATAAACATATGGGAACTCTAATCCTTTGGCTAAATGAATTGTCATAAGGGCTACCCGATCATCATCACCCGTATCCTGATCCAAATCGGTAGCTAAAGCAACATCTTCTAAAAATTCTGCCAAGGAACCAGAACTATCAGCTAATTCTTTCTGACCTTCTACAAAATCTCTAATTCCATTAAGTAACTCCTCGATATTTTCGATACGTGCAATACCTTCTGGAGTTCCATCTTTTTTTAATTCTTGCAACAGACCTGTTTGTTTTGCTACAGCTTCTGCTAATACAAATGCATCCGAAGTTTGATTAGTAACTTGAAAACTTCTGATCATATTCATAAAGTTTTCTAGCCTTGTTTTGGTTCCACTATTAATTTTCAAATTAATACGATCCAGATGCTCAATTATTTCAAAAATACTTCGTTCATAATGATTGGCTGCAACAATCAATTTATCAACTGTTGTTTGTCCTATACCTCTTGCGGGATAGTTTATAACACGTTTAAGCGCTTCTTCATCTTTAGGATTGATAATCAATCTTAAATACGCTAATACATCTTTAATCTCTTTTCTCTGATAAAAAGATAAACCCCCATAGATCCTATAAGGTATATCGCGTTTGCGCAACGCATCTTCCATAGCACGAGACTGAGCGTTTGTGCGGTATAAGATTGCAAATTGACCGTTGCTTAATTGATGCTGCATACGGTTTTCAAAAATTGAACTAGCGACAAAGCGCCCCTCATCTCCATCGGTAAGCAAACGGTTAATCAAGATTTTGGGACCTGCATCATTTGCTGTCCAAACTATTTTATCAAGTTTTGTTTTGTTTTTATCAATGATAGAATTTGCTGCTTGTACTATATTATTTGTCGAACGATAATTCTGTTCCAAACGATATTGTTGTACGTTGTCATAATCCTTCTGAAAATTAAGAATATTGTTAATATTCGCTCCGCGAAAAGCATAAATACTTTGTGCATCATCACCAACAACACATATATTTTGAAACTTATCTGATAACGCTCTTACAATAAGATATTGAGAGTGATTAGTATCTTGATACTCATCAACAAGGATATATCTAAATCTATTTTGATATTTGGCAAGTACCTCGGGAAACCGATTGAGCAATTCATTGGTTTTTAATAGAAGATCATCAAAATCCATTGCACCAGCTTTAAAACAGCGTTCTACATACTTTTCATAAATCTCTCCTAATCTAGGTCGCTTCGCCATAGCATCTGCCTCTACCAATTCGCCATTTTGAAAATAAGCTTTGACTGTGATTAAACTGTTTTTATAGGATGATATTCTAGAATACACTTGTTTGTATTTATAGATATCTTTATCCAATCCCATTTCCTTAATAATAGAAGCAATAAGACGCTGAGAATCCTGAGTGTCGTATATAGTAAAATTTGATGGATAGCCTAACTTATCGGCCTCAAAACGTAATATTTTTGCAAAAATAGAATGGAAGGTTCCCATCCAAAGATTTTTTGCTTCACTAGCTCCGACAATATCCGAAATACGCTTTTTCATCTCTCGCGCAGCTTTATTGGTAAAGGTTAGCGACAAAATATTAAACGCATCTATTCCTAAATGCATCAAGTAAGCGATTCTATAGGTAAGCACTCGTGTTTTTCCCGAACCTGCTCCAGCTATTACAATCATCGGTCCATCTTTTTGTAAAACTGGGGCTCGCTGCGCATCGTTCAACTCTGCAATATACTCTTCCAAATCGTCATCATTTTTATAGTTCGAAATTTAAGGAAACCATAGAACTTATTAAATAATTTTTACAACTAATTTTAAAACTAAAAAACTTTCTTGGATAGTGAAAAATAAGGATAAACTGACACTTGTTAGTATGTTTTTTCTTACTTATTAACAATTTTAGTCTATTCAAAATACGATAAAAAGCCTATTTTAAAGATTAAATACACTATATTGTACTAAGTTAAATTGCTTTTATAAAAGCAAAAGTCCCAATTTATTAACCTAATTTTTAATTTTATGTCCCCCAATCAAAACGTCTCTATAGTAGAGAAAGAACAAATTAAATTTTTGAAATTCCCAAAAGAAGAAGTACTCAAAAAACGTAAAGATCAAATTGATAGAATTCTAGATCTTCAACGAGCTTTATCACTTGGTAATCTAGAACATCAAAAAGTTAAAATTCTTTTTATGGATGATGAAGGATCTAAAAAAGTTGAAACCACTATCTGGGGTATTACAGATACAGCAGTTATACTTAAAGAGTCCACAGTAATACCCATGGAAAGAATCCTAAAAATCGCTTAAATTCAGCTTGCCAATTTGAATTTGACTCCCCTACTTTATTTATACAGGTAGCGGGAGTTTTGGTTTATTAAAATTCTCAATTCTTAAATTACACCAATTCAAACAATAGCAAACAAGTTACTACGTATTACAGATTGATAAGAAATATAAATTTTTACAGGATATTAATTTTAGATACCTTTAGATTTCAAAATTTTTAAATAAAGCCTCTTTGCGTGTCATCTATCAATATGCCGATTTAACGATGATTCAAAAATGCTTTAAAATTTATGCACCTATAAACTCTTAATTATTATGAACCTACGTGTTCTCACAACCTTATCATTATTTATTGTATGCAGCATTACAACTAAAGCACAAGAAATAAATGCTGACATTAACAATATGGCAGAAGCTATTGAAAATAAAGTAATTGAATGGAGAAGAGATTTTCATCAAAATCCAGAATTATCGAATAGAGAGTTTGAAACTGCAAAAAAGATTGCCAAACATCTTAAGAATTTAGGTATTGAAGTGACCGAAAATGTTGCCAAAACAGGTGTTGTTGGAATCCTAAAAGGTTCACTGCCAGGCAAAACAGTAGCTCTAAGAGCTGATATCGACGCTTTACCTGTTACAGAGCGAGCAGATTTATCGTTTAAATCTACAGTCAAAACTACATTTCTAAATACAGAAGTTGGTGTTAGTCATGCTTGCGGTCATGATACACATACTGCAATTTTGATGGGTGTTGCAGAGATCCTTAGTACACACAAGGACAAAATTAAAGGTACTGTAAAATTTATATTTCAACCTGCAGAAGAAGGTCCGCCACCTGGTGAAGAAGGAGGCGCAAAATTGATGATTAAAGAAGGAGTATTAAAAAATCCAGATGTTGATGCTATTTTTGGTCTTCATATAAACGCGGGAACTCCCGTGGGTATGCTACGTTACAAAGTTGGAGGTACTATGGCCGCTGTCGAACGTTTCGTCATTGATGTAAAGGGAAAGCAAACACATGGTTCTGCACCGTGGACAGGAATCGATCCTATTGTTATCGCTGCCAAAATTATTGACGGACTCCAAACTATTATAAGCCGTGAAGCGCCATTAGTTGATGAGGCTGCTGTAATAACTGTAGGAAAAATAACGAGCGGTGTTCGTTTTAATATTATACCCGAAACCGCAGAGTTAATAGGTACCGTACGTACGTTGGATTATGCTATGCGTGATTTAATTATCAAACGCATGAATGAGATGGTACCAGCTATTGCCAAAGCATATGGTGGAGAGGCTAATATAACTTTTCAAAATAATACGTCGATCACCTATAATGATCCTGATCTTGTAAAAAAAATGCTCCCTACTTTAGTAACTATTGCTGGTAAAGAAAATGTAATTTCCTCTAAAGCCACTACAGGTGGTGAGGATTTTTCTTATTTTCAGGAAGTAGTTCCTGGATTTTATTTTTTCTTAGGAGGTAAATCAGCCGAAACTAAAAATGCACCATCGCACCATACTCCCGAATTTTATATCGATGAAAAAGGGATGCTACTTGGAGTAAAAACCATGTCTCAATTGGCTTTAGATTATCTAAATGCTCAATAATTAATCGTATGAAGGAATTTTTAAATATACTAACACTTGTCCCATGGTGGGGGTGGTTACTGCTAGGTATCGTTTTACTTGCTATAAGAGATGTTTTTTTTAATAAGAAACATATTATTACTCATAATTTTCCTATCGTAGGTCATTTTAGGTACATGCTCGAGAGTATCGGTCCAGAACTTAGACAATATATTGTAGCGAATAATCGAGAGGAGCTTCCTTTTAATCGAATAGAGAGAGGATGGATCTATGCTTCTGCAAAAAATCAAAATAACTACGAAGGTTTTGGTACGGATCGCGATATATATGAATCGCAATATATCTTTATAAATAATGCGATGATTCCTTATAAAGTTCCAAAAGATCATCCCAATGAAAAAGATCCTTATTTTTTACCTTGTGCAAAAGTAATGGGAGTTTATAACAAGAGAAGGAGACCTTACCGTCCTGCATCAATCATTAATGTTTCTGCAATGAGTTTTGGTTCCTTATCTGCCAAAGCAATCGAATCTTTAAACAAAGGATGTAAAAAATCCTTTGCTTATCATAATACTGGAGAAGGAGGTTTATCTCCCTATCATAAAAATGGAGCTGATGTGGTTTTTCATTTTGGAACTGGTTATTTTGGAGTGCGTGATGATGATGGAAACTTTTCTATTGATAAAATGAAACAACTCGTTACCAACAATCCTCAAATTCGCGCTATCGAGATCAAGTTATCGCAAGGAGCGAAACCAGGCAAGGGCGGTGTTTTACCTGCCTCCAAAATAACAAAAGAAATTTCTGAAATTCGCAATGTTCCTCTCAATAAGGATGTACTCTCACCACCAAATCATTCGGCATTTAGCACAATACCAGAGTTAATAGATTTTATAGAACTTATCGCCGAAGCCACTGGATTGCCTGTAGGTATTAAAGCTGCTATAGGTAAACTAGAACAATGGAAAGAACTTGCTACCTTGATGAAAAAAACAAACAAAGGACCCGATTTTATAACCATCGACGGTGGTGAAGGTGGTACTGGAGCAGCTCCTCCTAGCTTTGCAGACCATGTGGCACTACCTTTTGTATATGGCTTCAGTGATTTTTATCGCTTGTTCAAAGATTATGATCTTACAGAACGTATCGTTTTTATTGCCAGCGGTAAACTTGGTTTTCCAGCAAAAGCAATGATGGCATTTGCGATGGGAGCAGATTGCATCAACGTTGCCAGAGAAGCTATGTTAAGTATCGGCTGTATACAAGCAAAAGTATGCCATAATAACAGCTGTCCAACGGGTATTGCTACTCAAAACAAATGGCTACAGGCAGGAATTAATATTGAGGACAAAGCCGAACGTGTGAGCTTTTACTTTAAAAATTTTAAAAAAGAAGTTTTAGAAATAACACATGCTTGCGGTTATAGACATCCTTGTGAGATGACTATGGATGATGTAGATATTAATCTTGGTGATAAAAGTTTAACACAACCGTTAGCCAATACTTACGGCTAT
Source organism: Aquimarina rhodophyticola (assembly GCF_042434915.1). Lineage (GTDB taxonomy): Bacteria > Bacteroidota > Bacteroidia > Flavobacteriales > Flavobacteriaceae > Aquimarina. The sequence goes on from NZ_CP170198.1 coordinate 1,698,300, forward strand.
AATAAGGTAAAAGTTCCTTTTGATACGATACAAAACATGAAAGATTGCCCACACCTAGGTGGAGATTATAATGAGCTTAATGCCACAGCACTACTCAATCCAAAAAAAATTCGTTATTAATAAATCCATTATTTTAATTTTATGAATACTTCTGTATTAGACATTTTGCTTACCCTACTCCCTGCACTTATCGTTGGATTGGTAGCAATTTATTTTTTTAACCAACACTTTAGAAATGAGGATCGCCGACGTAAATACCAAATTTATAAGGAGAACCAATCTCAATCACTCCCCGTAAAATTACAAGCATATGAGCGTATGATATTGTTTTTAGAACGTATATCACCCAATCAATTATTAACAAGAATTGCTCCCGTAGATCAAAATAAAAAAGGGTATGAAATGATGCTAATCGGAACTATTGAGCAAGAATTTGAACATAATTTAAGTCAGCAAATCTACATCACGGCAGATTGTTGGGACATTATTAAAGCTGCAAAAAATGGTACTATTGCTACTATTAGAAAAAATACGATGAGTAAAGAAATTGAGACTGCCGATCAGTTACGAGAAAAACTGTTAACTAGCTTGTTAGAAAAAGATGCACCAAGCGACGCTGCAATATCTTTTATTAAAAAAGAAGTGAGTGAGCTAATTTAACACCGACACTTTATAAATTGAATGCCTTATGTTTGAGATTAAATGTAGGGCTTTCTTTTTATCCTGCCCTATCGATATCTTTTAATTCGTTGTCAATAGCACGTTCATTTTTCTTTTTAGCATACTCAAAACCCTGTTTCCACCAGCTTTTCATTAGCTTTTTATTGAAAATCAATGAGTTTTCTGTCAATTTGGACGGCGTATAATACAAATTAAGAGGAACCTTCTTATTAATGGCTGCCAACTTACCTACAACGGTATCATGTCCTTCAACTTGATCCAACATAAAACTAAATAAGTTTACCATTAATGAAAATGGATTTTTACCCAACACTTTTCGATACTCCATATTCTCAGATTCCAAGATGATAGCATCTACCTCTGTAGCGCCTCTACGTATCGCTTCTCGAATAGGAACCATACAGCCAAAGCCACCATCGGCATACTCACACCCATTTTTGGTTACCAAACTCATAAAAGGTACATAGTTGCAAGAAATCCATATCCAATCACAAAAATCCTCATACGAATAATCTTTTATCGATTTGTATTCGGTTCTGTTTAACGTTAAATTTGAAACCGTTACCACCACATCTTCTGCCTTACGCCTAGCCAATCGATAATCGGCTTCGGTAAAATTACGGCGTATGGTTCGTCTCAAATTTTTACTTTCTCCAAAAGTTCGTTTTCGCTTGACAAATTGAAGAAATGATGCCAAAAAATTAATAGAAACAAACTCTCTATCTCCTTTATGTCTAACTACAAATGGATTTATATTAAAAATCGTGCTTTGATTTACGTTGGTATAGATGTCATAGGTTTTATCAATATTACCCAATGCTAATTGAGGAATTAAGAGACTCCCTGTAGAGGTTCCAAGATATAGATCATACTTTTTTCCTTTTTGTTGCATCAAATATTGTGCTACGCCGCCGGCATAGGCGCCTTTACTTCCTCCGCCAGAGATAACGAGTGCTCGCATAGTTTTGATTATGGGGTTAACTTTGTTGTCAAATACTCTTGCTGTTCTTTTGACAAACGATCCCTTAAAACTACATATTTCTTTTGATATTTTGAATCCAGAAGCAATTTATCCAAAATATTTCGACATTGATTTCTAAATCTCCAATTATAATGAGTAGCACCATCTATCAAATTGATCAATGACTCATCAGAAAAAATTTGTAAACTCTCCAAATAGGTGAAGGCATTCTCACGGGTACTAAAATGATATTTGGACGAGGTATACCCCGCAAGCTCTCTATAATAAGTTGCGTGGTTAGCAGTATTAAAATTAGGAGTGCTTAATGCTAATACTAACCACAGTATACGTACATTTTTATCATTAAAGCCAACTATGTTTTTGGTTTGCTCAAGATAGGTAGTTCGCTTTTCTGGAAAATTAGACCACAAAAAATATAATGTAGGTTCTATGGTAGCATAAGAACTATCTGTCAATAAATTTTCATACGGTTTTTGTAGGTCTGGCATAATCTCACTAACTGTAGTTGCGATGGCTTGTCGAACCAGTATATTATTAGTATCAAAAGCTTTATTGTACAAGGCTAAGGCTTCTTGTGTGGTTTGACCTTCTAATTGATAAACGGCCTCTTGCGCCATGTACTCATTAACTGGGAATGCAAGTGCCTGAGCGAGAAGCCCCCACTTACCTGCCAAGGGTTGGGTACGCTCTTGTGCCAAACTTAAATAGGCTTTGATAAAATCTGACTTAGTTAATATATTTAATGCTTCTTGTGCTGGGAATCGCACATTTATCATCCATTTCTTTTTAAAATCTGATAATTTAATACCACTTACCTGCTCTGCTATGTTCAAAAAATCAGAAGTGGTAACATTTTTAAATTGGTATGTTTGAAGGTATTTTTTTATAGTTTCTTTAAAATTTGTATCTCCAATTAAATTTCTAAGAGCATGTAATGTCCAAGCGCCTCGTTGATAAAAAGTAAGAGAACTTGCCTTTGGATCTAATAGCGCTGTCGCCTGATCTGTTTTGGATAGCGCAATTAATTGTTCGGCGCTTTCATATAATTTGAACTCAAAATAGTCATCGCCAAAGATTTCACGCTCTGCTAACAGTGCATAATAGGTAGCAAACCCCTCCTGCAGCCAATGGTGTGTTCCTTCGGTTTCTGTTACTAGGTTACCAAACCATTGATGTGCTAATTCATGAGCATTCACACTTATATAATTGCGATCTTGATACGCTACTGAGTCTATGACAAAGGCATCAGAAAAAATAGTGGTCCCTGTATTTTCCATACCAGCATAGAGAAAATCTTTTACAGGTACTTGCTTATAATTTTGCCAAGGATAAGGCACACCTATTTCTTTCTCCAAAAAATCAAACATACGTTTACTATGACGGTAGGTAGGTTCTACTTTTACTTGATCTTCTGGATAATAATACATGATTAAAGGAATACCTGATGTTGCAGTTTCTTGCTTGTGTTGATACGCTCCTATAGCAAAAGCAACCAAATAACTGCTCATCGGCTGTTTCATATCGTAGGTCCAAGCTTGTATGCTATCATTGATCTGTTTTTTTTGGAGCAATGTACCATTTGCAATAACCTGTGCATCCTTTTTATACTGTATCGTTAAGTCAAAAATGACTTTTTCTCGCATGTCATCAAAACTAGGTAACCAATGGGAGGTATATTTACCTTGTCCTTGTGTCCAAATTTGATTTCTTCCTTGATAATCTTGTATAAAATATACCGCCTTTTTGGGCTTTGCCGTATACGTAATTGTCAGGGAATGTGTGGTATTTGGCTTTAGATTTGTTTGTAGGTTTATTGCATCATTACTATATGTATAGTCTATTTTTTTTTCGTCAAGCGAAAGCGCTTCAATCTGCATTGCACGGGCATCAATTGTTATTGTCTGTCTCGCTTCTAATACGTTAAAAACATAGCGTACATCACCAGAAACACTTTTTTCTTCGGCATTGACCAATAAAGTAGCGTCTGCAGTCAAAAAATCAACCGATTGTGCCGCTACGGTCAAACTAACAAGGATGCAACAATAGAATAGGATAAATTTCATAATAAGGTGTAATCAAATAGGTTGCCAAAATAACGATTTTATTGCGATTATGTGACAAGATTAGCTTTGATCTGTTTGGCAATAAATAGTATCTTCGTCCTTATGAATCCGAGTATGTTACAAACTCCAATTGATTATCTTAAAGGTGTGGGACCAAATCGTGCTGCTATTTTAAGATCAGAACTTGGGATTCATACCTATCAAGACCTTATAAATCTTTTTCCGAATCGTTATATCGACAAAACGCGATATTATAAAATTAATGAACTACAACGCAATGGTGCAGAGATGCAAATCGTTGGTAAATTGATTCATCTTAAAACTGTTGAGCAAAAGCGTGGTAAACGTTTGGTTGCAAAATTTATTGATGATACGGGTGAGATGGAGTTGGTATGGTTTCGCGGACATAAGTGGATTAGAGAAAATCTAAAACTCAATGTACCGTATGTAATTTTTGGAAAAGTTACTTACTATAATGGATTTAGTATGCCACATCCCGAGATGGAATTAGTAAGTGAGCATGAAAAAAATTTAAAGATCGGCATGCAACCGATCTATCCATCTACCGAAAAGCTTGCTAACAAAGGTATTACCAATCGAGCAATTAGTAAGATGGTGCAACAGGTATTTATTGAGACCAAAGTTAGGTTTTATGATACCTTACCAACCGATATACTAACATCTCTCAAATTGATTAGTAAAAGTGAAGCTGTTTTAAATATTCACTTTCCCAAAAATCAAGAACTATTATCCAAAGCACAGTTTCGCTTAAAATTTGAAGAGCTCTTTTATATACAACTACAACTCATTACCAAAAACTTGCTTAGAAAACAAAAAGTAAAAGGATACCCCTTTACCGAAGTGGGAGAGCATTTTAATAATTTTTATAACAAGCATTTACCCTTTGATCTTACGAATGCTCAAAAACGAGTGATCAAAGAAATTAGAAACGATATGGGCAGTAGTGCCCAAATGAATCGCTTACTACAGGGAGATGTAGGCTCTGGTAAAACAATTGTTGGTCTTATGGCTATGCTCCTAGCGATTGATAATAACTTTCAAGCTTGCATAATGGCACCTACCGCAATTCTTGCCAATCAACATTATCAAGGCATACAAGAACTGGTAAAGGATTTGCCGATAACCGTTAAACTTTTAATGGGAAGTACAAAGACCAAAGAGCGTCGTATCCTGCATGAGGAGCTTGAAGCTGGTACGCTTAATATACTTGTAGGTACACACGCCATCCTCGAGGATAAAGTTAAATTTAATAATTTAGGACTTGCTATCATTGACGAGCAACATCGTTTTGGTGTAGCGCAGCGTTCAAAATTATGGCATAAAAACACCTATCCTCCACATATCTTGGTAATGACCGCAACTCCTATACCTCGTACGCTAGCCATGAGTTTGTATGGGGACTTGGATATTTCTGTAATCGATGAACTACCACCAGGACGTAAAGCTATTAAAACAGTGCATCGATTTGATAGCAATCGTTTAAAAGTTTTTAAGTTTATTGAAGATGAAATCAAGAAGGGTAGACAGATTTATATCGTATATCCTCTAATACAGGAGTCTGAGGCTATGGACTATAAGGATTTGATGGATGGATACGAGAGTATCGCAAGATCTTTTGCACCACCTACCTACCAAATTTCAATTGTACATGGACAAATGAAACCTGCCGATAAAGATTATGAAATGGATCGTTTTGTCAAAGGCGAAACTCAAATCATGGTAGCTACCACTGTAATCGAGGTAGGAGTTAATGTTCCCAACGCCAGTGTTATGATTATTGAAAGCGCAGAACGTTTTGGTTTGTCACAACTACACCAATTACGTGGACGTGTAGGTCGAGGTGCAGAACAAAGTTTTTGTATTCTTATGACCAGCCATAAATTATCAGAAGATAGTAAAACTCGATTAGAAACTATGGTGCGCACCAATGATGGGTTTGAAATTGCCGAGGTAGATTTAAAACTTAGAGGACCTGGTGATATTATGGGAACTCAACAAAGTGGAGTGCTCAATCTCAAAATTGCAGATATCGTTAAGGATAACGATATTTTAAAGTTAGCAAGATCCTATGCGCTCAAAATTTTAAAGGAAGACCCAAGTTTATCATTTGAAAAACACAAAGTAATTTTATATACCTATCAGCAAATGGCAAAACATAAAAATATCTGGAATTACATTTCGTAGCCTACAATCGTACGCAAACCGTATATAGTACTCTCACAACGCTGTTTATGGCACAATACTTTTATAAAAGTCATCAATAATGCTCCTGCAAACTGCGAGAACAAAAAAAATCATCAACATAGCTCCTGCAAATTGCAGGAAGAAAAAAAACCGTCAACATTGCTCCTGCAGATTGCAGGAAGAAAAAAAATGATTTTTTTGGCCCCTGCAATCTGCGAGAACAAAAAAAATGCTCTGCACGGCTCTCGCAAATTGCGAGAAGGTTTTACAATCGTTTATTTGGCTCCTGCAAATTGCAGGAAAAAAATAAGTGCTATTTCCCTCATTTTTATATTTTTATAGCACTAAACTTTTAAAACCTTACCTAACATGATTAAAGATGTATTTTATTCGTATTTAAATCCAGAGAATCTAACCCGTTTATCTAGGCAATCAATTAAGATCATTACCGATAACCATCCTAATCAAGATGCCTTTATAATGTTTATAGATAAACTTGATGCAACTACTACTGCTGCCGAAGCTGCAATTGGTACTACCACAAAAGAGCAACTTACCGACACCGTTTATCAATTAGACACCAATAGAGACCAAACTTTTATTGGACTAAGAGATCATTTATCGGCTGGACAACGCCGCCACCGCAATCAAGAGTATGCAAGTGCCTGTATGCGCTTATTATCGGTTATAGTAAAGCATGGACGTGATATTAGTAGATTACCATATAATGAAGAAAGTGCTGTAATCAATGCTCTTATTAATGAAATCACCTCTGCCAACTATGCTAATGATCTCGATATTACCCATACCAAAGCATGGGTTAATGAGCTACAAAAAGATCAAGAAGCTTTTGAAAACACGTATGTGCAACGTACTGCAGAGAAAGTTGCTAATACTACCCTTACAGATAGAGAATCTGTAAAATTATTAAAACCAGAACTCAATAAGTTTTATACTTTGATCAATGCATTCTATTTGAGTGATCAAATACCTAATCTTGAAAAGTCTATAGATCAAATTAATGATACTATTGATCGAATTGTAGCTAGTGCTAAACGATAGTTTTACAGTACTGGGAAGGATTGAGTAAAAAGAACGTGTCACAAATGTATCTATCACATTTGCTTGGCACGTTTTTTTTATGCAACATCATAGTTATTTAAGAATATAAAACACCTATTAATTAATATAATGAACTATCTTTTTTAACACACTACAATTGATTTACTATGGTTATTAGAGGTGCGTACAGGCAACCTACTCTCCTCCTACTGCGCAGTGTTCAATATAAAAAGATAGTATCTCCTTAACATCTCTTTTTCTATATTCTCTAGTTTCAATTTTATTGACTAGTACAGGACAATCTTTAAAATAAGCCGAAGCTACTTTTTTAAAGTTTTTGCTAAAAATTTGATTGGAGCCAAGGTGTGTAATTCCTATTTCGCCTTCTTTATGTACGTAATAATTTTTTATAGGAGCACTCCCCGACGTTACAAAGCCGCTACCAAACTGGTCAGGTTCACCTCGCATAGTACGATAACTGCGATCATAGGTACGATATAAGGTCACCACACCTTGCTTAACCAATTCGACTACCACGTATGTATTGGTTCCTCGTACCCGTCGCTGTACATAATGTACCATCCCATAGGGTTCGTGTATTGTTGCTCTAGCGATACTATCAAAACTAAAGTCTTGAGCTTTATCCTTTTTTTCTTTTTTAAACTTTATTTTTCCCGAAGCTCTTATTTTACCTAAACCTATAAGCTGTTTTCCATCTTTATATGTTAAAATTGCGGTAGAACGTTGCGCATATACAGGATTATAAGAGAGCAAAATCGTTGATATTACTAGAAAAAAAATATATTTCATATGTTTTGAAAATATGATTTGAATTGGCAAAATATAAAATAATACACTAGCATCCCTAGTATCAATCACATTTAGCCATATTGCCCTTCAACAAAAAATCCGCAAAACTCTTAGTAATGCAGATTTAATACTAGTTTGGCAAGATGCATTATTGTTTTATAAAACGTTTAAAAACCGAATTAGAATTTGTAGTTACAGATACAAAATAAATACCTGTAGGTAGTTGTTTTAAAGAAATTTTCTTTTTAGAGACAGTTCCGCTACGAACTATTTGCCCACTATGATTCATTATTTTAAATTCTGAAGTATCTCCAAAAGACTTTTTTAAAACAATATAATCTTTAGCAGGATTCGGGTAGACTATTAAACCAACCTCATCCACAGTATTGATTTTTTTAATAGAATCCTTTAAACCATAAGAAGAACGTGCAGTACTAGTCGTACAAAAACTTGTTGATTCTTGTGCAGCATACCTTCCTCCAGATGCTAATACCGAATTTGTAGTAGTCCTAACCAATTGATAAGAACCATTGCCATAAGTACAACACATGCCATCACCATAGGCATCTTTAATTGAGAATGTGTAACATCCATTTGTTAATGTTCTAGTTAATGTTAGCGTAGTATTATCTGCTTGATTGGGATAGGGACCACCACTATACACAATTTGATTATCGCTATTTCTTAGTTCCCAACTCGTTTCTTCGGGATATTGGTCAAAAGTAATACGCAAGCGTACCCCTACTGTAGATGACCCAGGTACACCATCACCGTGCTTGCCTAAATCTACAAACGTATTTTGCGCAAAACTATCCCATTCACTACTAGTATACGACGCACTACCTGTAGTTACCGAGGTTCTACGTCTTAATGTTTTATCCTTGCCAAAATTTGCTGTTCCACCATTAAATACACCTACAATGTCTAGGAGATTAGCATCTTTAAACAATCCGATAGCATCATTGCCGTTAAAATTCATCTCTGTCGCATTAGAGCGTTGGTCGCTTACATTTATAATAGCACTAGAAGCTTGATTATTTGCAATTACATAGACCGCGCCGTTAGCTAATATGCCTGATAAGGATATCCCGCTAGACCAAGGTCCGGCACCGTTGGATTGTTTTTTAAGACGATATGCCGATAAATTAATAGTACTTCCCGTACGATTCACAATTTCGATAGCTTTATTATAGGATGAACCTTCAACATATTCTGAGATAAATACTGCATTGTGTATCTCTCCTGGATTTCCGTTTTGCGTGGTTACACTTCTCGAATTACTATTAGCAGACCGATTACCCGCTGCGTCCCTTGCTTTAATTGTAAACGTATACGTGGTTCCCATGGACAAACCTGAAATAATAGCTGTTGTATTTGACACCGTAGTATATAGACTTCCGTTACGATATATTTCGTAGCCAGTTACTCCAACATTATCGGTAGCCGCATCCCATATGAGTTGTGTGCTGGTTTGAGTGGTACTAGTGCTACTTAAATTTTTAGGCGCTGTAGGTGCCTGCATATCTTCAGCAGAACCTGTACCAAAACGATCTTCTGCTTGAGGGCCTCCCCAAATTGAAGTGGCAAATGCGGGATTATCGATAAACGGATTACGGTTCCCTTGTATACCTTCTAATAAAAGATTACGTTGCAATTCTAGTACAGATACAGGATCCTCAACATTCCATTGTAATAATAATTGTACCATATTACTATCATTTGCTGTAGTACTACCAACCGCAACGTTAGTAGGCAGACAACGATTGCCATACCGTATGTACATATAAAACATCATACGAGCCACATCACCTTTAAACTCGTCTCCAGGATACCAGTGACCTTGGGAGGTAGTTCCAGAATTTCCTGATCCATCGCCAAATTTACGACTCCCTCGGTTAGAGTTACGTTGTACATCTGAAGGTCTTAAATGATGAGCATCTGCGCCAGGTCCACTCGTTCCCAGATTAGGGTTACCTAATGATTTGGGGTATACATGTTCGCGATTCCAGTCAGTTGTGCCACCGCCATTATTATTAATTCCTCTCGTACGATCTGTAGTTGTGTTACCATCGGTATCATTATATCCATATAATAAAATAACTTTCCCTGATCCCAAGGGGTCTAGGTCTGTTTGTTTGAGTGCGTCCCAAACTCCAGGTGTATAAGATAAGAATGTTGTATGAGTATTTGTTACTTTGCTTGCCAGTTCATTTTTGAGCGATACACCTGTCAAATTAATATTGACATCACTATAATAATTAGGCACTTGACTGTAGCTTACCGCTATTGCTAGGAACATTAAAAAAAGTAAACCTTTCTTCATAATTTTGAGTTTGTGTTCATTAGTTCTATACAGATAGCAAAATACTACTTATTTATGAATACTATGTTGTGTAAAAAAACATGCAGCGTGTAATGGTTTTAACTCTTGTTAGTAAAATCACTCTCAAAACAAGCCAATTTACTGAAATTAAATAAGTTAATACAATAAAACCGTTGATTTATTGTGCTTTTCACACCTTCAAAAAAGTAAAATTTAAACTATATTTAAAATGTAGTAAGCGTAACTATTTAAACAACTTTCATATGAAACTTATCAAAAATCTAAAGGGCATTAAAACTTTAAGTAAAACTGAACAAAGTTCAATCAAAGGTTCCTTAGCCAACAGAGTATATTGTAATGGACCACATCAATGTTGTGTTAGATGGCCTAACGGACAAGAATTTTGTGATTACGGGTATTGCCAATCCAATGGTAATTGTATGTGGGCGTAAGCTACATTTGAAATTAGACCAGAAGTTCTAAGCTAGTATGTGTTTTATCGTACGTTGCTTAGAACTTTTTTTAATTAACAAGGTTGTATGCCTGCGCTGCGATTTCTACTTCTTCATTAGTCGGAATGATTAGTATTTTTACTAAAGCATTTGCTGTATGTATTTCACGAATTCCTTTTGATCTTATCATGTTCTTTTCGTGATCTAAGGTAATGCCAAAAGTTTCCATATCTGTACAAACTAATTTTCGCATAACACTTGAATTTTCTCCAATACCAGCAGTAAATACAATAGCATCGACTCCATTCATAGAAGCAATATAAGAACCAATAAACTTCTTTATTCGGTAGGCATTCATCTGCAAAGCTAATTGACAAGCTTTATCACCTTTTCCAGCCTGTGTTTCAATATCTCTAAGGTCACTGTAACCAGTAAGTCCCAGCATACCACTTTCTTTTTGTAACATTGAACTCACCTCCTCTAGTGAGTACCCTAGACTATTCACCAAATAAAATATAATTGCGGGATCTATGTCACCAGAGCGTGTTCCCATAATCAAACCATTCATAGGAGCAAAACCAAGCGAATGATCTATACTTTTACCATTTTGTATGGCGGTCATACTACATCCATTTCCTAAATGAATAGAAATCACTTTTTGATTTTTATTACCCAGATATTGAGATGCTTGTTGTGCAATATACTTATGACTGGTTCCGTGAAAACCATAAACACGAATATGGTGCTCATCTAAAAATTTATTCGGAATCGCATATTTGTACGCCTCTACGGGAATAGTGTGGTGAAATGCGGTATCAAATACAGCGACCTGCTTGGCTTCAGTAAAAATCTCTTCGGCTACCAAAATTCCTTGTAAATTTGCTGGATTGTGCAAAGGTGCTAAAGGAATCAAACTCTTAACTTTATTTTTGACCTCTTCTGTAATAAGCGTAGTATCGGTAAAATCACTTCCTCCGTGCACTACCCGATGTCCTACAACAGCCACTTCTTTCGGTGATTTTAATACTCCAATATTAGCATCCATAAGATAGCTAGATAAAAGTTCTAAACCTTCTTTATGCGTATTAATAGGTACAATTTTTTCTATTGATTTCTGATTTGATTTATAGGTAATTTGAGCATCTTTAAGACCGATTCGTTCTATAATACCAGAACAAATAACGGCTTTTTGTGGCATCTCAAAAAGTTGAAATTTGAGTGATGAACTTCCCGAGTTAAGTACTATTATTTTCATGAATACTTATTAATATAGAAAAATTATATACTTGTTTAAATATGTTAGTTAAGCTTTATAGTCCTTGTGCTTGGATTGCGGTAATGATTACTGTATTATAGACATCATCGACCGTACAGCCTCTACTTAAATCATTAACAGGTTTATTAAGACCTTGTAACATGGGGCCAATGGCTAGGGCACCAGTTTCTCGTTGTACGGCTTTATACGTATTATTACCAGTATTTAAGTCTGGAAAAATAAGCACACTTGCTTGTCCTGCTACCTCAGAATTAGGTAATTTACTTTTACCTACCCGCATATCAACAGCTGCATCATATTGAATAGGACCTTCGATCTTAAGTTCTGGATGGGTCTTTTTAACAATTTCGGTCGCTTTACGAACGATATCAACGTCTTCACCTTTACCCGAAGTACCAGAAGAATAAGATAGCATCGCTATCTTTGGTTCTATCCCAAATGCAGCAGCAGAATGCGCAGAAGAAATTGCGATTTCTGCTAACTCCTCTGCATTAGGATTAGGATTAATTGCACAATCGCCGAAAACAGATACACGGTCTTCTAAACACATAAAAAACACTGATGAAACAACCTTGACGCCTGGTTTGGTCTTGATAAACTGTAAAGCAGGTCGTATCGTATGCTGTGTAGTATGAACAGCTCCCGATACCATCCCATCAGCATGCCCCTTGTAAATCATCATGGTTGCAAAATAAGATACATCGGCCATCATGTCTCTAGCCATATCCATATTTACATTTTTATGCTTACGTAACTCATAAAAAGTTTTAACATAGTCTTCGTAGTGTGGAGATTTTGTTGGAAAAACAATATGAACCTTATCAAAATCTATAGGAATATCTAGTTTTACAGCTTTATTTTTAAGCTTCTTTTCATCTCCAATCAATGTTATTTCAACTACATCTGAAGCTAATAATCTAGAAGTAGCTCTTAAAATTCGCTCATCAGATCCCTCGGGTAAGACAATATGCTTTTTGTGCTGTAACGCTCTTTTCAATAAGTTATATTGAAACATCCGCGGTGTAATGCCTACAGGCTGAAACGTAATTAATCTATCGGCTAATTCTTCAACATTCACATATTTTTCAAATGTACTGATTGAGGTATCTATCTTTTTTGTATTGTCTGCATAAATTCTTGATTTAATAGCACCGATTTTATTGGTAATCGAAAAGGTTCCACTGGTAACCGAGATGATAGGAAATGATAAGGCAACACCCTCGATTAGTTTTAAAATAGAAGGCTCTGGTATTATACCTCCTGTTAATATAATTCCCGAAATCTTTGGATAATTATCTGAAATATTTGCCTGTAACACCCCCAAAATAATGTCGGCTCGATCACCTGGTGTAATTACAAGACTGTTGTCTTTGAGATGTGTCAGGTAATTACGCAATTGCATAGCACCTACCCCATAACTTCCTGCTTGATTGTTTAGAAATTCTTTTCCAAAAAGCACTTTTCCTTCAAGCTTATCAACAATCTCTTTTATCGTAGGATTGATTAAAGAGTCTACCTTTGGTATCAAGATTTTCTTTACATCCTCGTTAAAATTGAGAAGAAAAGCCTGTTCTAAGCCAGTCTTTTGATTCTCCGAAATTTTATTAGCCACAATTGCTAATATCTCGACGTCCTTGCTATTAAAACGATCGTAAGCGAGCTTAAGATTAGCAGTAGTATCTTCAATAGTTTTTTCAAAGCCACTTGCTACAATAATTGCTGGAATACCTAGGTTTTTTGCAACTATAACATTGATATCAAACTCTATAATACTACCCTCATCAGAAAAATCAGTTCCCTCGACAAGTACAAAGTCAAAACGATCCTCGAGATATTTATATTTTTGTATAATTACATCTAGTACTTCACCAGATTTACCTTGGTTATATTTTTTAAGTACTTCGCTACGTGTAAAAGCATATGCTTTTTTAAAATTTATATCAAGTTCAAAATGAGATATAACTGTTTGTATATGATTGTCAGTTTCTCCTTCTTTTGGATCATCTATAATGGGCCTAAAATATCCCACGCGTGCTACTTTACCTAACAACATTCTCATAAGACCTAACACCATTATAGATTTACCGCTATTAGGTTCGATCGTTGCTATATATACTGCTTTACTCATTAACCATTATTTTAAAAAGACATATATGATAATTAGAATATCATGTGTAGAATTTCATGTATACTTTATCATACAATCTATTCTTCTAAAAGCGTTTTCATAAAGCTTTCAAATTCATTTTTGAAATCAATATATTTTTGCCCTGTTGCTGGTCCATTAAATCCTGTATGAATTTTTTTTACCTTTCCTTCAGTATCCAAAATTACTGTGGTAGGATAAGACAACACATGATTAAGCATGGGCAACTTTTCTTGTGCTTTTTGTTTACTCGATGAACCATATTGAGCTAATAAAATTGGATAAGGTACATCTAGGCTATTTTTAAATCTTTGAATTGATTGAAAAGCTTTTTCTTCAGTTTTTGCGTATTCAAAAGCCAATCCTATAAAGGCTAAATTTTTATCTTTATTAGCCTCATAAAATTGCTTATAATATTTCGTTTCATCCACACAATTAGGACACCAAGTTCCTAAAACCTGAATGACAAGAACTTTATCTTTAAACTCTGGGTCTGTATTTGAAACTAAATTACCCTGAGCATCTGGAAATTCAAAGGAAAAAGCTTTTCCTTCTTCTGTAATCGTTGTTAATGAATCTTCTGATGGTAACTCGTAGGTGGGATTTAGCTTTGCCGTAAAAGGCTCTTGCCAATGCTGTCCAGAATAAAAAGTTCCTTGCATGACGCTATTTGTAACTTGAGCTGTAAATAAAAATGCATGTGCACCATCAAAAGTGGATAACTGAAGTTTATCTCCATTAAGCACTCCTTCTAAAAAACGATAATCTCCCGTGGTCGTTCTAAAAGTTCCTGTAACAATATTGCCGTTTTGTTTAAAAATACCTTTTGCAATATAACTATCTTGAGTATTAGGGCTAAACATGGTCTCCCAACTACCAGTTATTTCAAATTTTGGTTTAGTTTTAATTGCAAAACGATCCTGTACGCCATAATGTGCCTCAAATGGAACGCTACGATTTAAAGATTCGATAATAAATTCTCCTTTGATATGACTATCACTAATAAATTTTGCTTTAATATATCCTTCAAAAACGGGAAGTTTAATAGTTATCGAGTCGTCAACTATAGTTATTTCATGTACTTCAATTGACTCTTCGGCATTAAAAATTTCTAAACTTTGATCGTCAAAAACTTCAAAAAGAAATGGGGCCTTCTTATGATCTTGCATTGAGAGTGTGGCTCGCCATGGCCCTGATTTTAAAGTATATATTTCCTGTTTTTTGTTTTGTTTACAACCTGTTATCAAAAATATAGCAGTAAGTAATAAAATAATTTTTTTCACAAATTTAATTTTTAATAGTATTCATTATAAAAGCCGATTAGATACCTACATCCAATCGGCCCTTGTATTTTTAGTTTCAAAACAATTAATGTTTTTCAACAGGAACTTTTGACTTTACTTTACTTTTTTTAACTTTCTTTCCATTTGTATTCTCTCTTTCAACAACCAATTCGGTGGTTTTAAGCTTCCCTGTAATTGAATCCTTTTCTGTGATAGTAAAAACCTCATTCCCATCCTCATCAATCCTTGATGTCATACTTTGAGAACCATTCTTCTTTTTTACTCGCTTCCCTTTCTCATCAATTTTTTCTTCAAATTTTGCTTCTTTATCAGACGTTTTGTCCTTTACTTTCTTAACAACTTCTTTAGAAACATCTTCTTCACGTTTTGAATCCTGAGCAAACGCATATTGCATACCCGTAACGATGAGTAGCACTACGAAAATAAAATATTTAAGACTTTTCATTTTCAACCATTTAAAATTTGAACAAAGATAACATTTTTTGCTTAGCCTGCTGATAACTCGTCTCATCAAAAAACCAGAAAAAACGAGAATCAAGCACCGAAAACAGGTAATTCATGAAAATTACAGATTATTACAACTATATCAACGCCTTCTAGTTTGCCAACACTAATCAATATACTATCTTTACCGCCTAATTTCAGAATCATCATACATGAAAATTTCATATAACTGGCTTAAGCAATTTATTAAACTCGATTGGGATGTTCAAAAAACTGGAGAACTACTTACCGATTTAGGTCTAGAAGTGGAGGGGATTGACACCTACCAGAGTGTTAAAGGAGGCTTGGAAGGCATAGTCGTTGGACATGTAATTGCCTGTGAGAAACATGAGAATGCAGATAAACTAAAGGTTACAAAAGTAGATATAGGCACAGGAGAACCTGTACAAATTGTTTGTGGTGCCTCTAATGTAGCAGTGGGCCAAAAAGTTCCTGTAGCTACTATTGGTTCAACTCTATATGATCAAAATGGAGAGGCATGGACTATCAAAAAGGGTAAGATCCGTGGCGAAGAGAGTCATGGGATGATTTGTGCGGAAGATGAACTTGGATTAGGTAACAGTCATGATGGTATTATGGTTTTAGATACCGATATCGCTCCAGGTACCCCTGCCTCCAAACTATTTAAGATAGAAAATGATCATATTTTTGAAATAGGACTTACACCTAATCGTGCTGATGCTATGAGCCATTGGGGAACCGCTCGTGATTTAAAGGCTGGTCTAATTCAACGGGAAATCAATCTTGAACTAATCACTCCGTCAGTCTCCAGTTTTAGGGTAGAAAATCGTCTACATAAAATTGACATTGATGTTAAAAACCCAGAATTAGCACCCCGCTATTGTGGTGTCACGATCTCTAATATCAAAGTTGCTGAGTCTCCTGATTGGTTACAACATCGACTCAAAGCGATAGGAATAGCGCCAAAAAACAATGTAGTAGATGTAACTAATTACGTACTACATGAGTTAGGACAGCCTCTGCACGCATTTGATGCTCAACAAATCCAAGGAAACAAAATAGTAGTTAAAACAGTCGATGCTGGTACCAAATTTACCACCTTAGACGAAGTAGAAAGAACCTTACATAAAGAGGATTTAATGATTTGTGATGCCGAAAAACCACTTTGTATTGCTGGCGTTTTTGGAGGATTAGAATCGGGAGTGACAGAAAGAACTACTTCTATATTTCTTGAAAGTGCTTATTTTAATCCAGTTAGTATTAGAAAGTCTGCCAAAAGACACGGACTCAATACCGATGCCTCTTTCCGTTTTGAACGTGGTATTGATCCTAACATTACAGAATACGCACTCAAGCGTGCGGCACTTTTAATTCAAGATCTAGCTGGCGGAATCATAACAAGCGATATATCTGATTTATATCCAAAAAAAATAGAAGATTTTCAAGTGTTTCTGTCTTTTGAAAACACTGCCAAACTAATTGGTGAAGAGCTTCCTGCCGAAATTATTAAACGTATTTTGACGTCACTTGAAATAAAAGTTAACAATGTAACCGAAAGTGGACTTGGATTAACAATACCAGCATATCGCAACGATGTGCAAAGAGAAGCCGATGTTATCGAAGAAATTTTAAGAGTCTACGGGTATAACAACATTAAATTTACACAAAAATTAAATGCATCCATTTCTACTATCGATAAATTTGCTGACCATAGCGTTCAAAACACTATAGCAAATCAATTAGTAGGTCAAGGTTTCTTTGAGATTATGACCAACTCGCTAACTACACCAAAATCGATCACATTGAGTGCGCAACTTAATGAGGAGCAATCTGTACGCATGCTAAACCCTCTTAGTAATGATTTATCTGTTATGCGACAATCCATTTTATTTTCTGGTTTAGAAACTGTTTCCTACAACATAAATCGTAAGCGTGGCGATCTTAAACTTTTTGAATTCGGAAAAACTTATCATACATATGGAGATGAGCATGTGGAACAGAAACATCTCAATCTATTAGTGACTGGAAACCTAAATCAAGAAAGATGGACCGAGGCTTTACAACCAACTGATTTTTTTACTCTTAAAGGTATTGTCACAACGATATTAGAACGTTTAGGTATTAATTCTACACGTATTACACCAGTAAAAAGTGATGTTTTCTCTGAAGGGATTTCTTTTACCATAGGAAAGAAACGACTTGTTGAACTAGGAGTGATCAAAAAATCAATTCTGAAACATTTCTCTATAAACCAAGAAGTATTACATGCCGATTTTAATTGGGATCTTTTGTTAGAATTTGCCCGGCATACAACGGTTAAATTTCAGCCTATTCCCAAATATCCAGAGGTGCGTCGAGATTTTGCATTATTACTTGATCAAAAGGTTACTTTTGAAGAAATATATACAATCGCCAAGCAAACTGAAAAACATCTGCTGAAAGAAGTAAATCTATTTGATGTTTACGAAGGAAAAAATCTACCAAAAGGAAAAAAATCCTATGCCATTAGTTTTACGCTTCGAGATGAAAACAAAACATTGACAGATAAACAGATTGATAAGATCATGAATAAATTACAGCACAATTTTGAGCATAAATTAGAAGCTGAACTTCGATAACTATTAAAAGTTCTTAAACACCATCATCTTTTTTCATAAAATTGAAAAAAAGATGATGATGTACGTTTTAATTTACAAAAACATTATTCTCTAATTACGATCATTTGCTAGCATCAACAAACGTTAAAGTTGAGTCGGCAAGCCTATCTATTTCATTAAAGTATTGGAAAAAATACTCTAAATCCCTAATTTAGTGACGCTAAAGAAAAAGAAATGAGAGTCCCACGAACAAATCTCGAAAAACAACTTTCAAAAATTAGAGATAGAAAACACACTTCAAAAGCTTGGAGATTACAAGTTGAATCAATTTTTGAAGAGGAAGCTTTTAAAACTGAAAAAATTCTTGAAAAATTATCCTCGACCTCTCAAGCTACAGAAAATAATTTTGATTTTGATATACTTGAAACTTCAAAAATCTATCATATTGATCAGATTAAACAAATCTGTATAACCTACCGCTTACGTTTTTTGGACAGTAAATTTTTCAAAGGCAAAATTCCTTATGAAGCAGTTACAATTGTCAAAGATTTAGAAAAAATGCACAAGACAAATATATCAGGGTTTAAAATTGTTGCTCCATCCAAACTTTTCAAACTTGAAAATGCAGACGACCCTTTATTATTTGCTCCAATGGGCAATGATTATTTTTATTTAATTCATAAATGGGGAGAAGATTTACATCCACTTCGCAAATTTTTTATGTGGTTCTTTAAAAGTTTTGAAAATTTATTAGTTCTTACCTTTTTAGTCAGTGTTTTCTGTACCTTTATAGTTCCAGATGGATTGTTTAGTAAGCAACAAAATACTTCTACTACAATCATGGTCTTTTTGTTTGTTTTTAAATCCGTTGCAGCAGTAATTCTTTTTTATGGTTTTGCTTTGGGAAAAAATTTCAATTCGGCAATTTGGAATAGTAAATATTTTAATGCTTAGTTTTTAAATCATATGTTTCCAAAAAGTAATTATGAGCGAGTATACACTGGCAGTTTAATAACAATACAATTTTTACAAACGATTCTGCAAGATAACGGGATCAATTCTATTACTCGTGATGATATGAAATCAGGAATGATGGCTGGTTTTGGTGGGGGTATTCCAGATCATATTCAGTTATTTGTTAAAAAAGAAGATTTACCAATAGCGACATCACTTATAAAACAAAATATATAATTTATGAATACTAATGAACATCACAATCCAACACCTAAGCGAAAAACTTGGGATCTAGTAATAGGTATCGCTTTGGTACTATTTGGATCTTTTAGACTGTATTCACGGTTACAAATAGAAGAGGATTGGAGCTTCAGAGCTATTTTTACTTTAGCCTTCATTTTATATGGAGCCTATTTAATTTTTAGATATTTCAAAAATTCATCAAGAATATAAAAACACGCTCAAAAAAAATCCTGCCAGTTGCAGGATTTTTTTTTGATATGGTATGTGATACTATACGTTTATGGTGTACATTTTATCTCTCAACTCTTTGACCTTTGGATCGCTCATATATTCATCAAATGTAGCATACCTATCAATGACACCGTTAGGTGTGAGTTCGATAATACGATTTCCTACCGTTTGAGCAAATTCATGATCATGTGTTGTAAAAAGGACCGTTCCTTTAAAGTTTACCAAGGAGTTATTAAATGCAGTAATTGATTCGAGATCCAAGTGATTTGTAGGCTCATCGAGCATTAAAACATTAGCGCGTACCATCATCATTTTTGACAGCATGCAACGTACCTTTTCACCTCCAGATAGAACGTTACATTTTTTTAATGCTTCCTCTCCACTAAAAATCATTTTACCTAAGAAGCCTCTTATAAAAACTTCTTCTCGTTCTTCTTCAGTCGTGGCATATTGCCTTAGCCAATCTACAAGAGACAAATCACTTTTAAAATACTCGCTATTATCGGCTGGCAAATACGATTGGGTTGTAGTTATACCCCATGCAAATTCTCCTGAATCAGGTTGCTGTTTTCCATTCAAGATTTGATAAAAAGCAGTAGTAGCTCTTGAGTCTTTAGAAAAAACAACCACTTTGTCGCCTTTTGATAAGTTAATATCAATATTATTAAACAAAATCTCTCCATCAGAGCTTGCTGATAAACCTGTTACATTTAAAATTTGATCTCCAGCTTCGCGATCTCTTTCAAAAATAATAGCAGGATATCGCCTACTAGAGGGTTTAATATCTTCAATATTAAGTTTATCGATCATTTTTTTACGAGATGTTGCTTGCTTAGATTTTGCAACATTAGCACTAAAACGTGCAATAAATTCTTGTAATTCCTTTTTCTTTTCTTCAGCTTTTTTGTTTTGCTGACTTCGTTGTCTCATGGCTAATTGAGAAGATTCGTACCAAAACGTGTAATTACCACTAAAATGATTGATCTTACCAAAATCAATATCAGAAATATGTGTACAGACAGCATCCAAAAAGTGTCTATCATGAGACACTACGATTACTGTATTATCATAATTTGCCAAGAAATTTTCTAACCATGTAATTGTTTCATAATCCAAATCATTTGTTGGCTCATCCATAATCAATACATCGGGAGACCCAAACAGCGCCTGCGCCAGTAAAACTCGTACGCGTTGTTTGGTATCCAAGTCTGCCATTAAAGTATAATGTACATCCTCCTTTATACCGAGGTTGGATAACATTGCAGCTGCGTTGCTGTCTGCATTCCAACCATTCATCTCTTCGAACTCTACCTGTAAAACCCCTACCCGTTCACCATCTGCATCATTAAAATCAGGCTTAGCATAGATCTCATCCATCTCCTTTTTGATTTTATAGAGCGGTTTATTACCCATAATAACTGTTTCAAGTACATTATAAGCATCATATGCATAGTGATTTTGTTCTAAGACCGACATTCGTTTTCCAGGTTCAAGGTGAACATGACCAGAAGTAGGCTCCATTGTCCCTGATAAAATTTTAAGAAATGTGGATTTTCCGGCACCGTTGGCACCGATAATTCCATAGCAATTCCCTTGTGTAAAAGACGTGTTAACATCATCAAAAAGAACACGTTTGCCAAATTGAACCGAAAGATTTGAAACTGAAAGCATATGAAAATTTAGAAAGAATTTAATTTCCCGCAAAAGTAGAGAAATCAAGGCAAACCCAGAAACTTTATAAGTTTAAAAATTTAATTAACGATATATTAACAAAAGAAGAATGTTGTACCCTTTATTTTTGGCTAGTCAGAAAGAAAGGTAAATTTCCCAAATGTATATCAGGTTTATAAAGCAACTCGCTTGTATAGTAAGTATCCCATGTTTTTTCTATTCGTGCAACGACTACAGTTCTTCGAATAGGTTAGACACGTATCTTGGTGGCGAAATTGTCAATCCAAATTCTAATTTCATCATTTTATCAAAAGATACTAAACCTGCAGATACCATTTATCTTGATCGTAATAATAGGTTTTTACATAAGTTTGAAGATTTTGAAGATGGTATTTATTCGTTTCGACATTCTCCAGAAAATCAGCTGGTACTTTTGGAAAAAGGAGACAGTCTCTATTTTAGGCTAAATACTATGGAGCTGGATGAGTCATTAGCTTTTACTGGCATAGGTGCTGAAAAAAACACCTTTTTGATTGAAATGTTTTTACTTAATGAGTTAGAACGCGATGCTCTAATCCAAAGAGATTTTAAACTGAAACCTCAAGCATTTCAAAGTAAACAAAATGCTTTAATTAATCGAAGAAAAAAAAGATTGAATAAACTCAATTCGAAAGTTACTTTGAGTCCGCTAGCCAAAAAAATACTTAAAGCTAGTTATCAATATGATTTTTACTCTCGATTCGAAATGTACTCATATAGTCATTACGGAATTACAGATATTGCAAAAATAAAAGAACTACCACCCTCATTTTTTGACTATCGAGAAAAGATTAATTTTAATAATGAAGATTTAAAACGTCTATATTCCTATAATAGATTTTTAAATCATTACATTACTAATGCATCGTACACAAATTACACCAAGGGAAAATCTTACCGGACTGATCCTGTTGGTGTCACTATGTATGAGCTTAACTTGGTAGACAGCCTCATTAACAATAGCTATATAAAAAACAATTTGTTACGAGGTATAACCAGTGAATTTTTATTAAGTAATGAAGATACTACAGCTTCAAAAAAAGTGTTAGATCATTATATTGATAAAAGTTCTAACAAGACCTTTATTGATGATCTTACACGTTTAAGAAAAGCTACGGCTAAGCTTAAGCCTAATAATACGATTCCGAACCAAGAACTCATTAGTTCAAAGGGAAATATAATTCAATTATCTTCGGTATTTAAAAAACCTATTACCGCATTATTTTTTTGGTCGTTAGAGGATCAAAAACATTATGTAAGTGCGCATCAAAGAGCTCATCAATTAACGAATCGCTATCCAGCAATCGATTTTATCGCAATTAACACAGATGAACAGCAGACTAGAAACTGGCTACAAACAATTAATCGTCATGCCTATAACCCGGCATTTGAATATGAATTTAAATATCCAAAATGCTCTTCTGAAGAATTAGTGATTTACGACAAAAATAAGGTCATTTTGGTAAATCAACAGGGTAAAATAATTAATGCTACGAATGATTTATTTTCTCACTCTTTTGAAAAACGATTACATATATATAATAACAGCATACGTACTATACATTAATTTTAAAAAAAATCGCTTGAAAATATATTTCCAAGCGATTTTTAGTTCTTATGCTCATTATAGTAATCCAATGCTATAATAAACAACACTGTACTATCTAATTTCCTTTTTTATAATCCTCTAAGAATTTAGCCAATCCTATATCTGTTAGCGGGTGTTTTAATAGACCCTCTATAGACGATAAAGGTCCAGTCATCACATCTGCACCTATCTTGGCACAATCAATAACATGCATGGTATGTCGCACTGAAGCCGCCAAAATTTGTGTATCAAAACCGTAATTATCATAGATAAGACGAATTTCTGCAATCAAATTTAATCCATCTGTAGAGATATCATCTAATCTTCCGATAAAAGGAGAAACATAAGTTGCCCCAGCTTTTGCAGCTAACAACGCCTGACCTGCTGAAAAAACTAATGTACAATTGGTTCGAATTCCTTGATCACTAAAATACTTAATTGCTTTAACTCCTTCTTTGATCATAGGAACTTTGACAACTATTCGCTCATGCAACTTGGCTAAAGCTTCTCCTTCTTTGATCATTCCTTCAAAATCGGTCGCAATAACCTCGGCACTTACGTCACCAGTAACGATGTCACATATTTTTTTGTAGTGCGCGATTATGTTTTCTTGGCCAGTTATCCCTTCCTTAGCCATTAAAGAAGGATTTGTTGTAACCCCGTCAAGAACCCCTAAATCCTGTGCCTCTTTAATTTGATCAAGATTAGCTGTATCAATGAAAAATTTCATGCTGTTGTGTTTTGGTTTATTTTATTAATATTGTGCGAAGATAAAAATTAATTTGGCTGTGACCTTCTGTCAAACCTTATAATTTGTAATGATTCATTAAGAGTTTCTCATATAGTTTGCTTGGCAAAAAATTGTGAAGTACAACAGAAAATCTTTGCATAAATACAGCTACCTTGTAACGTACTTTGGGTGCATCATTTTCAATAATCTCTTCAACAGCCATGGCCATTAGTTTTGGATCTTGGCCACTATCAACATGAGTATCCATTAGCTGTAAAGTTTTACTATAAGATGTTTTATACGGAGAATCTTCATTAAGAGGAGCATGATACCTACCCGCTGCTATATTCGTTGCAAAATCACCAGGAGCCACATTAGTCATTTTTATATTAAAAGGTTTCAGTTCCATTCGCCATGCCTCGGTTGTAACTTCTAAAGCTGCTTTGGACGCACTGTAAATTCCTCTAAATGGCAATCCCATATATCCTGCAATCGAAGTCACATTTATGATTAATCCATTTTTTTGTTTCCGCATAGATGGTAAGACCGCTTTAATTACGTTTACTGGCCCAAAAAAATTTGTGGTAAAATTTTTTACTATTTCCTCCTCTGGTATTTCCTCCAAAGGCCCTGTAATACCAGCTCCAGCATTATTTATTAATACATCAATCCTTCCTTCTTCAGCAATGACGGTATCAATAGCTGTTTCGATACTATTCTTATCTGAGACATCCAATGCCAATAACCTAAATTCATTAAAATCACTGTACTTCTCAGGACTACGACTGGTACCATAAACTCGATATCCCTTTGACGATAGATAAATACCTATTGATTTACCAATCCCCGAAGAACCTCCAGTGATTAGGATAACTTTGTCACGTTTGTTATTTTTCATAAACACAAAGATACAGCATGAAAAGTAAAACTTGAAAAAGACTAGAAAAAAGAAAAATAGGATTGTGATAGTCTATATAAACTATTTTAAAGAAGGTAAAAATAGCGCACAAAAAAAGGCAAGCTACCTACATCACACTGCTACAACCATTTACCTTTGCTGCGTTCCCGCCCTGGAGGATTCAACAGGAGCTAGTTGTGTAGGACTTGCCGCTGCAAAGATACAATCTTTCATAAATATTACAACCATTTTTTAAACCCAATTAAAATAAATATCTTGCTATAAAATAAAACAACCCCATGAATTATCGTAATCCATTAATCGCCATAATTTTAGGATCAATCCTTTTATCTTGCGGAAGTAACTTGGACAACAAAAAAAAATACTTTTCTATAAAAATAGAAAATAATAAAGATCAATTTAAGTTAAATGAGACTGTAAAAGCTTCAATCAATAACCCAGAAAATAAAAAAATAGATTCCATTCATTATTTTTTGGATCAGAACACAACTGTACAAAAAAAAGCTACTTATCAAGAAATTTTGGATGATGAATTATTAGGTCATCACAAACTCAATGCAACTATTTTTTACGAAGGACAATCGCAGACAGTATCAAAGAAATTACTTTTTTTAAATGACAAAGCCCCTGCTTTATATTCCTATAAAATAATTGCAGAATATCCTCATGACAAACAGGCGTTTACTCAAGGATTAGAATTCAACGCTGATACACTATATGAAAGTACTGGTAAAAAAGGGTTTTCGACATTAAGAAAAGTTAACTATCTTACTGGAGAGATTCTTGAAAATCATAGCTTAAAGGATAGCTACTTCGCAGAGGGTTTAACCATATACAAAGATCAAATCTATCAATTAACATGGTTAGCACGACAAGGATTTATATACGATCTCAATACGTTAATTGAAAAAGGCACCTTTGCCTATAATCAAAGTAAAGAAGGTTGGGGATTGTGTAATGATGGTAAAACAATTTATAAGAGTGATGGTACCGAAAAAATTTGGAAACTCAATCCAGACACACTTGTAGAAGAAAGCTTTATACAAGTTACTACAAATAAAGGTATTAAAAGTAAATTTAATGAACTTGAATGGATAGACGGAAAAATTTATGCGAATACATGGCAAAAAGATGGAATTGCAATTATTAATCCTAAAAATGGAGCTTTAGAAGGGGTTATAAACTTAAGTAACTTAAGAAAAAGACTATCAAACCACCCAGATCTAGATGTTCTTAACGGCATTGCTTATCGCAATGACACAAAACAATTATTTGTAACAGGTAAAAACTGGGACAAACTATTTGAAATTGAAGTGCTTAAATAAATAATTTAAGAATATTAAAATATTCTTTTTTTTAATAACTCCCCTATAATATCTCTTTTCTAATTATTATAGACAGATAATAAAACGTACCTTTGCGCCTTATTTTTAATATATGAACAAATTTGAAGCGCTAGGACTTGGCGAAGCTATTATCAAGGCAGTCAACGAAATGGGATTTGAAACCCCTAGCGAAGTACAAGAAAAAGCAATACCAATTTTACTTAATGAGGAAACCGATATCGTTGCATTAGCGCAAACAGGTACTGGTAAAACAGCAGCATTTGGTTTTCCTCTTATCGAAAAAATAAATCATGAAAGTAGAGTTACACAAGGATTAATCCTCTCACCAACTCGAGAACTCTGTTTACAAATTACAAACGAACTCAAAAATTATTCTAAGTTTATTCCTAACTTACATACCGTAGCTATTTACGGAGGAGCTAGTATAACCGACCAAGCAAAGCAAATTAAAAGAGGGGCACAAATTATAGTTGCCACCCCTGGCCGTATGCAAGATATGATCAATCGCAAGATGGTGGATATTACAAATATCGATTATTGTATTCTAGATGAAGCTGATGAAATGCTTAACATGGGATTTTTTGAAGATATCACAGCTATTCTATCGCATACGCCTGATCAAAAAAACACTTGGTTATTTTCGGCTACAATGCCAAAAGAAGTTTCTACCATTGCCAAGCGTTTTATGAATAATCCTATCGAAATTACTGTAGGTCATAAAAACACTGGTTCAAAAAATGTATCACATGAATATTATACGGTAAATTCTAGAGACCGTTATGCCGCTCTCAAAAGATTGGCTGATGCAAACCCTGATATATTTTCTGTAATTTTTTGTAGAACAAAACGAGATACGCAAAAAGTCGCAGAGAACCTTATTGAAGATGGTTACAATGCAGCTGCTTTACACGGGGATTTAAGTCAAAATCAACGTGATCTTGTGATGAAAAGTTTTAGAAATCGTCAAATACAAATGCTAGTAGCTACCGATGTTGCTGCAAGAGGTATTGATGTAGATGATATTACGCACGTAATTAATTATCAATTACCTGATGAAATCGAAACCTATACTCACAGAAGTGGTAGAACTGGTAGAGCAGGTAAAAGTGGGGTATCCATGGTAATTGTTTCAAAAAGCGAAACAAGAAAAATCAAATCAATTGAACGTATTATTAATAAAACGTTTGAGAAAAAAGAAATTCCTAGCGGAGAAGAAATTTGTCAAGTACAATTGTTTCATTTGGCAAATGACATTGCTAAAGCTGAGATAAATCATGAGATTGACACATACCTCCCTTCTATACATGAAGTATTAGAAAGCTTTTCTAAGGAGGAGCTTATTAAAAAATTCTTTTCTGTAGAGTTTTCACGTTTTCATAATTATTATAAAAAGGCAAAAGATCTTAATGCTGTTAGCGATGGTAAAGAAAGGAATTTTGCTAATGACGGCAGTACCCGTTACTTTATCAATATCGGCGAGAAAGACGGCTTTGACTGGATGACCTTAAAAGATTTCTTAAAAGACACCTTGGACTTAGGTAGAGATGCTGTAAGTCGTGTTGATGTTAAAGAAAGTTTTTCTTTTTTTAATACTAGTTCGGAACAACAAGATGCGGTTGTAGCTGCATTTGACAACTTCAAACTTGAAGGAAGAAGTGTTAATGTTGAGATATCTAAAGATTCTGGCAGAGGACGTGGTGGCAGTAGAGGACGCTCTGATCGTAATCGTGGAGGTTTCAAAGGAAAAAGAAGAAGTGATGATTTTAAACCTAGAGGCAAGAGAAAGGCATCGGGATCTACTAGTAGTCGTGAGAATGGTGGCGGTAGAAGAGATCGTAGAAAAAGAAGTGATCGTAATTAAAAAATAATAGTATAATGTAAGTTTGGCAAGGTTTTAGATCAACTTACTAAGTTTTATAAAACCTTTGTCAAGCATATATAGTAATCTGAATAGGCTCTTTTGAAAAAAAAATTACTCTTTATCTCATTTATGTTTACGCTACTGTCGTACAGTCAAGACGCGGCAGAAGGTATTGTTAGCGGAAAAGTTCTTAATGCCGCTAATGAAAGTGAACTCGAAAATGTTCATATTGTCAATCTGAGTAAAGTAGTTGGTACAATTACCAACGGCGATGGAGAGTTTAATATCGCTGCTAAGGTAAATGATACTTTATATTTTTCATATATCGGTTTTAAGCCTTTGCGAGTTAGAGTGACCAATGATTGGATAAAATTTGGTCAAGTTAAAATTAAGATGACCGAGTTGGGCATAGCCTTAGAAGAAGTTACCGTTGCCGAAGTACAGTTAACGGGGTATTTAGAAATTGATGCCAAAAATATTCCGATATACAATAATTATCGATATAGCATCTCTGGGCTTAATTCTGGTTACGAAGGTGGTAGCAGGCAACCTGGAGCCGTAAATCAAGTACTAGGAGCTATTTTTAACCCTGCAGACTTTCTTTATAACTTATTTAGCAAACGATCTTATGAGCTTAAAAAGTTACGTAAGATGAAAAAAGATGATGAAATTCGTAATTTGCTTGAAACCAAATTTGATCGAGCTACGCTTATGGCGTTGCTTCAAATAGAACGTCTTGATATTGATGAAATTCTTAGAAATTGTAATTACTCTTCAGATTTCATAAAATTTGCTAATGATCTACAAATTTTGGATGCAATTAGTGAATGCTATGAGGAATATAAGGCTCTAAATAGAAAATAACGTTTACTTTGTCCTCATCATTTTTTAAGTTGATAGAACCGCTCTGTCAATAATTCGTGCTTTTTTAATGTTTTTTTTACCCAGTCCATTCTTTTTTGAAGAATTTCTTCTTCTGTTAACTGCCAATCAATAGTACTTTGACGTAATCTATAGGTTAATTGTTGTAGTACAATTGCAGCCGATACTGATATATTGAGACTTTCTGTAAAGCCATACATAGGAATATGTAAAGTTTTATCTGCCTCTTTCATAACCAAATCACTTAAACCTTTTTGTTCTTGCCCAAAGAAAAAAACACTGGGAGTTGATACGTCAAAATCATCTAATGTAATTGAATCATTATGCGGAGATGTGGCAACCAGTTGATACCCTTTCTCTCTAAGCTTTGTTATACATTCATTGGTGGTTTTATATCGATGAATATCCACCCATTTTTGAGCTCCCATAGCAATCTCTCTATCAATCCTCTTTGCATTTATTTCTTCTATCACGTGAATATTTTGTATACCAAAAACATCACAACTTCTCATAACTGCACTTGTGTTATGTAATTGATATACATCCTCTACCGCAACTGTAAAATGATTTGTACGTTTTTTTAAAACTGACTGATTAAGATGCTGTCTTCTCGATGTTAAAAATGTTTCTAAATACTCTAGATGCTCTTTGTCTATCACATTACAAAAATAAAAGTTTAATCTATATGCAATATACAAACTATATAAAACCAAAAAAGCATCGATAAGGATGCTTTTTTGGATAGTATTGTATATGCTTTATTTTATGATAATAAACTCACTACGTCTATTAAGTGCATGTTGCTTTTTACTACAATTGGTATTATCAACACACTTATTTACTGGATTTTCTTCACCAAAGCCTTTACTGCTCAATCTATCTGAAACGATCCCTTTACCAATCATATATTGAATAGTCGCTTTAGCTCTTCGCTCTGACAATTCCATATTATATGCCTCGTCTCCCCAACTATCGGTATAGGATCTAACTTCAATTTTCATTTCAGGATACTGGTTCATTACTTCAATAACTCTAGCCAATTCAACCTCTGCATCAGATCTTATAAGTGCTTTATCAAAATCAAAATAAATTGGGTTTAGCGATAGAATCTTTGCCAAATCATCTCCAACATTGGCAGACTTTACTTTTTGTTCTAAAGCGATAGACACATCTTTGGTCTGGGTTTCATTAGGCGTACGCAATAATTTTTCGTTAGTTACATAAGCTTCCTTTTCTGCACGTACAAAAAGTTCTAACTCACAGTCTACCTCAAAAGAATAAGATGCATCATCGGGCACTACTGCTGTATATATAACCTCGTTATTTGTATTAAGTATAGATACTTTTGCTCCAGGTAAAGGCGCTCCACTATCCTTATCGGTAATAATACCAGCTAAAGTAATTTTACAAAAATCTTTTAAATCTTCTACTTCTAAAAATGAGTAAATATCATCATTTCCTTTGCCATCTAAACGATTAGATGAGAAAAAACCTGTCTTTAACTCCTCATTAAAATAGAAGCTAAAATCATCTCTTACACTGTTCACAGGTTTTCCTACGTTAATGATCTCTTGTTTCTTTCCTTCCTCTGGACTTAGGTTAACAACAAAAATATCAAGCCCTCCTAAACCTAAATGACCGTTTGACGAAAAATAAAGATCATTTCCCGAACTTATAAAGGGAAAGGTTTCTTTGCCTTCCGTATTAATTGGTGCTCCCAAATTTTTTGGAGTACCAAAAGTTCCATCTTCATTTATTTCTACAACATAAAGATCAGAAGACCCTTGCCCTCCTGGCATATCTGATGAAAAATAAAGTAGATTTTCTTCTTCGTTAAGAGATGGGTGAGCAACCGAGTAATTATCGCTGTTAAATGACAAACTTTCTGGTGTACTCCAACCTAGTCCATTTTTATATGCTCTATAAATTTTCAATAAATTTGTTCCCTCTTCATTAATACCATATACATTTTTGTTGTAATTGTTTCGAGTAAAATAAATAGTATTACCATCTTTTGTAAACACTGCGGTAGATTCGTGAAATTTTGTATTCAACCCACCATCAAACTTTTTTATGTTTGAAAGCACTCGCGTTTCTGTATCATAATCTGCCTTATGCAGGTCCAAAAAACTTTCGTTATTCCATTGATGAATGGTTTTTTTAAGGGTAGCAGTATCTCTAGACGAACTAAAAATAAAACTTTCACCTCTAAAAGAAGCTCCGAAGTCTGAAAAAGGAGTATTTATATCCACATTCTTGATATCAAAACGACCTGATTGATATTCTATTCTTTTTAAGTAGTCGGGCATTTCAGAAAATAATTGTGCTCTCTGATCACCCGCGTTTAAGGCTGCAAATTTTTCCATGTTTTGGTTAGATTCCTCATAACGCGCCGCTGTCTTGAGTGTCTGTGCATATCTAAAATAGTATTCGGCTTCAACATCATTAGGGTATTCTT
Organism: Aquimarina rhodophyticola; assembly: GCF_042434915.1. Taxonomy (GTDB): domain Bacteria; phylum Bacteroidota; class Bacteroidia; order Flavobacteriales; family Flavobacteriaceae; genus Aquimarina. Next base: position 1,729,588 of record NZ_CP170198.1, read on the forward strand.
GAATTAACGTCTCATACCATTTTCCAGCTTCTTCAAATTGACTATTAAAATAGTAGCTATTTCCTAAATTCTTATATAAATCGGCACTTTTGTACCCTTTTTTTACAACCTGCAGATAGGTTTTTTGAGCGTCGATGTATTCATATTTATCATATTGTTTTTTAGCCCGCTTAAGCTCACGCTCTTGCGATTGTACAGTGAAACCTACTAAGAAGGTAGCTATTAAAATTGAGATTTGTAATAATCTAAACATACTGATTGGTATTAATCGTATTTGATTTGTTAAAAGAAACGAGGGGTTAACATTCTATTAAATTTTCTAAAGAGTTCAAAACGTAAAAACACTTCATAACTTCCATCATTAAACTGTGTATTACCTAACTCAGTAGTTTCTTTGTCATAAGCAAAGCCTAACATCATAGAATCTGAGATTTGAAAACCTACCATACCACTAAATGCTGCACTCCAGCGATAGGCTGCTCCTAAAGTTACGCGTTCATATATTAGAAAGCTAGTCGATAGATCCACTTGTAATGGAGCTCCCGCTACTACTTTGGTTAATAAAGCCGGTTTAAATTTAACGCTATCACTAAGATCAAAAGTATGACCTGTGATAAGGTAAAAGTTGATACGCTCTTTGGCCAGAAAACTCACTCCTTCACTATCACTAGAAATATTGCTTTCGTCAAAATGCTCGGTTTCTAATAGATTAGGGGTACTCACACCCAAATAGAAACGGTTGGTATGATAATATAATCCCAATCCAACATTTGGACTAAATTTATTGTCTATATCTGATCCAAATAAAGGATCTCCAGAGTTGTATTTATTTAATTCTTGCAAATTTATGTTTAACAAGTGACCTCCAGCTTTTAAACCAAAACTTAATTTGCCTTTTTCGGAAGTGGGAATGGTATATGAAAAATCAATATCAAAATACGTTTCATCAGTTGGACCGATCTCATCGTTAACAATCGATAGTCCCAAGCCAATACGATTCTTTTTACCAATAGGTGTATTCATTGTTAAGGTTTGAGTACGTGGCGCGCCATCTAAACCTACCCACTGACTACGATGCAAGCCTGTGATACTCATTACGCCTCGACTACCTGCATAAGCAGGATTGACAATAATTGTATTATACATATATTGCGTATACTGGGCATCTTGCTGGGCTGTCGTGGTATGACTCCAACTCAAAATCAATATTATTATACTAAGCGTGTATATTTTCTTCATCTATGCGTAGGTATTTTAAATGAAATAAATCGTATCGAAATTAAGCAATAATATGATTTATTTATATTTATTACAATTAATCTTTTAATTAGTGATACCCCCCGTATTCACATACGGGGGAATTAAGCAATATTTTTATCTATTAATATAGATGTAGCCTCCTCTTGTTTTAGGCTCACCATTGGGCAATGTATAGCGTAAGAAATAATAATAGGTTCCTACTGGTAATTCTTGGTTTTCTTGTATTGTAGTTCTACCTGTTGATATTCCGGTAAAGAAATTATTATTTAAACCATAATCTTTTGTTTCGTATACCTTCACTCCCCATCGATTGAATAACTCAAAACTATTCTCAACATTCTCAAGTCCCCGAATGACTAATTTATCGTTTATTCCATCTCCATTGGGACTTATTCCAGCATATATTTCTATTCCATCTTCGACTGACACATCAACAGTATTTGGATCCAAATAGTCTGGTATGCCATTTTTATCGGTATCTATCGCATCTATAGGATTTCCATCGGCATTTGGATCTGGATTCTCATCGATAGTCAAAATGGTATCTCCATCATCATCTACATCTAGATAATCATTGGTTAAATCGCCATCGGTATCTTGCATTTGATAGTTTACAGCCCCTCCATCTGGATCGTTTTGCACACTATCTGGAACACCGTCTGAACTTACAGGCCCCTCAAGCATTCCATTACCATTAGAATCTGTTACATTGTGTCCAGCTTCATACATATCAAAAATACCATCACCATCAGAATCTACATCAAAAATATCCAATATCCCATCACCATCGGTATCTGTGAATACACCTGAAATTTGCTCTTCAACATCTAAAATACCATCATTATCACTATCTTGGTCTACACTATCGGACACACCGTCTTGATCAAAATCACCGTCCACTATAAAGACCTCCTCCAAATCATCTGCTGTTAAATTCAAATCCTTTTGATCTACTGCAACATTACTTATTGTATTTGTTACTACCGTACTTGCAGTACCAGGGTTTATTAAAAACTCAATATCTAATGTAACCGAATCACCACTATTCATCGCTCCAACTGTCCACACTCCCGATATAGGATCATAAGCACCCAAAGCAGTATCACTCACATAGCTAACCTGAGTTGGTAATACATCGGTAATCGATACATTTGTCGCTAATGAAGGACCGTTGTTGGTCAATATAATACGGTATGAATATGTAAATGTTTCTGCATAAGGTCCAGACTCTACCATCATTTTATTTACCACTAAATCTATGTCAGTGATTTCTCTAAAATCCACTTCTGGAGTGCCCGTAACATCATCGTTATTGGTGTCACTTGCTCCGTTATCAAGTTCATCATTGACATCGAAAGGATCATTGGCAGTACCTCCTTCAAAACCGTCATCCAAACCATCACCATCGGTATCTTGGTTTGCAAAGGTTCCTACACCTGCTTCTACCGTATCGCTTTCTCCATCACCATCACTATCGGTATCTATATAATCAGGATCTGCATCTCCATCTGTATTTTCTGGAGTAAAGGCAAAGTTACCAAGGAAATCTACATCATATTGATCATCGATACCATCATTATCACTATCTGTACCTAAAGGTGCGTTGTAGTTAGCCGTTGGTTGACCTTCAACGTTATCAGGTATACCATCATCATCTGCATCAATATCTAAAAAGTCGGCATTATCATTAGTATTGCTATCTGTGTTGATTGGATTTAATCCCGTTCCCGCTGATGCCGGAATTCCATTGGCGTCAACAGCTCCGTCGGCTTCTTCGGGATTTGTTCCACTTGGTGTACCTCCTGCTTCAACTACATCATAAATTCCGTCATTATCACTGTCAAGATCCAAACGATTTGCAATACCATCTCCATCAAAATCACAATCCCACTTCAAGTCAGATATAGCTATTGCAGTAGCTCCACTCGATTGTGCTATTTCTAAGTTTGTAAATTCGATTATTATTTCATCTACATATCCTGTAAGAAATACATCTACATCAGCATTTCTTCCAATTTCAACCTGACGATTTCCTTGAAAAACTCCCCCTCCTAAATCATCTACTGCATTTCCATTCTTATAATTTTCTCCTTTTATCAAGTTGATTGGAGTACCTTGATTGGTTGCTAGTATACGTACTTGATCAACAAAAGCTTCTGCTCCCTCTTTTTTGTCTATATCGACAATTGTAAAGCGCAATCCTAATACAGGCTCTGCAAAATTTATTTTGTATCGAATCGTGTTTCCATTATTAAAACCATTTAATTGACCTTGAATTTGAATACCATCCAATACGTTATTAAATTTAGCATATAGAGCATCATATATAGTATTGTCAATAGAATTATCAGTGTTACTGTTATCGACAGTTAATAGATTAGTTCCAATTGTCGTTAATGCTGTCATATCAGGATCATCCGTAGGATTACCTGTCCAACTAGCAGTATCCCAATCCAATGAAGAATTTACTACATCACACTCTTCATCATCGGCTATACCATCATTATCGTCATCCAAATCGACTGCATCACCTATACCATCTCCATCGACATCGTTTATCTCTGGATCACAAGCATCTGAAATACCATCACTATCTCTATCGGGACCACCAACTTGTCTATAATCTGCTACAGTATCTGAATCGGAATCTGCAGGGGTTGCATAAGTCGCTGCCGGATCATTTACCGTACCGTCAGTATTGACGGCTGGTGTACCTGCTCCAAACACTCCATTATCTCCTCCATCGGCGGTAGGGGTACCATAGGCTTCATTAGCATCACTACATCCATCATTATCACTATCAAGATTTAAATAATCTAACGAACCATTGCTCTGTGTATCTCTTGGATTCAATCCTGCTCCTGCTGAGGCTGGAATTCCGTTGGCGTCAGCTGCTCCATCGGCTTGACCCGGATTGACTGCGCTAGGAGTTCCGCCAGCTTCTACAACATCATAGATTCCGTCATTATCACTGTCAAGATCCAAATGGTTTGCAACGCCGTCTCCGTCAAAATCAAAGGCGTTTTCGACAACTCCATTTACATCTCCAGTTAGCGCATCATTATCGTCATCATCTAGATAAACTGGGACTCCATCACCATCAACATCGGCTCTTGGATCTACACCACCACTCTCTACAATATCTGTAATACCATCATTGTCATCATCTTCATCAACCAAATCGTTAATAGTATCTCCGTCGGTGTCTGTAAATTCTCTAAAATCAACTTCTGCAGTACTTGCAATATCATTGTTATTGGTATCACTTGCTCCGTTATCAAGTTCATCATTTACATCGAAAGGATCATTGGCAGTACCACCTTCAAAACCGTTATCCAAACCATCACCATCTGTATCTTGGTTTGCAAAGGTTCCTATACCTGCTTCTACCGTATCGCTTTCTCCATCACCATCACTATCGGTATCTATATAATCGGGATCTGCGTCTCCATCTGTATTTTCTGGAATAAAGGCAAAGTTACCAGGGAAATCTACATCATATTGATCATCGATACCATCATTATCACTATCTGTACCTAAAGGTGCGTTGTAATTAGCCGTTGGTTGACCTTCAACGTTATCAGGAATACCGTCATCATCTGCATCAATATCTAAGAAGTCGGCATTATCATTAGTATTGTTATCTGTGTTGATTGGATTTAATCCTGTTCCCGCTGATGCTGGAATTCCGTTTGGTCCTACTGCTCCATCTGCTTCTTCGGGATTTGTTCCACTTGGTGTACCCCCTGCTTCAACTACATCATAAATTCCGTCATTATCACTGTCAAGATCCAGATAGTTTGCAACGCCGTCTCCATCAAAATCAAAGGCGCTTTCGACAACTCCATTTACATTACCAACTAATGCATCATTATCGTCATCATCTAGATAAACTGGAACTCCGTCACCATCAATATCGGCTCTAGGGTCTACACCACCACTCTCTATGACATCTGTAATACCATCATTATCATCATCTAGATCACTTACGTCTAGTATACCGTCATCATCAAAATCTTGATTATCTCTATAATCTACATCGTTATCTGCATCTGAGTTTGGTAAGGTAGTTGGATCGTTTAAAGATCCATTCACATCGGTTCTATCATTTGTTACATCGATCGCATCATCCAACCCATCAAAATCAGTGTCGTTATTAGTTAAAATAATTTGAGCTTCATCTGTATCTAATAATCCATCATTATCAGAATCCAAATCCCTAAAATCGAAAACACTATCTGAGTTTGAAAATGATCCATCAGTATTCACTGGGTCAATACCACCTGGATATGCCGTGTCTAAACCTTGACTTGTATATACACCATTGGGAGCTATGTACCCAAAAGTAGTTTGAGCCTCAATATTATCAGGTATACCGTCACCATCAGAATCCAAATCGTACGCATCTGGTATCATATCACCATCTGTATCTGTTTGATCCGTCAAAGGATCATTATCATTATCAAAATTTAAATCTTCGTCAACATCAAGAATTCCATCATTATCATCATCAATATCCACACTATCTTCAATACCATCATCATCCCAATCCAAGGGATTAGATTGTTGCTCACAACCAAATCCATCATTTCTAGTTGATGGCACTGAAGCCAAAATACTTGTTGCTATTATTGGATCACCACTGGCAACAGCATTCTCAACATCCAGTATTCGATAAATCTCTCCATTACCATTACTAGATCCATAGAAATTACCAAAGCGATCTTGCCAAACAGCTCCAAATGCATTACCTGGAGCGGTTCCTCCCATCGTACCTTGAAAATTAATAGCAAGGCTCTGGGTTGCTCCAGTACTAGCATTAATTACCTGAAGATTACCTCGAGTAATACCGTAAATAAAATCACCTATAAAGGCATAATCGAATGCAGTGTTAATACTTGGGCTTAAAGGTATTTCTGTAGTAGTAACAATAGTATTATTTGTTGTACTAAGCGGTACACCCGTTACATCAAATAAAAATAATGTATCTCCATTTATATAACCTACCGATTGATTTTGAGAAAACATTACGGCATCCATTGGTTGAGAAGGTGCATTACCAGGAGTTGTTTCCAACTCTATTGTACCTAAAAAACCAAAATTATTAAATGGATCATATACCCGAAGCGTATTGCTTCCTCGGAATTGAGAATACACTTTTTGTTCTATACTATTATAAGCTGAATTTCTAGCCGAATTGGCTGGAACGCCTTCGAGAACTCCTACCAAAGTATATTCACCTAAAAAACGATTATATCTATATACCTCGGCTTCATTTGTACCTGCATTACCTCGCGTTTGATAAAATGCATTGATGATACCACAATTAATGACACCAGCATCATTTATTGCATCTCTATAATCTACATCACCACCACTACCTAAATCGCTATCTGTATCAGGATATTCTGAAGATGGATCAGTAATGCCATCATTAACATTGTACCCATCATTGATTGTACCATTCTCAAATTGATCTAATAAGCCATCATTATCTGTATCGATAGTTCCACCCGTATTATTTAATCCAGCTTCGATCGTGTCGTAAGTACCCGAATTATCTGAATTTATATCTAAATAATCTGAAGTATCTACACCATCACTGTTTACAGGCGTAAGGCCATTTGTATAATTTATATCTATACCCGTACCATTTACAGTACCATTAGGAACGATGTATCCCGCTGTTGTTTGAGCTTCTATATTATCAGGGATCCCATCATTATCACTATCTAAATCCAAATGGTTTGCAACGCCGTCTCCATCAAAATCAAAGGGAGCTTCAACCACACCATTTACATCTCCAATTGATATGTTATTATCATCATCATCCAAATAAACTGGAACTCCGTCACCATCAACATCAGCTCTAGGATCTACACCACCACTCTCTACGATATCTGTAATTCCGTCATTATCATCATCTTCGTCAACTAAATCAGTAATAGCATCTCCATCGGTGTCTGTAAATTCTCTGAAATCAACCTCTGGTGTAGTAGTAATATCGTTGTTATTGGTGGCACTAGCTCCACTATCTAATTCATTATTTACATCCGGTCCATCGGCTACATCTAGGCCTTCAAAGCCATCATCCAAACCATCACCATCGGTATCTTGATTTGCAAAGGTTCCTACACCAGCTTCTATCGTATCACTTTCACCATCACCATCACTATCGGTATCTATATAATCTGGATTTGTATCTCCATCTGTATTTTCTACTGCAAATGCATTATTTCCAGCGAAGTCTACATCATATTGATCATCGATACCATCATTATCACTATCTGTACCTAGAGGTGCAAAATAACTTGTGGTAGTCTGCCCCTCAACATTATCAGGAATACCATCATCATCTGCATCAATATCTAAAAAGTCAGCATTATCATTAGCATTGGTATCGGTATCTACAGGTGTGGTACCTTCGGTAGGATCTGCTTGACCGTTGCTGTTACCATCTGGGGCTTCTGCACCTGCACCTGTGATACTAATCACTCCATCATTGTTGGTATCCAATCCACCATTACCCGATTCAACCACGTCATAAATACCGTCATTATCACTATCTAGGTCAAAATTATTGATCACACCATCTAAATCAAAATCATAACGATCATCCACTCCATCAAAATTAGAGTCTATAAAACCAGCAGTATCTCCATCTATATAATCAGGAATACCATCGGAATCTATATCACTATCAGGATCTAAACCATTAAGATCAACACTATCTTCTATTCCATCGTTATCATCATCTAAATCTGCACTATCAACTATACCGTCACCATCAACATCACATGTTGGCAAAGTAATTACCTGCGGTTGAGACGAGGCTTGATCTCCATAGAACCAAGAATTTATAACTCGAGTGTTACCGTAATCATCACAAAGGTTTTCTGTATTATCTCCTTCAGAAATACCAGCAGTGGCGGGAACTGTTGTATTTGGATTTGATCCATTCCAAGCATGAGAAGGACCTAAAATTCCATCTAATAATCCCGACCTATTAATTCCACCAGTTGTTAAATTATTTGATTGATTGACAACTTCATTATCACAAATAGCTCCAAAAGTAGTTATACCAGAGTCATCCCATCTTATCTCTAAATTACCAACCAGTGGGGCAACACCAGAGATAGAAAGACCATTATTATTCAACTCTGCATCATTCATAGGTAAATTAGTTCTACCTCTATAATTAGTTAATGTTACTTCAGTACTTGTATCTCCAGCTACTGGATTTCCTAACCCATCTATACCATTCCACGAAATCACATGATTTCCCTGAGTTAATTCGTAGGCTTCTAAAACTACATCTTCTGTACCTGATTGGTAACCACTCACCCCATTAAAATTCAAAAGAATTGACACATCACCTGCTTCATTTAAATAAAAAGGCACATAGTATTGACCAGGACAACCATAAACACCCCCTATCAAGGAAGGAGCTGTGGTTGTTGTGGGCACAAAAACATTTTGATCAGGTGCCGTAATAAATACTGGATACCCGCCTGCTAATGTTGGTTGCGGATCAGTTCCATAAGTAATGGATCTTCTGGTAGTTAAAAAATCATTGACTGCATCATCATCATTAACAACACCATATTTATTCATTGCTAATTGATATCCAAATGGTCTAAAACCAGGTTGAAATTCTACTTTTATAATTGCTCCATCATCTGTATACGCATGAAAAGAACCCTTAAAATCAAAATTTATACTACCAGTAAAGGTTGCTGGGTCATAAGTAATGAAGCTCCATTTTTGACAAAAGACTCTTCCATCAATTTGATTATTAAGAGTATCGGATATTGTAAAATCAAAAAATGTCAACATAAGATCATTTCCAGTCAAGCTACGTGTAACACCTCCATCCTCACTTTTATAGATTTCTATATAATAATCACCGTTAACACCAACACCAGAGGGATCGAAAATCTCTGGATTGTAACCCCCAGGAGTTGCTCCGCCAATATTGGGACCTGCAATTGCCTCATCATAATCATTTATAAAACCATTCGAAGAGGAGTCAACTAATGTTGGTCCTGATACGATATTACCCGATGGATCTTTAATAACATAGTACGTTATTGCTGAAAGCCCTATTCCGCCCCGTTCACGTGGTTGAAAACCAAAATAAAATTGCTCATTTGAGAAATCATCAATTCTAAAATATATCCTTTGGTAAGCAGGAGCATTTAAAAAAGGCCCACCTAGACCATTATCATTAATTAGTATTGCCACTCCATTGTTAGGATCTGGCATAACTTGCTTGGTTCCATCTGCGTAAGAAGTATGGGCTGAAATAAATAATATAAAAAGAAGAAAGAGAATCCTTAGATTTTTTCCTAGTTTGATTTTAGTAAAAAAGATTGTAAAAATTTTCATAGGCGCTGGTTATGAGTATAGATTTGTTCAACTTAACAGGTGTAAAGATTACCAAATGTTCTTATAATTCATAAAGAGGAAAGAAAATATTAACACCTTTTTAGATACAAAACTTCTTTCATCGATAAAAAGCAATTACTGGCTTTTCTTCTTAATAATAAAAACTTAATAAAGCAGCTTTTGAGAAGCGTTTCATGTTAATCTGACCAACTTTTAAAAAATATACTATAAAACAAATATTCACATATTTTTTAGAAGTCTATATATATAACGCAGGGCAGTATATACCGCCCTACCAGAATTTTTTAATTTAACAAAAAATTATACTATGCCTTTATAGCTTTATATAAAACCACGCTTTCTAGCCTCTTCAAGCAATTTTTGATCATCTGCTTTGGCGATGGAAAACATCTCCTTTATTTGATTTTTACGTTTTTCTATAGCACTAAGGGACAAGCTTACGTAGTTAGGGAGGTTTTTTGTTTTGACACCTCGAGAAAGGTGATATAAAATTTTAAGATTTTTCTCATCAAGAGAAAAATTATTGTTCATCATTTTTCTAAAATGGTTATTTACAGTTGCACTATAATACGGTGTACCACTGACGATATTATTAAAGGCCAAAAGCAGCTCACTAGAAGTCAAATCACTTTTGATCAAAAATCCTGAGGGATTAATATTTTTTAAAATGTTGTGTATTCGATGATCTTCTCGATGCATGGTAAGAATAATCACTTTGGATTTAGGTAGAAGTTTTTTTGCATGTTTGGCCAAATCTTCACCAGATGTTATAGTTCCATCAGAGGAAGGAGGCAATTTAATATCTACAAAAAGCATATCATAAGGCGCTGTTGATTTTGAAGAGTCTAAAATTAACTCATATGCATCATCACAGTTTGAGGCAATATCAATAGTTATTGCGTATTCTTTCTGATTCTCACCTAGCAATGTATTTTTATAGCCTTCTATAATCATGGGGTGATCATCAATCATAAGGACTTTAAGAGTCTTCTTCATTAGTAGTAATTGTGATTAATTATGTTCGAAATTTTGGGTTATTTTGTTAACTAAGATATGATTTTTTTTTAAATTTTGATACTGGTATATTAACTATGATTTTTGTACCTGATTCTTTAGTACTTACAAATTTCACCTCTCCATCCATTTGCTTAACTCTTGAATTAATATTACGTAGTCCGATTCCTTTTTTCACTTTGGCATATTTGAAACCGACGCCATTGTCCAAAACAACTAATTTAATAGAATTTTCTAAATTTTTAAAACTAACTTCAATCTTTTCGGCATTTGCATGTTTGAAAATATTTTGAAGAGACTCTTGAATAATCCTATAGATATTAACTTTTTTAAAATCATCAATATCTTCCCAATCTATATTCTCATCATTTGATAGTGTAAAATCAACTTCGTGTATCGCACACTGATCACTAATTAAACTCTCTATTACATCCACATAAGCTACATCTGGCGAGAATGTCTCTGTTCCCAAATCATGCGAGATCAATCTAATTTCACGTTCGATAGACTTAAGCTCATCAATATACTTCGTACGATACTCGGTAAACCCATCATTTACTCGCTGATTTATACCATCCAAACTCAATCGCACTCCAAATAATCGACCCAAAACTCCATCATGTAACTCCTCAGACATACGTTGCTGCTCCATCTGGCGTCCTTCTTCAAGCTTTACTTGCTGATTCAAAAGTAAACGATAAATCTCTTGATTGGATTCTTGTTGTTTTTGAGAAAATAGTAACTCGTTATTACTTTGTCTTTGCCGGAATATGATATATACTAAAACAAAAAGTGCAGCTAAACTAACAACTGTTATTATTAGAATCTCATTCTCTTTACTAATTTTTTCATTTTTCTCAACAATCTCGTCCGTTTCAAATTTTACTCTAGCAAATTTGTCGCTACTAATTCTTTCTTGATTTTGTAAACTATCATTTAGTTTTATGTACTCGTGTGCATAATACAATGCATCCGATGTTTCTGCAATATCGCTTAGTAGTTTTAAAGAGTTAAGAAGCTCCTTATTATATCCAATATCTTTGGCTATTTTTTTTGCAACCAATGCATACTCGACCGATGTACTATCCTGATCTAAAGAAGAAAAATATTCTGCCAAATGTAAATTATTTGTAATCAAACCAGGTTTGTCATTAATACTGTCTCTAATTTTCTTAGATTTTAAAAATGATGACAAAACACCCTCGTTTGTACCTGCCAAAAATTTTGCATATGCTATATTATCCATTAACAATGCTTTTGTTTTGGGTTTTTCTTCTAAAATTTCATCAAAAGCAGATGCTTGCATATAATAATCGATAGCTTTATCGTATAATTTCTGACTCTTAAAAACAACTCCTATATTGTTAAGTGCTTGAATTTCTCTAAATTTACCATTCTCCATTCTACGAGCATAATTCAACGCATTTTGATAGTTCTGAATCGCATCTTCATAACGTCCTAATTCTTTCGAAATAATTCCTAAATTGTTATAACAAGAATATAAATACAAAGGGTTATCTGCACTCTTAAAATGATCTATCGCTCGAATAATACTAGCCTCTGCTCCAACGTAATCTTTAAAGTTTTTTTGAACAATTGCTAAATTAAATAATGTGGTTCCATAATTAACTCTATTGGGTTCTTCTAAAGAATTATATATTTTAACCGCGTTATAGAAATAATAAAATGAACTATCTAACTGATCGCGGTAGTTATAAAACGAACCTATATTAACATAGGATTTAGCTATACCTACCGAATCCATTAATTTTTTCGATAATTTTAACCCTTTAAAATTCTCTGACTTAAACTCATCGTATTTCCCTAAATAGTAATAAATTAACCCTATTCTTGTGTAGTTACGCCGTTTTTCACTGTCATCTTGTAATTTTGAATTCCAGTATGAAGCACTATTTGCGTTCGATAACCTTTCTTCTGCTGTAAGCTTTCGATTATTGGCACTATTTAAATATTTTGTCAACATCACTTCAGATTTTGACACATCATTTAAATTATCTTGATCATTTTGATCTTTTGTACAGGAACACGCTGTAACTAAAATAATAGCTATGACTATTCGTTGTAATTTTAAAATCATAAAAATTCGTTAAAGGGTCAAATTAATAAATAGATTTCAAAGCATAATAACTATTTCCCTTTTATTATACACATCTTAAAAATACGATGATACAATTACCTTTATTTAATTGTTTCGAAAAAAAATGCATAAAAAAAGCAACGAAAAATCGTTGCTTTTTATTTTTCAATAGATCTAATTATTCTTCGTCAGTTGGTGGTAATATTTCTCCTCCAGCGTCTTCGGTAGCTAAAATTTCATTTGCATCGAGACCTATCTCATCATTAACGCTCTCTGATTCACAAGCTACAAACGCAGTAGCCAATACTAAAATCGCAAAAATAGTTTTAACAGTTTTCATACTTAAATTGGTTTAATTAATAATTAACTATATAAAATTGTATATAGTTATACAAAATATACTTTTCAGAAAAAAATAAAATAAGACATTAAAAATCTTCTTACTTTACAATTCAAATATAGATAATAAATTTTAAATATTCAAAAAAAACATATAGTATTCAAATATTTACAGAAAATAAAAGAACCTCTTACAAATTATAAGAGAGCAATTCCTATAGTTCAAAATTTCCCCGAATAATAATCTTAAGGAAACATATGGCAAATATATTATATTATACGCACTTACATTATTGTGTAATATTTTACCTACATTAAAGATTTAATTAATTAAGGTTCTAGGTTGATGCATATGTAGTATGACTCAATTAGCTTAATCATCAAACTATTGATTTACAGATCATTACTTAAATCCTCTAATATTACTGGTAAAGTAATATTATTATCATTGTTAGAGATACGAAATCAATTATTTTTAAGGCAACATAACTGCTTGCAATATAAAACTTTACTTAAGAAATAGTTTGAGGTTAAACCGCATAAAAAATACGCCTATAAATCAGACAATTCTTTGTTAAAATGTAGTTAACATAGTTTTGAAAAATAATCTCATAGGTAATAAGCATAAGGAAACGGTTATTATGCCATGACAAAATAAAATTCATTTTTGAAAATTTCATATCTTTACTTATCTAGTAGTGTATGAAAAATATAGTTGTTTTATCGGGTGCGGGCATGAGCGCAGAGAGCGGAATCAATACTTTTAGAGATAGTAATGGTCTCTGGGAAGGACATGACATTATGGAAGTAGCATCACCTATTGGATGGAAAAACAACCCTCAACATGTTTTAGATTTCTATAACCAAAGACGTAAACAATTACTCTTGGTTGAACCAAATGCTGCACATAGAGCCTTAGTTTCACTGGAAGATAAATTTAATGTTTCGATACTAACTCAAAATGTAGATGATCTTCATGAACGCGCAGGGAGTTCTAATGTACTTCATTTGCATGGTGAATTGCTTAAAGTACGTAGCCAATTTGACGAAAATTTAATACTAGATTGGAAAAATGATTTAATTATTGGCGACTTATGTGAACATCAATCGCAATTACGACCTCATATTGTTTGGTTTGGAGAGGATGTTCCTTTATTTGATCAGGCTATAAGTATCATCAAAAAAGCAGATTTAATTTTTATAATTGGTACTTCTATGCAAGTATATCCTGCGGCAAGCTTACTTAATTATGCTACTACGCAAGAAATATTTTATATAGATCCCAATCCACAAATCAATGCTGTTAAAAACATAAAAATTATACAAGAAAAAGCTACTACTGGCGTAGTTACTTTGGTTACCTCGTTATTAAATCAGTAAAAGCAGTTCGTAATAAAATAAGTTGTATTGATGGATTTATTTACTGAATTAAACATTTTAGACCACTCCAAAGAAAAACGAAAAGCCTTCTGTCAACTACTAAACAACAAATGTATCTCTGTTCAAGAAATTTTGTATTTTGCAAAGCAAGTAGATAATCCTTTATCAAATAAAGCTTTTTGGGGGCTTGAGTTTATTTGTAGAGATTCACTTATAAATCTGCTACCTCACATAGATGAATTTATTTCAATTTTACCCAAAGTTCATTTTAATGCAGGTGTAAGACCTGCCGCCAAAATTTGTGAACATCTTATTGTTGAGCATTACAAGCATGAGAAACACGTTGAACTATCTCTTAAAATTCGTGAAGCTATAGTTACAGTTTGCTTCGATTGGCTAATTACTGATCAAAAAGTAGCACCCAAAGCGTATAGTATGACCTGTCTTTATTATTTAGGGCAAGAATTTAAATGGATTTATCCAGATTTGAAGGTGTTGTTACAACAAGATTATATAGCACAAACCGCTGCATACAGAGCTCGAGCAAGACATATACTTTCAAAAATATAACACTCTATACCATTACGTTTTCATTGAACTAAAATTATTATCTACCCATATAATCTTTTATCTTTGCCTTTTTCAAAAAAAATAACAACACAACAACTATGTCACTATCAGCATTAAAAGCTATATCACCCATCGATGGTCGTTATGCTTCCAAAACGAAAGCTCTAAACGCTTATTTTAGCGAAGAAGCATTGATAAAATACCGAGTTTTGGTAGAAATAGAATATTTTATAGCCTTGTGTGAACTACCGCTACCACAATTACAATCTTTGGACAAAAATTTATATCCAAAACTAAGAGAAGTTTACAGTAGCTTTACTACCGATGATGCTTTGGCTATAAAAGAAATAGAAAAAGTAACGAATCATGATGTTAAAGCTGTAGAATATTTCATTAAAGATAAATTTGATCAGTTACATCTTCAAGAATATAAAGAGTTTATTCATTTTGGTCTTACTTCACAAGATATCAATAATACAGCAATACCACTAAGCATTAAAGAGGTCATGAATTCGGTTTATATACCGCAATTTATGGATTTACTTGAGGCTTTAAAAAAATTAGTTATTGATTGGAAAGATATTCCGATGTTAGCTAGAACTCATGGTCAACCCGCCTCTCCTACTCGCTTAGGAAAAGAATTTCAAGTGTATGTTACACGGCTTGAAGCGCAATTCGATTTGTTAAAAGATATCCCGAGTGCTGCAAAATTTGGTGGTGCAACGGGGAATTTCAACGCACATAACGTCGCCTACCCTGCTATAGATTGGAAAGAATTCGGAACTAATTTTGTACAAGAATCACTAGGATTACACCATTCCTTTCCTACCACTCAAATAGAACATTATGATCATGTGGCAGCATTATTTGATGGTTTAAAGCGCATTAATACCATAATTCTAGATTTAGATCGAGATATATGGACCTATGTATCCATGGATTATTTTAAACAAAAAATAAAGAAAGGTGAAGTAGGTTCTTCGGCAATGCCGCACAAGGTCAATCCTATTGACTTTGAAAACAGTGAAGGTAATATCGGCATAGCGAATGCACTCTTTGAGCATTTATCATCCAAATTACCTGTTAGTAGATTACAACGTGATCTTACTGATAGTACTGTTTTACGTAATATAGGAGTTCCATTTGGACATACCTTAATTGCTTTTCAGGCGACTCTTAAAGGTTTAAGTAAATTACTTCTTAATGAAGAGAAGTTCGCCAAGGATCTTGAAGCTAATTGGGCTGTAGTTGCCGAGGCTATTCAAACTATTTTAAGAAGAGAGGGATATCCTAATCCTTATGAAGCATTAAAAGGTTTGACACGAACAAATGAGGTAATCAACCAAGAATCTATGCATAGTTTTATTGATACCCTTGATGTCTCTTCTGATATTAAAAACGAATTAAAACAAATTACTCCCTCTAACTATACGGGAATTTAAAAACTTTAATAAGCTTATATTTACAAAAAAATGCGGGACTAGCCAGTCCCGCATTTTTTTGTAAATACGTTTTAAAACCCAATTAAAATTAATTCAAAAATTTGGAAAAGTTACTCAACCCCTTCAAATCTATGTCACTCTTTTCAAAAGATTTCACCAATTTTGCGATTTTTTCTGGTTTGATGTTATTTCCCAGAATGCGAACTAGGGCAAGACCCTTGCGTTGATCATTAGCAAATACAACTACCTCATCAATAACATCGTCCTTACCAACATATTTCAATTCTACGGTTGCACCATTAGATCCAAAACGCATTAGCGATTGATAATCCTTGGATTGCAAAATACTTTGAATCGTCTTTTTTTCAGAATTATATTTTTTTTCGTTCGTTGCTTTGTAAGGCAAGGCTAAAACATTCATTTTTTTTATACTATTTAGGGTTTCTTGTCCCTCTGCATCTAGCTCCAAGTCCTTGGATTTAAGTAAACTTAAAGGTATGTCAATGCCTATAAAGTCTGAATCTTCTTGATGATCTACAAAATAAGTTTGTAGTGATGGTGAATTTTGGCATCCAAATAAGAGCACTGCTACCATCACTCCAAATACCGTTTTCAAAATTTTCATTTTCTTATTGTTTATTGATTCGGAAGAGAGTTCAGAAAAATCTAAATTAATTTTTCTTCTCCACATTTTTTAGTTCTTTTCCTCCTGGAATATTTAAATCATCGGCTAATTTGGAGACTTGTCTCAAATCAATATTTCCCGTTATTGTAAGTATTACAGTTCCCGTACCGTCTTTTTCTTTTCCACCTTCCAAAAACATAAATAATTCGCTTACATAATTTTCATTTTTACCTGGTTTTGAGTAAAACTTGATATTTTTTCCCTCACTATTTACTCGCATCAATTCATCCAAAGTTGCTGTTTTAAGATATGCAGTAACATCTGTCTTCATCTTCTTCCCAATTGTTTCGTTATCAGTCGCAAAAACCTTAATATTATTGATGTTCTCAACCAAGTTTATGTATTGTTGAGTTTCTTGATCACTACTTTCAAAATCTATCTTACTTAATAGTTTAAACATTTTACTTGTCATAACCATCGAGGAAACCTCTTTCATATTCTCGTACTTATCAAAATTGCTCTGGGCTACTGCTACGGATGAAATCATAACAATCATTGTTACTAGGGCTAACTTTCTCATATTCTAATATTTAATTTAAAACTTATTTTTATTTATTACTTTAAAAATTTCTCTTTGGTACTTCTAATTTCATTAAGGTATTCTAAATCACTAGTTCCCTCATTCATATATTTTGAAACTAATTGAAGTACCTCTTTTGTTTTTTGCAATGCTATCTCTGGGTCATCATATGTACCTAAATCATCATTTTTGGGTGATACTGGTGTGAACATAAAGACACCTAGTATAATAGCGATGGTCGCTGCTATCGCCAGACCTGTATATCGTATCTGCAAAGGTTTTACCTCGTTTTTACCCGAAGAAGATGTTTTTGTAATTGGCGCATCATTTTGAGCTTCTTTAAAATAAGCAAACATTACTTGGTAGGACTTCAATTCTGATGCCACATTGTCACCAGAAAAATAATTGCGCAGCATTGTTTCTTCTTCAACCGTTGATTTTCCCTCAAAATAAGAAGCTAATATATCTTTCACTTTATACAATTCCATAGTTTTGCTTTTTAATTAGTTCCTCTCTTAAAGCTTTTCTTCCACGTGACAAAGCAACTCTTACAGAGTTTTCATTCATTGTTAGCATCGCAGCAACTTCTGCGGTATTAAATTGTTCAATATCTCTCAACTGTATTACTAATTTTTGTTGTTCTGGCAAACTGTCAATAATTTTATGAACCCATTCCATACTATTTTTTGCTTCAATCTCTTGTTGCAGTGACGCTTGTCTATCTGTATAATTTGAGTGTTCAATCTTAACAGTTCCCGATGCTTTTGCTTTAAGCTTATCGTAACAATAATTCTTTGTCATAGTAATAGCTAATGCTTCTGGACTCTTGTAATTTGATATGGTTTTTTTTCGTTTCCATAGTTTTAGTAAAACTTCTTGAAGTGCATCTTCTGCCTCTTCATTACTTATCAACAAACGTTTTGCTATACGATAAAGTTTATCGCTAAAACTATTTGTTAATTTTAAAAACACTTCTTCTTTCATGATGGCTGGTAACTATAAAGTTGTTAGCTTTATAAATGGGAGACGACTAACTATCTAAATTATTACAATCTTTTTTAAAATAATAATAAACGCTACATTTAAGGAATTAAATTACCCTATTCATGAAAGTGTTAAAATCTATACTAATGCTTAGTACTTTATTTGTACTGTGTCAAGCATGTTTTAAGGATCAAGATGATATAATTAAAGATGCCTCGGTTGTAAGTATCAATGATTTTATATGGAAAGGAATGAATACCTTTTATCTCTATAAATCAGAAATTCCTGAATTAGCTAATTCTTTTTTTACATCTAACGATGATTACAGCAGTTATTTAGAAAAATTTGCTACTCCCGAGCTTTTTTTTGAATCACTTCGCGCTCCTCAAGATGAGTTTAGCTTTCTGGTGGATGACTACATAAGTCTTGAACAAGCGTTTGATGGCATTACACTTAACCATGGAATGGAATTTGGCTTGACATTTTATCCTGATAGTGATATAGATGTTTTTGGATATGTTCGATATATTTTACCTGGTACAGATGCCGAAAGAAAAGGATTAAAACGTGGTGATATTTTTTATTCAATTAATGACACACAATTAACATTGGATAATTATAGAGAACTCATAGGATTAGATTCGTACACAATTGGAATGGCATCTTTTGACGGAACCTCTATCACACCAAATGGCACTTCGATAAGTCTAACTAAAACTCAATACACCGAAAATCCTGTACATATAACTAAAACCCTTGACCTTAACGGGGTCAAAGTTGGATATATCCTATATAATGGATTTACTGGAGATTTTGATACACAACTCAATGACGCTTTTGGTTTATTAAAGGCCGAAGGAGTTACAGAGTTAGTACTAGATGTACGTTATAATGGTGGTGGATCTGTCACCAGCGCAATTGATTTGTCGAGTATGATTACAGGTCAGTTTGAAGGTCAGGTATTTACAACCGAAGAATGGAACGAAGATAGACAAGAAAATTTTGGTAGTACTAATCTTTTTGATAAGTCAATAAGAACAGGAGCTTTAATAAACTCTTTGAATCTTTCTAAAGTTTATATTTTAACAACACGAAGCTCGGCATCGGCTAGTGAATTGATAATCAACGGACTTAATCCTTATATAGATGTACGCACCGTTGGGACTAACACACGTGGTAAATTTCAGGCTTCTATCACTTTATACGATTCAGAGAATTTTGGAAGACAAGGCGCAAATCCTAACCACACGTATGCAATACAACCCTTGGTTCTAAAATCGGTAAACGCTGTAGGATTTACTGATTATTTTGAAGGATTTGCTCCTGATATCGAAATTGCAGAGGATTACACCAATCTAGGCATTCTTGGTGATCCTAATGAACGATTACTCAAAGCTGCTCTAAATGATATACAAGGTTTAAAAATATCTTATTCAAATTCAACTTTGGAAACTATCGGAGAGAGTAAAATGATCTCTCCAGCATACCAAAGAATGTACAAAGACTACTAACTCTAAAAACGAGATTTTTACATACTTAAATTATTATTGTATTTTAACCCCATAAATAACGTAAATGAGACAATTAAAATATATTCTATCGGGTTTAACTATCTTATTAATTGTAGCTTGCTCGACTGATGATGACTCCATTAACAATCCTGATCAAGAATTAGATCAATTTATTTGGAATGGTATGAATCAAGCATACTTGTATAAAGCAGATGTTCCTGAATTAGCAAATGACAAATTTTCTAATACCTCAGAACTTAATAAATTTCTAGCTACCTTTCCCTCGCCCGAAGAATTGTATAGTAACTTGCAATCCGAACAAGATCGCTTTAGCTTTATAACCGATAACTATATAGAGCTTGAGCAAGCATTTAGTGGAGTTTCAAAAAGTAACGGAATGGATTTTTCTTTAGCTCTTGTAAAAAAAGGATCTAATGATGTTATTGGATTTGTACGCTATGTGCTCCCTGGAACTGATGCTGAAGCTAAAGGTATTGTAAGAGGAGATATATTTAATCGAATTAATGGAGAGAAACTTACGCGATCTACAGATTTTAATAGCTTACTTAATTTAAACACATATACTATAGGTTTGGCTACCATAACGAGTGATGGTACGATTGTTACTAGCGGTGAAGAAGTGAGTTTAACACAAACAGAATATACCGAGAATCCTATTTTTATTAACAAAGTAATCGAATATCAAGGGCAAAGAGTAGGCTATATTATGTACAATAGCTTTGTAAGTAATTTTGATGAACAACTTAATACGGCTTTTGGTGAATTAAAAGCCCAAGGTATTAATGACCTAATACTCGATCTACGTTATAATGGTGGTGGATCTGTTCAAACAGCAATTGATCTATCAGCAATGATAACAGGGCAGTTTACTGGAGAGATATTTTCGAAAGAAATTTGGAATAACGAATTGCAAAATGCTTTTAATAATGAAGATCCCGAGCAATTACTTAATCGTTTTAGAGATACAATACGCACTGGGGCGCAAATTAATTCTTTAAACTTATCCAAAGTATATATACTAACTACAGATCGAAGCGCATCGGCTAGTGAATTAGTAATCAATGGATTAGATCCTTATATTGAAACTATTAAAATTGGCGACACTACTACTGGTAAATTTCAAGCATCGATCACCCTTTATGATTCCAACAATTTTGGAAGATCAGGAGCTAGTACGGCTCATACTTATGCTATTCAACCACTAGTATTAAAATCAGCTAATAAGCTCGGTAAAACTGATTTTATAAACGGTTTGGTTCCCAATGTAAACTTTCAAGAAACCATATCCGATTTAGGTGTACTGGGTGAAGCCACGGAACCCTTTTTGAACGCTGCGCTCGAATATGTAGTAAACCGTATTATTCCTGCAGACCCCAATGCGAAAAACAAAAAAAGTTTTTTTCAAGAAATGAAAGTACTGGGAGAAAGCAAAATGTACAACCCTACATATCAGCGTATGTATATCGATCCTAATAAAATAGACTTAATACGATAAATTAATAACTTACATTAGATCATAAAAAAGATGCTGGCTTACATGCATGTAAGCCAGCATCTTTTTTATGTAAAGCGTTTGAACAGTTGGTTTATCTAGAAATTCAGACTAAAACCAATTTTAGCATTTCTACCACGCGTGCTGTATCCAAACGATTCTTGAAAATCTTCATTAGTAATATTAGAAACACTTGCAAATATATTCATATTGCTTAACAGTTTATGATTGATGTAAAAGTCAAGCAATCCAAAACTATCTAAGGTAACCTCCTGGACTTCGAAGGTAGTTGCGTTAAAAAAACTGTCTTCCCGATCATCATTAAATCGGTATGATAGAGAAGTGAAGGTTTTATCATTCACTTGATATCCCGTAGATACATTAAACATCATTTCTGGTATTCGGATTTGTGACAAATCCTCATCTACCTTAGTGTACGTAAAATTACCCGAAAGTTGTAATTTATCATTAAGCACTTTAGTTCCTATTTCAACCTCTATTCCCGAAGTGTTAAAATCCTCTTCAACATTTTGATATTGGAATACAAAATCTCCAAGATCCACGAAATCGACAAAATTTTGCTCTTCTCTTCTAAAATATACTGCACTAATTCTTGTCTTTTTATTTAGAGAAAGTTCTACTCCTCCTTCTATGGTAATGTTCTCTTCTGGATTTAAGTCTAAATTGCCATATATTGGAGCATATAACTGATAAAGAGAGGGTGTTATATAAGCGCTACTATAAGAAGCTAAACCTTTTAAATAGTTATCTCCAAATTCATATGTGTATGATGGATTCAAGGAATAAACCAAATGAGTACCATATTCACTGTGGATATTTAATCGAACTCCGGCATTTACATTCAATCCAAACTTTGACGTATAAACTACATTTAAGTAAGGATCTACAATATCAAAATCAGCTTCATCATTGTCGATGGCAAGCTCTAAAGGTGAATTTCGATTACTTGCACTATACTCCTTATAATCACTATACGCTCCATTCACACCTATGACGGTATAAAAACTTTTTTTGAAAGTATATTTACTGTAAGCATCAAAAGTATATAATCTACTTTGAACGTCACTTACATAAAAATCAGAAGTATATTTTTTTTCTGTCAAAGCATAGCTATCCACAAAGGTAAAACTTAGATCATTGGAGGCATACTCCCATTGACTACCAATGCGTTTTTGTTTGCTGTTAGATGAATTATTTCCATCTGCACCGGCACCTTTATCATAAGTATTTTCAAAGTTATCCAAGGTACCATACAAATGAAACCTGAAACGATCATTAACTTTATAACCGGCTTTTGTATATACGTTATACTTATTAAAAAAGTCCTTTTCAAACGTATCTGAAGAGTCATCAAATGGCTCTGCTTCGGATAATCCTCCAGAGTATTGATTACCAAAACTGGCGAGATAATAGAACTTACCCAAAGTTCCATTCACAGATGCCGCATTAGTAAATTCCTTAATATCGTAATCTTGTTCTTCTTGTGATTGGTTGGATCCAATGCTAGATTCAAAATTGGCAGATATTCTATCTTTACTTTCCTTTTTTAAAGTAATATTAATAACTGCTGTGGCTGCCCCTGATCCATAAAGTGTACTCGACGATCCTTTTAAAATTTCGATACTCTCTATTTGATTAACAGATAATAATCTTAAATCAAAAGCTCCACTGCTGTTAGAAGGATCGGTAACGGTTACACCATCTACACGCACCACTACTTGTCGATTACCTCCGCCCCTAACATTAGTGGTAATAACTGCTCCTGCCGCATTATTCGAACCATTCATATAGATTCCTGCAACTCGATTTAGAACCGTTGCCACAGATTGTCCCTGGCTTCTCTTTAATTCTTGGGCTGTAATTTTAGTAATTATCTTACCGCTTTGTTCTCTCTTTAAATCAAATTTTGAATCTGAGATTACAACCTCTTCTAATTCGTTAATAGGTTGTTGTGATGTTGTTTCCTGACTGGTAATTAGTTGAGCCGCCCATATACAAAGTGCGGTCCCAAGCATAGTTTTTTTGTTCATTACTATAAAAACTTAGTTTATTAAAACCGGAAAAAAGTATGTAGTCTCCCCATACCCAAACCTTTATCCCGAAAGTTTGATACTTTTGATCATGGCAGGTCTCCTGGCTTGCGTCTTACTGTCTACCTTCCCGCTTTAATGATGATGATAATCCTCATCTAAAACAGTGGTTATGCAGATGTGACAGTAAATACTATCTCAAAAATGAGAATAGCTAAGCTTACAGTTGCGGGAACAGCTCAGGATTTCTCTTCACTAAAATTGCTTAAGTCACCTGATTCCCTTTTAATCTTCAGCATAAATACTATATGCTTTCGAACCAAAATTCGCTGCGAAAGTAAAACTATTTATCCAAAAAACAAGAGCTGTTTCTTTTATAAATTGATAATACTATTACCTTAGCCCTTTAAAATTGTTCAAAACAAAATGATGTATTATATAACAGGTGGAGAACGATCAGGGAAAAGTAGCTATGCACAACGTTTAGCTCTATCACTCCACCCTAATCCATACTATTTGGCTACGTCTCGTATTTGGGATGCACAGCATCAAGATCGTGTCAATCGACATATTGCAGATAGAGATCAAAGATGGACTTCTATCGAAGAAGAAAAACATTTATCAACAGTGATTATTCCAGAGACTACGGTTGTTATCGATTGTGTAACACTATGGCTTACTAATTTTTTTGTGGATACTGATAATGATATCGAACAAGCATTGCAACTAGCAAAAGATGAGTTTGATAAATTACTTACTATTAATGCAACTATTATTATTATATCCAACGAAATTGGAATGGGAGTTCATGCTACTACTCAGGTTGGTAGAAAATTCACCGAATTACAGGGATGGATGAATCAGTATATTGCCAAACATGCTGATCAAGCAACCTTAATGATATCGGGTATCCCTGTCAAAATTAAATAACATTCGTAAAATCATTTATACCAATGACATTCTCTATCAAAACCAATCAAAACGCTGAACTGAGTAAAAAAATAAATGATAAAATTGATGGAAAAACAAAACCAATCGGTGCCTTGGGTATGTTAGAAAAAGTAGCGTACCAATTAGCCATGATCCAACAGTCTGAACGACCAATATTAACAAAACCACACATCTTGGTTTTTGCAGGAGATCACGGTATTGCAACACAAAATGAGGTAAACAATTATCCACAAGAAGTCACCTCGCAAATGGTTCTTAATTTTCTTAATGGTGGCGCCGCCATCAACATATTTTGTAAGCAACATGATATTGCATTAAAAATTATCGACGCGGGCGTAAACTTTAATTTTGATAACCATCCTAGGTTAATTGATTTAAAAATTAATTACGGAACACAAAATTATCAAGTTAGTCCAGCAATGACTGTACACGAATGCCAAGAAGCAATAAAAAAAGGGGCTAATCTAGTTACAGAAGTTCACAAACAGGGCACCAACATTATTGGGTTTGGAGAAATGGGAATTGGTAACACCTCATCAGCTGCTTTGTTGATGTCTTACATAACTAAACTCCCAATTAAAGAATGTGTAGGAGCAGGTACAGGGCTCTCTTTCGATAATGTGGTTAAAAAACAAAACATATTAAACAACGTCTTTCTAAAACATTCTCCTAAGAATCCTATTGAGGCGCTTGCGATTTTTGGTGGTTTTGAAATTGCCATGATAACAGGTGCTATTTTG
This sequence comes from Aquimarina rhodophyticola, assembly GCF_042434915.1. Lineage (GTDB taxonomy): Bacteria > Bacteroidota > Bacteroidia > Flavobacteriales > Flavobacteriaceae > Aquimarina. The sequence continues at coordinate 1,755,055 of NZ_CP170198.1, forward strand.
AGAGCTGCAGAATTACAAATGACAATTCTTATCGATGGTTTTATTGTTACGTCTGCTCTTTTAATTGCTCAGGCACTACACACAAACGTTGTTGATTACTGTATATTCTCCCATATCTCTGAAGAACAAGGACATAAAAAGATGCTTCACTATTTAAATCAATCACCTATCCTTTCTTTGCATTTGAGGTTGGGCGAAGGAACTGGATGTGCGTTGGCCTATCCCCTATTAGTGTCTGCAATAAATTTTTTGAATTCGATGGCTAGTTTTGAAGAAGCTAGCGTAACCTCTGTAAAATAATTGCATGAAAACTCAGATACATATATTTCTTACAGCGGTTATGTTTTTTACACGGATTCCGTGTCCAAAATGGGTTGAGCATCATCCGGACTATTTACGAAAAAGTTCACGTTATTTCTCGCTAGTAGGAATACTCGTCGGAGCGATAGGAGCCATCATATTTTATGGTATGTCTTTTTTGTTTTCTAAAGAAATCGCCTTACTCTTATCCATGTTTGCTACCATCTATGCTACCGGTGCTTTTCATGAAGATGGTTTCGCCGATGTTTGTGATGGTTTTGGCGGAGGCTGGACAAAAGAGAAAATCTTAGTAATAATGAAGGATTCTCGATTAGGAACTTACGGCACGATTGGCTTAACTTGTATGCTAGCCATTAAGTTTAGTGCACTACGAGAATTTCCTGTTAACCAAATTCCTTTATTTATAATCTCGGGACATAGTTTAAGCCGTTTTATAGCGACTACACTAATCTTTACTCATCCTTATGTACGCGATACCCATGACAGTAAATCTAAGCCTGCCGCAAAAAGCATATCTTGGAAAATGCTTTGTGTCAGTGCTATTTTTGGAGTAATTCCGTTATTTTTCTTTCATTCATTTTGGGTCTTTTTTACATTGATTCCAATGTATACTTCAAAAATGTTTTTGGCTGCTAAATTTAACAAGTGGATTGGAGGACAAACAGGTGATTGTGCAGGTGCGGTGCAACAAATTAGTGAAGTGATATACTATTTAACAATGCTCATCCTATGGAAATTTATCTAATACGACACACAACACCTGCTATCGATAAAGGTATTTGCTATGGTCAAACAGATTTGGATCTCACAAACTCTTTTACAATTGAAGCAAAAAAAGTTTTATCACAGTTACCATTAACCGAGTCATTCGCACTGTATACTAGCCCGTTGAAACGTTGTAAAAAGTTAGCCAAAAAAATAAAATCTGATGCGATAACAGATGCGCGTCTTATGGAATTAAACTTTGGTAAATGGGAAAATAAAAAATGGGATGAAATTGCCAAAGAAGAACTGAATCCCTGGATGCAAGATTTTGTAAATGTTAAAGTACCAAATGGTGAGTCCTATATCGATCTTTCAAAGCGTGTTCACGCTTTTTTTGATGATTTATCTGTTTTGTCTCATAACAAAGTTTTTATAGTTACGCATGCAGGCCCCATGCGAGCCTTTCTTGCCTCTATCCAAAACATACCTCTCAAAAACTCTTTTTCAATAAAAATTAATTATGGTGATATTATTACCATTCAACTTCCAAATTAAGACAATGCAAAAATATAGCTATATATAAGATATTTTCACCCAATAAGTAGTGATTAGTTATGGTCAACTATTTTTTTTAATTACTTAATATTAATGAATTATATGTCTTGTTTTACTAGTTGACACACATAAGTGAATTACATCATAAATACAACGAAGCGTCACTACCTAGTAATTTTTGAAGTATCAATACGATCAATATCTTAAATAAAGCGGTATATTAAACTCTTGTTTTTTAACTACTCTAATAATCAATGATAAGAACTAGATCAAACTTTATACTTCATGTTATTTCACTTAAATGATATAGTAATTTTTCAAAAAAAGACAAATTAACACCTTTTACTATACATTTTATCTAAAAATGTTCGAAGTTTGGGACGTAAATTAACTGTGATGAAATTTTATATAAGTGTATTCCTTTTAATTATTTTTTCATGCAAAGAAAAAAATAGTACAGTCTTTCTTGAGCAAGCTAATCATGAAAATCATCAGGCGGTGTCCTATGCAACTGGGTTTAAGATCAGCAAGCATAATGGATTCAAGGTGGTTAAAATAAATAATCCATGGCCTGATGCAAAACATGAATTCACTTATATTCTATATACTCAAGATGATAAAAAACCGAAGAACTATCCAAATGCTACATTTATTAAAGTTCCTATTCAAGATATCATTGTCACCTCAACTACCGATATTCCTATTCTAGAACTTTTAGAAAAAGAAAGTACATTAGTGGGGTTTCCTAATACCAACTATATTTCATCAGAACGTACACGATCTTTAGTAGAGACAGATAATATAATAGAATTAGGTAGTGAACGTTCAATAAATACAGAATTGGTTTTAGAACTTGATCCAGATGTAGTTGTAGGGTTCTCATCTTCGGGAAATACAAAAGCTTATGATTTGATTCAAAAAACCGGTATACCCGTTGTAATGAATGGGTCCTGGATGGAAAAACATCCTTTAGGTCGTGCCGAATGGATTAAATTTATAGCCGCATTTTATGAAGAAGACGAAAAAGCTAATCTTATTTTTGAAAGAATAGAAAAAGCATATAAAGATGCGGTGAGAATTGCAACTAATGTAGAAACATCACCCACAATACTAGCAGGAAATATGTTTAAAGATACGTGGCATGTACCTGGAGGTAAAAGTTATATTGCAAAATTATTTAGTGATGCTAACACAAAGTATTTGTGGAATGACCATACAACTAGTGGAAGTATTGCCTTAAATTTTGAAAGTGTTTTAGAACGAGGGCAAAATGCTGATTTTTGGATAGGATCTGGAAATTCGGAAACTTTTAGTGAACTTTACAAAGAGAACAACCGATATCAACTTTTTGATGCGTTCAAAAATAAAAAAGTATATTCTGCAACCTTAAAAACTGGCAAAACTGGTGGTATGATGTATTACGAACTTGGGCCAATGCGTCCAGATTTAATTTTAAAAGATATTATTAAAATTGCACATCCACAGTTGCTACCAACGTATGAACTTTACTTTTTTAAAAATTTACTATAATTGAGCCCTAATCAATCATATCATAAGGTTTTTATAGGCATCCTATTGCTATTACTAGTATGTTTTATAACAAACATAAGCCTAGGGTCTGTTTTTATACCTTGGAGTGATACTTTGGGTAGCTTGATAGGCGCTACAGTTGAAAAAGAATCTTGGCGTCATATTATAATCGAATACCGATTACCAAAAGCCCTTACTGCCATGCTAGTAGGAAGTGGTTTAGGTGTTTCAGGATTATTGATGCAAACGCTTTTTCGTAATCCTTTAGCTGGACCTTTTGTACTAGGTATCAGCTCTGGAGCTAGTTTAGGTGTCGCATTATTACTTTTGGGAGGATCAGTTGCTGGATCTACAATCTCATTACTTTTAGTTTCAAAATGGAGTTTGGTTGTAGCCGCAAGCTTAGGAAGCATTTTAGTTCTTATAATTGTCATGATTGTATCGATACGAGTACGGGATACTATGGCTATTCTAATTATTGGTTTGATGTTTGGTAGTATCACCACTGCGATCGTAAGTGTTCTTTCTTATTTTGCTCCTGCAGAACAGCTTCAGCAATTTATCTTTTGGGGATTTGGCAGCTTAGGTAACCTCACTTGGAACGATTTATTAATTATGTCTGTAATTATTTTAATAGGTCTTCTCTTAGCTTTTGCAACAATAAAACCTTTAAATACACTTCTTTTGGGTGAAAACTATGCAAAAAGTTTAGGTTTAAGTATCAAAAAAAGTCGTATTTTGATTGTTATAGCGACTAGCTTATTGGCTGGAAGTATTACAGCATTTGCAGGACCCATTGCATTTATCGGACTAGCGGTACCTCATTTAACTAGGCAATTATTTCATACTTCGGATCATAAAATATTGCTACCCGCTGTAATTTTGTTTGGTAGTATTATTATGTTAGTATGTGATACCTTTGCTCAAGTTCCTTCAAGTGATCTAACACTTCCTATAAATGCCATTACCTCTCTTATCGGTGCACCCGTAATAATTTGGTTATTGGTACGAAAAAGAAAAATGTTATTTTAATGTCGTAAAAACTATATACTAAATTTGGATATCGAAAGTCAACATAGTGTACTAACAACCGAGGATTTATCTATTGGTTACTATTATAAGAAATCTCTTGAAGTAGTGGCGGCCAATATCAATTTGAGATTATTTAAGGGAGAGCTTGTAGGATTAGTTGGTGCTAACGGTATTGGTAAATCTACCCTCTTACGCACTTTATCCAAAGTACAAACACCACTTCATGGTAAAGTTTTTTTGGATGATAAAGATTTGAAAAATTATAAATCATTAGAATTAGCTTCAAAACTGAGCGTAGTACTTACCGAAACTATTGCCTCAAAAAATCTAACCGTACAAGAGCTTGTAGCACTTGGTAGACAGCCATATACAAATTGGGTCGGAAAGCTCTCTACTACAGATATATCAATAGTACAACAAGCAATAGAAGTAACTCAAATTAAAGAACTTGTTCATAAACGTTGTTACGAGTTAAGCGATGGACAATTACAAAAAGTACTCATTGCTAGAGCTATCGCTCAAGATACTCCTTTCATAATTTTGGATGAACCCACCACTCATCTTGATGTATACCACAAGGCCTATATCATGAAACTTTTGAAGCGACTTGCCTTTGAAACCCAAAAAACTATTTTATTTTCTACACACGAGATCGATTTTGCCATTCAATTATGCGACAAAATGATAGTAATGAATCGTGAAGGATTCGAATTTGGCCGTCCCAAAGAATTAATTCAATGTCGTGCATTTGCTTCTCTTTTTCCTGAAGATTTAATACTTTTTGATGCTGAAACCAGAACCTATAAGATTCGTCATTAGCTTACTCCAAATATCAGTTGTCAAATTTATCAAAGCTATAGAGAGTGACAGCGTCTAAATTTTTATCTTTGACTAAAGAAAAACTATAGATGTCAGAATACCTTCCAATTATTATCGCGCTTGCAGGATTTCTTATTGCTATCGCTATCGGTTTTTTTATCGGAAAACATATTGCCAAATTACAAACCAAAAGTGAACAAAGTACACTCGAAGAACGTATAATACAACTAAACTCGCTCCTCGAAGAACAAAAAAAGAATGAACTTTTACAAAAAGAATACTTGTTAGCACAACACTCAGAATATAAAATAGCAGTAGACAAGCAATTAACTACGCTACAGCAAGAAAGAGAAGAGATAAGAAGAGAAAAAGAATTCTTAAATACAGAACTTACCCGACGTACTACCGAATTCGAAAACTTGCAACTTAAAAATAGAGAACAAAAGGAAGAGGTCGGAAAATTACAAGAACGCTTCACCAAAGAATTTGAAAATCTAGCCAACAAAATTTTGGATGAGAAATCCAGCAAATTTACAGAACAAAATAAAGAAAACATTAAAAACATCTTAAATCCACTTCAGGAAAAAATTTTAACTTTTGAAAAAAAAGTGGACCAAACACACAAAGAAAGTATTGATTACCATGCTGCTTTAAGACAACAAATCATCGGGCTCAAAGATTTAAATGAGCAAATGAGCAAAGAAGCTACTAACTTGACCAAAGCCCTCAAAGGAGATAGTAAAATGCAAGGTAATTGGGGAGAACTAGTACTCGAGCGGGTGCTTGAGAAATCAGGATTAGAAAAAGATAGAGAATATTTTGTACAACAAAGCTTTACAACGGCAGAGGGACAACGGGTCCTGCCAGATGTTGTAATCCACCTACCAGATAATAAGAAAATGGTAGTAGATTCAAAAGTAAGTCTTACAGCATACGAGCGTTTTGCCAATGAAGAAGATGATATTCTTAGAGAAAAATATCTAAAAGAACATGTAACATCACTTAAGCGCCATGTAGATCAGCTGTCTGCTAAGCAATACCAAGATTTATATGACATAGAATCTCCCGATTTTGTACTCCTTTTTGTACCTATAGAACCTGCATTTGCTATTGCAATAAATCAAGACAATAGCTTATACAATCAAGCGTTTGAAAAAAATATTGTGATCGTTACTCCTGCTACATTATTAGCAACCTTACGAACGATTGATACTATGTGGAATAATGAAAAACAACAACGTAATGCTATCGAAATTGCGCGACAAGCCGGTGCTCTCTATGATAAGTTTGAAGGTTTAGTAAAAGATTTAACAGGTGTGGGCAAGAAAATCGATGATGCCAAAAAAGACTACTCGTCTGCGATGAATAAATTAGTCGAGGGTCGCGGAAACATAATTACGAGCGTAGAAAAACTAAAAAAAATGGGCGCAAAAGCTAAAAAATCTTTACCCGAATCTATAATTAAACGTGCTCTGGATAAAGAATAAAGTTGCAATAAACCTATAGAATAATTTCTATTTTAAAAATGAAATATCTCGTTAAGACCTGTATTATAGCACCACTATTATTTACGATTAGTGCCCTTTCCATACAATCTCAAGAACTATATTTTCCAGAAAAATTTTCATGGACAGAACGTACTCCCGAAACTTTCTCTATTAATCCTTCATTACTCAATCAAGCAATAGATTATGCAAAACAAAATGAGTACAGTGGATCAAGAGACTTACGCCAAGCTATTTTAAAAGGTTTTGAAAACGAACCCTATCATACAATTCTAGGACCCACAAAAAAAAGAGGAGCACCAGCGGGTATGATATTACAGGATGGTTTTATTGTAGCCAGATGGGGCGATATAAAACGAGTTGACATGGCATTTAGTGTAACCAAAAGCTTTCTATCAACCATCGCAGGATTAGCCTATAAAGAGCGATTACTTCAATCTTTTGATGATTTGGTAAGCACATATGTTTGGGATGAAACGTTTGAAGGAGTGCATAATAAAAAAATAACTTGGCGTCATTTGCTTACTCAATCTTCTGACTGGTCAGGTCAATTATGGGGCGGTTTTGACTGGGCCGATCGACCCCCAAAAAACGGAGAAATAGAGGATTGGAAATCGAGAACATTACAAACACCAGGCTCAGTATTCGAATACAATGATGTTCGTGTTAATGTTTTAGCCTATAGCCTTCTTCAAGTTTGGCGTAGACCATTACCACAAATACTCAAAGAAAAAATCATGGATCCCATTGATGCGTCTACAACTTGGCGTTGGTACGGATATGACAATTCGTTTGTAACAGTAGATGGCGTGCAAATGCAATCTGTTAGCGGTGGTGGACACTCTGGTGGCGGAATGTTCATTAACACCTTGGATCTAGCACGCTTTGGCCTGTTATTTCTTGCAAATGGTAAATGGAATGATAAACAATTGTTGCCAGAGGATTGGATTGACCAACTATCAACTCCATCATTAGCTAACGCAAATTATGGATATATGTGGTGGCTCAATAAAAAAGGAGCTCGCCAATGGAAAAATCTACCAGATCATCTATTTTATGCAGCTGGTTTTGGAGGTAACTTTATCGTTGTCGATAAACAAAAAAAACTTGTCATCATAACACGTTGGTTAGAGCCAAAAAAAATTGAAACTTTTTTAGAGAAAGTGTATAATGCATTATAGAAACTATAGCTTTTATAAATAATTGAATTACTTTTATAATCTAAATAACGTTTTGACGTTTTAAAAAAATAATTTATACCTGTTTTTGTGAAAAAAATTCTCGGAATACTCATCTTATGTATTATTGCAGTTTTTGCAGCATGGTACTCCTTCGTATATTTTGCTAATTTTAGTGAGGGTACACGAAGTGGCGAATTAATAAAATTTAGCAATAAAGGCTTACTCTTTAAAACTTGGGAAGGAGAAATTAGTCAAGGTATTTCTGGTGCACAAATTTTCAGTTTTTCAGTTGAAGACAAGAATGAACAGGTAATTTCAGATTTAGAGACACTGCAAGGTAGGTATGTTAAATTGACCTATATAGAACGCTTTGGAACATTTTCATGGTTGGGAGATACCAAATACTTTGTGACAAAAGTTACCGAAGAAGAATCGCCACATTTTTGAAATCGATAATATTTTTTAAAGTTTTGATTCATGAAGTTTAAACATGCCAACGATTCTCGAGTAACCATATCCGAATTAATGCTGCCTTCACACTCAAATTTTAGCGGCAAAATTCATGGAGGATATATCTTATCATTGATGGATCAAATTGCTTTTGCCTGTGCCTCTAAGCATTCTGAAACTTATTGTGTAACAGCAAGTGTTGATAAGGTGAATTTTTTAAAACCTATAGAGGTGGGTGAATTGGTTACTATGAAAGCTTCTGTAAATCATGTTGGAAAAACATCCATGGTAGTTGGAGTTCGCGTAGAGGCCGAGAATATAAGAACGGGTAAAAAAAAGCATTGTAATTCTAGTTACTTTACGATGGTTGCAAAAGATTCTAAAGGAAAAAGCGTGGCTGTACCTGGCTTAATTTTAAAGGATAAAACCAGTGTTCGTAGATTTGTAAGAAGTATTTCTAGAAAAGAAGAAGCACAATTACGTTTCAATCGTTTTAAAGAATCAGAATTTATTGTAGAAGAGCATCTTGACACTCTCAAGGAATATTCTGTAAAGGTAATGTTGTAGTTTTAATCTCCTATTACTAATATTTTCATATATTCGAATTCCTACAAATTTAAAACTATGAAAAATATCGTATTCTACTTAAATATTTTCTTTATTACTATAACTATTAGTAGCTGTAGTAGCTCGGATTCTGATGATGTTGAAAGTGTAGATCCCCCTACGAATAGCGAAAATCCTATTCCGTCAAAAAAAACTACCTATGCTGGTGACATCAAGGCTATTTTTGAATCTAAATGCTTACAGTGTCATAACAATCCTCCTACTCAAGGAGCTCCGATGGCGCTGAGTACTTATCCCGAAGTTATGGCAGCGATTAATAATGGACGCAATGTTATTGGCCGTATAAATACTACCTCAACCCGCAGTGTAATGCCTCCTTCGGGTCGTTTGCCCCAAGAGACTGTAACCATAGTTTTGGATTGGGAATCCGATGGCTTTTTAGAAAATTAAAATATGAATTGATTATATAATGAAAACAGCGCATACTAGAATATTAGCATGCGCTGTTTTATTTATACTATTACTGTTTTATTTACTTAGATACATCTTGCGTCTAGCATATAGATCATAAAATTGATCATCTTTAAGGTCATCTATAAAAAGAATACTCTCCCCAGTACTTTTCATCTCAGGACCAAGTTGTTTATTCACGTTAGGAAACTTATTAAATGAAAACACAGGTTGTTTGATAGCAAAACCTTCTAACTGAGGATTAAAATCAAAATCTGTAACCTTTTTGTCTCCCAACATTACTTTTGTTGCATAATTTACATACGGTTCTCCATACGCTTTTGCTATAAAAGGTACTGTTCTAGAAGCTCTTGGGTTTGCTTCTATAATATATACTGTATCATTTTTGATCGCAAATTGAATGTTTATAAGACCAACTGTATTTAGAGCTAAAGCTATTTTATGAGTGTGATCCTTTATTTGTTGCATTACAAACTCACCCAAATTGAACGGTGGTAAGGTAGCATTTGAATCTCCAGAGTGAATACCGCAAGGTTCGATATGCTCCATAATACCAATAATGTAAACATTTTCTCCATCGCAAATTGCATCGGCTTCTGCCTCGATAGCTCCATCAAGATAATGATCTAATAGTAGTTTATTATCTGGCATTTTTCTCAACAAATCTACCACATGCTCTTCGAGTTCTTTTTTATTGATTACAATTTTCATTCCTTGTCCACCTAATACATAAGAGGGTCTAACTAATATAGGAAAGTCAAGTTTATCTGCAACCGCTAGGGCTTCGTCTGCAGTGCTTGCAATGTCAAACTCTGGGTATGGTATATTGTTTTCTTTAAGTAGTGTAGAGAAGCTTCCTCTATCTTCGGCTAGATCTAAAGATTTATAACTAGTACCAATAATCTTAATTCCGTAACGATCTAATTTCTCTGCAAGTTTAAGCGCTGTCTGTCCTCCCAACTGTACAATAACACCTTCGGGCTTTTCATGACGAATGATGTCATAAATATGTTCCCAAAAAACAGGCTCAAAGTATAATTTATCGGCAACATCAAAATCTGTAGAAACCGTTTCTGGATTACAATTAATCATGATAGTTTCATAACCACACTCTGCAGCAGCCAATACTCCGTGAACACAACAATAATCGAATTCTATTCCCTGCCCAATTCTATTAGGTCCTGATCCAAGAACTATAATCTTTTTCTTATCTGATACTTTACTTTCGTTAGACACATAAATAGTACCTTCTGGTGTCTGGACTTCGGCCTCAAAAGTTGAATAATAATAAGGTGTTTGCGCTTTAAATTCTGCCGCACAGGTATCTACCAATTTAAACACACGATTAATTCCTAATTCTTCTCTTTTATTATAAATTTCACTTTCATAACAACGCATCATATGTGCAATTTGTCTATCTGCGAAACCTTTTTGTTTTGCCTCGAGTAATAAATCTTTGGTAATAGAATTAATAGTAAATGTGCTAATTTCTTTTTCTAAATGGTAGAGTTCTTCGTATTGCTTCAAGAACCACATATCAATTCTAGTAATTTCGTGAATTCTACTTAAGGGAATTCCCATTTGTATGGCATCATAAATCACAAATACCCGATCCCAACTTGCATGGGTTAATTTATCGATGATTTGATCATAATTTTTATAGCCTTTTCCATCTGCTCCCAAACCATTTCTTTTTATCTCCAAAGACTGGGTAGCTTTATGCAATGCTTCTTGAAAGGATCTACCAATCCCCATAACCTCACCAACAGATTTCATTTGTAATCCTAATGTGCGGTCAGAACCTTCAAATTTATCAAAATTCCATCTAGGTATTTTTACAATAACATAATCTAACGTTGGCTCAAATAAGGCAGAAGTTGATTTCGTAATTTGATTATCTAACTCATCTAACGTATAGCCAATTGCCAATTTTGAAGCTATCTTTGCAATAGGATAACCTGTTGCTTTAGAAGCTAATGCAGATGATCTAGAAACTCTAGGGTTAATCTCAATAGCAATAATATCTTCTTTATCGTCTGGACTAACTGCAAACTGCACATTGCATCCTCCTGCAAAATCACCTATGCTACGCATCATATGAATTGCCATATCCCTCATTCTCTGAAATGTGCGATCGCTCAAAGTCATTGCAGGTGCAACTGTAATAGAATCTCCTGTGTGAATCCCCATAGGATCCATATTCTCTATCGTACAAATAATGACTACATTATTATTATTATCACGTAATAATTCTAACTCATATTCTTTCCAACCTATTAAAGCTTTATCAATCATTACCTCATGGATCGGAGATATTTCTAATCCTCGAGTTAATAATTCATCAAAATCTTCTTCTTTATAAACAATAGAAGCTCCCGCTCCACCTAATGTATAGGATGCTCGAATAACTAATGGAAATCCAAATTCTTGTGCTATTTCCTTTCCTTTCAAATAAGAGTTAGCCGTAGCCTGTGGAGCCATTGGGATACCTATTTTAAGCATCAACTCTCTAAATTGCTCGCGATCTTCGGTTATATTTATGGCGTTGATATCCACACCAATAATTTCTACGTCAAAATCTTTCCAGATTCCCTTTTCATCTGCTTCGATACAAAGATTTAATGCTGTTTGCCCTCCCATGGTTGGCAAAACAGCATCAATTTGTGGATGTTCTTTTAAAATCTGTATAATCGACTTGGTTGATAAAGGCTTAAGATATACATGATCTGCCATCGAAGGATCCGTCATGATTGTTGCTGGATTAGAATTGATCAAAATTGTTTCAATTCCGTCTTCTCTTAGGGAACGTAAGGCTTGAGTTCCTGAATAATCGAATTCACACGCTTGCCCAATAACAATTGGACCAGACCCTATGATTAGTATACTTTTTAAATTATTGTTCTTTGGCATGTACTAAAAATTGCAGTTGAATAAATTTATCGATTAGGTATAAAAAAAGGCGTTACCTATAAAGTAACACCTTTTAATATGTTTGATACACTAAAAATCATTAGTGCTTATGTCTTAACTCAGATGATACAGACAGCTTCTTTCTTCCTTTAGCTCGTCTACGAGCTAATACTTTTCTTCCATTGACACTGGCCATACGCTCTCTAAAACCGTGTTTGTTTTTTCTTTTTCTCTTCGATGGTTGAAACGTTCTTTTCATTTGCTATCTATCTTTATAAATCTTCGTGAAATATCTATTTACGTTATGCTTTGGCTATGTCCCCAAAACTGCGGGCAAATATACAAAGAGTTTTTGCTTTCACAAACCTAAATATCAAAATATTTATATTTGTTTTTCTTACCTTTGCCGCTATTAAAAAATCACACATTTTTATGTACAACAAAAATATAAAATTATTTATAGCTGCTCTTATCATAGGGCTAGGTATTTGGCAAATTATTGAAGGCTCTATTGGGAATGGTATTATGTTGATCTTGCTATCTTCAATATTCATTTTTTTATATTTTAAAAATGAGTTTATACTTCTCGCATTTCTAAAATTAAGGAAACAAGATTTTGATGGCGCTAAAGCTTGGCTTGATAAAATTAAACATCCAGAATCTGCATTAACGACCAAGCAACATGGATATTACAATTACTTATTGGGTATTATGTTATCTCAAACAAACATCTCACAAGCAGAAAAATATCTCAAAAAAGCCATCAAATTAGGATTATCAATGGACCAAGATCTAGCGGTAGCCAAATTAAATTTAGCAGGGATCGCGATGACCAAACGTCGTAAAAGAGAAGCACAAATTTTACTTAACCAAGCAAAAAAGTTGGATAAACATAGCATGCTGAAAGATCAAATTACAATGATGAAGCAGCAAATGAAAAAAATTTAGGCATACTAATTGTTTGTATATTTACGTTATTACTACTTGATACAACGTTTATTTTAAATAAAAATACGGTTTTACCGTAATTATATCGAGTTTTTTCACTAATTTTTAAGTTTATATGGCAGCTTTATAGTACATTAGCATCCGTAATCTATTAACAATGAAGAACGTATTACTCCTTAGTATTGTATTTTTTGGGTATTTAAGTAATTATGCTCAAGAGGAACGAAGAGTTCCATTTTCTACAGCAATCTCTGCTCATATTGTAAAATACAATCAAAAGATTAATGTTGCCTATGAAGAGCAAGACTTAGAACGCGCGACTTTTTTATTTGATTCTCTGGTAAATTTTCATCTTGTAGGTACCTATTTGGATAATTTTAATGTTAATCCTATTAAGGGAGACCCTATTTATTTTGAAGAATATGAAAAGCCAATTTTTCTAATTACTTACGCTACATGGTGTGTTCCTGGAGCTGGAGAAATTCCTGCATTAAATGATCTTGCTGATCGCTTTCATGATCAGATTGATTTTATAATGCTATTCTGGGATAATGTTGAAGATCTTAAAGATATTGAAGCAGATTATAGTGAAAACATTCATTTAGTTTATATAGACGAAAGAGCTAATCAAAACGGTGCTATTATAAATAAATTGAAACATTCTTTAGGTTTTCCTATGATGTATTTTATGAATTCAGAAAAAAAGATGTTAGATATACGAAAGATCGTTACACACCACTCAAGTGAAACATTAAGTAATTCATATAACATTCATTTTGATTCTTTATCCAAAGGAGTTTCTCTTTTAATGGCTGACTTGGACAAAAATTCTGAGAATCTTTCTACTGAGAAATCTAATGAGGACAATGATATTTATGAGGATGAAGATTATACAACTCCCGAGGATGATAATTATGAAGAAAATGAGGATGAAGATGGAAATAAATAAAAAGTAACTCTATTTATTCACTATCATTTTAAGGGCTACAAATAAGAGAATACCTCCAAAAATTTTCTTTAAGAGTGTTTGATTAATTGAAATAGCTAGTTTGCTCCCCAAAAATCCTCCGATTATAAAGGTTAATGCAATTACAAGTGCATATTTCCAGTTAACAAAACCTTCTTTATAATAAGTAAACGCTGCCAATACAGTTACTGGTATTGATAAAACAGCCAAACTTGTTCCTTGAGCTTCATGTTGTGAAAATCCTACAAACAAGATTAACAAAGGAATCATGACAACACTCCCTCCAATACCCAAGGTTCCACTTAAAAAGCCCGCTAGTAATCCAATAGCTACCAAGTATATAATAATAGTTGAACTCATAGTTTCATTATAATAAAGGAGCCCACAAACGGCAAAAAGATTCTTTCAGTTTATCCCCAAATGGTCGATTAATCCATTCTTCTAGTTTTAGTTCCTTGCACTCTTTGAGATCATCATTATAAATCGATAATAATCTATGTGTTGTTATACTATCATATATCAGCGCATTAATTTCAAAATTGATATTAAAGCTACGATAATCCATATTAGATGTTCCAACAGTAGCAAAAGAATCATCTACCACAATTGTTTTTGCATGTAACATTCCTTTACAATATCTATACACTTTAATATTAGACTCAAGTAAACTCTCCAGATAAGAATTACTAGCATATTTGGCGGCCCAAGAATCACCTATATCCGGTATCATAATTTTAACATCTATTCCGCTTCTTGCTGCTGCTTTCAAAGCTGTTAAAATAGGTTCATTTGGAATAAAATATGGAGTTGTTATATACACATATTCCTCGGCAGTAATAATTGCTGTAAAAATAGCCTCCATTATATTAGCCCAATCAGTGTCTGGCCCGCTAGCTGCTATTTGAACAGGAACTTTGCCTTTCTGTACAACTTTAGGAAAAATTGCATCACTAATCTCGATACTTTCATCCTCTCCACAAACAAAATCCCAGTTAAGGAGAAATTGGCTCTGTAAAGATTTAACTGCGTGTCCTTTTATCCTTAAATGCGTATCTCTCCAATACGTTTTATTTAATCCATTTACATAGGTGTCAGAAACGTTAACACCTCCTACATATCCAATTGCACCATCTATAACTACAATTTTACGATGATCTCTATAATTGAGCTTACGTGTCAAATTAGGAAACCAAACAGGCATAAAGGGTTGAATAGCTATAGAACAATCACGCATCTTTTTGATCAACCTAGATGGTAATTCGCTTCCAACATAATCATAACTAACACGTACAGTAATTCCTTCTCTGGCCTTATCACATAATATATCGATCAAACGGTTACCAATCGTATCATTGCGAATGATATAGTATTCTACGTGAATATGATTTTTGGCATTCTTAAGATCTTCAAAAAGTAATTCAAACTTGCGTTCGCCATTGATTATAACATCAACTTCATTTTTAAAGGTTAATGGAGATTTTTCATTTTTCTGAATTAATCTAACCAAACGAATTTTGTGTTCCAAAAACTTTTCTTCATAATGTTCAAGTTCTTCATTATCTAATAATAACTCCTTTTCCCATTTCTTAATTTTAGAATTATCAAAAACATGTTTTCTTCTAAAAATCTTGGTCTTACGATATTCTTGACCAAAAAATAAATAAATAACGATACCTATAAATGGCAATACTACCAAAGCTAATATGTAAGACATCGTGGTGTGTGGGTTTCTATTATGCATTAATAGAAAACCCATGACAGAAAGTGCCACAATATAATTAAGTACGATAAGAAGTGTCCAAATATTAGCTAATATCCAATCTAACATAATTATTATTGACCTACAGTTGTCTTATAAATTCCTTTTTCTGGAATTTTAATTAAATATTCTTTACGCGAGGCATTATTTAAATGTGTCTCACGCAACCATGGATTGTGAAGCTTTAAAATTTTATAATTGATATCGAATTTTTCTGCAAATTTTGTGAAGTTTGTTACCGCTGTATCTACCTTAACATTAAATGTGGGAATTTTATCATATAAATCTTTATCAGAAAAATTAAAACCATACTTAGATGGATTACTAAGAATCTCTTTTAATGCAACAATTCTAAAAACATATCTTCCAGTCTCCTCTCCTAGCAGAATGTCATAATAGCTAGTTACATTTTGTCTCTTTAATTGTTTATCAATACCATAATTACCTGCGTTGTATGCAGCAGCGGCCAAGGTCCAATTACCAAACCTTTCTTTGGCCGATAATATATATTTACAGGCAGCTTCAGTACTTTTTTCTATGTGATACCGCTCATCCACATTTTTATTAACTTCTAATCCTAGCTCTTTACCAGTTCCGCTTAATAGCTGCCAAAATCCTTTAGCATTTGCTGGAGATACAGCTTGCGTTAATCCACTTTCTATCACTGCTAGGTACTTAAAATCATCTGGGATCCCATACTGTTCGAGAATGGGTTCTATTAGTGGAAAGTATTTATTTGCACGTTTAAAAAGTAATAATGCATTAGATTGCCAGTAGGTATTTACCAACAATTCTCTATCCATTCTCTCTCTTATGTCTGGATTATCAACAGGAACTAGTTCTCCTGCAAAATTCAAATTTTCAGGCATTGGGATCGCATAAACATTATAATCATTAATTAATTTCTGTTCCAACTGTTGCTGTTCTACAATTTTTTCTGGTTCCTTTTGTGTAGCATTTATTAATACTCCGGCAGTAAAAACTACCCCTAGACTTACTAAAATTCTTTTAATCCTCTTCATTATATCGTAGGTTTTATTCGGGTTACACTAATGCTCCTAATATAAGTGAAATCTATTTATAATTATTATATTATTTCTTAATTATTTCAGGAAGATGTTTGTTAAACCACCGAGCTCGGTTGACTATCATTATATGTGTTCCCTTTGGTACAACAATACATCCTTTAATATTACCTATCGGAAACACAATATCCTGATCTCCATGGATATGTATCAAATTATCTGAAGGAGTTTCTTGATCCCAGCAAACCATTTGCTCTATCGCCCAGTCCAAATAGCTTTTATCCTTAATTGCTAAATATTTTTGATACATACTAGCTCTCTTTTTTGCAAAATCACCAAAAGCTAATTTTTCCCAATTATCTATCTTGGAGATAAGAGTCGTTGGCAGTAATTTATAAGCTTTAGTTTTACGAGCTATAAGCATACGTTTAGGTAACTCATACTTACTTTTTACACTAGAGATAATGATGACCTTTTTAAATTTACGAATTTTGGCCATTTCTTGAACTATGACTCCACCAAAAGACACTCCTACCAAAACACTGTTATCATGATGTACATCCTTACACATCCGTTTTGCATAGGCTTCTATGGACTCCTTTTGTTTGGGGATTTTCCAAGGAATAGTATACGTTTGATAAGTACTTACTGGTAGTTTTATATATTCAAAAATGGAGACATCGGCAGCCATTCCTGGAACAAAATAAACATGCTCAACTTGCTGTTGCATAGGTTTTTTAACAATGGATTGTATAATTAAGGCTCTAATTTTCTTATCTTTGCGTATCAAAATTATGATTTTATCATGTGAGATAAAAATATCATTAGGTAATGTTATATTGTAAAGGGAAAACATTTCTAACCGTCAAGACCAAAACTTAAATAGCATTAAAGATATAACTTTTTTGTTATGTCTTTAATACAAAAATCTATTTAAGACTCGATACTTTTGATTGCTATTGATTGTAATTTACATTTAATAGTATTTTATAATGTATGAAATTGGATTTAATTTTTTAAATATGGAACACATCAGCGGGATTGAATTAGAGATTATTGATAATGAATTTCTAAGACAATTCGAAACTACTATCGAAGGTCAAAAAGCTAAAATTGAATATTCTCAACAAGAACGAAAAATCTTTCTTACAAAACTTGTTATGAGTGATGAGCTATCTCAAAAAGGTTTTGATGAAGAATTTATTATTGCTGTTTTTAAAATCATCGAAGATCGTAATATACGACTAGTACCTACTAGTCCTATTATCGCCAATTTTATGAGAAAAAACAGAAGAAAGTACAAAGATTTGCTTCCTGTTGGAATCAATATTTAGAACCAAAAAAGTCCGTTTTATAAACGGACTTTTTTTTGCTTTATATAGACAATAATTCAACACGTACCATACCCTCTTCGTCTATCTCTGTAAGCCGAACCTTGTGCATTGTATTACTATATATCGGATTCCATGGCATTCTAATTTTCACATAATTCTCTGTAAATCCATGGATATAGCCTTCTTTATTTTCTGATTCAAAAAGAACTGTATGAACAGTATCGAGTTGACTTTCGTAAAAAGCACGACGTTTTTTGACCGATAACCCTCTAAGCATTTTACTTCTCTTTTTGCGCACGTTCATAGGAACCACACCATTCATAGTAGCTGCTACAGTATTTTCACGTTCGGAATAAGTAAATACGTGTAAATATGAAATATCTAACGTCGATAAAAAATTATACGTATCCAAAAAATAATCATCTGTTTCTCCAGGAAAACCAACAATAACATCTACACCTATACATGCGTCTGGCATTTGCTCTTTTATCCTATGCACGCGATCCACATACGTATCTGTTAAATACCTGCGGCGCATTAACTTCAAAACTTCATCACTTCCCGATTGTAACGGAATATGGAAATGAGGTACAAAGGCTTTGGATTGACTCACAAATGAAATTGTTTCATTCTTTAACAAGTTAGGTTCAATTGAAGAAATACGTAATCGCTCTATACCCTCTACTTTATCCAACGCCTCAACTAATTCAAAAAAAGTATGCGCATGTTTCTTGTTTCCAAATTCACCTTTTCCATAATCTCCAATATTCACACCAGTGAGCACAATTTCCTTTATGTTTTTGGCAGATATCTCTCTAGCATTGTTTAACACATTTTCTAAAGAGTCACTTCTTGAAATCCCTCGAGCTAGTGGGATTGTGCAGTATGTACATTTATAATCACACCCATCTTGAACCTTTAAAAACGCACGTGTACGATCTCCAATAGAGTAACTTCCTACATAAAAATCAGCTTCTTCAATTTCGCATGAATGAACTTCTCCAAAATCATTTTTAGACAGATCATTAATATAGTCTGTAATATTGAATTTTTCGGTAGCTCCCAATACCAGATCAACACCATCAACAGCTGCCAATTCTTCGGGTTTAAGCTGGGCATAACATCCTACTGCGGCGACAAAAGCATCAGGATTAGATTTTTGAGCTTGCTTTACAATAGTTTTAAACCTTTTATCCGCATTCTCGGTAACCGAACAGGTATTAATAACATAAATATCTGCTGCTTCATTAAAATCTACACGTTCAAAATTTTCATCGACAAAACTCCGTGCTATGGTAGAAGTTTCAGAAAAATTTAATTTACAACCTAAGGTATAAAATGCTACTTTTTTTTGAATCATACACTCTATTTCTCTTAACCTGTCTTGATATTTATTACTTTAAAAAACAATAAATCTCAACACTGATTCATTTAATTTATAAGTTCAACATATAAATGCGTGACATGTGACGATAAGATGAAGAAACTTTCTTATTTTGAAGGCGTAAAGATACCAACAAAAATTCGTTTACTAAAATTGAAAACACTTACATTTACATTTATAAAAAACATTGTCTCAACGGTTTATCTAGCGATGCTATTTGCATCATGCACTACCGCAACCAATACGGATCTTAACCATTTGGTGTTTAGATATAATCAATACGATAATGTTAGTTCTCTTGATCCTGCTTTTGCTAGAAATATCGCCAATATCTGGGCTACAAATCAAATTTTTAATGGATTAATCCAGTTAGACGATTCACTTAAGATTGTTCCCGATATAGCAAAACACTGGAATCAAAGTAAGGATGGATTAGAATTTACCTTTACACTACGTGATGATGTATATTTTCATAAACACGCAAAATTTAAAAACACCGACAGCACGCGTAGGGTAACGGCAGATGATTTTGTCTACAGCTTTGACCGATTGATTGATCCCAAAATTGCTTCTCCAGGCAATTGGGTGTTAAACAAAGTTGAAGAATATACTGCCGTAAATGATACTATTTTTAAAATTAAATTGAAACAGCCATTTCCTGCTTTTCTTGGATTACTTGGCATGCGATATTGCTCTGTCGTTCCCAAAGAAATTGTACGATATTATGGCACTGAGTTTAGATCTCATCCCATAGGCACAGGGCCTTTTAAATTTAAGTTATGGGAAGAAAATATTAAATTAGTACTTCGTAAAAACACTTTATATTATGAGAAGGATGAGCAAGGCAAAAGTTTACCATACTTAGAGGCTGTTGCCATAACTTTTTTACCAGATAAACAAAGTGAATTTTTACAATTTGCTAAAGGTAATATTGATCTATTAAATAGCTTAGATGCATCTTATAAGGATGAATTACTAACTCCATCGGGAAAATTAAGAGCACGTTACATTGATAAGATTACGCTAGATAAAGGTCCTTATTTAAATTCTGAATATTTAGGGTTTTATCTTGACGCCAACGTCCCAGAGATCCAATCCGAACTATTGCGCAAAGCTATAAATTATGGTTTTGATAGGAATAAAATGATCATGTATCTCAAAAACAATATCGGCACTCCGGCACATAGTGGATTTATACCCAAAGGGATTTTAGGATATTCTGAACAACAAGGATATGAGTATAATGTAAATATAGCCAGATCACTAGTTGATCAATATACTGTAATTACAGGTGATACAAGTCCAAGCATCACAATAGCGACTGATGCAAATTACTTAAGCATTTGCGAATTTATACAAAGAGAATTAGAAAAAATAGGAATTAATGTGGCAGTGGATGTCCTCCCTCCTTCTACACTTAGAGAACAAAAATGGAGCGGGAAGCTACAATTATTTAGAGCAAGTTGGATTGCCGATTATCCAGATGCAGAGAATTTCTTGTCCCCATTTTACAGCAAAAATTTTACTCCAAATGGGCCCAACTATACACATTTTAAGAACGAAACATTTGATAAATTGTATGAACAAAGTTTTTTAATAACAGATGATCAAGCACGAGCACAAGTATATTCAACAATGGATTCTATACTTATTGCCAAAGCTCCCATCATACCTTTATACTATGACGAAGTAGTACGATTTACTCAAAAAAATGTTCGCGGATTAACTACGAATCCTCAAAATTTTTTGGTTCTAAAACGTGTTTGGAAAGAAAAAGAATAGTATTTTATTTATCATAAGAATTACGCCATTTCTGCGTGGACTCAAAAATATATTCAAGAATTTTCTCGTCCATCTCGGTAAATTCAACACCTCTACGGGCCATCACTACCTTCGCTACCTCAAATGCTTTTTTTGTGACATAGGTAGTAAATCCATTACTACCACCCCAGCTATAACTAGGCACAAAATTTCGTGGAAATCCGCTACCAAAAACATTCGCATTCACACCAATCATAGTACCTGTATTGAACATGGTATTGATCCCACATTTTGAATGGTCTCCCATCATCAGACCGCAAAACTGCAACCCTGTTTTGGCAAAGTTTTCTGTTTCATAACTCCATAAACGTACTGGAGCGTAATTATTTTTCAAATTAGATGTATTGGTATCAGCTCCAAGATTACACCATTCTCCAATAACTGAGTTTCCCAAAAAGCCATCATGCCCTTTGTTAGAATACCCAAATAATACAGAGTTACTTATCTCACCACCAACTTTAGAATAAGGACCAATAGTAGTTGGTCCATAGATTTTTGCGCCCATTTTAACGGTCGCACCTTGACATAAAGCAAAAGGTCCGCGAATTAAACTACCCTCCATTACTACTGCATCCTTACCAATGTAAACTGGTCCGCTACTTGCATTTATAATAGCACATGACACGGATGCTCCTTCTTCTATAAAAATATTTTCTGGACAGATAAACGTATTAGTTTTGTCGACAGCTTGACTTTTTCTATCCTTTGTAATTATATCAAAATCCCTTTGTAAAGCTGTTCCATTTTTGGTGAAAATATCCCAAGTCGTTTTAACAGTCTCAATTTCTTGATCAAAAACAATCTGCTCGTAACTCTCAAAATCTACGTCTTGATCCTCCTGTACATAAAATGCTACAGGCTCTCCTGCAATAAAAATTCCTTGATTTGGCTGTAAGCCTTTTATGGCTTCTACCAGATACTCTGTTGGTAAATACGAAGCATTTATCATAACATTTTCTACGAATTCAACCATCGGAAATTTCTCGCTAAGGTACGCTTCGGTTACGGTCGATGTAGTGCTTCCCAAATAATTTTCCCACTTCTCTCTAATAGTCAATATTCCAATACGGATTTCGGCAACAGGTCTAGTAAAAGTAAAAGGAAGCAGCGCATTACGAGCGCTCCCGTCAAACAGAATGTAGTTCATAAAAAACAGTTGAATATTTTAGCTTTCGATTATCGCTCAAAAATACATCAAGTATAGGCAACAAAAAAGCCTTTCCAGTTGGAAAGGCTTATAAAAAAATCTTAAAACTAAATTACTTTTTGAATTTAGAGTATTTATTTTTGAATTTATCAATACGTCCAGCGGTATCGATAAGTTTTGATTTTCCTGTGTAAAAAGGGTGAGACGTTCTAGAGATCTCTAATTTCACCAACGGATATTCAACTCCGTCTACCTCAAGAGTTTCTTTAGTATTTGCCGTAGATTTAGTTAGAAAAACCTCTTCATTAGACATGTCTTTAAACGCTACTAATCTATAATTTTCAGGATGAATATCTTTTCTCATGGTTATAATCTTTTCTTTTTTCGAGGTGCAAATTTAAATATATTCTGCGAAACTACAAGAGCAATAGTGTTTTTTTTATGTTTTTGATGTAAAAAAGGATTTTTATCTTACTCCTGTAACGTTTTTCTATATTTGTAGACTCATCAAATACAATCAACCAAACCTTTCAAATATGGAAAATACTCAAGTTGCTACAAAAAAAATTATTATAAACTATGGCCTTTTACTAGGTATTGCATCTGTTATCTTTGGTGTTATCCTTTATGTAACCGATGGCTATATGGATCAAAACTGGGTGCATTCTCTTATCGGATTTGTTATACTTATTGCTGGTATCATATTTGGTATCAAAGCATATAAAACTGCAAATGGAGGTTTCTTAACTTTAGGGGAGGGTATAAAAGTAGGTATAGGCATTGCATTGATTGGTGGACTTATAAGTGTGGTATGGACATTAATACTCATGCAAGTAATCGAACCAGATATGATGGAAAAGATGTCAGAAATCTCACGAGTAAAGATGCAAGAACAATATCCTGATTTTACGCAAGAACAATTAGACCAAAGCGCAGCAATGGCAGAAAAGTTTTCTTCGCCTTTTATTATTTCAGCTTTTAGTTTATTATTTAATTTATTTTTTGGTTTTATCTTTTCACTTCTGTCAAGTTTAGTAATGCAGAAAAAGCAAACTTTTAAATAACATCGTATAATTTACTAATAAGAACTCCTAAAAGAGCGTTTATAACTTTAGGTAGATTATCATACTTTTTACTTAAATACTTATAAATTTGTATTTGTAATTAAAATAAATAACGTGGATATATCTGTGGTCATACCGCTGCTCAATGAGCAAGAATCACTTACCGAATTACATGATTGGATTGCAAAAGTTATGCAATCCAATTCTTTTTCTTACGAAATTATTTTTATTGATGACGGTAGTACCGACGGTTCTTGGGATAGCATTTTAAAATTATCCCAACAAAATGAATTTGTAAAAGGTATTCAATTCTTGAGAAATTTTGGTAAATCTCAAGCCTTACACGCAGGATTTGCCGCAGCAAAAGGAACTGTAGTAATAACTATGGATGCCGATTTGCAGGATAGTCCAGAAGAAATACCAGAATTATATAAAATGATTATCACAGAAAACTTTGATTTAGTTTCTGGATGGAAGAAAAAGCGTTACGATTCGGTAGTGGCAAAGAATTTACCATCAAAATTATTTAATGCTGCTGCTAGAAAAACTTCAGGAGTCACTTTAAATGATTTCAATTGTGGTTTAAAAGCATATAAAAATCAAGTAATAAAAAATATTGATGTACACGGAGAAATGCATCGATATATCCCTGTTTTAGCTAAAAATGCGGGATATACCAACATTGGAGAAAAAGTTGTTATACATCAGGCTAGAAAATATGGGAAAACTAAATTTGGAATGAGCCGTTTTATTAACGGTTTTCTAGATTTAATAACCATATGGTTTATGTCTCGCTTTGGCAAACGACCTATGCACTTCTTTGGATTGATAGGTACTGTTTTATTTTGTGTAGGTCTGTGTTTCTCTTTATTTTTGGGTATTGACAAACTATTCATAGAAACGCAAGGTAGAATGATCGCCCAACGACCAGAGTTTTATATTGCGCTTACAGCTATGATATTGGGAACCCAATTTTTTCTAGCTGGATTTCTAGGAGAAATAATTCTCACAAGCAAACGCAATAAAGAACGTTACAAAATTGCCGATCAGATAAAATTGTAAAGGTTAGAACCCTTTCTAGTTGGTTATAAATAGTATTTTTGTATATAAAATTTGAGAAAATGCCGCACATAGACGCTAACATACAATCACAAATTGACGAATGGTTAACCTCCCTATTTGATAAGGAAACCCAACAAGAAATCTTAGACCTTCAGCACACTAATCCAAAAGAATTAGAAGAGAGTTTTTATAAAAATCTCGAATTTGGTACGGGAGGTATGCGAGGAATTATGGGTGTAGGTACTAATAGAATTAATAAATACACTTTAGGAAAAAACACTCAAGGACTTAGTAATTATTTAAAAACAACATTTCCTAATATACAACCCAAAGCAGTTATAGCTTACGATTGCCGAAACCAAAGTGATACCTTAGCAAAACTTGTTGCCGATGTGTTCTCTGCCAATGGTATTAAGGTATACCTTTTTTCTGAACTTCGCCCTACCCCAGAATTATCCTTTGCTGTCAAAGAATTAGGATGTCAATGTGGTATCGTACTTACTGCAAGTCATAATCCTCCCGAGTATAATGGTTACAAAGTGTATTGGGATGATGGAGGACAATTAGTCCCCCCCAGGATGCCGAAATTATTAAGGAAATTGAATCTCTAACATATGCTGATATAAAGTTTGAAGCAAATCCAGATTTAATCGAATTAATTGATAAAAAAATCGATCAGATATTTATTGAACAGAGTGTTAAAAATGGTAGTTTTATAGCAACTGATAACGCAAAAAAACAAACTAAAATTGTTTTTACATCTTTACATGGCACCTCGATCACATTAGTTCCTGAAACCCTTAAACAGGCTGGCTATACCGATGTTCATATTGTAAATAAACAAGCTACACCTGATGGTAATTTCCCTACAGTAAAATCTCCCAATCCAGAAGAACCAGAAGCTTTGGCAATGGCGATGGATCTAGCCAATACAATCGACGCAGATATTGTGATAGGTACTGATCCAGATTGTGATCGTTTAGGTATAGCAGTACGAAACAATGATGGACATTTGGAACTTCTTAACGGAAATCAAACCATGGTCACTATGACTTGGTTTCTATTAGAGCATTATAAAAAGAAAGGTTTTAAAGGGAACGAATTTATAGCCTCTACCATTGTATCCACACCTATGATGCGTAATCTAGCTCAAGCCTATAATGTAGATTATAAGGAGGTACTTACGGGGTTTAAATGGATTGCCAAGTTAATTAAAGATTTTCCAGACAACCATTTCATCGGTGGTGGTGAAGAAAGTTTTGGTTTTATGGTTGGAGATTTTGTACGTGACAAAGATGCTGTTACAGCTACCCTACTCGCCTGTGAAATTGTAGCTTATGCAAAAGATAAAGGAAGTTCTTTTTATAAGATGTTGCTAGATTTATATACCCAACATGGATGTTATAAGGAAAGCTTGATCTCTCTTGTCAAAAAAGGTAGAGATGGCGCTAAAGAAATACAACAAACCATGATAAATTTAAGAACCAATTCTCCAAAAGAAATTGGTGGAGAAAAAGTTGTATGCATTGAAGATTATCAAAAAAGTACCTCAGAAAATATTTTGAACCACGATATAAAAACATTAAAGGTCCCAAAATCTAATGTTCTAATTTTTTACACAGAAAAAGGAAGCAAAATCGCAGCACGTCCCAGTGGGACAGAGCCCAAAATAAAATTTTATATAAGCGTTAAAGAACCACTAAACGCAGTTTCAGATTATACTATCGTGAACAAAAGGCTTGATCAAAAAATTCAAGCAATTGCATCAGACTTACAATTGAGTTGATTGTAAGCATTTACAGATAATTTATACATGACATATTTCAAACAAATTCTGCGTTTTGCAATACCTTATCGCACATACGGTATACTTAATATTATATGCAATATTTTCTACGCAATATTTAGTACCCTTTCTTTTATTGCTTTAATTCCTGTCTTAAAAGTTCTTTTTAGTTCAGACAAAGAAGTAACCTATTATGAACCTGTATGGAACGGTATTTCAGATGCCAAAGCATATTTAACTGATGTGCTTAACTGCTTTATTGTAGAAACTGTTGAGACCGAAGGAAAAATGTACGTTCTTACCTATATGATTATCGGAATAATTACAATTTTCATGTTAAAAAACTTGTTCAATTATTTGGCCATGTTCTTTATTACTTTTTTACGTAACGGTGTGCTTAAAGATATTAGAAATGAATTATATGATAAAACCGTAAGCCTTCCGCTATCTTACTTTTCAGAAAAAAGAAAAGGAGATACCATGGCTCGAATATCCTCAGATGTATTAGAAATTCAACATTCATTTTTGTCGATTTTAGAACTAATTGTCAGAGAGCCATTAACCATTTTATTTACCTTAGCGGCAATGCTCTTTTTGAGCGTTAAACTGACACTTTTTGTATTTATTTTTATCCCTGTATCCGGTTTTATCATCTCACTGATTGGTAAATCATTAAAAAAACATTCGGATAAAGTTCAAAAAGAACAAGGTATCTTTTTATCAATTGTTGAAGAAACTCTCGGCGGACTCAAAGTCATAAAAGGTTTTAATGCAGAGAAAAATTTTAGTAATAAATTTAAAGCTTCTACAAATCGCTTTTTTGATTATTCGAACACCCTACTTAATCGTCAAAATTTGGCATCGCCCACTAGTGAATTTCTAGGTATTTGTGTGATTTCTGTGTTATTACTTTATGGAGGTCGACTCGTTTTTATCGACCAATCATTACAAGCGGAAATGTTTCTAGCCTACATCGGATTAGCCTATAACATTTTAACACCTGCTAAAGCAATTTCTAAAGCAAACTATGGTGTTAAGAAGGGTAATGCAGCGGCAGAACGTGTTTTGGAAATTTTAAATACAAAATCCCCTCTTGAGGACACACCAGATGCTCTTGTTAAAACCGATTTTATATCAAACATTTCATTAGAAAATATCTCTTTCAAGTATGAGAATGAGTATGTGCTTAAAAATTTCAGTCTTACCGTTCCCAAAGGTAGCTCGGTAGCCCTTGTTGGACAGTCTGGTAGCGGTAAGTCAACGATTGCAAATCTGGTTACTCGCTTTTATGATGTGAACGAAGGAGAAATTATGATTGATGGTATAAAAATCAAAGATTTACAAAAAGAATCACTTCGTGCTTTAATGGGGCTTGTTACACAAGATTCAATTTTATTTAACGATACAATTAAAAATAATTTATTAATTGGATCAGAAGAAGCTAAAGAAGAAGAAATTATAGAGGCACTTAAGGTCGCAAATGCATGGGAGTTTGTTAAAGATTTACCAAAAGGTATTCACACCAATATCGGAGATAGCGGTAATAAACTAAGTGGAGGGCAAAAGCAACGAATATCGATAGCAAGAGCGGTACTCAAAAATCCCCCCATCATGATCTTGGATGAAGCAACATCAGCGTTGGATACAGAAAGTGAGCGTCTGGTACAATCTGCCTTAGAAAATATGATGAAAAATAGAACCAGTATCGTGATTGCACATAGATTATCTACAATTCAAAATTCAGATGTAATAATAGTAATGCAAAAAGGTACTATTGTCGAACAAGGTACTCATGAAACTTTATTAGCTCAAAATGGTGCTTATCAAAAATTAGTTACTATGCAGTCTTTTGAGTAAACTCTAATAGCAGAGAACTGATGCAATAAAAAGAGCGCCAATGGCGCTCTTTTCCTTTCACACAAATCATCTTAATTTTTAGGGCTTATTCTAAAATTAAAACTCACTCTTATAGAAACTTTCATCTTGGGGAAAATGAAAGTAATATTTTATTGTTACATGACAAACATACCACACATTGCTCAGTTAAACAAATAAATAAAGCATTTAATCGATGAATTAGTGTTTTTTAACATAATTAAGATAACTGTAAATAATATGAAGTAATCTTATTCTTACATTTTTATGATGAATTGGTAATAATAAAGTATCCTCTATATTTGATACAAATAAAAAAGAGCGCCATTGGCGCTCTTTTCCTTTCACACAAATCATCTTAATTTTTAGGGCTTATTCTAAAATTAAAACTCACTCTTATAGAAACTTTCATCTTGGGGAAAATGAAAGTAATATTTCATTGTTACATAACAAACATACCATACATTATTCAGTTAAACAAACAAATAAAGCATTTAATCGATAAATTAGTGTTTTTTAACATAATTAAGATAACTGTAAATAATATAAAGTAATCTTATTCTTACATTTTGACAGTGAATTGGCAATGATAAAAATATCCTGTATATTTCATACAAATAAAAAAGAGCACCATTGGCGCTCTTTTCCTTTCACACAAATCATCTTAATTTTTAGGGCTTATTCTAAAATTAAAACTCACTCTTATAGAAACTTTCATCTTGGGGAAAATGAAAGTAATATTTCATTGTTATATGACAAACATACCATACATTATTCAGGTAAACAAATAAATAGAGCATTTAATCGATTAATTTATGTTTTTTAACATGCTTAAAATGTTAAAAAACAATAATATGTAATACTAATCCTACAAAATAAATAATGAATTGTGAATGATAACGTACCTTTATATTTGATACAAATAAAAAAGAGCGCCAAATGGCGCTCTTTTCCTTTCACACAAATCATCTTAATTTTTAGGGCTTATTCTAAAATTAAAACTCACTCTTATAGAAACTTTCATCTTGGGGAAAATGAAAGTAATATTTCATTGTTACATGACAAACATAGCATACATTATTCAGTTAAACAAATGATTATAGCTTTTAATCGATAAATTAATGTTTTTTAACATAAATAAAATGATTAAAAACAATATTATGTAATACTAATCTTACAAAATAAAAATTAATTACTTTTAAACCTTTTGTTATAATGAAAGTCTTACTTATATTGAATGCATAAATCTTATAGTTATAGAACTTTTGACAGAAATAAATAAAGACGAACATATCACCAAGCTATTATTGAATGGTAGTGATAAAGATTTTGCTTTCAAAACATTGATCGAACATTATGGTAAGCCTCTATATTGGCATATTCGAAATATGGTTAAGGATCATGATGATGCTAATGATGTATTACAAAATGTTTTTATTAAAGTTTATCGCCATGTAGATAATTTTAAAGGTGATAGTAAACTTTTTTCTTGGATTTATAGAATTGCAACCAACGAATCGATCACATTTTTAAACAACAAGGCAAAAAAAAATAATATCTCAAATGCAGAGCTTTATCAAAAATTAACCTCTAATCTCGAGGCTGATATTTATTTTGAAGGAGATGAAATACAGCTTAAATTACAAAAAGCGATAGCTTCACTTCCTCAAAGACAACAGCAAGTTTTTAACATGAAGTATTTTGAAGATCTTACCTATAAAGAGATAGCAGAAATATTAGAATTGACCGAAGGCTCGCTAAAAGCTACGTATCATCTAGCTTCAAAAAAAATTGAAACTTATTTAAAGAACTATTAGGACCCAATACGAAAAAGTGAAATTACCTCAAAAACATATAGCAAAATCTGGATTTACAGTCCCAAAAGATTATTTTGAAACCATGGGTGAATCAATGTTCAAGAATGCATCTGGAACTAATTCTGCTTTGGATAGTTTGCAAACTACCAAATCTGGCTTTACAGTTCCTGATAATTATTTTGAAAACTTAACAGATTCTATTGTAAAGAATTCCAAGCTTAAGAAATCTGATAAGAAATTATTTTACCTTAAGAAAACACAATTAGCCCTTATAAGTGGTATTGCGGCCTTATTTATACTTATGTTCACTCTAAGTAAGTTTTCTTCGCAACCATTTTCTATAAATGACCTTACTGTTGCAGATATCGAAAACTATTTTGGAGAAGATCCCATAGATTATGAAAATTATCAAAGTTACCTATATAGTACTACAGAAGAATTAACGAATACAATGAGTTTTTCTGCTATTCAAGACAATAGTATCGAGAATTATTTATTATTAGAAGAAATACAAGTAGAATTGCTTATTCAATATTAAAAACTATGAAACGAATTAATTTAATTTTTATATTACTTTTTACTTTTCAGTTTGGAGTTGCACAAAAGAGTTCGAGAGAAAAAATAAGAGCCTATAAAATTGCCTTTTTTACAGAACAACTTCAATTATCTAGTGAAGAAGCGACAAAATTTTGGCCTGTTTACAATGCATATGATCAAAAATTACATGACCTTAAGAAACAAGAGCGTCAGTTATTTAAAACTTTTAAAGGGCAATCGACACAAGATTCGTCAGATGAGTATGCAAATAAACTTTTAAATCAATATACACGTACAGAACAAAAACAATTGTCT
Source organism: Aquimarina rhodophyticola (assembly GCF_042434915.1). Lineage (GTDB taxonomy): Bacteria > Bacteroidota > Bacteroidia > Flavobacteriales > Flavobacteriaceae > Aquimarina. The sequence goes on from NZ_CP170198.1 coordinate 1,785,942, forward strand.
ACAAAATTAGCTATGATTGACGATCTTACCAAAGTCATTTCTAGCCAAAAAATTTTGTTACTGTTTAAAGCAGAATATGAATTTCATAAAAAGCTTATGCAACGTCTAAGACAACAAACCAAAGAATAATATTTAAAATACTTTATACTAATCAAAGTATAATTTAGCAATCTTATTTTTGCCAGCTGCTATAGCTATAGAGTCATTAATAAATATCATAGTATAAAAACTTTCCTTACTCAACTCTTTCCAAGACACGCCTTGATCGTTTGAATATGAAATTCCTGTAACTCCTAAAGCAACTATTTCTTTGGCCAAACTATTAGGTACATAACGTACACAACTTTTGTATCCTGGCCCCTCAGAATCAGCCACGAGACTCCATGAGTTTCCTGCATCATTAGTAATCGCCTTATTTGCCCGATTGGCAGTTGGATTTGTATAATCACCTCCGACGATAAACCCATTTTGACTATCATAAAAATCCATTGCATAAGCACCTGTTGTTGGAGTACCACCAATCATAGGCGTACGTACTACACTCCAACTATGTCCTTTATCCGCAGAATGATACACGCGACTTACCATACCTCCCGACACTATCCAGGCATTATCTCCATGTAGTACAATATTACTATTACTTGCAGCAAACGCGGCCTCTCCCTTTATAATTTTTGGCAAACGCTCACAGCTTATTTTCTCCCACTGCTCTCCACCATCTCTGGTTATTATAATTGATAAACAAGCATTGGTTGGATCTCCTATAGCAATACCTTCATCTTTATTCCAAAACGCCATAGCGTCATAAAAAGTCGCTTCGTGCTTTTCTACATATACAACAAAGTTCTGACCAGTTTTACTATCATGTTTTCTTAAAACTGTTGGAGATCCTACTCCCAAAGAAAAGAAATACACTCCATTAAACGCTGTTGCTCTTTGCTCGGCGGTTCTTGGTTGCGTATCCAGCGAGATAAATTCAGAGTTATCAACAGGAAACAAGGTTTTGGTAGCCGTTATCAGATTTATCAAACCGTATCCTTTGTCGTATCCAAATCCAATTATAGAGTCATTGATTTTGGTTAATGAGCGAATACTTATGGTATCTGTAGACAGTGCTTGAATTGTAACCTTATTGAACCCATGTTGATTTTCAGCCGTTTGTTGTTTTCCACAAGCAGAAAAAACGATACAGCATATTATATAAATTGATACTCGCATCTTAATATTTTAGGGTTAAATATAACACTATTCTAAATCAAACAATTACCTTTGCATCCCTTAAAAAAACACAATGCGTTTACACAGAAATTTAGTCTTTGCCGTCGTTGACGGATTACGAGAAATCTTTAACGAAGGTAAATACGCCGATAAAGTCGTGCGTAACCTATTAAAAAGAGATAAGCGTTGGGGCTCAAGAGATCGTAGTTTTGTAGCTGAAACTTTGTATGAAATTGTACGATGGAAAAGATTGTACTCTGAAATTGCTGAAGTGAATGCACCATATTCTAGAGAAAATGCATTTCGCCTTTTTGCTGTCTGGGCAACGCTTAGAGGTATCACACTTCCTGATTGGAAACAGATAGAACCCACTCCAACACGCCGTATAAAAGGTAAATTTGACGAGCTTATCAAGATTAGAAAATACAGAGAATCTATTCCAGATTGGTTAGATACCTTAGGTGAAAAAGAATTAGAAGCTAAATGGGACAAAGAGATTGCTGCACTAAATATTCAGGCACCAGTTGTTCTGCGCACCAATACCTTGAAAACTACGCGAGATAAACTACGAAGTGTTCTAGAGGATCAAGAAATAGATACTGAATTTATTAAAGGATATCCCGATGCCTTACAATTAACAGAACGAATGAATGTATTTTCTTCTAAAGCTTTTACCGATGGCTTTTTTGAGGTACAGGATGCATCCTCTCAGTTAGTTGCAAACTTTCTCGATGTTAAACCAGGACAACGTGTAGTAGATACCTGTGCTGGAGCTGGAGGTAAATCTCTGCATCTTGCAGCTTTGATGGAAAATAAAGGGCAAATTATCGCCATGGACCTTTATGAAAATAAATTAAAAGAACTAAAAAGACGTACTCGTCGGGCAGGAGCTCATAATATAGAGACTAGAGTTATCGAAAGTACAAAAGATATTAAAAAATTGCACGGCAAAGCAGATCGTGTTTTAATAGATGCTCCTTGTAGCGGACTCGGAGTTTTAAGAAGAAACCCTGATGCTAAATGGAAACTCCAACCAGAATTTCTGGATACAATAAAAGAAACACAGCGTACTATTCTTAAGGATTATTCCAAAATAGTAAAAGCCGGCGGTAAATTAGTGTATGCAACGTGCTCAATTTTACCTTCAGAAAATGAATTACAAGTAAAACAATTCTTATCTAGTGAAGCAGGTCAAGACTTCAACTTTATTAAGGACAAAAAAATATTATCCCACATCTCTGGATACGATGGGTTTTATATGGCACTATTAGAGAAAAAAGCATAATATGATGACGTGATTTCATGCAAACAATCAGCAAAGATTAATTTTTAAAAACCAGTGAATAACTCAGTTTATTTACTGGTTTTTTTCATGCAAATAATTACAGATAAAAGAGTAAATTTGCAGCTTACTAACGCACAACATAAATAAGCGAAGCATGATTAATTTCTTCGGAAACCCAAAGGAAAAAGTATTTGCAGTTCAAACTGAAAAAGAAATTTCGACCGAAAACAGTAAGAAACTTATCTGGTTATTTGGAAACCAACCTCAACTCTCCATGGCGTCTATAGACGCTTTTTTTGTTGGTCCTCGTGCCGCAATGATTACCCCTTGGAGTACCAATGCCGTAGAGATTACTCAAAACATGGGAATCGATGGTGTCTTGAGGATCGAAGAGTTTGAGGCAGTAAATCCAAATTTTGAAGATTTCGACCCAATGATTTCGCAAAAATATACGCTTTTAGATCAGGAATTATTTACAATTGCTATAGAACCAGCAGCTGTACTTGATATTCATGACATTGCTGCCTATAATTCTCAAGAAGGTTTAGCCCTTAACCAAGAAGAAATCACGTATCTTGAGGAAATCGCCGCAAAAATTGGAAGACCATTAACCGACTCAGAAGTTTTTGGTTTTTCTCAAGTAAATTCAGAACATTGCCGTCATAAAATCTTTAATGGTACGTTTACCATTGATGGCAAAGAAATGCCTTCTTCCTTATTTAAACTAATAAGAAAAACTTCAGAAACACATCCTAATGATATAGTTTCTGCATACAAAGACAATGTAGCTTTTATAAAGGGACCAAAAGTTACTCAATTTGCTCCTAAAAGAGCCGATCAGCCTGATTTTTATGATGAAACAGTATTTGATAGTGTAATTTCATTAAAAGCAGAAACTCATAACTTTCCAACTACAGTTGAGCCTTTTAATGGAGCGGCAACTGGTTCTGGTGGCGAGATCCGTGATCGACTTGCTGGTGGGAAAGGTTCTTTACCTCTAGCAGGTACCGCAGTTTATATGACCTCCTATTCACGCCTTGTAGAAAACCGTCCGTGGGAAAAAGCAATGAAAGAAAGAGATTGGCTTTACCAAACACCTATGGATATTTTAATTAAAGCATCTAATGGAGCATCAGATTTTGGTAATAAATTTGGGCAACCTTTAATAACAGGGTCTGTGTTAACTTTTGAACATGAAGAAAGCGCACGTAAACTAGGTTTTGATAAAGTAATAATGCAAGCAGGTGGTGTTGGATATGGTAAGGCAGAACAAGCTTTAAAAGACCTACCCAAAACTGGAGATAAGATTGTAATTCTGGGTGGAGAAAATTATCGAATCGGTATGGGTGGTGCCGCAGTGTCATCTGCAGATACTGGTGAATTGAGTAGTGGTATCGAACTCAATGCGGTACAGCGCTCAAATCCCGAAATGCAAAAACGCGCTGCCAATGCTATTCGTGGCATGGTTGAAAGTGATACCAACCCTATAGTTTCCATACATGATCATGGTGCTGGCGGACACCTTAATTGCCTATCCGAGTTAGTCGAAGAAACTGGTGGTAAAATAGATCTTGATGCTCTTCCCATTGGTGACCCTACTCTTTCTGCCAAAGAAATTATCGGAAACGAATCTCAAGAACGTATGGGACTTGTCATTGGTGAGAAAGATTTAAGTACACTGCAACGTATTGCCAATCGTGAACGCTCTCCAATGTATACTGTTGGAGACGTAACAGGCGATCATCGATTTACCTTTGCCTCAAAAACAACAGGAGAGAAACCTATGGACATGGATTTAGTCGATATGTTTGGAAGCTCGCCAAAGACAGAATTAAAAGACATAACAATTACGCGTGATTACAATCACTTACACTATACTCCAGATAACATCCATGAATACTTACATCAAGTATTGCAGTTAGAAGCCGTAGCCTGCAAAGATTGGTTGACCAACAAAGTGGATCGTTGTGTTGGTGGTAAGGTAGCTAAGCAACAATGCGTAGGACCGCTACAACTTCCATTAAATAATTGTGGAGTTATGGCTTTAGACTATAAAGGAAAAGAAGGTATTGCTACAAGTATTGGACACTCCCCTATTTCTGGTTTAATTAGTCCAAAAGCGGGGTCCAAAAACTCTATAGCCGAAGCTTTAACAAATATTATATGGGCTCCTTTAAAAAATGGTCTCAACGCTGTTTCCCTATCTGCAAACTGGATGTGGCCTTGTAAAAATGAAGGAGAAGACGCACGTTTGTATGAAGCTGTTAAAGCTATTTCAGATTTTGCAATAGCATTAGGTATCAATGTTCCTACTGGAAAAGATTCCTTATCCATGAAGCAAAAATACGCAAATGAAGAAGTTATAGCTCCAGGTACGGTAGTCATTTCGGCAGCAGCCAATTGTACAAATATCAACAAAGTTATTGAACCTGTTTTACAAAAAATAGACGCAAAAATCTATTACCTTAATCTATCACAAGACACTTATAAACTGGGTGGATCCTCATTTGCACAGATTTTAAATAAAATTGGCCATGAAGCACCAACTATAAAGAATGCTACTAATTTTAAGAATACTTTTAATACAGTTCAAAAAGCAATTGAACTTAATATGATATATGCAGGACACGATATTGCATCTGGTGGGTTAATAACTACGTTACTAGAATTATGTTTTGCCGATCAAAATCTTGGAGCAACTTTAGATTTGACTGCATTAGGAGAACCAGATCTTATAAAACTTTTATTTTCCGAAAATGCAGGAATCGTTATACAAGCAGACAAAACGATAGAAAACCTTTTGAAAGAAAATTCAATCGAATTTTTTGAAATAGGAAATGTTACTGAAGGCGCAGACTTAATTATCAAAAATGACCATAATGCTGTCACTTTTGATATTACTGCATTACGTGACACTTGGTATAAAACGTCGTATTTATTAGATCAAAAGCAAACATCGAATAATCTAGCTACAGATCGTTTCAATAATTATGCTCAACAACCTCTTCAATTTACCTTCCCAAAACATTTTACAGGTAAAATCCCCGCTACTTCTGTAAAAAACAATCGCCCAAAAGCAGCGATTATACGTGAAAAAGGAAGTAATTCTGAGCGCGAAATGGCTAATGCTATGTACTTAGCTGGATTTGATGTTAAGGATGTTCATATGACAGATTTGATTACAGGACGTGAAACCTTAGAAGATATTCAATTTATAGGAGCTGTTGGTGGCTTTTCAAACAGTGATGTGTTGGGGTCTGCAAAAGGTTGGGCAGGCGCTTTTTTATATAACGAAAAAGCAAATACTGCATTAACAAACTTTTTTAAGAGAGAGGATACGCTTTCTGTGGGTATCTGTAATGGATGTCAGTTATTTATTGAATTAGGTATGATCAACCCAGAGCATGATACAAAACCTAAAATGCGTCACAATAAATCAAAAAAACATGAGAGTGCTTTTACATCGGTCACCATACAAGAAAATAACTCAATTATGCTGTCCAGTCTTAAAGGAGCAACACTCGGGGTTTGGATCTCTCATGGTGAAGGGAGGTTCGAATTACCATTAGATGAGAATGAATATCAAATTGTTGCCAAATACGGTTATGATCAATATCCCGCTAATCCCAATGGTTCTGATTATAATACAGCCATGATGACAGACACTACGGGGCGCCATTTGGTCATGATGCCGCATATAGAACGTTCAATCTTTCAGTGGAATTGGGCCTATTATCCCGAAAATAGAAAGGATGAAGTATCTCCTTGGTTAGAAGCTTTTACAAATGCAAAAAAATGGATAGCTACTAAAAATAAATAGAACCTAATTTTTAGTTTGTTAAAATGCCAGCGCAACATGCTGGCATTTTTTTCTATATGAGATAAACCTCTTAAATATTTTGCGACGTCATTACAAAAGTTCATTGTTAAAATGATATTTTAGAATACTGTTTATTGACAAATTAAGAAAGACACAATAGTATTGGAAGCTTTTTAATAGAATTATTTAGATTATAATATCGATTTAGCAAAGGTTAATACCTTTTTTTCTATATTAGAGTTGCAGATTATTAGATTTTTTATAATTTGCAGAGCTATGCATGCATAATAATTTTAAATCAATACCACTGTTAACAAAGCGATAATTTTTGTAGCTTGCTAATATGATCAAAATGTGTACATAGCATCAATAATATCCAAAACAACTTATGAATAAAATTACTAGATTATTTGATTTTCCTCACTATCAATTAGAACGCTATAACTTAAAAGAAGCATTAGTTACTAAAAAAGATGGTAAATGGATTGCTACCTCTACAGAAAAATATGTGGAGCAAGCCAATAAAATTAGTCGAGGGTTATTAAGGTTAGGTGTAAAACCAAATGATAAAATTGCTATAATATCCTCAAATAACCGGACAGAGTGGAATATTGTTGATATCGGAGTTTTACAAACAGGAGCCCAAGATGTTCCTATCTACCCAACAATCTCACAAGAAGATTACGAGTATGTTTTAAATCATTCTGGTGCATCGTTTTGCTTTGTTTCTGATATTGACGTTTATAAAAAAGTTAAAAACATACAAAATAATGTTCCAACTCTAAAAGAAGTATACTCATTTAACGATGTACCTGGCTGCAAGAGTTGGAATGAAGTATTAGAATTAGGAGTTGATGTAAGTAATCAAAATGAGGTTGAAGCTATCATGGCCAATGTAAAAGAGGATGATTTAGCTACATTGATTTATACATCAGGTACAACAGGAAGGCCAAAAGGAGTTATGCTAAGCCATAAAAACGTAGTAAGCAATGCGTTAAACAGCTCTGTACGTTTTCCTATTCAAGATGGCGAGGCCAAAGCATTGAGTTTTTTACCAGTTTGTCATATCTATGAACGAATGCTAATGTATTTATATCAGTACAGAGGTGTAAGCATCTATTTTGCAGAATCAATTGATACAATTTCTGATAATTTAAAAGAAGTCTCTCCTGATGTAATGACCGCAGTACCTCGTCTACTTGAAAAAGTATATGACAAAATTATAGCAAAAGGTACCGATTTAACTGGTATTAAGAAAAAGTTATTCTTTTGGGCGGTAGAATTAGGACTAGAGTATAAACCGTATGGTGCTAATGGTTGGTGGTATGAAAAAAAGCTAAGTATTGCCCGTAAATTAATTTTCAGTAAATGGCAAGAAGCATTAGGAGGGCGTATAAAAGTAGTTGCATCGGGAAGTGCTGCTTTACAACCACGACTAGCGAGAGTGTATAATGCGGCAGGTATTCCTGTGATGGAAGGCTATGGCTTAACAGAAACATCACCCGTAATTTCTGTAAATGACGTACGCAACGACGGGTTTAAAATTGGTAGTGTTGGTAAACTCATACCCGAAACTAAGGTCAAAATAGCCGAAGATGGAGAAATTCTAGTTCAAGGGCCACAAGTAATGATGGGGTATTATAAGGACGAAGCAAAAACTCAAGAAGTCTTAAAAGATGGATATTTTCACACAGGAGATATTGGTGAGATCGACAGCGAAGGCTTTTTACGTATAACTGATCGTAAAAAAGAAATGTTCAAAACTTCTGGAGGTAAGTATGTGGCACCACAACTTATCGAAAATGCCATGAAGCAATCGCGATTTATAGATCAAATAATGGTAATAGGCGAAGGAGAAAAGATGCCAGCCGCTTTTATCCAACCAAATTTTGAGTTTTTAAGAGAATGGGCAGAACGTAAGCATATCAAAGTAGGGAGCTCAAATGAAGAGCTCATCTCTAATGAAAAGGTGATTGAACGGTTTCAAGAAGAAATAACCGAACATAATGCTCGCTTTGGTAAATGGGAGCAAGTAAAACGTTTTGAACTTACCCCAGATGAGTGGAGTATAGAAGCTGGACACCTTACCCCTACACTCAAATTGAAAAGAAGAATTATCAAACAACGATACAGCGATTTATATACGAAAATTTATGGCTAGTTCAATGTAACCATTGGATATTAAAGTTAAGAAAACTTAACTTTAAATAAGTAAACTCCTCATGATTTGAGGAGTTTTTTTGTTAAATTGACATAGAATCACAAAATCGTTTGTTTTATCATTATTTTTTAATGATTTTATTATGCATGCATAATAAAATTTAGTATTTTTACAATTGTAATACATTTTTTTAATGAGAGAAAAAACAATCGATTATGCATTAAGAGCCACATGGATGGCAGTTACAAAAATGTATAACGAAGAAGCAAGTAAAAAAGGTAGTACGATGGCAACAGGATTTGCGCTATTGAGCATCGATCCAGAAGAGGGAACTCCATCAACCTCACTTGGTCCCAAAATGGGAATGGAAGCCACAAGCCTATCACGTACTTTGAAAGCGATGGAAGAAAAAGGACTAATCTACCGAAAAAAAAATCCACAAGATGGACGCGGTGTACTTATCTATCTTACTCCGTTTGGAGTAGAGATGAGAAACTTCTCTAAAGGAGTTGTCTTTGCCTTCGATACCGCTGTAAAAAAGCATGTATCCAAAGAAAAATTAGATACCTTTTTAGAAGTTTTTCAAATCATCAATGATTTGATAGCAACAAAAAAAATTTATATAAATCAAGAATCTATAATATCTAAATAACCAGAAGTTAACAATGAAGAGACGTATAAAAAAAGTTGCAGTAGTTGGATCAGGAATTATGGGATCCGGTATTGCATGTCATTTTGCTAATATTGGTGTCGAAGTATTATTGCTAGACATCGTACCAAGAGAGCTTAATGATAAAGAAAAAGCAAAAGGACTCACTTTAAAAGATAAAGTTGTTCGTAACCGATTGGTTAATGACGCGCTAACCGCTTCATTAAAATCAAAACCATCGCCTATATATCATCAAAAATTTGCTAGTCGAATTACTACTGGTAACTTAGAGGATGATATTGCTAAGGTAAGTGAAGTTGATTGGATTATCGAGGTAGTAGTAGAACGCCTTGATATAAAAAAAATGGTTTTCGAAAATCTCGAAAAGCATAGAACTCCTGGTACACTAATTACTTCAAACACTTCTGGAATTCCTATTAAATTTATGAATGAAGGACGAAGCGAGGATTTCCAGAAACATTTCTGCGGAACTCACTTTTTTAATCCTCCTAGATATTTAAAACTATTTGAAATTATTCCTGGACCAAAAACCTCTCCAGAAGTTATAGACTTTTTAAATGGGTATGGAGAACAATATTTAGGAAAAACCTCGGTGATCGCAAAAGATACACCTGCCTTTATTGGTAATCGTATAGGTATTTTCAGTATCATGAGTTTATTTCATATGGTTAAGGATATGAACCTTACCATCGAAGAGGTAGATAAACTTACGGGCCCTGTAATAGGTCGTCCAAAATCGGCAACCTTCCGTACTGTAGATGTAGTAGGATTGGATACCTTGGTACATGTTGCTAATGGCATCGCAGATAATTGTCCGAATGATGAGAAATCAGCGTTATTTAAACTCCCTGATTTTATTGATACCATGATGGAGAAAAAATGGTTGGGAAGCAAAACGGGACAAGGTTTTTATAAAAAAGAAGTCGCCAAAGATGGCAGTAAGCAAATCTTATCTTTAGATCTTAATACATTAGACTACAGACCTAACAAAAGGGCATCTTTCCCTACCCTTGAACTAACAAAAACTATCGATAACGTTTCAGATCGTTTTAAAGTGTTAGTCAAAGGAAAAGATAAAGCAGGTGAGTTTTATCGCAAAAACTTCTCCGCACTTTTTGCCTATGTATCCAACCGTATTCCAGAGATTAGCGATGAGTTATATAAAATCGACGATGCAATGAAAGCTGGTTTTGGATGGGAACATGGACCTTTCCAGATTTGGGATGCTATCGGACTCGAAAAAGGGATAGAAATAATGAAAGCCGAAGGTCAAGAACCCGCAAAATGGGTAAGTGAAATGGTTGCTTCGGGAAATACATCTTTCTATTCGGTAAAAAATGGAGCTACTTACTTTTATGATATTCCTAAGAAGGAATTGATAAAAAAACCTGGACAAGATGCTTTTATTATTTTAGATAATATTAGAAAATCTACAGAAGTTTTCAAAAATAGCGGTGTGGTTGTTGAAGATCTTGGTGATGGCATTTTAAATGTTGAGTTTCAAAGTAAAATGAACAGTATCGGTGGTGATGTGCTTGCTGGACTTAATAAAGCTATCGATATTGCTGAAAAAGATTTTCAAGGACTTGTTGTAGGTAACCAAGGCTCTAATTTTTCTGTAGGAGCCAATATTGGAATGATTTTTATGATGGCAGTAGAGCAAGAGTATGATGAGCTCAACATGGCTGTTAAATATTTCCAAGATTCTTGTATGCGATTGCGCTACTCCTCTATCCCCACGGTAGTAGCACCTCATGGTATGACGCTTGGGGGCGGTTGTGAGATGACATTGCATGCAGATAAAGTAGTTGCCGCTGCAGAAAGTTATATCGGTTTGGTAGAATTTGGTGTAGGGGTTATCCCAGGTGGTGGCGGATCCAAAGAAATGGCCTTGAGAGCCTCAGATATGTTTCAAAAAAATGATGTAGAGTTAAATGTTTTACAAGAACATTTCTTAACTATCGGTATGGCCAAAGTTTCTACATCTGCCTATGAAGCATTTGACACTAACATTCTTCAACATGGTAAAGATATTGTTGTAGTAAATAAAGATCGCCAAATTGCTACCGCCAAAGCTTACGCAAAATTGATGGCAGAACAAGGGTATACACAACCTGTGCGTCGTAAGGATGTCAAAGTATTGGGAAAACAAGCACTTGGAATGTTTTTAGTAGGTACTGATTCAATGGAAGCAGGTAAATATATTTCTGAGCATGATCGAAAAATTGCAAACAAACTAGCGTATGTAATGGCTGGTGGAGATTTATCTGAAGCTTCTTATGTGTCTGAACAGTATTTGTTGGATCTAGAACGAGAAGCCTTCTTGTCATTGACCACTGAGCGCAAAACCTTAGAGCGTATAGAACATATGCTTAAAAAAGGAAAACCACTTAGAAATTAGTATTGAGTAATTAGAGAAAGAATGCATAAAGTTGAAGATCTAAAAATATGGAAAAAGTCAATTGATTTGGCTAAATCTGTATAACAACTTGCAGCGAAGCTTACATCTGATGAAAAATACGGATTGATTTCTCAAATAAAGCGTAGTTCTATTTCCATTTCCTCAAACATAGCTGAAGGTGCGGGAAGGAATTCAAGTAAGGAATTTAAACATTTTTTGAGTATTGCTAATGGCTCTTGTTATGAACATCATACACAGCTAATATTAGTAATAGAATTAAATATAATAAGTAAAGAAAAAGTTCAACCAGTAATTGAGTTTTGTATTGAAATACAGAAAATGAATTATTCATTTCAAAAAAAATTGTAATCTCAATACTCATATCTCAATACTCAATACTACAAAGAAATGAAAACAGCATATATAGTTAAAGCATATCGAACTGCCGTAGGTAAAGCACCTCGCGGAGTGTTCAGATTTAAAAGACCCGATGAATTGGCAGCCGAAACCATCGAATACATGATGAACGAGCTACCTAATTTTGACAAGACCAGAATTGATGATGTGATTGTAGGTAATGCAATGCCAGAAGCAGAGCAAGGTCTTAACGTTGCACGCTTAATTTCCCTAATGGGGTTAAAGGTAGAGGACGTGCCTGGAGTAACAGTAAATAGATATTGTGCATCTGGTATCGAGACTATCGGTATGGCCACAGCTAAGATTCAATCTGGTATGGCAGATTGCATTATTGCTGGAGGTGCAGAAAGTATGTCATACATACCTATGGGCGGATACAAACCAACCCCAGATTACAAGTTAGCTGCCAATGGCCACGAAGATTATTATTGGGGAATGGGACTTACAGCAGAGGCCGTTGCCCATCAATTCAAGGTGTCTCGAGAAGATCAGGATGAGTTTGCATATAAGTCTCATATGAAAGCACTTAAAGCACAAGCCGATGGTAAATTCGATGACCAGATTGTGCCCATTACAGTAGAACACACGTATGTTGATGAGGATAGTAAAAAAGTAACTAAGAGCTATACTGTTTCCAAAGATGAAGGTCCTCGAGCCGGAACTTCAAAAGAAGTGCTAGCAAAGTTACGCCCTGTCTTTGAAGCAGGCGGAAGTGTAACCGCCGGTAACTCTTCACAAATGAGTGATGGAGCAGCGTTTGTATTGGTTATGAGTGAAGAAATGGTAAAAGAATTAAATCTAGAACCTATCGCCCGATTAGTTAACTATGCAGCTGCAGGAGTTGAGCCTAGAATCATGGGAATAGGACCTGTTAAAGCTATTCCTAAAGCATTAAAACAAGCAGGTTTGAAACAACAAGATATCGAACTAATAGAATTAAACGAGGCATTTGCTTCACAATCCTTAGCAGTAATGCGAGAGCTTGATCTTAACCAAGATATCGTAAATGTTAATGGTGGTGCTATTGCATTAGGACATCCACTAGGTTGTACAGGAGCTAAGCTTTCGGTTCAATTATTTGATGAAATGCGCAAACGTGACATGACAGGAAAATATGGAATGGTTACCATGTGTGTAGGTACGGGACAGGGTGCTGCTGGTATTTACGAGTTCCTTAAATAAAACTAATGATCATAAAAAATTAGATCGAATACGAATTCGATATTAGATATTAATAAACCCTAGATGAATAGGAGAAATCATCTAGATTCAAAACAAACAATAATAATGAGTACAGAAACTATAAATAAAGATATTCTTAGAGGAGGAGAGTTCCTTGTAAAAGAAACCAAAGCAGAAGATATTTTCACTATGGAAGATTTTTCTGAAGAACAAAAAATGATGCGTGATAGCGCCAAAGAATTTGTCGATCGAGAATTATGGGCAAACTGGGAGCGTTTCGAGAAAAAAGATTACGCTTTTACAGAGACATGTATGCGTAAAGCAGGTGAACTAGGACTTTTGGGAGTAGCTGTACCCGAAGCGTATGACGGTTTAGGTATGGGCTTTGTTTCTACCATGCTAGTTTGCGATTACATTTCTGGTGCAACCGGATCATTTAGCACCGCATTTGGAGCACACACAGGTATTGGTACCATGCCAATTACATTATATGGAAATGAAGAACAGAAGAAAAAATACGTTCCCAAATTAGCTACTGGTGAATGGTTCGGAGCGTATTGTCTCACAGAGCCAGGTGCAGGATCTGATGCCAACTCTGGGAAAACTAAAGCTGTATTATCAGACGATGGAAAACATTATTTAATCTCAGGACAAAAAATGTGGATTTCTAATGCCGGATTCTGTAGCTTATTTATTGTATTTGCCAGAATAGGAGATGACAAAAATATTACCGGATTTATCGTTGAAAACGACCCTTCCAATGGAATTTCTATGGGAGACGAAGAAAAGAAATTAGGTATCCACTCCTCCTCTACACGACAAGTATTCTTTAACGAAACCAAAGTCCCAGTAGAAAATATGCTTTCAGAGCGCGGTAATGGGTTTAAAATTGCCATGAATGCTCTTAATGTAGGACGAATAAAATTAGCTGCGGCATGTCTAGATGCACAACGTCGCGTAATCGGAGAGGCTACAAAATATGCTAATGAACGTATACAATTTAAAACTCCTATTGTTAATTTTGGCGCTATCAAAGCTAAAATTGCCGACATGGCTACAAATACTTATGCCGATGAATCTGCAAGTTATCGAGCGGCAAAAAATATTGAAGATCGAATAGCTATACGTCAAGCTGAAGGTAATTCTCATCAAGAAGCAGAACTTAAAGGGGTCGAAGAATATGCAATCGAATGTTCTATCCTCAAAGTAGCTGTTTCTGAAGATGTACAAAATACAACAGATGAAGGTATTCAGATTTTTGGCGGAATGGGATTCTCTGCAGATACACCGATGGAATCTGCATGGAGAGATGCACGTATTTCTAGAATTTATGAAGGAACTAACGAAATTAATAGAATGCTAGCAGTAGGAATGCTTGTTAAAAAAGCTATGAAAGGCCACGTAGACCTTTTGGGACCTGCTATGAAAGTTGCAGATGAGCTTACTGGAATCCCATCATTTGATACTCCAGATTATTCAGCATTATTTGCCGAAGAAAAAGAAATATTAGCAAAACTCAAAAAAGTGTTCTTGATGGTTGCAGGATCTGCAGTACAAAAATTTGGACCAGAATTAGATAAACACCAACAACTATTATTAGCTGCTTCAGATATCCTAATAGAAATCTATATGGCAGAGTCTACGATCTTACGTACAGAGAAAAATACTAATCGTTTTGGTGAAGATTCTCAGGAAACTCAAATCGCTATGTCACAATTATATCTTTACAATGCAGTTGATATTGTAATAAAAAAAGGTAAAGAGGCTATTGTTTCTTTTGCCGAAGGTGATGAGCAACGCATGATGTTAATGGGACTCAAACGATTTACAAAATATGCAAATCAACCCAACGTAGTAGCTTTACGAACTAAAATCGCAGACAAAATAGCGGCAGAAAATGGTTATTTTATAGCATAACAGGATAACCAATACTTTTATCTACTTTAAGACCTCTTTTGATATATGTTATCAAAAGAGGTCTTTCCTTTTTAACAAAAATCTAATAACAAAACTCTATTCTAAAATTCAAAAACTATAGATAACTTACGGATAAACAGTACTTACTCGCAATAAAATTTTTAGTTATTAACACGAAAACGTTGGAGTGCCTCAACTCAATTGTTTAATTAAACTATTCGTAATATTTTAACCATAAAATAATGATACTATACTATTTTTAATACTAAAATATCATTTTCGCACTTGGCTAATTTGGATAAACTATTTTATCTCAAATATTTCGTATAAGAATTCACTAGTGAGCTTTTAAAAATAACCTTAATTAAATAATCCAAATACTCTTAAATATGAATCTAAAAATTACGCAGTATGTCATTATAGCTATGACAACGTTATTTGTTTTTCTTGGAAATGCTCAAGATGAGGATGTGCTCTTTCAAGCGTTTGATTGGAATGTGCAAAATCAACCTGCAGGACAAACTTGGTATGATGTTGTTACACAAAACAGAAACACTATCAAAAATGCTGGAATTGATATAATCTGGATGCCACCTCCCAGTGATGCGGCATCCCCTCAAGGCTATTTACCAAGGGAACTATATAATTTAAACAGTTCTTATGGTACGCAAGATCAATTGAAAAATTTAATCAATCAATACCATAATTTAGGTTTAAAGGTATTGAGTGATATCGTTATTAATCATAGAGTAGGTTCGCCTGATGCAGTAACTTTTGTGAATCCTTCATGGCCTACGTATTTTATTACCTCAGAGGATGAGGGCAGAAACTTCGTCAATTACCCTGTGAACTTTAGTAACAATACCGATTATTTTCCTGGTACTTCATTAAAAATTGATGGATCCAACGGTTCGTATGCCGCTGCTAGAGATTTAGATCACAAAAACCCCGAAGTTCGTAATGAACTTATAAACTGGATGAATTTTCTAAAAAACGATATCGGCTTTGATGGGTGGCGATATGATTTTGTTCATGGGTATGATCCTATTTATAATAAGCAATACAATGATGCAACCAATCCCTATTTTGCAGTTGGAGAGCTCCTAGAAAGTAGTCGTGTACAAACTAATAATTGGGTTAATTATACACAACAATCTTCTTCAGCGTTTGACTTTAATACAAAAGTTACCTTACAAAATGCCTTAAGAGACAACAACTTATCTTATCTAAAAGATGGGAATGGAAAACCATCTGGTATGATTGGTGTTAATCCTTCCAAATCTGTTACATTTTTAGAAAATCATGATACTGGCCCTGCGCAGCAATGTTGTGGTGAAGGTTATATATTTCCAGGTGGGGAAGTTAATTTGAGAAAAGGATATGCATACATACTTACTCACCCAGGAAATCCAATGGTTTTTTGGACGCATTTCTTTGATACTGGTGCTGGAGTTCAAAATGCGATAAAAGATTTAATTACAATACGCAAAAGTGTTCGTATTCATGCTGGATCAACTATCAGCATTGCCGAAGCTCGAAATGATCTTTATGCTGCGTATATTGATGGAAAAAGTGGAACGTTAGCTATGAAATTAGGAGCAGGCTCTTGGACGCCTAATGGCAATGATTGGACTCTAAGAACCTCTGGTAATGGTTATGCGGTATGGAGCAAAGGTGCAAATACACCAACTACTTCAGTTCCTCCTTTCAAAGTTTATCATAAAAAACCAGCGTCTTGGAATGAAACCATGAATGTATATTTGTATAATGCATCTACAAATTCAAAATTAACGGGTACCGCAGACTGGCCAGGACAACCGATGAATAGCATAACTGGCACACTTTGGTACGATTTTACTATCAATCCGAGTAATGATGTAAAAGCCTCAGATATTCGATTAATTTTTAATGATGGTAATAATCAAACTATAGATTTATCAAAGGCGGTAACTGGGTGGTACACAAATAATACATGGAGTGACACATGCCCATCAGATTGTCCCGATAGTGATAGCTCTACCAACGAAATCATCTATAATTTCTATACCCCTAATGGATGGGGTACTAATACCAACATCTATATATATAATGCTTCAACCAATACCACCATGTCTGGAACCCAAGATTGGCCAGGACAGGCAATGAGCTCAATTAATGGATCACAGTGGAATCAATTCAAATTTACTGTACCTAACGGAGTGTCAACCTCAGACATTCGTGTATTGTTTACGAATGGAAATGGGGATCAAACCGTAGATTTGTCAAGGTCTAGCAGTGGTTGGTTTACTGTTACCAATACCGTTAATGGTAAACGAACAGGCGAATGGTCTACAGACTGTCCAACGAATTGTCCATCTCAAAATTTTATATTAGAGACAAATGCTACGCTCGAAAAGACAAAAATCGCTACAACCAATATTAAAATTGCTCCAAATCCAATTGATAACACATCTCAATTTATAGTAACAACCAGTCAGAAAGGTAACTTACAAATTACCATATACACTAGTACTGGAAAGCCAATTTCTATAATTAATGAACCGATAACAGCTGGCTACCAAACCTTTGAGGTTACAACCGACAAACTATTGAAAAAAGGACTCTATTTCTGTACAATAGTATTGGATGGCAAAACTATTGATAATATCAAGCTAATTAAAAAATGAGTTTGATGTGTTAAACAGATACAAACCGTTTTCTTATGGAAAACGGTTTTTTTTATTTCTCATATTTAAAAATCCTATAACGATACGGCAGATATTAGGATAGTTTTATAATTATATACTTAGAATTTCAATTTAACACTTGTATTTTTACAAAAACATATACTATTTTATGGATTTACAATTGGCTAAGCAAATTGCGATAGGGATTATAATCCTTCTAGTAATCTTTTTTCTCCTGCAATTTTTACTACAAAAAATAGGAAAAAATTCAAATTCAATATTTCCTGTACGTTTTGCTAAACGAATCAAAATTCCTCTTTTTTTATTTCTTTTAGCAACTGGAGTACGATTAGGTTTGGTTAGTCAACATATCCCCGAAGATTATTTTGACTATATAAAATCAATTAGTACGGTACTCTACATTATTGCCATCACTTGGGGGTTGATTGTAACAATAAAAACAATTAAACATCGTGTAATAAGGCACTATGATTTAAGTGCTTCAAATAACTTACACGCTCGTAAAATTTATACACAATTTAATATTCTCGAACGAATAATAATTTTTGTAATAATTCTTTTTTCTATTGGCATTGCTTTAATGAGTTTTGATAGTATTCGAAGTATTGGTGTAAGTATGCTTACCTCTGCTGGTGTAGCTGGTATTATTATCGGTTTTTCTGCACAAAAAGCGCTTGGAACCTTGCTAGCTGGTATACAAATTGCATTTACACAACCAATTAGGATTGACGATGTCGTTATAGTTGAGGGAGAATGGGGAACGATAGAAGAAATAACGCTAACATACGTCGTGATTAGAATTTGGGATAAAAGGAGACTAGTTGTTCCAACGACTTATTTCATAGAAAATTCTTTTCAGAACTGGACACGCAGTTCTACTGATCTACTAGGCACAGTTTACATATACACTGATTATCATATAGATATTGAGGCTTTGCGCACCGAATTGAAACGTATTGTAGATAATACACCTTTATGGGATAAAAATGTTCAAAATATACAAGTTACAAATACTACCAAAGAGGCTGTAGAAATTCGTGCACTAATGAGTGCCAAAAATTCATCTGACACCTGGGATTTACGTGTTCATGTTAGAGAAAAGTTGATCTTATTTCTACAAAAACACCACGCTGAAAGTATTCCACGCACAAGAATTTACCTCGATAAAACGCCATCAATTACTCATGATGAATAGCATCCATGACTTCCTCTTCTTTGGTTAAACCTCCCGAAAAATTTGCGGCGGTTTCAATCAAAGCGAGATGAGAATATGCTTGAGGAAAATTTCCTAACAATCGTTTGCTCTTAAAATCTATATCTTCACTAAATAATCCTAGATGATTACTATATGATAATAACTGATCAAATAATTTTTTTGCTTTTGCTTTTTCTCCAATCTTATACAAGCTATTGATAAACCAAAAACTACAGATTGTGAAAGAAGATGAAGGTAATCCAAAATCATCCTTATTTTTATAGCGATACATAAGACCGTCGTTACAAAGCTCACGTTCTGTGGCTTTTACCGTACTAATAAATCTTGGATCTTTTGGGGATATAAAACCATAGGACTCCATAAGTAAAGTTGATGCATCAAGATCACTGGTACCATACGATTGCGTATATGCTTGGACCTCTTCATTCCAAGCATTTTCATAAATATCGTTATAAATACGATCTCTTAGTGCTGACCAACGTTTAGTTAGTTTTGTTTTATTTATTAATACTCCAATTTTGATAGCGCGATCAATTGCTACCCAACATAATAATTTCGAAAAAGTAAAATGTCGTTCTTCAGTTCTAAATTCCCATATGCCTTTGTCTGCTTTTTCCCAATTCACATTGACTATATGAACAATACTTTTACAAATCGTCCATAACCCTTCACTATTATCCAAATCACATTCAAACTCGGCAAACTGTTGATAGATAACATCCATTAAGATTCCATAAATATCATTTTGCTTTTGATGATAAGCCGCATTGCCTATACGCACAGGTTTAGAATTATGATATCCATTTAAATGATCTAAGGTTTTTTCGGTCAAATCCTTTTCTCCATTAATTCCATACATGATTTGTATCTTTTCATCTTTATCAGGAATTATATCAATAATAAATTGAAGAAATCGTTGTGCCAAGCGCTTATGACCAAGATTAGAAATAACCTTTATAACCATTGACGCATCCCGTATCCAACAAAACCGATAGTCCCAGTTACGCACCTCTCCTATCGTTTCTGGTAACGAAGTAGTAGCTGCGGCTAAAACTGCTCCTGATTTATCATAACTTAGCAATTTTAGAACCAGCGCACTTCGTAAAATTTCATTATTATAATACTTATACTGTGTGGTTGTCTCGCTCCAATTAAGCCAATAGACTCGTGTACGCTGTAATTTAAGATAGCAGCGTTCCAAAGATTGTTCTAGAATTTTTTCATGATAACTAATCACAAAAAAGCCGTTATCACTTAACGTTATTTCATTTGAATTATAAATATCCTGAAGATCAAAGTTGGAATAAAGATATAAGGTATCGTACTTATCTTCATTATTTATACTTTTAATATAATCTAGCTCTACCTTCAATTCTGTTTTACCTAAAGCATATTCCAATTTTGGATCATATTTCGGAATGAATTTTGGTTTCCCACAAATAACTTTGATATATCTAATTATATCTGGAGGAGCATAAAAAGAACCATCCTCGTTTTTATACCGCGGCATAAAATCAATACATTCGAAAGCATCTGATCCATTACTGAAAAGGGTAACCAAAATATTAGTTTTATGAATGTATTTTTGAGAAATTTTATAATCCCCAGTCACATCAAAACTAAAACTGCCTCCTATTTTCTCGTCCAAAATTTTGGCAAAAACAGAATAAGAGTCAAAATTAGGTAAGCAACACCAATCCAAAGAACCAATTTTTGAAATGAGCGCCGCGCTTTTACAGTTACCGATAATTCCGTAATCTAAGTTGTCCATAAATACTAAAGTTCTTTTAAAAGGTCTTTTTTTTAATCTCGATTCACGAAATTTAAAAAATAAAAAAAACAATAGTCCTTCTTTAACCACATTTTATGAGTAAAACTATCATAATATCAAATAGACTACCCGTACAATTACATATCGATAATACCAAAGTGACTAGTACACCAAGTGTTGGTGGATTAGCAACCGGTATGAAACCTGTACATGCAGCCAGCAATAGTCTTTGGATTGGTTGGAATGGAATCAATGAAGAAGATATTGACCCTCAAACAAAGACAAAAATTGACCAGACATTAGCTAACCATAAGTGTTTGGGAATATCGCTATCCAAAAAAGAGATTGATGACTATTATTACGGTTTTAGTAATAACACATTATGGCCTTTATTTCATTATTTTCTAGAATACACAGAATTTGAAAAGCACACCTGGGAGGCATATCAATCTGTAAATCAAAAGTTTGCTGATGTTATTTTAGATACAATAGAAAGTGGAGACAAAATCTGGATACACGACTATCAATTATTACTAGTTCCCAATCTTATTCGTGAGAAAAGAGCTGATGTAGCGATTGGTTTTTTTCTGCACATCCCTTTTCCTTCCTATGAAGTGTTTAGAACTATACCTTGCAGAGAAGCTTTATTACAAGGCCTATTGGGCGCTGATTTAATAGGTTTTCATACTTATGATTATGAACGTCATTTTTTAAGTGCCGTTCAACGTATACTAGGTCATGATCGCAGTTTTAACACCATCACCCTCGAAAATAGAACTGTTAAAGTAGACTCATTTCCTATGGGAATTGATTATGATACTTTTCATAACAGTGCAAAACTTCACAATGCAAAAGAAAAAAATGATAAAAGTATCATACAACAAGGCTTAGACAAACACTTATTAGACAATCACCAAGCTAAACTGATCTTATCAATTGATCGTTTGGACTATACCAAAGGGATTGATAAAAGACTTAGAGCATTTGAATACTTTTTAGAAAAATATCCCGAATTTAAAGGTAAGGTGCGATTAGTAATGCTTGCAGTTCCTTCAAGAGCAAAAGTTCCTCAATATCAAAAATTAAAAAAGGAGATTGATCAATTAGTAGGAAGAATTAATGGGAAATTTGCCGAAATAAACTGGACTCCTATATGGTATTTTTATAGATCGCTTCCTTTTGAAAATTTAATAGATCTTTATACTTCAAGTGAAGTTGCACTATTGACCCCTATACGAGACGGAATGAATTTAGTTGCCAAAGAATATATTGCCTCCAAGGTCGATAAAAAAGGCGTGCTAATTTTAAGTGAGATGACAGGCGCAGCTAATGAAATGAGTGAAGCTTTACTAATTAACCCAAATAATTTTGAAGAAATTGCAGATACGCTCAAATTAGCTCTAGAAATGCCAGAAAAAGAACAAATAAAGCGAAATTCGGCTTTACAAAAGCGATTAAAACGGTATAATGTAAACAAATGGTCAAACGATTTTATGGAAGCCTTAAATAGTTCTACACACCATAGCAAACCCTATACCTTGCAGCATCTTGATACGATTAATAAAAATAGACTAAAGCTAAAATACAAAAGTGCTGAGAATAGAATACTTTTTATAGATTATGATGGCACACTTGCTCCATTTGAAAAGCTTCCTGAAAACGCAAAACCAACTCAGAAAATTTTTGAACTCCTAGATGCCATAATAGCTCAAGATAATACCAAACTCGTAATCATTACAGGCAGAGATAAAAATACTTTTGATAGTTGGTTTGGCCACCAAAACTATACATTAATTACAGAACATGGAGTTTGGTTAAAAGAACCTACTGTCCCTTGGGAGCTTCTTGAACGAGTAGATAACAAATGGTTCGATGCTATTGCACCAATTTTAGAATCCTTTACCGATCGCACACCAGGCTCTTTAATTGAGAAAAAAAACTACTCATTAGCTTGGCATTTTAGAAACGTTGATCCAGAATTAGGTAAAAATAGAGCCAATGAATTGAAAATTACAATTCAACAACTTATACAAAATCATAATCTAGAAATTCTTGAGGGCGATAAAGTTTTAGAAATCAAAGTCAGTGGTGTCAATAAAGGCAAATCTGCGTTAAAAATGTTAATGGACAAAAAATATGATTTCATTTTTGCTATTGGCGATGATTGGACCGATGAGTATATGTTTAGAGAACTACCAAATACCGCACATACAGTAAAAGTTGGTCTTAAAAAAACAGTCGCACAATATTATGTAAACGATACGAATCAAGTATATGAGCTTTTAAAAGAATTCGTATAATTGTACTCTATAAAACAGAAACTACTGAAATCAAAGTTCTACATACTTCCCATTATTATTATCGCGCAATTTTTCTGCACATCCTTGTGGTTTGCAGGAAATGCAGTAATCGATGAACTTACTAATAATTTTTCGGTTACTTTTAACATTGAAGGATACGTGCTCTCTTCTGTTCAGTTTGGTTTTATTATTGGAACACTAACATTTGCATTACTTACCTTATCGGATAGAATTTCTCCTTCAAAAGTTTTTTTCACCTGCGCTTTACTAGGTGCTTTTTCTAATCTTGTACTATTGCTTCCACAGATTACTGTTTTTAATTTACTTACTGCACGCTTTGCTACAGGTTTCTTTCTTGCCGGAATTTATCCAGTAGGAATGAAAATTGCGTCAGATTATTATAAAGAAGGGTTAGGCACAGCATTAGGTTTTTTGGTTGGAGCGCTAGTATTAGGTACTGCATTACCGCATTTACTGTTTGAGTTCACTAGTGAAAATGCTGTTGAAGCAGTACTGTTGAGTACTTCATTATTAGCTATAATTGGAGGGTTTTTAATTTTATTCTGTATCCCCGATGGTCCATATCGCACTCCTGCCCTACGCATTCAATTTGGAGTAATCACGCAACTTTTTACTATAAAAAGATTTAGAAAAGCGGCTATTGGATATTTTGGACATATGTGGGAACTTTATGCTTTTTGGGCATTTATTCCTTTAATTCTCAAAACCTATTCACAAAATAATGGCATATCTATACCTATTGGATTATGGTCATTTATTATTATCGCAATTGGAGCACTCTCGTGCATTATAGGTGGATTTATTTCTCGTAAAATTGGAAATAAGAAAGTAGCAAAATTTGCTTTAACTCTTTCTGCGCTATTTTGTTTAGCTTCTCCGTTACTTTTTTCAGTTTCACCCCTTCTATTTTTAACATTTTTATGTCTTTGGGGTATGGTGGTCATTGCTGATTCCCCACAGTTTTCTACAATGATCGCAGATACCGCACCTCCACAATTAAAAGGTACTGGACTAACCATAGTTAACTGTATTGGCTTCGGGATAACTATCATAAGTATACAGTTGATTAACACTTTAACAAATACTATACCTATTACCTATATATTTACCTTACTAAGTATAGGACCTTTAATTGGATTGTATTATTTAAGAAAATAACACATCATTATAAAACTGTTCAAAATCTTAAAAAAATATGGTGATCGACTATATAATTTATAACTTTGAAAACAGTCATAATAATGTATCATTAACACTATTTGTAGTGTATATAGATAATACCTAAAATAATTGGCACCTTCAATTTAAAAACAACACAATGAGATTTAACGTATTAAATAAGTTAGTACTCCTTTTTTTTATTAACACAACACTAGTTGCTCAAACAGCTACAAAAATTTATGAAATTGTTGATGATGTATCCTCAATTCGTATTGAAAAGGACATAAACACATTAGCTAACTTTGGTACTAGACATACTCTAAGCGATACGGTATCAGATACTCGAGGTATCGGAGCAGCGCGCCGTTGGATTAAATCAGAATTTGAGAAAATTTCACGAGACTGCGGCAACTGTTTGGAGGTTTTTTATCAAAAAAACCTTATTAAAAAAGGGACAAATCCTAGAATTGTAAAAGATGTTTGGGTAGTTAATGTAGTTGCTATTCAGCGCGGTCAACAGCATCCCAATCGTTTTGTAATGATGAGTGGAGATATAGATTCTCGTGTTACAGATCCAACAGATTTCACCTCTGATTCTCCGGGAGCAAATGATAATGCTAGTGGTATGGCAGGTGCCTTAGAGGCTGCTCGTGTATTATCAAAACATAAATTTGCAAGTAGTATAATTTACGCTGGATTATCGGGTGAAGAACAAGGACTCTTTGGAGGTAAAGGACTTGCTGAATATGCGCAAGAAAAAAAATGGAATCTTGTGGGTGTGCTTAATAATGATATGATCGGAAATATTAAAGGTGTCGATGGTGTTATTGATAATAGAACTTTTAGAATATTTTCAGAACCTGTGCCACCTACTGAAACTGAAAAACAACGTAATGGACGCCGTTTTTATGGTGGTGAAGTTGACGGAGTATCAAGACAGTTAGCCAGATATATCCATAAAACTGTAAAAACATATATGCCCGAAATGAATCCTATGATGATCTATCGCTTAGATCGTTTTGGTCGCGGTGGTCACCATAGGCCTTTTAATGATGTGGGGTTTGCTGGTATAAGAATAATGGAAGCACATGAAAATTACACACAACAGCATCAAGATTTACGAGAGGAAAATGGTATCAAATATGGGGATGTAGTCGAACATGTAAATTTTGATTATGCTGCTAAGCTTACTGCAGTAAATGCGATTGCGATGGCAAGCATTGCCTCTGCTCCTCCTGCCCCAAAAGAAGTAGCAATTGGAGGTATCGTAGAACCATCTGCGCAACTTAAATGGAAAAAAGTGAATCATACTGGAATTAAAGGATACAAAATATATTGGAGAGCAACCACCTCCCCTACTTGGGATCACAGTCGATTTGTTGGTGATGTTGACCAGTTTACTTTAAATGGTATTGTTATCGATAATTACTTTTTTGGTGTTGCCTCTGTTGGACAGGATGGCTTGGAAAGTCCAGTTGTTTTCCCTTCTGGTATTTTCAAAACTGAGAAGCATTAGTAAATTGTTCTTAAATTAATGTAAAATTTTCAAATCATAGTTGCACGAGCAACTTCCTGACTCCTTATAAAGGCTTAGTCAAGCCTAGGTTTATACATGAAAATCAAGTTACTAGGCAAAAACTGCTAGTGAACATTATACTCTTTTGAAATAAGAGCAGGTATTTTAAATTTTATCTAAATTGTTGATACCATTTTCAAAAATTAGATCACGGTTTTGAGCATGGTACTTATAAATTATTTTTGATCTTAACATTATCCATGTCCAAAATGTTTTGATATTATTTGAGTATCGACATGCTTTACTAACTATATATAATCATAACTTAATAGTAACCGTATTGATCACATATGGTTTAATTATAAAGAATCAAACAGAGAGAAAGCCATGTTTATAACCAACAAATTATTAATTGCACCCAATATTTTATGAAAAAGACACACGCTTCTACATACCTTTGCAATGCGGTTTGACAAATTATACTACCATGATTAGATTTTTATTTATACTTTTCGTTTCAGTTTGCTTTTACAAAGGACTAGCGCAAAAAACATTTACACGCCAAGACACCCTTAGGGGCAGTATAACACCAGAGCGAAGCTGGTGGGATCTAACCTACTACAACCTCGATATAGAAGTAGTTCCCAAAAGAAAATATATTACTGGATCTACTACAATACATTATAAGGTTTTGAAATCAAAGAAAACACTACAGGTAGATTTACAACCGCCGCTGCGTATAGATAGCGTAATTCAGAATGGTGTTGTACTCTCAGTACGGAGTGAAAAAAATGCACATTTTGTTTCATTGCAAAAGAAACAATCTGTAGATAGCATAGAGAGCGTTCAAGTATTTTATAGCGGTTATCCTCGTGAAGCAGTGAACGCTCCTTGGGATGGAGGGATTTCTTGGAAAACCGACAGTAACGGAAAACCATTTATAGCCTCTTCTTGTCAAGGGCTGGGTGCAAGTATTTGGTGGCCTAATAAGGATCATATGTATGACGAGGTAGATAGTATGGCTATCAATGTAACAGTACCCAAAGACCTTATGAATGTTTCTAATGGTCGACTACGCAAAGTTACCTCCAACACTACTACCAAAACCTATCATTGGTTTGTAAGCAACCCTATTAACAACTATGGAGTAAACATAAACATTGGAGATTATATACAATTTGGCGAAACCTACCAAGGTGAAAAAGGTCCTCTAACTATGAATTATTATGTATTAAGAGATCATTTGGAAAAGGCAAAGAAGCAGTTTACCGATGCCCCCAAAATGATGAAAGCCTTTGAATATTGGTTTGGTCCCTACCCTTTTTATGAAGACAGTTTTAAACTTGTGGAAGTCCCCTATCTGGGCATGGAACACCAAAGTTCGGTAACCTATGGCAATCAATATAAAAATGGATATTTAGGTAAGGATTTATCTGAAACAGGATGGGGGCTTAAATTTGATTTTATTATAATTCATGAATCAGGACATGAATGGTTTGCTAATAATATTACGCATAAAGATGCGGCAGATATGTGGATTCATGAAAGTTTTACCGCATATTCTGAGAGCCTATTTCTAGATTTTTATTACGGTAAAGAAGCAGCTTCAGCCTATGTCATCGGAACGCGAAAAAGAATACAAAATGATTCGCCCATAATTGGTACGTATCATGTAAATCAAGAAGGATCTAGTGATATGTATTTCAAAGGTTCAAATATGTTACATACACTGAGACAATTAGTAGATAACGATGATAAATGGCGCAAAATTTTAAGAGGTCTCAACAAAGAATTCTATCATCAAACCGTTACCACACAACAGATTGAATCATTTTTAAGCAACCATACAGCAATTGATCTTTCTGCTTTCTTTAATCAATATCTCAGAGATACCAGAATTCCAATTGTTGAATGTGAGATGATTGATAAAGATACGTTACGATATCGTTATACTAATATAGTAAAGGATTTTGATATGCCGATACGAATTATTACTGGTGATAACGTTGAATGGATACACCCTCAAGCTAACTGGCAAACCGTAGATAATATAGATAAAAACTGGACTGTTGATAAGAACTTTTATATAAATCTGAAGAAAATATAAATATCCTAAGTTTATGAAAGCAGTTACGGTTAAAACTCTAAAGACAGAATTAAAAGAACGTTCGCATAGCGAACTCATAGAGCTTTGCCTACGTCTATCAAAATTTAAGAAAGAAAACAAAGAACTTCTTACCTATCTTTTACTAGAGGTGCAGGATGAACCTGGATTTATTGAAAGTGTAAAACAAGAGATTTCTAATCAATTTTTAGAAATTAATACAAAAACCTTCTATTTCATTAAGAAAAGTGTCCGCAAAATATTACGAATGGTAAAAAAATATATTCGATATTCCAAAAACAAAGAAACTGAAGTCGAACTATTACTCTATTTCTGCGAACAACTTTACGAATTTTCACCTTCAATCAAAAGAAATAGTACGTTGCTAAACTTATATCGTCGCGAACTTTTCTCTATTCAAAAAAAGATTGAAACATTACATGAAGATCTACAGTATGATTACCAACAAGAATTAGATGAGTTGGAAAATATTTAGTCACTTTGTTCTAAATAATTTTTAAGCTTTTCCCCCTGAAACAAACGCTTCAAAGTCTTTTACCATTTATTTACAAAATTTAGGATAACAGCTTGAATGACCCTTTACATAGCTATTGAGCTAATATCCTCCCCGATCATCTTTAGATAATTTTGTACTACAGAAAGCCTCAACCAGCTCCTACAATGCTTAAAACATTATATACTCTGTACAGATGATTATGATCACCTGTAACCCTACTAGTCAAAATTGAAAATAATTATTAGTTGAACTTTCAACTAATAATACTATCTTTACTGCTAATTATATAGTCTATGGGTAAAGAGATTTTAAGAGAAATTGGAAAGATTTATAGGGCGTTAAACTCTTTTTCGGATATTTTGATGAAATCTATTGATCTGGAAAAAGGTCAATACCAATTTTTACTTCGAATAAAAGAAAACCCTACTATTACCCAACAGCAACTGTCAAAGCTATTGGTGGTAGACAAAACTACCACAGCCAAAGCAGTTAAAAAATTAATACTAAAAGGATATATAGCTAGAGAACAGAATGTTAGTGACAAACGTAACTACGAACTTACCTTAACAAAGAAAGGTAAAGAAATTTGTGTTTTTCTAGATAAAGAAGAACAGTATTCGGTTCGAGAATCATTACAAGGTATGAACCTCAATACTCATCAAGAACTTCTCAATCAACTTAAGTTAATTAGCAAAAACACCACCCAGCTCTATATGAATGCTAAAGGTATTGATAGAGAATTAATCAAAATTTTAATTGAACAAGAAAAACTATGAAACTACATTATTTGATATTTTTTACATCAATCACTTTTCATATAGCTGCTCAACAAAAACTCCCCGTACTCAGAGCAAATTCTCCAATTTTAAATATCAAAGAAGGAGATATTCTCACTACCGAAATTTGGAGAGCTGATCAAAACGTCATGTGGGACGAATTTGTCACTAACTCATTTGAGGGAGTACTGCATCTTAGTTTTATTTCTGACATCGATACGCTTTCATTAAAACTTCAATCAAACAAAACCTATGATTTCATTGTTTTGCTTCCAGAAAATGAAAAAGCATACACAAGAATTAGTACGGATACAAATAAAGAACCTTCTATTCCTCCTAAAAAAATAATAAGTTATAAATATCTTGATAACCGTTCTATCCAAACCAGCGATACGCTATCTTTTACCATTGGACCTGATAACAGAATTTATCTCAAAGGAAAGATCAATCAATCGGACACTCTTAATTTTATATTTGACACAGGAGCAAATGCAATGGTTATCACCAAAGATTTAATAGGAGATAAGGTAAAGATGCAAGTAAACGGAACAACGCAAAATATTGGTTTTGATGGCAGTAAAACTGTATCTACAAGTTCTAACAATACCATAGAAATTGGCAATCTTAAATGGGATAGCGTTCCCTTTATTTCGGTAGACTATAAAAATAAGCTATTTGACGCAGTATTAGGATGGAATGCTTTCGAAAGAAAAATTATCGAACTTGATTATGACAAAAAGTTTCTTATAATCCATAATCAACTGAAGAATATTCCGTTAGGCTATCAAAAAATTGAAACCAAAATGATTGGAGGTTTACCTTATATCTATTGTACTCTTACTGATAATGATAAAATTAGCAAAGGTTGGATAGAATTTGATACTGGCTACAATTACAGTATCTTACTAAGTCAGTTTTTTGATATCAACAATACTTTGGAAAATTCTTTGATTAAAACAGGAGACGGTACCGCTTCAGGAAGTATTGGTATTCGTAAAAAGACGAACGAATATTTACTTCCAGAATTAAAAATCGGGAACCTTGCTACTTACCAAATTCCAATTTCGATAAGCACTATTGATACAGAAAATACAATAAATAATGATTACCTAGGAAATGCATTACTCAAACGCTTCAATGCTATTTTAGATTTCAAAAATTATCTTATCTATTTAAAACCAAATACACTCTTACACACAACTTATTATAAGCGTATCAAAGAAAAAAATGTTCGTTCCACCCACAATTAACTATGTCTAGACTTCAAATTTAAGATTTCAATATTCTAGAAACCGACGTTTTTTGGTATTTTAGTGCCTTCAAAAATGATAAAAACTCCCTTAGATGATTAAAAAAACGTATGGACTATTGTTATATACAGTAGTCATTCTATCCTTTGGTGGATGTTCTGTACTTTCCTCAAAAAAAGGTAAAACAGCAGCATCAGAGACTAGTAAACCCAAAGCAACCGACAAGGATGCTATAAAGCCTTATAATAAGGTAATTACAGACAAAGCAATTAGTGATCCTGGACTCTTTACTATTCATAATATTGATAGTAAATACTATTACGAGATTCCTGATTCCTTACTCAATCGTGAAATGTTGATGGTTACAAGAATTGCAAAGACTGCTACTGGAATTGGGTTTGGTGGTGGAAAGCAAAATACCCAAGTGCTTAGATGGCAACGCAAAAACAAACAAATTCTTTTACGTGTCGTTTCGCATCAAATCGTAGCAGCAGATTCGTTACCGATACATGAAGCGGTTGAAAACTCCAATTTTGAGCCCGTTCTATATGCCTTCCCAATAAAAGCTTTTAACAAAGATAGTGTACAGGGTTCCACCTCTACTGTAATCGAGGTAACCAATTTGTTTAAGAAAGATGTCAAAGCTTTAGGTTTTCCTGACAGACGCCGTAAACAATATAAAATTTCTAAACTTGATGATAGCCGTTCGTATATCGACACCCTACGTAGCTATCCTCTTAATATAGAAGCGCGCCATGTAAAAACTTACAATGCTGCAGCACCTCCTTCTAACACCAGTACGGGATCCATTTCATTGGAGATGAGCAATTCGATGATTTTATTGCCAAAAACTCCTATGAAAAGAAGGTATTTTGATCAACGTGTAGGTTGGTTCGCTAGAGGGCAAGTAGATTACGGTTTAGAAACACAAAAAAGTGAAACTGTACGCTACTTAGACCGTTGGAGACTAGAAGTACGAGATGAAGATAAAGAAAAATTTGAACGAGGTGAACTTGTGGTGCCTAAAAAACAGATCGTATATTATATTGATCGTGCGACGCCTCAAAAATGGAGACAATATATAAAGGATGGTATTGAAGACTGGCAAATAGCTTTTGAAGCGGCTGGTTTTAAAGATGCAATAATTGCCAAAGATCCTCCTAGTCTTGAAGAAGATCCAGACTGGAGTCCAGAAGATGTACGCTACTCGGTAGTGCGCTATTTGGCCTCTCCTATTCCTAATGCTAATGGACCACACGTAAGTGATCCTAGATCTGGCGAAATATTAGAAAGTGATATCAATTGGTATCATAATGTAATGTCATTATTGCGTAACTGGTTTTTTGTCCAAACCGCTGCAATTAACCCAAATGCTCAAGGAGTTGCTTTTAAAGATGAAGTTATGGGACGCTTGATCCGGTTTGTTTCTTCTCACGAAGTAGGACATACACTAGGGTTGCCTCATAACATGGGAAGTAGTGTGGCATACCCCGTAGATTCTTTAAGAAGTCCTGCATTTACTAAAAAATATGGAACAGCACCATCAATTATGGACTATGCTCGCTTTAATTACGTAGCACAGCCAGGCGATGGTGATGTAGCTTTAATGCCCAATATTGGCGTGTACGATAAATATGCAATACAATGGGGGTATAAACCTATTTTGGATAAAACAGCAGAAGATGAAAAGAAAACACTTGATAGTTGGATCTTAGAACACCAAAATGACCCTATGTATCGTTTTGGGAAACAACAACGCGGTGTAATTGATCCTAGTTCTCAAACCGAAGATCTCGGAGATGATGCAGTAAAAGCAAGTATGTATGGTATCAAAAATTTACAACGTATTGTGCCAAATCTAATTACTTGGACTGCCGAGGATGGTAAGAATTATGAAGATCTTAAAACCATGTACGAACAAGTTTTAGGTCAGTTTAATCGTTATATGGGGCATGTAACTAGTAATATTGGTGGTGTGTATGAATATTATAAAACATATGATCAAAAAGGTGCTGTATACACACATGTAGCCAAAACAAAACAAAAACGTGCTATGGCATTCTTAAATGATCAACTTTTTAACACCCCTACTTGGTTATTAGAAAAAAGTATATTCGATAAAATAGAATCTGCAGGTACTATAGAACGTATTCGCAGATTTCAAGTGCGTACCCTAGATAACCTTTTAGATCATGGGAGGATGGCGCGTTTAATTGAGAATGAAGCACTCAATACAAAGGATGCGTACACATTACTTGATATGATGCGTGAATTGCGTACTGGACTTTGGTCCGAACTACGATCGGGTAAGAAAACTGACGTTTATCGTCGTAATCTACAACGAGCTTATATTGATCGTTTACAGTTTCTTATGACTAAAGAGCAACCCAAAATTCCTGAAAATGTAAGACGTTGGGTAGTTCGTACAGATGTCAATGCCTCACAAAGTGATATTCGTGCTGTCGTACGCGCCGAGTTAAATACACTACGTCGCGATGCGCGTAATGCAATCTCAAGATTATCTGATACGATGACTAAATATCATTTACAGGATATTGTTGAACGTATCGACATAATTTTGGATCCTAAAGCTTGATTACAAATCATTCAAAATAACTAAAGACACAATCCTGTTTGATTAGGTAATCAAACAGGATTTTTTTATCCCTGTACTTATCACTGTCTATACTTATAAATCTTATTTAATCCTACGGATATAAGTATACTTTTTTAGAAACGGAAACCAGCTTATAAACTTTATACCACTATAAAAGTAAATAGGCAAGTTAATTTCTTAGCCTATATCAATTTTAA
Organism: Aquimarina rhodophyticola; assembly: GCF_042434915.1. Classification (GTDB taxonomy): domain Bacteria; phylum Bacteroidota; class Bacteroidia; order Flavobacteriales; family Flavobacteriaceae; genus Aquimarina. The sequence continues at coordinate 1,819,146 of NZ_CP170198.1, forward strand.
TTTTCTTATTGATATAGTACCTTCGCGGCAAAAGACTTTGTATGGAATTATTAGATAAATTACAATGGCGTTATGCTGCCAAAGCCATGAACGGTAAAAAAGTACCTCAAGCTAAAATTGATAATATTATAGAGGCTGCTTCGCTCGCTCCAACCTCTAGCGGATTACAACCTTTTGAAATTTTAGTTATTACTAATCAAGAGATTAAAGAGAAAATTAAACCCGTAGCATGGAATCAGTCGGTAATTACTGATTGCTCACATTTACTAGTATTTGCTGCTTGGGATACCTATACAGCTGATCGTATAAATAAGATGTTTGATTTAACCAATGAAGTTCGCGGTTTTAAAAACGAAGGATGGGAAAATTATCGAAAAATGTTACTTGACAGTTATCCTCAAAAAGATGCTGAAGTGAATTTTAATCATGCTGCTAAACAAGCATATATTGCTTTTTCTCAATCAATAGCCGCTGCTGCTTTTGAAGAAGTTGATAGCACTCCGTTAGAAGGTTTTGATCCTACTGCCGTGGATGAAATTTTAAATTTAAGAGAAAAAGGGTTACGTAGTTGTGTTATGTTACCGCTTGGATACCGTGATGAAGAGAATGACTGGTTGGTTAATTTGGTTAAAGTTAGAAAAAGTAAAGACGATTTAGTTACCATCATTGATTAATACTATTTCCAATATAATTTTAAATCTTTGTAAATAAAAACCTCTATAATTAGATATCCCCAAAATGTTTGAAACTTTTGGGGGTACCTACTACTATAAAATTCAAGAGAGCATAAGCTTTAAATTTTAAATCATAGAGAATCATTTAAGAAATAAAATCTATATCTTGATAGTAGTATACTTACTTAAGCAACTTTTTTATTAAAATTTGGAGCCAATTATATCACAGCGTTTTTTACTTTTCTAGATTGAACTTTGCCTTTTTACTACCTTCATACATTTCATATTTGACCAACCTACCTTCGAGCTTACCATTAAATACTTTAATTTTTCTAGAAGGCCTAAGACCTACATATTTTAATCCTTCCAAATTGGATGTTATAAACCATGCATTTGTTCCCGGATACCCCTTTTTTAAAGTATCGCCAATCTGGGCATAAAATTCTTCTATATTTAACTGTTGTAAACGCTCCCCATAAGGAGGGTTAAAAACCATGTGTAATGAGCCTTCAGTAGGTTTTGAACTTTCAAAAAAATCATCTTCTTTAACAGTTATAAAATCAGAAAGATTTGCGTTAATTACATTTTCTTTCGTTTTACGTACGGCAGAAGGTGCTTTATCTGATGCAAAGATTTTAAACGTAAAATCTCTAACTTTTTTAAGAGATGCAGCCTCTATTTTTTCAAAAAGATCCATATCCCAATCTAACCACTTTTCAAAGGCAAACTCTTTTCGATTCAAATTCGCAGGAATATTACAAGCGATCATAGCAGCTTCTATAGCCAACGTCCCACTACCACACATTGGATCCATAAAATCACATTGACCTCTCCAACCAGAATGCAATAATACACCAGCGGCCAAGACTTCATTTATTGGTGCTATATTAGTTACTGTTCTATAACCTCGATGGTGTAATGATCCACCAGAACTATCCAAAGAAACTGTACACATATTTTCCTGAATATGAATATTAATTGTCAAATCAGGATACTCTGTATCAACATTGGGACGTTCCCCTGATTCTTCTCTAAATTTATCTACAATAGCATCTTTAGCTTTAAGCGAAACAAATTGAGAATGTTTAAATTTAGTGGAGTGAACTGTTGCATATATTGCGAAAGTATCATTTGCATCCATATAATTCTCCCAAGTAAGGGATCTTACAAAATTATATAAATCCTTTTCATTTTGAATTCTCTTATCACCAATTGGTTTTAGTATTTTTAATGCAGTTCGTAAACAGAGATTTGCTTTGTACATAAAACCCAAATCACCATAAAAGCTAACTACCCTATTTCCTGTCTTCACACGTTCTGCTCCGAGATCTCTTAACTCTTTTGCCAATAATTCTTCAAAACCAAAAAAAGTTTTGGCTGTCATTTTATACGAATTGCTCACTATATTGTTATTCTCTAGTTATAAATTGCAAAAATACATTAATTTTGCCCTCTATGCTAAAAGATTCTACAAAGTGGTATGCGTCATGGTTTGACACACCCTATTATCATATTTTATACAAAGATCGTGATCATGCTGAAGCACAAAGCTTTATGGATAAACTCACACATTATCTTAATTTAAGTGCTGGAGAAAAAGTACTTGACCTTGCTTGTGGTAAGGGTAGACATAGTATTTATTTAAATTCATTAGGGCTTGAGGTTACTGGTGTAGATTTATCCCCTGAGAGTATAATACATGCCCAGCAGTTTAGTAATGAAACACTTCATTTTGAAGTACATGATATGTGTAAGCCTTATGGTAATAAATTCGATGCAGTTTTTAATTTATTTACAAGCTTTGGGTATTTTGATAATGAAGAAGATAATCTAAATACTTTAAAAGCGATTAAAGCTGATCTTAACGAAAACGGAATAGCTTGTATAGATTTTCTAAATACACCTTACGTACTCAATAATCTAATAGCAGAAGAAACCAAAGTTGTAGATACTATTTCATTTGATTTAAAACGCTATTATAAAGACGGGCATATTTTTAAGGAGATACGCTTCTCTGACCAGGGAGAAGAATATTTTTATACAGAGCGCGTCAAAGCGATAACACTTGATAATTTCAAAGAATTATTTGAAAGAGCTGATATTCACTTATTAGATACCTTTGGAGATTATGCATTAAATAAATATCATAAGAATCATTCACCTAGACTTATTTTAATTTTTAAATAGTGTATCACTATCTTCCTTCCATACTTGCTGTACTTATTGGTTTCTTAATCGTCTATATATTTAAACCAAACAATCAGAAAAACTTAAAACTACTATTAGCGTTTAGTGGTGCTTTTCTGTTAGCAATAACTGTATTCAATTTACTTCCTGAAGTTTTTGAAGATCACGAAAATTCTAAATCCATCGGAGTGTGGATCATGATTGGTATTTTATTTCAAAAGATTCTAGAATATTTTTCAAGAGGTGCAGAACATGGACATCTTCATTTAGATAATAAAACACATAAAGTTCCCATACTGCTTTTTATAAGTTTGGGAATTCATGCATTGCTAGAAGGTTTTCCTATTCATCATAGTGAAGGGATAATCTTGGGAATTATTGTCCATAAAATTCCGATTGCAATGATTTTAACTACATTTCTCTTAAAAACAGAAATTAAACGTCCAGTGATTTTTATTTTACTCTCTATTTTTGCAATGATGACACCATTGGGA